>NZ_CP098514.1:602075-1204150 GCF_023703775.1 Haloplanus sp. GDY1 | reverse complement strand
TGAACGCCCCGTGCCGACGCCCCGAACCCACGGCCGGGCGGCCTACCTCCCGGCGACGGCGACGCTCGTCGTCGCCGACCCCCACGTCGGCCGGGCCGACGCCGCGAACGTCGGCCCGTTGCTGGACGAGCGTGCGGACCTCCGGACCCGACTGGCGGCGGCCATCTCGGCGACCGACCCCGCGACGGTGGTCTTCGCCGGCGACCTGCTCCATCGGTTCGGCGCGCCGACCGACCGGGCGGTCGACGCGCTTCGGGACCTGGCGGGCCTGGTGCGTACGGCGGGGGCGCGCCCCGTCGCGGTCGCCGGCAACCACGACGGCGGCCTCCACGACGCCTGGCCGGGCCCCGTCCACGACGCCCACCGTCTCCCGGACGGGACCGTCGTCTGTCACGGGCACGAGGTCCCCGGAACGGACGCGGAACGGTACGTCTGCGGACACGTCCACCCCGCGATCACCGTCGCGGGGCGCAAGCGCGACTGCTTCCTGCGGACTGGGGCGTCCCGCGACCGGCCGACCCTGGTGGTGCCGGCGTTCTCGACGGTCGCCGCGGGGGTCCGGATCGAACGGCTGGAGCGCGTCGACTCGCCGCTGGTGCCCGACCTCGATGCGGTTCGGCCGGGCGTGGTCGAGGCGGGGGCGGGCGAGGAGGGCGCGGACGGGGCGTTGTGGTTCCCACCCCTCGACGACCTGCGGCCCCACCTCCGGTAAGATTTACTCGGCGGAGGTTCTCGACCGACGTATGCAGGGACGGCCAGGACCACGGCGGAGTCACCGACACCGGAACGGTCGACGGCGCGCGCGGGGTGACTGACCGTGGACTACGAGGAAGGGGAGTTCGTCCGGGTGCTTGACGAGGACGGCGTCCCCGTCGACGAGGACGCGGTACCGGACCTCGACGACGAGACGCTCCTCGGGATGTACCGCGACATGCGCCTGACCCGTCACTTCGATCAGCGGGCGATCAACATTCAGCGACAGGGTCGCCTCGGCACCTTCGCCTCCGGCGCGGGCCAGGAGGGCGCGCAGGTGGGGTCGACGTACGCCCTGGCCGACGACGACTGGATCCTCTATCAGTACCGCGAACACGGGGCGGTCGTGGTCCGCGACCTGGACGCCGGCTACCTGTCGTACTGGATGGGCCACGAGGCGGGGAACGCGACGCTCGCGGACAAGCACGTCTTCCCGCTCAACATCACCATCGCGGACCACCTGCCCCACGCCGTCGGGATGTCGTGGGCGTCGAAGCTGAAAGGCGACGACCGCGCGACGGTCGTCCACTTCGGCGACGGCGCGACCAGCGAGGGCGACTTCCACGAGGCGATGAACTTCGCGGGCGTGTTCGACACGCCGACGGTCTTTTTCTGCAACAACAACGGCTGGGCCATCTCGGTGCCCGTGGAGCGACAGACCGCGAGCGACACCATCGCGGTGAAGGCGGACGCGTACGGCATGGCGGGGGTCCGCGTCGACGGGATGGACCCCCTCGCCTGTTACAAGGTGACGAAGGAGGCCGTCGACCGGGCGCGCGACCCCGACGAGGACGAGGACCGACCGACGCTGATCGAGGCGGTCACGTACCGCTACGGCGCCCACACCACCGCCGACGACCCCAGCGTCTACCGGGACGAGGAGGAAGTGGAGAAGTGGCGGGACCGCGACCCGCTGGACCGGTTCGAGTCGTTCCTCCGGCGGACCGACCGACTGGACGACGAGCGCGACGCGGAGATCCGTGCGGCGGTCGAGGATCACGTCGCCGCGGTCGTCGAGGCCGCCGCCGAGGTGGAGGCCGACCCGGCCTCGATGTTCGATCACGCCTACGCGGACCTGCCGCCGGAACTCCGGCAGCAACGCGCCGGCTTCCTCGACATCCTCGACCGCTACGGCGACGAGGCGTTCGTCCGGGACTGATCGTCGTCGTCGTCGGCCGTCCCGTCGGTGAGGTGGTCTTCGATCCGTTCGAACGCCTCGCGGGTGGCGCGGACCTCCTCGATCAGTTCGGCCAACTGGTCGGCGCTCGCGGGCGCGTCGCCGCCCTCGCCGTCCTCGTCCCGTCCGCCGTGCCGGCGCTGGAGTTCGGTGATGCGGTCGCGCACGGCCGGGGCGTCCGGGATGCCGTCGAAGGAGATCTCGGCGCCGCTGCTGCCGGCGGTGCTGATCGAGATGGTGCCGTAGTCGAACTGCTTGCCCCAGAAGCTCCGCGTGAACTCCGTGTTCTGGATGCGGTCGAGGTCGACCGTCTCGATGTTGGTCGAGAGGATCCCCGTCTTGACGTACAGCGACTTCGTCGTCACGACGTACTCCGTGTTCTCGATCCGGTAGTAGGCGAAGGGCACCCCCAGCAGGATCAGGAAGCCGATCAACACGACCGTCAGGACGAGGCCGGTCGCGATGGTGCCGTAGAGGGTCTCGAACGCCGGCTGTCCGGTCCAGACGATCTCCTCGTCGGGATCGAGAGTGAGCCAGTCCGGGTTCGCGGCGTCGTCGGCCGGCGCCTCGGTCCCGCTCATCCGTCGCTCACCTCCCGGTCGAGGCGGTCGGCGGCCGAGCGCAACGCGCCGACCTCCGCCAGGAGCGCGTCGGCCGTCGCGGCGTCCAGTCCGGCGGGGCGGCGTTCCCGCCGTTCGCTCCCGTCGGCGCCCGCCAGCCGGCGGAGTTCGTCGCGGGCCGCCTCGGGGTCGTCGAGGTCCGTCAGGCGCAGGTCGACGCCGTCGGAGCCGGCGGTGCTGATCGAGACGGTGCCGTAGTCGAAGAGGGTTCCCCAGACGGACTTGTCGAGGGCGGTCCGCTGGACGTTCGCGAGGCCGATCCGCGTCACGCGCGTCGAGAGGACGCCGCGCTTGCGGTAGCAGTTCCGGTCCGTGAGGACGTACTCGACGTTCACGGTCCGGAGGTACGACGCCGCGGCCGCGCCGACCGCCGGGAGGGCGAGGAGGGCGGCGCCGGCGACCGGAATCGGTGTCGGGAACATGCGCGTCCGTAGGGCGACGGCGGCGCCGACGGCGAGGACGACGATCCAGAGCGCGGCCGCGACGACCGTCGGCAGGACGCGACGCACGCGGGGTGCGCCCCGCCAGACGACCGTCTCGTCGGTGTCGAGCGAGAGCCAGTCGGAGGTGGGGACCATACCCCCGATTCGCCCGGCCGGCTTGTAAACGTTGACGGGAGACGCCAACTTCTTGAGGGATCGAGGTGCCATCGCTACCGATGCGATTCCCCCGCGACCCCCCGGACGCCGAGACGGTGGCGACGGTGGACATCGAGACCACGGCCACGAACCCGCAGGACGGCGAACTCGTCTCCGTCGGCGTCGGCGTCCACGAGCGAGCGGCGCCGCTGACCGACGCGACCTACGAGACGTTCCACCGGGACGGCGACGGCGAGGTGTCGCTGATCCGAAGAGCGATGGATCGCCTCGACCGGAGCGACGCCGACGCGCTCGTCACCTACAACGGGATCGAGTTCGACCTGCCGTTCGTCGAGGGGCGACTGGCGCGTCACGGCGCGTCGCTCGACCTGCCGGCGATCACGGCCGCGGAGACGCACGTCGACCTGTTTCCGGACCGCCGGGATCGCGCCGAGGAGCGCGACGAGCCGTGGCCCAGCCTGGAGGCGTGTCTGGAGTCGTACGGCTACGCGCCCGCGAAGACGGTCTGGCGTGGCGACCCGGTCACGAACGGCGTGTTCGGCGACGAACTCGGCCCGGCCTACCTCCGGACGCTCGGCACGGAGACGGGCGACCGGTTCCGGGAGACGCTCGCCGCGGTCATCGATCACTACCTGCGCACCGACCTCGAGGCGAACCTGGCGCTGTTCTACGCCGACGTCGGGGAGCCGTTCGAGTCGGCCTATCTGGGCACCGAAAGTCGATTCGACGGGTAGTCACAGGTCCGCGAGCACCGCCTCGGCGGCCTCGCGGCCGCTCCGCATCGCCCCCTGGATGGAGGACCACGCCGTGTAGTCGCCGGCGAGGTAGACACGACCGTTCGGGTCGTGGGCGTCGGGCAGGTCGTCGTGGACGCCGGGGGGCTGGGCGAACTGCGCGAACTCGATCCGGTCGGTGTGGACGTGTTCGAGCCCCCCGAAGCGGCGTTCGGGGAACCAGTCCGCGAGCGCCTCGCGCGTCGCGTCGCGGAGGGCCGCGTCGTCGGCGTCGAGCGCGTCGTCGCCGAGGAAGGTGGCCGCGAGCAGCCGCCGGTCGTCGGGGGCGTACGTCGGCGCGACGGCCGAGAGCGGCACGACGGCGTTCGGTCGGTCGTCAGCGGCGTTCAGGTGGATCTTCCGGGCCTCGTCCAGCGAGGGGCCGTCCGGCAGGGAGCAGTACGCGGTGACGGAGGGGCGGGCCGCCGTCGGAATCGACGCGACGCCGGTCAGCCGTCGCGCGGTGCGCGGGTCGGTGGCGACGACCGCCGCGTCGGCGTCGAGGGTCCGGCTCTCGGCCTCGACGGTCGCGCCGTCGTCGTCGCCGGAGACGGCAGCGACCGGGTCGTCGAGGCCGATACTCGCGCCCGCCTCGCGGGCGCGCTCGGCCAGTTGTGCGGGGACGGCGGCCATCCCCGCCGCGGGCAGGGCGATCAGCCCCTCGCTCATCGCCTTGAACGTGTACTCGAAGACCCGCTTCGACGTGGACAGGGAGCGATCGAGGGTGATGCCGCCGTAGAAGGGGGCGACGAAGTGGTCGACGTAGGACTCGGAGAACCCCCAGTCGCGGAGGTACTCGTCGATGGGGGCGTCCGAACCCTCGAAGACGGTCGCCTCGTCGCGACTCCCGACGTGCTGACGGAGCGCGAGCGTCCGGAGTTTGTCGGTCGTGGTCACCTCGCGGTTGAACAGGGTCTGTGTGAGCGACAGGGGGTCACGGAGAGGGTCGGAGAGCACCGATCGCTCGCCCGGGCGACAGATCACCGCGCCCGGGGAGAAGGACTGCAGGTCGAGCGCCCGGAGGTCGAGTTCCTCGCGGACGGCCGGGTAGGCGGTGAAGAGCACCTGAAAGCCTCGATCGAGGGTGAAGCCGTCCCGGCGGCGGGTTCGCACCCGGCCGCCGACCTCGTCGCGGCGTTCGAAGACGGTGACCTCGGCGCCGGCCTCGGCGAGGCGTCGCGCGGCGACCAGCCCCGCCAACCCGGCGCCGGCGACGGCGACCGTCGGTGTGTCGTCCATACCCGGCGGTCGGTCGCGTGGCTAAAGAATCCATGGACAGGGATTTGCCCCTCCGGTCGCAACCGCCGGCATGGACACCTCCGAGACCCTCCTCGGCCTCGACTGCACGGCGACCGGCGAGCGGTACGCCCCGGACCACGTCGGCCGGAGCGACGTCGGCGCACCGCTCACCCCGGCGTACGACCTCGACGCCGTCGACCCGGCGGCGCTACCGGCCGATCCGGACTCGCTGTGGGCGTACGACGCCCTGTTGCCCGTCCCCGCGACCGACGCCGTCTCGGCGGGCGAGGGGGCGACGCCGCTGCTCGACGCCGACGGCCTCGCCGCCGACCTCGGCGTCGGGTCGGTCCTCCTCAAGGACGAGGGGCGGAACCCCACGGGGACGATACTCGACCGTGGCCTCTCGGTCGCGGTGACGATGGCCGCGGCGAGTGGTGCGGACCTGCTGGCGCTCGCGGCGCCGGGGAACGCCGGCCAGTCGGCGGCGGCCTACGCCGGCCGGATCGGGACCGACTGCTACGCGTACCTCCCCTCCCGCGCCCCCTTCCCGAACAAGGCGATGGTGAACGTCCACGGCGCGGACATGCGCGTGATCGGCGGGCGGTATCCGGACGCCCTCGACGCCCTCGACTCCGATCTGGTCGCCGACTGGCACTCGCTCCAGGAGTTCACGACCCCGTACCGCCACGACGGCTACCGGACGCTGGCCTACGAGGTGGCCGGCGCGCGCGACTGGACGGCGCCGGACGCCGTCGTCGTCGCCGTCGGCACCGGCGAGACGCTGGTGGGGATCGAACGCGGGTTCCGCGACCTGATGGAACTCGGCCTGACCGACCGGGTGCCGCGCGTCCACGCCGTCCAGGCCGAGGGCTGTGCGCCGGTGGTCGAGGCTCACGACGCGGGCGCGGACGCCGTCGACCCGGTGGCGTACCCCGACACCATCTGTGGCGAACTGGAGATTCCCGACCCGGCGGGCGGGTCGCTCGCCCTCGACGCACTCGACGGGAGCGGCGGCGACGCGGTGGCCGTCGCCGACGAGGACCTGCTGGAGAGCGCGGTGGCCCTGACCCAGCGACTCGGCACCGAGGTGGGCGCGACTGGCGGCGCCGCCGCGGCGGGGGCCTGGGAACTCGCGGAGCGGGGCGCCCTCGACGACGACGGGACGGTCGTGCTGATCAACGCCGACGCCGGGGTCAAGACGGCCGACCTGCTTCGGAGCCACCTGATGGGACAGGGCGTCTGACGGGGTCGCGCGGCCCCCACCCCGCAGTTCGACACGACACCCTTATTGATTAGACGGGGCTAAATCCGACAGACAGAGCGATGCTCAGCGACGCGATGGAGGATTACCTCAAGGCGATCTATCGGCTCCAGTCCGAGGAGGGCGCGCCGGTGTCCACCTCCGCCATCGCCGACGAAGTCGGCAAGACGGCGCCGACGGTGACCAGCATGGTCCAGAAACTCGCGGACCGGGGCCTGCTGGAGCGCGAGAAGTACAAGGGCGTCGAGCTGACCCCGGAGGGTGAGACGGTGGCGCTGGAGGTGCTCCGCCACCACCGGCTGCTGGAGGCGTACCTCGCCGAACACCTCGACTACTCGTGGACCGACGTCCACGAGGAGGCCGACGCCCTCGAACACCACATCTCCGAGGAGTTCGAGCGGCGGGTGGCCGAGGCCCTCGGCGACCCCGAGGTGGATCCACACGGCGATCCGATCCCCAACGCGGACCTCCACCCCCTCGAGGGCGACGAGACGACGCCCCTGAGCGACCACGAGTCGGGCGACCGGGTCGTCGTCGGTCGGGTGCGCGACCGCGACGAGGAGGAACTCGCCTACCTCGACGACGCGGGCATCCGCCCGGGGACGGAACTGGTCGTCGTCGACGTGGCGCCGTTCGGCATGGTGACCGTCCGGATCGGCGACGACGAACAGAGCCTCCCCGAGTCGGTCGCGCGGACGATCCGCGTCCGGCCCGCCGACGCCCCCGAGGAAGTGAGCGACGCGTGACGGGGTGGCTCGAAATCCTCACCGTCGCCTTCGTCGCCCAACTCGTCGTGTTGCCCGGCGAGAAGGTGCAGTTCATCATCGCTGGGCTCTCGACCCGCTACAACCCGCTGGTGGTCGTGAGCGCCGCGGGGACGGCCTTCGCCGGGTGGACCGCGATCGAAATCGTGGTCGGCGAGGCGCTCCAGCGTGCGCTCCCGGCGGTCGTCCTCGACGCGTTCACGGCCGCCCTGTTTCTGGTCTTCGCCGTCCTGCTCTACCGCTCCGCGCCGTCGAGCGGCGACGCGGAGGGCGTCGACCCGGCGGCGACCGACGGCGGCGTGACCTCGCTGTCCGAGGACTTCGAACCCCAGGTGTTCGGCCGGGAACTCCCCGACAGCCTCGGCGGCTTCGTCCCCATCTTCGCGATGATGGCGGCCGGGGAGTTCGGCGACAAGACCCAACTCGTCACCATCGGGCTGGCCGCCCAGTACGGCGCCCACCCCGCCATCTGGGTCGGCGAGATGCTCGCCATCATCCCCGTGAGCCTCGCCAACGCCTTCTTCTTCCACAAGTTCTCCCACCGCCTGGACCTCCGGAAGGCTCACCTCTTCTCCGCGGGGCTTTTCGCCTTCTTCGCGGCCGACACCGTGCTGAGCATCCTCACCGGGTTCTCCGTCTGGGAGACGGTCGTCTCGACGGTGTCGACGGCCGTGCTGACGCTGCTCTGACACGATTGTTGTAACTGTTCACCGGTGGTTCGCCGTGACGATCCGGCGAACCACTGGTACTGACGTACAGTAAACCGTATGAGACGAGTTCGGAAGCGTTTTTCTCGCCGACGGCGTGGTGTGGTCCGTGCCGAGCCCCCTCCCGTCGCTGCTGGCAGGCGTCGTCTTCGGCCTCGCCCTCGCCGCCCCGCCAGGGCCGATGAACGCCGTCATCGCCGAGGAGTCCGTCAACAACGGCTGGCTGGCCGGCGCCCGGACCGGCCTCGGGGCGATGACCGCCGACGCCGTCTTCTTCGTCTGCTCGCTGCTCGGCGTCGTCACCTTCGTCGAGCGCTTCCCGAGCGTCCGCGCGGCGATGGTCGGCGCCGGTGGGCTGCTCATGCTCTACTTCGCCTACGGGGCCGCGTCGGAGGCGCGGCGCGACGCGGACGCCGTCCCGACGGACGGCCCGGCCGTCCGGGCGGCCACCGGCTTCCGCAAGGCGTTCGTCCTGGCGCTCACCAACCCCTACCAGATCCTCTTCTGGCTGACCATCGGCGTCGGCCTCCTCGAGCCCGGGGAACTCGACGTGCTCTCGTATACGCCCTACCTGGGCGCCGACCTCGCGGGACTGCTGGTGGTCCGGACGGGGAGTCCGGCCCTCATCGTCGGCTTCTTCCTCGGCATCGGCCTGTGGATCACCGGCTTCCCCGCGGCGCTCCGGGCGGCCCAGCGACGCGTCGCGCGGTTCGCCCCCGTCGTCGCCGGCGTCAGCGCCCTCGTCCTCGCCGGGTTCGGCGTCGTCTTCCTCGTCGACGCCGTGCGGACGCTGACGTAGCGCCGACCAAGCGTATTTGCCGCCCCGACTCCGACGGAGGGGTATGGATCCGGATCTCTCCGCGCTCGACGCCGCACTCGGCGACCTCGACGGCTACCTCGTCGACGCCGACGGCACCGACTCGACCCAGCGCTACCTCTCGGGGTTCGACGCCCCCGATCCCTTCGTCACCTGCTACACGCCCGACGGGATCCACGTCCTCGTCTCGGGGCTGGAGTACGGCCGCGCGCGAAAGGACTCCCGAGCGGACACCGTCTCCCGCCTCTCGACGTACGACTACCGCGACCGGGTGAGCGAGGCGGGCCCCGTCGCCGGCAGGGCGGCCGCCGTCGCCGACTTCCTCGACGACGTCGGGGTGGGGTCGGTGGCCGTCCCCGCGCGCTTCCCCCTCGGCACCGCCGACGGCCTGCGCGAGGCGGGCGTGACCGTCGACGTCGACGACGCGGACGCGGTGACGCGGATCCGCGCCGTCAAGACGCCCGCGGAGGTCGACCACGTCCGTCGGGCCCAGCGGGCCAACGAGCGGGCGATGGCGACCGCCGAGTCGCTGATCGAGTCCGCGACGGTCGTCGAGGGCGTCCTCCACCGCGACGGCGACCCGCTGACGAGCGAGGCGGTGCGCCGGGAGATCGAGCGGACGCTGCTGGAGGAGGGGTGCGCGCTCGACGAGACCATCGTCGCCTGCGGCAGCGACGCGGCCGACCCACACGACCGGGGGTCGGGCCCCCTGCGCGCCGACGAACCGATCGTCGTCGACATCTTCCCCCGCGACAAGGAGACGCGGTACCACGCGGACATGACGCGGACCTTCCTGCGGGGCGAGCCGAGTCCGACGCTGCGGGAGTGGTTCGACCTGACCGACGAGGCGCGGCGGGCCGCCCTCGACGCCGTCGAACCCGGCGTCACGGGTGCGGCGGTCCACGACGCCGCCTGTGACGTCTTCGAGGCGGCCGGGGTGCCGACGCTGCGCAGCGATCCGGACGCGGAGACGGGGTTCATCCACAGCACCGGCCACGGCGTCGGCCTCGACGTCCACGAACTGCCGCGGGTCGCCCCCGACGGCGACGAACTCGACCCCGGGAACGTGATCACGGTCGAACCGGGGCTGTACGACCCCGACGTCGGCGGCGTGCGCATCGAGGACCTGGTCGTCGTCACCGAGGACGGCCACGAGAACCTGACGGAGTACCCGGTCGAACTGGTCGTGTAGCGCCGGTACCGCAAAGCACTTCGCCGCGGTCGATCCAGACCCGGTGTGAACTGGCGGTATCGCCACACGGTCCTCGGCCTCTGTACGCTCGCGTTCGCCGCCACGATGCTGGCGCGACTGGTCATCAGCCCCGTCGTGCCCGACGTGACCGACCACTTCTCCGTCTCGACGGGTGCCGTCGGCCTCGCGCTCTCGGGCATGTGGGCCGCCTACGCGCTCACGCAGTTCCCGTCCGGCATCCTCGGCGACCGCTTCGGCGAGCGACGGGTGATCCTCGCGTCCGTCGGCGTGACGGCGGCCGCCAGCCTGTCGCTCGCGCTCGCACCCACCTTCGCGGTCTTCGCCGTCCTGACGGTCGTCCTCGGCGCGGGCGCCGGCCTCCACTACAGCGTCGCCACCTCGCTGCTCACCAAGGAGTTCGACGACATCGGCCGCGCCATCGGCATCCACGTCGGGGGCGGCCCGCTGGCGGGCCTGATCGCGCCCGTCGTCGCCACCGCCGTCGCCGTCCGCTTCGGGTGGCGGGCCGCCATCGGCGTCGGCGCCGCCGTCGCCGTCCCCATCTTCGTCACCTTCGCCTGGCGGATCGAGCGGACGCCGCCGGAGCGTCCCGACGAGTCGATGCGCGACCGCATGGCGATCCGCCCGCTGATCGGCCTGCTCACCCGCCCGCCCATCGCCTTCACGACCCTCGTGGCCTTCCTCGGGGCGTTCGCGTGGCAGGCGACCGCCTCCTTTCTCCCCACTTTCCTCGTCGCCTTCCGCGACCTGTCCGGGACGAGCGCCGGCCTGCTGTTCTCGGCGTACTTCGTCGTCAACGGCCTCGGGACGCCCACCATCGGGTGGGTCTCCGACCGGATCGGGCGCGACGGCGCCTCGATCGCGACGATGGCCTGCGGCGTCGTCGGCTACGCGCTCCTGGTCGTCGGCCCACGGATCGCGCTCCTGCCCGCCATCGTCTTCGTCGGCGTCGCGATGACCTGGGGCGCCCCGCTCCAGTCCCGCTATTTCGACAAGTTCCGCGCGGACGAGCGCGGCGCCGCCTTCGGCCTCGTCCGCACCGCGTACATGGTGCTCGGGGCGACGGGAAGCGTCGTCGTCGGCGCCCTCTCGGACGTCGCGGGGTGGGCGGCAGCCTACGGCCTCCTCGTGGGCGTGACGGGCGTGGCGCTCGCGCTCCTGGTCGGCAATCGCGTCCTCCGACTCGACCTCTGAGCCGACCACCGACGCCACCCGCACCGAACCCCTTTTGAGCGGTCGGGAGGAAGCCACGCGCATGGATCTGCTGGTGGTCGGCGCGGGCGAGATGGGCCGCTGGGTCGCCCGGACCGTCGACCGACCCGTCGCCCTCGCCGACGTCGACGCCGCGGCCGCGGAGCGGGCCGCCGCCGACGTCGGGACCGACGTGCGGGCGGTGCCGACGGACACGACCGAGACGTTCGACGCGGTCTGTCTGGCCGTCCCCATCTCCGCCGTCGCCGCGGCCGTCGAGCGGTACGCGCCCAACGCCGAGCGGGCGATGTGCGACGTGAGCGGCGTGATGCGGGGGCCGGTCGAGTCGATGCGCGAACACCTGCCGGACCGCGAGCGCGCGTCGATGCACCCCCTGTTCGCCGCGTCGAACGCCCCGGGCAACGTGGCCGTCGTCGCCGACGCCCCCGGCCCGGTCACCGACGCCGTCCGCGCGGACGTCGCCGCCGCCGGCAACCACACCTTCGAGACGACCGTCGAGGAACACGACGCCGCCATGGAGACGGTGCAGGCCGGTGCCCACACCGCCGTCCTCGCGTACGCCCTCGCGGCCGCCGACGTCCGCGAGGAGTTCGCGACCCCCGTCTCGGCCGGGCTGGACGACCTCGTGGCGACGGTGACCGGGGGGACGCCGCACGTGTACCGCGAGATTCAGGAGACCTTCGACGGCGCCGACGCCGTCGCCGAGGCCGCCCGCCGGGTCGCCGACGCCGAGGGCGAGGCCTTCGAGGACCTCTACCGGGAGGCGGGTGGCGAGGGATGATCGACCGCGAGGCCGTCCGGTCGAACGCCAAGTACCTCCGGCAGGTGCGGCCGATCGACCCCGAGGAGGTCGCCGAGTACGTCGACGGCCACCCGCATCCGGCGGTCGTCCGGCGGGTGCTCCGCGAGGAGGCCGCCGACCTCGGCCTGTTCGAGCGCGACGACGGCACCTTCGTCCCCGCCGCCGAGGACCCCGTCTCGCCGGCCGACTGGTCGCCCACGCGCCTCCCCGACCGCTACGTCGACGCGGTCGAGGACCTCCTCGTCGCCCGCTACGGCGCGAACTGGCACCGCGGCGACGCCGGGGACCGCCTTCGAGAGGTGATCCGGCGGCTGAAGGCCGACTACTACCACCAGAATCCGGTCGAGTACGACGAGGAGGTGGCGCTCGGCTACGCCATCTACCACCTCCCCGACTACTACGCGGCCGTCGGCTACCCCCTCGACGACCTGGTCGAGCGGTCGCTCCTGCCCCGCCGACTCCGCGTCCTCGACGTCGGCGCGGGCGTCGGCGGTCCCGCCCTCGGCCTCTTCGACTACCTGCCCGAGGACGCCGTCGTCGACTACCACGCCGTCGAGCCCAGCGCCGCGGCGGACGTCCTCGACTCCCTGCTCGCGACGACGCGCCGGAACGTCCGCACGACGGTCCACCGCGAACGGATCGAGGAGTTCGAACTCGACGGGGCGTACGACCTGATCCTGGCGGCGAACGTCCTGAGCGAACTCGACGACCCCGTGTCGGTCGTCGAGCGGGGGCTGGACGCCCTCGCCGACGACGGGACGCTCCTCGCGCTCTCGCCCGCCGACCTCGAAACCAGCACCGGACTGCGGCGGATCGAACGCGCCGTCGCCGCCGACCCGGACGTGACCGTCTACGCGCCCACGCTCCGCCTGTGGCCGGGCACGGCCCCCGAGGACCGCGGCTGGTCGTTCGACGAGCGCCCGCGGATCGAGGCGCCGCGACTCCAGCGCCGCCTCGACGACGCGGGCGACGACCCCGGCACCTTCCGCAACGAGACGGTGAAGTTCTCCTACTCGCTCCTCCGGACGGACGGGACGCGGCGGGTCGACGTCCGCGCCGACCCGTCGCGGCACGCCCGGATGGCCGACATGGAGCGCCACGTCACGGAACGGATCGACCTGCTGGCGGTGAAACTCAGTCGGAACCTGGCGGACGGCGGCAACCCCCTGTTCAAGGTGGGCGACGGGAGCGAGCGCCTGGAGCACTACGCGGTGGTGACCCGGGAGTCGGCGCTGAACCGAGCCCTCGCGGCGGCGGAGTACGGGGCGGTCCTCCGGTTCGAGAACGCCCTCGCGCTCTGGAACGACGACGAGGGGGCGTACAACCTCGTCGTCGACGACGAGGCGGTCGTCGACCGCGTCGCGTGAAGCGGAGCGCCTAACTCGGCGGCCGCCCGAGGGGCGGGCATGGACCAGCCACACGTCCTCCTGACGAACGACGACGGAATCGACTCCGTCGGGTTTCGGGCGCTCTACGACGCACTCTCGGCGTTCACGGAGGTGACGGCCGTCGCCCCCAACGGCGACCGGAGCGCCGTCGGGCGCGCGATGTCTCGGGAGGTCGACGTCGAGGAACACGAGTTGGGGTACGCGATTCACGGCACGCCCGCGGACTGCACCGTCGTCGGTCTGGAGGCGCTCTGTCCCGACGTGGACATGGTGATCGCGGGCTGTAACCGCGGCGCCAACCTCGGGGCCTACGTCCTCGGGCGCTCGGGCACCGTCAGCGCCGCCGTCGAGGCCGCCTTCTTCGACGTGCCCGCCATCGCCGTCTCGCTGTACGTCCCCGGCGACGACGGCGAGTGGGAACACGCCGCCGACCGGCGGCGGGACTACCGCAACGCCACCGAGGCGACGGCCTACCTCGTCGAACACGCCGTCGGCGCCGGCGTCTTCGATCAGGCCGAGTACCTGAACGTCAACGCTCCCATCCACCACCCGGGCGAGGACCTCGCACCCCTCGAAATCACGGAACCCTCGACGCTGTACGACATGCGCGCCGAACGCGACGGCGAGCGGATCAGCCTCACCGACAACGTCTGGGCGCGGATGCGCGAGGGGAACCTGCCCGATCCGCAGGGGACCGACCGCCGGGCCATCGTCGAGGGCCGCGTCAGCGTCTCGCCGCTCACGGCACCCCACTCCACCCAGCACCACGAGGCGCTCGACGCCCTCGCGGAGACCTATCGGAGTTAGCGGAAACACCTTTGACCGACGGTTCGTACCCGAGAGCAATGCATCGAACGTTCGTCGACCTCCTCGACCGGAACCTCGATCACGCCGACGCGTTCGCGGATCGATTCGACGACGTCCAGACGGCTCAACGCCCGCCGGTCGTGACCGTCTGCTGTTCGGACTCGCGCGTCCTGCAGGACCACATCTGGGGGAACGACACGCCCGGCCACCTCTTCACCTGTGGCAACATCGGCAACCGCGTCGTCGAGCGGACGGCCGCGGGCGACGTCGTCTCGGGCGACGTGCTCTACCCGATCGCACACACGGGCACCGAAACCGTCGTCGTCGTCGGCCACACGGGCTGTGGCGCGGTGACCGCGGCGTACGAGGACCTGACCGGCGGCGTCGACGAACCGCCGGGCATCGAGCGGTGTCTCGGCCTGCTGGAGCCACCGCTGGAGGCGGGGGTGGCGGCGCTCCCGGGCGGACTCGACAGGGCCACCGCGGTCAACTACCTGGTGGAGTACAACGTCGACCGGCAGGTCGACTTCCTCGTCGGGAGCGACGAAATCCCCGACCGGGTCGACGTGATCGGCGTCGTCTACGATTTCCAGGACGTCTACTCGGGGCGGCGCGGCGAGGTCCACGTCATAAACGTCGACGGCGAACGCGACGCCGACGACCTGCGGGCGGCCCACCCCGATATCGCGTCGCGGATCGAGCGGCTGTGGGCGTACTGAGCGCGACCCCGTCCCCCGACCCGCCCGGACGTCCCCCGCGGCGGTTCGTCGGTGTCCGCTCGGAAGACGCCGACGACCCCGACGAGTGAGGCCAACGCGACGACGGGCGCTCGTCGAGAAGCGCGGGCATCGACTTCGAGACTGCCGACGCTCTCGTCCCTCCACTCCGTTCAGGTGGCGACCGGTGTCGCCGAGACGGCAGGAATCGCCGCTCTTTCGACGAACCCCCCGATACCGACGCCGGTCCGTCACCTCGGCTAGTTGGACGGCACCGTGGTTCAGTAGTCCGCCGTCGAACGTGACCCACACTGGCTACCCAACTTTGATTGACGGACCCGCAGTAGACTGGTGTGATGGTCCGGGTCGGTCCGATCGTTCAACTCGGCGTGATTCTTCTCTCGGTACTTGGTCTGTGGATCGGCGCACGCCTCCTGGTCGATGCGGTCGTGCGGTTGGCCCGACGGTTCGGACTCTCGGATCTCACGATCGGGCTGACGATCGTCGCGATGGGAACGTCGACACCGGAGCTCGCGGTTTCGGTCGACGCTGCGCTCAAAGGGGCGGGCGATATCGCGGTCGCAAACGTCCTCGGATCGAACATCTACAATCTGGCGTTTATCCTGGGCGTGATCTCCCTGTTGAAGGTGATCCCGATCGCCGAATCCCTCGTCCATCGCGACGGCATCGCTCTACTGGGGAGCACGCTCGCCGGTGGAATCGCGGTTTTCGATCTTCGGGTTACGCGGCTCGAAGGCGTCCTCCTGACGGGAGTGTTCGTCGCCTATACGGGCTATCTACTCCGCGCCAGCCAGTCGACGTCGACGGGATCCACCACGCAGGCATCGGGGGACGGCGGGGTGGACAGCTCCGTGACCGAACGTATCCCTTTCCGTGGGCGTGATTTCGGACTGCTCCTGGGTGGCTTAGCGCTGGTGCTGGTGAGTGGCGACTACATGGTGGTTGCTGCTTCGGGGTTGGCCCGCGGCGTCGGTATCTCCGAGTGGGTGATCGGCGGGACGATCGTCGCAGCGGGAACGTCGACACCGGAGTTCGCCGTCTCGCTGGTGGCGATCCAGCGGGGGAGCCGCGGCGTCTCGGTCGGCAACATCGTCGGCAGCAACATATACAACCTCACGGGAATCCTGGGCGTCGCAGCGGTGATTCGTCCGCTCGTAGCAAGGGGGCTGGCGCTGGAGACGTTGGCGTGGGTGGCTGGAGTTTCCCTCCTGATGGTGGCCGCCCTGTGGACGAAACGGGAACTCTCCCGGACGGAAGGAGCCCTGTTTACCGCCTCCGAAATTGTTCGGTGGATTCTGGGTATCCTTGGACTGGTCGGATAGCCTCCTCCCGTGGACTCACCCTCGGTGAGGGAACACGGCCTTCGTCGGGGGAGGATGTCAGATACGGGCAATACCGACCGAGTAGCGGTTCCCCACTCGGAAGCGGATTCTCGGACTGGACCGGGCGTCGAGCGAAGCGACTTCCGGAACACGTCCGTAGGCGAGACGGTGACTGAGGCTGCCGATTTTCCCTTGTTCCACCTCGTTCAGGTGAATAACTCCATCATACGATCCTCTGAATCAAACTATAACGTGGTACCGAAATCTAATCGAACGCCAGGCGGCGTCGATATCGCCCGTACCGCGAAGTCGAACAAACTGTAGCGTGGTGCCGATTCCTGATTGGTGGAAAGATTTTTCGACTGTGCCACTGAACACTCGTCTATGTCAGCAGAGACGGACAAGCAGGGTCGCCTCTACATCCCCAAAGAGGTACGAGAAAAGTACGGGGAACGGTACCACATCGTGACCTACGAGGATAGAATCGAACTCATTCCGGTCGCAGACGACCCGCTCGCGGCTGTCCGCGCAGCGGCAGGCGAACTCCGGGATGCCTCCGTCGAGGAGATACGAGAGGACATCGAGGACGAGGCGAAGGCGGAAGCGCGTAGTGAGGGCGGTAGATGACGGTGTACGTCGAGACGGACTTTCTTCTCGCCCTCGCGAAAGACACCGATTGGCTACAGGAGTCGGCGGAAGCCGCGCTCGACGAACACGAGGTCGAAACGTCGGCGCTCTCGTATCTCGAACTCGTCCTTGCCCGAGAACGCTACGAGTTCGATTACGTTCCGCTCGTGGCCAATTTGCTCGAACTCGTCCCCGTCCGTGACGAGGAGGAGAAGCAAGTGGTGCTGAAAGCTATCAACTACTACGAGGAAGGAATGACGCCGTTCGACGCGTTTCACGCGGCGACCGCGGAGACGCGAGGGATGGACGCACTCTCGTCGGAGAAAGATTACGACGGCATCGAGGTCGAACGGGTCCCCCTCGAACCGACCGACGAGGAGTGACGTTCACGTGCGCTGGATCCAGTCTTCTAAATACGTTCCGAAGGCGTGTTTCATGCTACCTCTTGTCACGCTGCTCGACCTTGTTCAACTCGATGAGCAGGCGGAAGATGGCCTTCACCAGGTTCGCGTCCACGTCGAAGGTCTCGGCGTTCTCGCCGGCGCGCTCCATCACGCGGTCCTCCTGTGACTCGTCGGTCGTCGGGAGGCCCCGCTGTTCTTTCACCTCGGCGACCGTGCCCGCGACGTAGGTCCGGCGGGCGATGAGTTCGACGAGTTCGCGGTCGATCTCCTCGATCTCCTCGCGGAGTTCCTCCAGCGACATCTCCTCGGTCGCGTCGCTCATTCGATCACCCGTGCGCCGTCCGTTCGTGTCGTCGTCATCCATGTGTCACCCTCCCGTTGACTCCAGCGTTCGCGAACCCGCTCCAGTTCGGCCCGCTCGCCGACGGCGACGACGCTCGGGCCGGTCCCCGAGAGCGAGACGCCGGCGGCGTGAGGCATCGCCTCCACCGCCGGATCGGTCGGGAAGCCGAGGGCGGCGGAGAAGGCCAGTCCGTTGACGGTCATGGCCGCGCCGTAGCGACCGTCGAGCGCCAGGTCGGCGACGAGACGTGCCATCGGCGCCACCCGCGCACAGCGCTCGACGTCGGCGTCGGCGCTGAACGCCCGCTCCGCGGGCGTCCAGACGAGGACGTCCCACTCGACGGCCTCGCGTGCGAGGAGGTCGTCCGCCTCGTTGTCGGTGACGGTGACGCCGCCGAGCATGCTCGCGCTCGCGTCGTCGAACGCGCCGGTGACGGTGACGCCGGCGTCGCGGGCCGCCCGGACGCCGATCCGGCAGGCCTCCTCGCGACCGATGCCGTCGGGCTCCTCGCCGTCATCTTCCGAGGAGCGTGGCTCCGCGACAGTCACGTCCAGCGCCGACAGCGTCGCGAGCACCGTCGCGTTCGCGGCGGCGCTCGAACTCTTCAGGCCCGCGGCCATCGGCACCTCGCTCTCGGTGCGGACGTGTCCGCCCTGTCCGTCGCCGAACCGCTCGACGACGCGCTCGACGCAGCGACGGATCAGCCGGGTGTCGCCGTCCGGCGCGCCAGCGATGTCGCCGGTGACGTCGCCGGTGTCGTCGAGTTCGATCCGGGCGGTCGTCTCCGCATCGATGGCAAAGGCCGACCCCACGCCCGTCGCCAGGGCGTTGAGGACCGTGCCCGCCCCGAGTGCGGCGGCCTCGCCGTACATATCGAACTCCGCGCGGAGCGGACAGTTATGCCTGCCGGTTACCGGACGAACCGGGAGCCGAGGAGGCCCGCGACGCCGCCCGTGGCCGCGGTGGCGACCCCCGAGAGCAGGAGGGGTCCGACGGCGCCGGCGAGCGCGTAGGTCTGACCGGTCCCCGGCCCGGACAGGAGGGAGATGCCGGCGAGGCCCGCCCCCGCCATGACGAAGAAGCCGACGAGGGCGCCGGCGGCGGCGACGAGGCCGCCGGTGCCGGCGTCGGCGAAGCGCGACCCCGAGAGGAGACCGAGGGCCGCGGCGACGACGGGGCCGGCGAAAAACAGCGTCACCGTGGTCTGGAACGTCGAGAGCGCGAGGAAGACGGGGCCGAACGTCGTCGGGTCGGCGCCGGTCGCCGCGGTGACGAACTGCGTCCGTGCCCACCTGGAGACGACGAACCCGACGACGCCGAGGGCGACGCCCACCGCGGCGAACGCGCCGACGATCAGGCCGACCTGCCGGCGCGCCGAGGGCAGGGCCGAGTGTCGGGACACGTCAGGGTCTCCACAGCCACAGCCGATCCAGGGGATCGGTCCAGTCGACGCGCTCCTCCCACGCGACTTCCGAGGGGGCGGCGACGAGGACGTACGGCCCTGCCTGGATCAGGAAGGCGTAGGTGACGTCGCCGCCGGCCTCGTAGTACACCCGGTGCCATCGGTCGCGGCCGAAGGAGTAGGCCCCCTCCCTGCTCACCGCCGTGTCGAACAGGGCGTCGACGGCCGCCCCCGCCGCCGACACGTCGGCGTAGCGCTGGACGAACAGCGGCGTGCGGTCGTACTCGAGGGGGTCGAAGTCCGTCGGCTGATCCGCCACCTCCGGAATCGCGTAGCTCACCACGTACGCGAACCCGGTTCGGCCGGTCGCCTCGCCGACGGCGTCGAAGTGGGTGCGCTGGCGAGCCAGCAGTTCTCGCCCCTCGTTCTCGTCGCCGCCGGCGTCGTCGCCGAACGGCTCGCGCTCGATGTACCGCGGGCCGCTGTAGGCGTAGCCCGCGTACCCGGTCGAGTGATGGAGTTCGAACAGTCCCGGGTCCGCTTCCTCGTCGTCCCCGTTCTCGTCCTCGTCTTCCGGGTCGAGCGTGTCGTCGTGGAGGTGCCGGTAGAGTCGGGCGTCGATCTGTCGGTCCGAGAGGACGCGGCGGACGAACAGGTCGCTCCGGATCCCGCGGAGGTACTCGTAGAGCCGTTCGAGTTCCACGTCGATGCGGTCCAGGTCCCCCCGCCTGCCGAACCGGCGAACCGTCGCGATGTGGGCGTCGATCTCCTCGCGCATCTGTCCGGGGATCCCGAAGTGCCCGCCGAGTTCCTCCCGCGCCGTCGCGACTGCCCGGTCGGTCGCCCGGCGGACGAGTTGGAGGCTGCCGGCGTCGAACTCGGCGGCGTCCCGCACCCGCTGGACGGTCGCCATGGCGTTACCGAGGACGCGCTGGTAGGTCGCTATCGAGGCGTCGTAGTCGGTCGCGAACCACTCGATGCCGCCGTACACCCGCTCGACCTCGGTCGCCAACTGCCGGTTCGGCACCGTCGGTTCGGCCTGCTGTGGCGCCTCCTCCCCCTCGTCGACCGCCGGCGTCGTCTCGGCGTCGACGAGCGGTTCGTCCGCGGCCGTCCCGGTCGACGTCTCGGGGTAGGCGACGTTCGAGCGGCCGGTCGACAGGCACCCACTGAGCCCGACCGCCGTCCCGGCCAGTAGTGCCCGACGCGTCCACTGCATGGGCGCGTCAATGGACCCACCCGGTAAATAATGTGCGGCCCGGGAATCAGCCGTGAGAAGGCGGCGCGGGCCGACACACTCAACCGGGACCGCTCCCGAGCGCGAGTCATGGGTACGCCACTGGAGTCACGCGAGGCGCAGGCCGCCGAGGTGCTGGATCGGCTGTACGACGAGTATCCCGACGCGACCATCTCGCTTTCCTACTCGAACCGGCTGGAACTGCTCGTCGCGGTCGTCCTCTCGGCGCAGTGTACGGACGAGCGGGTCAACGAGGTCACGGCCGACCTCTTCGAGAAGTACACCTCGGCCGCCGACTACGCCGCGGCCGACGAGTCGGAACTCGCCGACGACATCTACGGCATCACCTTCCACAACAACAAGGCCGGCTACCTGACGTCCATCGGCGAGACCCTCGTCGCGGAACACGACGGCGAGGTGCCCGACACGATGGAGGAGTTGACGGCGCTCTCGGGGGTCGGCCGGAAGACGGCGAACGTGGTCCTCCAGCACGGACACGACGTGGTCGAGGGCATCGTCGTCGACACGCACGTGAAGCGTCTCTCCCGTCGCCTCGGGCTCACGACCGAGGAGACGCCCGAGCGGATCGAGGCGGACCTGATGGACCTCGTGCCCGAATCCGACTGGCAACAGCTCACCCACCTGCTCATCAGCCACGGGCGGGCGACCTGCGACGCGCGGAATCCGGACTGCGACGACTGTGTCCTCGAGGACGTCTGTCCCTCCTCGAAGCTGGATTCGGCGGTCGACCGCGCGAGCGGCGAGGCGTGGAACTAGAGGACGTGTAACTGGACGTAGCGGACGACGCCGACGAGGTAGGCACCCAGCCAGAAGAGCACGTAGCCGAAGACGCCGATGCGCAGGCGCCCGCGCCACGCGCTCATGTTCTCGTGGAGGTCGTTCAGGTCGACGTCGGGGTCGGGGTCGCGATAGAGGTCCGCCGCGTACTTCGCCTGGAAGATGCGGACGATGCCCGTCAGGGCGAACGCGAGCATCGCGTAGGCCTGGAGGCCCAGCACCGCGTGGAGGACCGCGAGGCCGCCGAACTGGTCGGGGAGTCGCGGCGCCATCCACCCCACCACGGGGACCGTCGTCAGCACCAGGCCGACGACGATGTACTTCAGGTGGCGGGTCAACACGTCCCACGTCACCGTCTCGTTGTCGAGGATGATCCAGGCGCCGTAGAGGTAGAACGGGAGGCTCGCGGTCACCGCGAGGCCGGCCAGCGTCGCCACCGTCGCGTCGCGTACCATCGTCGAGGGTTGGGATGCGGCCGTTAAAACGGACCCGACTCGGGGGCGAGGTCGGAAAGCGTATGCCGCTGTGGGTCCAATTCGACCCGATGGCTGAACCGTCACCGTCGTCGACCGACGGGAGGGAGGACGCGTCGGCCACGCCCCCGGCCGACGCGGCCGAATCGGACGCCGATACCGACGTCGAGGCCCTCCGTCGCGAAGTCGAGGAGAAGTACGACTTCGAGGACTTCGGCCCGAGCGACATGGCGGAGATGAGCGCCGAGGAGTGGGAGGCGGCGTTCGATCCCGAGACGTGGATCGTCGGCCCGGAACTGCTCGACCGGGTGGAGGCCGACCTCAAGAGCCGGATCGCCACCCGCGAGGTGTTCGCGGTCCTCGAACGCTTCGAGGACGGGGGCGAGGAGAAACTGGTCGCCTACTCCGACGAGGGGTACGCCATCGTCGGCCCCGACGGGAGCGTCGAGGGGCGCGGAACGGTGGTTCGGGACGTGAAGCCGACCGTGGCCCTGTGTTCGATGGACTCCTACGAGGTGCCCGACGCCCCCGAGGACGTCTCCCTGCCGGCGCCGGAGGAGGTGCCGGAGGGGACCGGCCAACTCGGGAACAACCTCCTCCAGGTGGTCGCGCTCGCCCAGCTCCTGACCGGGGTCGGGCTGATCGGCGTCTGGCTGCTCACCGATCGCATCCCCACGCCGGGCGGGTACGTCAACCTCGTTCCGCCCGTCGTCGGGCTCGTCTTCGTCGCCCTCGGGGTCTTCCTCTTCGCCGTCGTCGCCAACGCCCGGCTCTCGGATCGCTTCCGGGCCGAGGAGTTCCGGGGCCGGCTGCGTGCCGCGGGCGTCGAGGACGGCGAGCGCCCCGACTTCCTGCCGCCGCTGGAGGGGGACGACGCGTCCGAACCGGCGTCCCCCGAGGCGGACGAATCGCGCGACGATCCGGACTGACGGGCGGTGGGGAGTCGGTGGGTTTAAGCGCGTTCCATCCTCAGCTTCGACCGTATGAAGAGGCGGGACTTCCTGAGAGTGGCCGGTGGGTCCGCCGCCGTCGGAACGGCCGCCGCCACGGCGACGCCGGCCGCCGCGCAGCCGTCGTTCGACGGCTGGATGAGCGACGTGGGCAACTACAGCGAGGTTGCCGACGCGACCGGACAGGACGAGGTGACGGTTTCGGTGGGTGCACAGGGCAACGGCGGTGCCTACGCGTTCGAGCCCGCGGCCGTCCAGGTCGACCCCGGGACGACGGTCGTCTGGGAGTGGACGGGCGAGGGCCAGTCGCACAACGTCGTCGCCGAGGAGGGCGGTGACTTCGAGAGCGAACTCACCGCCGATGCCGGCTTCACGTTCGAACACACCTTCGAATCCGAGGGCGTCGCAAAGTACTTCTGTCAGCCCCACCGCGCGCTCGGGATGAAAGGCGTAGTCGTCGTCGGCTCCCTCCCCGATTCGGGCGGTGGCGGCGGTGGCGGTGGCGGCGGCGGTGGCGGTGGTGGTGGCGAAGTCGACCTCCACACGCTCGGCGTCCCGATTCAGGCCCACTGGGTGGGCGGCGCGACGATACTCGGCATCATCGTCTCGCTCGTCTTCACCTTCTACGTCCTGAAGTACGGCGAGTCACCGAACACAGGTACCGGGAGAGGAGAGTAAATGTCATCGAGTGGAAGCACTTACGGCGACATTCACCGATACGAACCGGCCCGCGAGAGCACTGCCGCGGCCATCGCCATCGTCCTCCTGACGGTCATCGAGGTGGTGTTCGTGTTCATGTTCGCCTACGGCCTCGTGAGCGGGTGGGGCCTGAGCGAGACGGGCAACATGTTCCTGGGTGCCATCCTGGCCGTCATCTTCGTCGACCTCGCGTTCGTCCTCGCGCTGTACCGCAAGGAGTTCCTCCCCGACGTCGTCATCGTCAAGAAGCGGCGTCGCAAGTGGGAGGACCTCTACATCCGTGAGGAGGACGTGGACGGCGAGACGCTCGGCGACGGGGCGTGGGACACCGTCAAACGCGCAGTGTACCCGTACTACAAGCGATAAGCATGAGTCTGGAAAAGAAAGACGAGATGGACCACAAGGGGTGGATGAAGCGGAAGGATCTGACGCCCGTGGAGACCACCTTCCTGACGGCACTCATCTGGATGGACAAGCGGATCCGGCTCGTCGACTATCTGGAGCTGCTGGAGAACCTGTACTACAAGGTCAACCTCCAGATGCCGAAGAGCCACACGGAACAGTACGATCTGGACAACAAGTTCTGGTACTGGTACCCGCTGTACGCGCTGGGGTCGTTCTCGACGCTGGCGTACGTCGTCGCGGCGGTGTCCGGCGCCCTGCTGGGCTTCTACTACGCCCCGGCGCAGACCGGCGATCCGAGTACGGCGTACAACTCGATCACGTTCATCATGACCGACCTCCAGTTCGGGTTCATGCTGCGATCCATCCACCGGTGGTCCGCACAGGTGATGGTCGCGGCCGTGTTCCTCCACATGCTCCGCGTCTACTTCACGGGCGCGTACAAGGAACCGCGCGAACTCAACTGGCTGCTGGGCATCGTCCTCATCAGCCTGACGATGGTGTTCGGGTACACGGGCTACCTGCTCCCGTGGGACCAACTGGCCTTCTGGGCCGGCCAGATCGGGGTCGAGATGTCGCTCTCGATCCCGTTGGCCGGTGAGTGGATCGCCCAACTGCTGTTCGGCGGGTTCACACTCAGCCAGGCGACGCTCCAGCGGATGTACATCCTGCACGTGTTCCTGCTCCCGTTCGTCGTGACGGCGCTGATCGCCATCCACATCGGCATCGTCTGGGTGCAGGGCATCGCGGAACCCCACTAACCATGAGCGAGACAGACACCGACACGGACGACGAGACGCGAACCGACGGCGGCAGTCCGGGCATCGTCGCCCCGGACGACGAGACGCCGACGTGGCGCGAGCGCAAGGAACGGACGACGGGCCTCTCGCGGCTCACCTACGAGTACTTCGAGCGCGCGCGGCGCGAGGACCAGGACCTGCGCACGGAGTCGGATTACGTCGAACGCGACGTGCTCGCCTTCCCGACCTGGCCCCACGAGACGGTGCGGAACCTCTCCATCGCGGCCTTCTTCACCGGGATGATCTTCTTCCTCTCCGCGATGATGCCGCCGCACATCGGCGCGCCCGCGAACCCGAGTTCGACGCCGGCGATCATCCTGCCCGACTGGTATCTCTACTGGTCGTTCGGCCTGCTGAAACTCGGTCCGCTGAACCCCGATCTCGCCATCCTCGGCGGGTCGAAGCTCACCGCCGACCGCACCTACGGCGTGCTGGCGAACGTCGTCGTCGTGGGCGTCATCGCCATCGTCCCCTTCCTGAACAAGGGGTCGGCGCGGCGCCCGGTCGAGCAGCCGTTCTGGTCGGCCGTCGGCGTCGGCGGCGTCGTCTTCGCGCTGACCATCAGCCTGCTGGCGGTCAAGAACCTGATGCCGATGGACGTCAACCTGCTGTTCGACCTGACGTTCCTCCTCCCCATCGTCGCGGCGACGGTCACCTACGCCGTCCTCAAGACGATGCGCGAGGGGTACATGTACGACCTCAACCGTCGGTACTACCGGCTCCGGCCGCCGAAGTAACGCCGACGGCCGATGACCCCTCCTCCGGACGACGCCGACGACGCGAGCCGTGATTCCGTCGAGAGCGACGGCTCGACCGCGGACGGCCACCGCGACGTGGTCGTCCCGATGCGTCTCTACAAGACGATCACGGTCTTCTCGACGCTGATCGCCGTCGTCGGCGTCGTCGTCGGCTTCGTGTTGCTGGACGCCGCGACCATCCGCCTCAGCCTCCTGCGTCGCCTCGTGGTCGGACTGTTCCGGGCCGTCGGCGTCGTCCCCCCGTCGACGCTCCTGAGTGGGGCTCTCGCCGTCGCCGGCCTCGCGTCCATCGCGTTCGGCGCGGGCGTGTACGTCCTCGGGACGCGCTTTCGCGCCCGCGGAATGGGAAACCCTCAAGAGGACGCCGACGAATCGTCGAACGATGGCTGACGAATTCATCAAGGGGCTCGGCATCTTCACCGGGGCCGGCCTCGGCTGGCTCGTGCTCGCGGGCTGGTACCGCACGCCGAGTTTCGAGAGTACCCGACAGCTCGTGAGTCCGGTGTCGCCGAATCCGGCGAACGCGGACCTGTTCAACCTGCTGGCCATCGGCCTGATGGACGTGTTGTTCTGGTTCGCGCTCCTCGGGCCGCTGGCGTTCTGGGTGCTGCTCCCGGCAGCCAGACAGGCACGCAAGGCCGTCGACGACCGCCGCAACGCCTGAAGAACCGTCCCTTCTCCGCGCCGCTCCCGGTTCGTCGAACCGCCGGCGTTCCCCTTCGCCCTCACCCGTCGCTGACGGGGCCGTCCTGACCGAGAACGAGCGTCGGGCTAGACGATGGCGTTCCAGAGGGGCTCGACGAAGACGAACAGGCTCTGGTAGCCCGCGTACAGGAGGGCGAGCACCGACGCCGCGACGGCGCCTTTGGGCCGCTCGAACGTCATGTCGTTCCGGGCCTCGACCTGCCGGGACTCGAACTCGAAGAAGTCCGTCAGGAACAGGCCGACGGCGATGACCGACATGACCATCCCGCCGTGGGGTTCGACGATCAGGAACGCGAGCGAGGCGAGGACGAGCGCGACCGTCGACAGCGAGTGCGGCAGGTACCGACTCAGTTCATCGGCGCCGTCCTCGACCTGTTCGGCGTGGACGGAGTGCGCTCGAATCCGCGTGAGCATGTTCACCACCACCAGCGCCAGCACCACGTGCGCGATGTACGGTTCGAGCGCGTCGAGGGCGCCGACCGGGACGACGAACTGTAGCGGTTGCATACTTCGAACTGGGCCGGTGACTCATTAGAAGTTTTCCGTTCCTACCGGCGGCCGGGAGTCAGCACGTCGAGCGACCCGACGCGCTCGACCCGGAGGTCGGTCCCGGCGTCGACGGTGGCTCGCCGGACCCCGTCGGCGAACAGCGCTACCGCCCCCTCGCGCTCCACGGAGAGGCCGAGTCCCGCCGCCGCGTCGACCACGTGTCGGTCGGGCGACGTCGAGAACGGCGCGATCGGGGCGACGGCGAGGCCGGTGCCGGCTTCGAGGACGGCCCCGCCCGCGGCGGCGGCGTAGCCGTCGCTTCCCATCGGCGTCGCGACGACGACGCCGTCGGCCCGGATCGACCCGAGGTCGGTCCCGCCCGCCGCGAGGCCGTACTCGGAGATGCTCGCGGGAGCGGCGGTCACGAGAGCGACGTCGCGAACCGCGCGGGCGACGACGCGGCCGTCGCGGTGGACGCCGACGACGGGGTGTGCCTCGCGGCCGCCGTCGCCCGCGACGAGCGACGCGAGGGCACCGTCCAGTTCCGCCCGTGCGACGAGGTGTCGCCCGCCCTCGGCGGTCACGGGCAGGACGGGCGCCGCGGGCGGGTCGGTGACGGTCGACCGGATGGCGTCGTCACCGACGGCGACGACGGCGTCGACCGGTCGGTCGCCGTCCTCGGCGACGGCCGAGGCACCGGCGACGCCGACCGACCCCGCGGCAGTCTCGTCCGCCCCTCTGACGGCGACGTTCACCGTCGCCTCCCGGCCCGGTGGGGGTGTGGTCCCTCCCGGCATCGCGTCCGCTCCATGCGACGTACGTCGATCCACGACGGTAAAAAGCCCCCACGCTTCGTGGCGACTGTCGTACCCCCGCGACGAGCGAGGCGCCCCGTCAGAACGGCCAGTCGCCGGTCGCCCGCATGCCCGCGGCCAGGTTCTCGGCCTCGAGGGCGGCGGCGACGGCCTCGGGGTCCCGGCGGTCGATCCGGTCGGCGTCCGCGAGTTCGGCGACGACGCCCGTCACGATGATCGCCCCCTCGCGGAGCGTCCGGCGTTCGAGCTTGTCGAGCGTGTCGGCGGCGGTGTGACCCCAGCCACGCCCCCGGTCGCCGTCGTCGCTCGACACCAGCAGCCCGGGCATTCCGCGGGCGACGAAGGGCCAGTGGTCGCTGTGGGGATGCTGTGTCGGGCGGACGGAGATGGGGTGGCCGAAGCGGTCGGCGACCCCCTCGACCGCCGCGTCGAGGGCGTCGACGCCGCCCGTGTACCACTGGAGGGTCCGGCCGCGACAGACGCCGTCGCAGTTGACGACCGCCTGCACGGTTTCGGGGTCGACGCGCTCGGCCTCCCGCTTCGACCCCCGGAGGCCGACCTCCTCGGCGCCGAAGCAGACGATCCGGACCCGGCGAGAGAGGTCGCCCCGGTCGACGAGTGCGCGCGCGACTTCGAGGACGGTGGCCGTCCCGGCGGCGTTGTCGACGGCGCCCTCGGCGATGTCGTGGGCGTCGACGTGGCTGGTGAGGTAGACGGCACGGTCGGTGGCCGGCCCCACGTCGGCGCGGACGACGCCGCTCTCGGCCGCGGGCGTCTCGCAGTCGACCCGGACGGTGACCGCCTCGCCCTCGTGGCGGCGGACGAGCCGCAGCCCCGCCTCGCGGCTGACGCCGACGGCGGGGACGGGACCGATCGGCGACGCGTCGGTGCCGACGCTGCCCGTCGGCGCGAGACAGCCCGGGGTGTGGTTGCGGAAGACGAAGGCGGCGGCTCCGGCCTCGACGGCGCGGTAGTACTTCTCCCGCCGGTGGACGAAGCGGTCGTAGTGGTCGGGGACCGTCGCCGAGACGACGACCACCGCACCCTCCAGGTCGGCCTCGAAGTCGGCGGGCAGGCCGTCGCCGCAGTCGACGAGGCGGCCGGTCGCCGCCCCGGCGGGACTCCGGGGCAGGGCGATGGGGTCGACGTCGCCCGACGGCGTCTCGATCCGGCTCGACCCCCGGACCCACCCCTGCACGTCGAAGGGCTCGACGCTCGCGTTCCGGGCGCCGACGTCCGCGAGGGCGTCGCGGGTGGCGTCCAGTGCCTCGCGCTCGCCGGGGCTCCCGGCCATCCGATTCCCGATGTCGACCAGTCGCTCCAGGTGCGACCACCCGACGTCGCTCGTGAACGTCTCGCCGATCCAGCCGTTCATGGCCCCTCCTGTCCGCCCGAGCGACTAACGGTTTCGGTCGGCGACCCGGGGACACGTCGAACGTCGATCGGATTGGTGACAGTCGTCGAACCTCAAACCGCCGATTCCGGGGGGTAGAAGCGCCGCATCCGGCAGGTCTTTATCCGCTCGTCCGCCTATAACACGCCATGACTGGCGTTCGAGTCGCCGGCGTCGGATTGACGCAGTTTGGGCGACAGCCCGAGCGCACGGGCCGCGACCTGTTCGCGGAGGCGGCGCTCGCGGCCCGCGAGGAGTCCGGGGTCCCCAGCGACGACATCGAGGAACTCAACTACGGGAACTTCATGGGCTCGCTCGCCGAGCGACAGGGCCACCAGGCGCCGCTCATGGCGGAGATGGTCGGGCTGGACTGTCCGGCGACCCGGTACGAGGAGGCGTGTGCCTCCGCCGGGGTGGCGGTGCGTGAGGCCGTCCGGAGCGTCCGCTCCGGCGAAAACGACGTGGTGCTCGCCGGCGGCTGTGAGCGCATGACGAACCTCTCGACGGCCGACGTGACCGAGGGACTGGCGACCGCCGCCGACGAACTGTACGAGATCAGGGCGGGGATCACCTTCCCCGGCGCGTACGCGCTGATGGCGCGGGCGTACTTCGAGCAGTACGGCGGCGACCGGGAGGACCTCGCCCACGTCGCGGTGAAGAACCACGACAACGCCCTCCCCAACGAGTACGCCCAGTTCCACCGCGCGATCACCGTCGACGAGGTGCTGGACGCGCCGATGGTGTCCGATCCGGTCGGCCTGCTGGACGCCTGTCCGGTGACCGACGGCGCGAGCGCGCTCGTCCTCGTCAGCGACGAGTACGCCGCCGACCACGACCTCGACGCGCCCGTGTCGATCACGGGGACCGGCCAGGGCGGCGACAACCTCGCCCTGCAGGACCGCGAGGACCTCGCGGTCACGCCGGCGACGGAGCGCGCGGCGACGGAGGCCTACGCCGACGCCGGCCGCGATCCGGACGACGTGGACGTCGTCGAGGTGCACGACTGCTTCACCATCGCCGAGGTGCTGGCCCTGGAGGGGCTGGGCTTCTACGAGGCGGGCGAGGGCATCGGCGCGGCGCGACGCGGCGAGACGACCGCGACGGGCGAGCGCCCGGTGAACCTCTCGGGCGGCCTGAAGGCCAAGGGCCACCCGGTCGGCGCCACCGGCGGCAGTCAGGTCGTCGAGATGACGCGTCTCCTCCGTGGCGACCACCCGAACAGCGACCACGTCGAGGACGCGACGGTCGGCCTGACGCACAACGCGGGTGGGACCGTCGCCTCCGCCGTGGTTCACGTTCTGGAGGTGGACCGATGACCGACGCGGGTTACGACGAGTGGCTCGACGCCGTCGACGACGGCGAGGGCTACTACCTCCGCTGTCCGGAGGGTCACGGCTCGCTCCCCCCGCGGCGGGTCTGTCCCCACTGCGGGTCGACCGACCTCGGCCGCGAGTCGCTGCCCACGACCGGGACGGTCGAGACGTACACCGTCTGTTACGTCGGCGGTCCGGACTTCGAGGACGAGGAGCCCTACGCGACGGCCATCGCGGACTTCGGCGACGTCCGCCTCACGGGCGTCGTCCGCGGCGTCGACCCCGAGGACGTCGCCGTCGGGACGGTGGTCGAACCGACCGTCGGCACCAACCGGACGACCGGCGACGACCTGCTGGTGTTGCGGGCTAGATAGCCCCGCGAACCGTCTCGACGAACGCGGCCGGATACTCGACGTGGGGCAGGAGTTTGGCGTGATCGAACACGACGAGCCGCGCGTCGGCCTCGTCGGCCAGGTCGCGCCCCCGGGAGAGCGGCGGCAGCGTCGCGTCCCGGCCCCAGACGATCGTCACGGGGACCTCGGCCTCGCGGAGCGCAGCCCCGAGGTCGATCGTCGAGTTGCAGTGGCCGGCGACGAAGGAGGCGACGGCGAAGCGGGCGTTCTCCTGGTGGGTGGTGCGCCACTGGTAGTCGGTCCACGCCGCGGAGGCCGCGTCGGGGTCGGCGTAGGCGTGATCGGCGTTGAAGTAGCGGATCGACGGCCTGGACACCAGGGCGTCGAAGAGGGCGGTCCCCACGACCGGCGCGCGGAGGAGTTCCCGAAGCCACGCCTTCGGCGGGTCGGGGCCGGCGACGGTCGTCGGACAGATCAGGACGAGCGAGTCGGCGTCGGCGCCCCGGTTCAGGGCGCGGGCGACGTACGCCCCCGAGAGCGACGAGGCGACGACGGCGGGGGCGTCGAACTCGCCGAGGAAGTCGGCGACGAAGTCCTCGTAGAGCGCCGCGGAGTAGCGAAGCGGGGGGCGGTCCGAGCGGCCGAACCCCGGGAGGTCGGGCGCGACCACGTGGTGGATCTCCGCGAGCGTGCCGAAGATCTCGCGGAACTCGCCGCTCGATCCGGCGGCGTTGATGCCGTGCAGGAGGAGGAGGTCGGGGTCGTCCGGGTCGCCCGCCTCCGCGTAGGCGACGTCCATCCCGCGCCAGCGATACGTCCGCTCGGTCGCGTCGAGGGCGGGTTCGAGTTCGCCCGCCGCGTCCCGGAGGAGGCGGTCGGCCACGGCGGCCGCGGCACCCAGCCCCGCGACGGCGGTTCCGAGGCGTCTGAGCTTCATACTCGACCCTGGGGCGCCGTGGCCTTATACCCCGGCCGCGTCCCGGAGTTCCCCGGCCGTCCCGACCGGGACGTGGGTTTATGAATCGCCCTTCCCTGCTCCCGGTATGGAAACCGACGTCCGTGTCGGCGTCGACGTCGGCGGCACGTTCACCGACGTGGTCGTCGCCGACGCCGACGGGATCACGATGCTGAAGGTACCGTCGACGCCGGACGCGCCGGATCGGGGCGTCCTCGACGGACTCGACGCCGCGGGCGAGGACGCCGGCCTCGATCCCGAGGCCGTCGACTTCTTCGCCCACGGGACGACCGTCGCCACGAACGCCCTCCTCGAACGCGAGTGGGCGGCGACGGCGCTGGTGACGACCGCGGGCTTCCGGGACGCGGTCGAGATCGGCCGGCAGACCCGGCCGAGCCTGTACGACCTGGGCGCGGAGAAACCCTCGCCGGTCGTCCCCCGCGACCGTCGGTTCGAGGTGCCGGAGCGCCTCGACCGCCGGGGCGACGTCGTCGAACCGCTCGACGAGGCGGCCGCCCGCGAGGTGGCCCGGGCCGTCGCCGACGCCGACGTCGAGAGCGTCGCCGTCTGCTTTCTCTTCGCCTTCGAGGACGCGTCCCACGAGCGCCGGATGGCCGAGATCCTCCGCGAGGAGGGCGTCGACTGCGAGTGTTCGCTGTCGAGCGACGTGCTGCCGGAGATCCGGGAGTACGAGCGCACGCTGGCGACGACGATCAACGCCGCGCTCAAGCCGGTGATGAACCGGTATCTGGGTCGACTGGCGGCGGGCATCGACGACGCCGGCGTCCCCGCGGCGATGCGAGTGATGCAGTCGAACGGCGGCGTCGCCTCCGCGAGCGCCGCGCGCGAGCGCCCGGTGAACACGCTGCTCTCGGGGCCGGCGGCGGGCGTCCGGGGCGCGTCCCACGTCGCCGGCGAGGCGGGCTTCGACGACGTGCTCACGATGGACATGGGCGGCACCTCGTGTGACGTGTCGCTGGTGCGGGACGGCGACCCCGTCGTCACGACGGAGGGGACGGTCGGCGAGTATCCGGTCACCGTCCCCATGGTCGACGTCCACACCATCGGCGCGGGCGGGGGCTCCATCGCGTGGGTCGACGAGGGCGGGAGCCTCCGGGTCGGTCCGCGGTCGGCCGGCGCCGACCCCGGGCCGATCTGTTACGGCCGCGGCGGGACCGAGCCGACGGTCACGGACGCCCACCTGTTGCTCGGGCGGATCGACCCCGGCGTCTTCTTCGAGGGGAGCGCCGACGAGTCGACCGTCCGCGAGGCGGTCCGGGAGCGCCTGGCCGAGCCGCTGGATCTGAGCGTCGAGGCGGCCGCACAGGGGATCCTCGAGGTCGCCAACGCGAACATGGAGCGCGCCCTGCGCGTGGTGTCGGTCGAGCGGGGGCACGACCCCCGGGACTTCTCGCTTGTCGCCTACGGCGGCGCCGGGCCGCTCCACGCCGCGGAACTCGCCGCCGAACTCGACGTGCCACGCGTGGTGGTCCCGCGGTCGGCCGGCGTCCTCTCGGCGCTCGGCCTCCTCATCAGCGACGTGGTGTACGAGGACGGCGTCTCGACGGTGCGGCCCTGGGCCGAGGTGGAGCCCGCGACCCTGACCGAGCGATTCGAGGCGCTGGCCGCTGACCGTCGGGCGCGCCTCGCTGACGAGGGCTACCCGCCCGAGCGCCGGCGGTTCGAGCGCGCGGTCGACCTGCGCTACCGCGGCCAGTCCTTCGACCTCCGGATCCCGCTGCCGGACGGGGACCTCGACGGCGACGACCTCTCGGCCGTCGCCGACCGCTTCCACGAGCGCCACGAGCGACGGTACGGCCACGCCTCGCCGGACGAACCGGTCGAACTCGTCACGGTCCGCCTGCGCTCGCGCGGCGTCGTCGACCCGCCGGCGCTGTCGATGGCGGAGGGGGGGACGGCCGACCCCGACCCTCGGACGACGCGGCGGGCGTCGTTCGCCGACGACCGCCACGAGACGCCGGTCTACGACCGCTCGACGCTCGCCACGGGGGCGGCGTTCGACGGCCCGGCGATCGTCGAGGGCGTCGAGAGCACGGCCGTCGTCCCGCCGGGAGCGGAAGCGAGCGTCGACGACCTTGGCAACGTGGTGATCGAGCCATGACCGACGTCGATCCGGTCACCCTGGAGGTCCTCCGCAACGCCTGCGTCGCCGTCGCCGAGGAGATGAACGCGACGCTCGTCCGGACCAGTTACTCCCCGAACATCAAGGACCGCCGGGACTGCTCGTGTGCCCTGTTCGACGTCGGTGGCGAGGACGCGACCGCCGAGATGATCAGCCAGGCCGAGAACATCCCGGTCCACCTGGGCGCGATGCCGTACTCCGTGGCGGCGGCCATCGAGGCGTTCCCGCCCGCGGACCTGGCGGACGGCGACGCCATCCTGCTCAACGATCCGTTCCACGGCGGCGCCCACCTGCCGGACATGACGCTCGTGACGCCCGTCTTCGTCGAGGGCGACCTCGTCGCCGTCGCGGCCAACCGCGCCCACCACGCCGACGTGGGCGGTGGACGGGCGGGGAGCGTCGCCGCCGATTCGACCGAGATCTACCAGGAGGGGCTGCGGGTCCCGCCGGTGAAACTCTACGACGGCGGCGATCCCGTCGAGGACACCTTCGACCTCCTCCTGACGAACGTGCGAACGCCGGACGAGCGCCGCGGCGACTTCCGCGCCCAGCGGGCGGCCAACCGGACGGCCGTCGAACGGGTCCGGGACCTGGCCGCGCGCCACGGCCTCGACACCCTGCGCGCGGCGACGACGGAGATCAAGGCCTACGCCGAGCGCCGGATGCGGAGCGAGATCGCGGACCTGCCGGACGGCACCGTCGAGTTCGAGGACTACCTCGACGACGACGGCCAGGGCCACGAGGACCTCCTGATCGCCGTCTCGGTGACGGTCGACGGCGACGAACTCGTCGTCGACTTCGAGGGGACGAGCGAGCAGGTCGCGGGCGCGATCAACGCCCCCCTCGCGGTGACCGCGTCCGCGACGTACTACGCGGTGCGCTGCGTGACCGACCCGGACGTGCCGCCGAACGCGGGGACCTACCGGCCCATCGACATCCGGGCGCCCGAGGGGACGGTCGTCAACGCCCGCCCCCCGGCGGCCGTGGTCGGCGGCAACCTCGAAATCTCCCAGCGGGTGACTGACGCCCTCCTCGGGGCGTTCGGCTCCGAGGCGCCCGAACGCTCCGTCGCGGCCGCCCAGGGGACGATGAACAGCGTCACCTTCGGCGGCACGGATCGGGCCGGCGAGCCCTTCGCCTTCTACGAGACGGTCGGCGGCGGCTACGGCGGCCGGGCCGGCGCCGACGGGATGGACGGCGTCCACGCCCACATGAGCAACACGCTCAACACTCCGGCGGAGGTGCTGGAGACGGTCTATCCCCTCCGCGTCCGGCGCTACGAGTACCGCCCGGACTCGGGCGGCGCGGGCGAGTTCCGCGGCGGCCTCGGCCTCCGTCGCGACATCGAGGTGTTGACCGACGACGTCGCCTTCAGCCTGCTCGCGGACCGGCGTCGTCACCCGCCGTACGGCCTCGCCGGCGGCGGTTCCGGGGCGACCGGCGAGGACTACCTGCTCCGCGACGGCGAGACGGAGCCCATCCCGGGGAAGTCGACCCACGACCTCGACGCCGGCGACGTGGTGAGCGTCCGGACGCCCGGCGGCGGCGGGTACGGCGACCCGGCGGCGCGCGACCCCGAGGCCGTCGCTCGCGACCTGCGTCTCGGAACGCTGTCGGCGGCGGCGGCCCGCGAGGCGTACGGCCTCGACCCCGAGGATCAGTAGGGGAACGCCGTCCACTCGGGGGCGACGTCCGGGAGGCCGCGCGCCCGGACCTCTCGGTCGCCGTCCTCCTCGCGGAGTTCGATGGCGGCGTCGAAGATGGAGGTGACGACGTTGACGAAGCGATCCTCGTGTGTCGTGGGGTCGATGCTGTAGACGCCGAGGTAGCCGGCCGCGCTCGTCCGTCGGGAGAGGACGTGGAGAAAGGAGAAGGCGCGCTCGGCGTCGACGTACTGGAGGAGCGTCGAGATGGAGAGAAAGCCAAGACGGAGGCGGGGCGGGCTCCCCATCTCCTCGACGGCCTTCGTGAACGCGACGCCCATGCCGGTGAGGTCGGCCGGCGAGGAGACCCGGTGGACGTCGGCTTCGTCGTCGCCGGGCGCCCCGGAAGCGTCGACGACGCGGAACGTCGACGGGTCGAACTCGACGCCGCGGTCCGCGAACTGCGTGTGGATGCGCGGCGCCGGGTCGTCGGTCGTCATCACGACGATGGGGTCGGCCGCCGTCGCGTCGGGGGCGAGGAGGTCGAACACCAGCTGGCGCTTGCCCGACATCGCGGGGCCGGAGACCAGGAGGTTCGTTCCCGGATCCAGGTCGTCGATGCCGAGCGGCAGGCCACCGGTCAGCGGATACCCGTCCGCCCGGGCGTCGCCCTCAGCCATCGGAGCCCTCCTCGACGGGCACCGATTCGTCGATGGCTCGCAGCGTGGCGACGAAGCGGGCGTCGTCCGTGTACCCCTCGGCCTCGGACTCGATCGTCCGCTCGAGCGTCTCGATTCGGGCCTCCAGGTCGGCGTACGCCTCGCTCCGGTCGAGTTCGTACGTCGCCTTGCTCTCCCGAAGGGCCTCGCGTTTCGCCAGCAGAGTGTGATACTCCCGGACGTGCTCGGCGTGTCGGTTCAGCGCGATCAGGTCGTCGATGGTCGACCGGAGTTCGTCGTAGCTCGTCGGTTTGGTGATGTAGTCGTCGAACCCCATATCGAGGATGTCGAAATCGGGATCGACCGCGGTCACCATCGCCACGCGAACCCCGACGTCACGCTGCCGGATGCGGTCGAGCACCTCCCCACCGGAGACGCCGGGCATCAACCGGTCGAGCAACACGACGTCGACCGATTCGTCGAGTTCGTCGAGTGCCTCCTCGCCGTCGTACGCCTCGCGGGTGTCGTACGCCTCCTCGAGATATCGACGGTACGTGCGGACGACGTCCCGGTCGTCGTCGACGATGAGCACCGTTCCCCCCTCGGTCGTGGTCATGCTCCGATCTACCTCTAGTCCCGCGTCGACGACAATTAAACCCCCCTGTCGCAGGAGGCGGAAGGTTTTGCATCGGCGGCGCCCACTCCCCTCCGATGACCGACCTTCCACGGATCGTCGGCATGGTTCACCTGCCGTCCCTGCCGGGCGCGCCGGGATTCGACGGGGATCGCGGGGCGATTCGCCGCCGCGTCCGCGCCGACGCGCGGGCCCTCGCCGACGGCGGCGTCGACGGCCTGATCGTCGAGAACTTCGGCGACGCTCCCTTCCACCCCGACGACGTCCCCGAACACGTCGTGGCCTCGATGACCGACCTGACGGGGCTCGTCCGCCGCGAGGTGGACTGCCGGGTCGGCGTGAACGTCCTCCGGAACGACGCGACGGCGGCGGTGTCGGTGGCGGCCGCGGCCGGCGCCGACTTCGTCCGCGTCAACGTCCACACCGGCGCGCGCGTCACGGACCAGGGAGTGATCGAGGGGCGCGCCAACGAGACGCTGCGCCTGCGTGACCGCCTCGACGCCGACGTGTCGATCCTCGCCGACACGGGGGTGAAACACTCGGCGCCGCTCGGCGGAGCGAGCGGGGAGCGCGGTGTCGCGGGCGACGGCGTCGACGACCTGGTCGACCGCGGCCTCGCCGACGGCGTGATCGTCAGCGGCCCCCGGACCGGCGAGGCGGTCGAGACGGATCGCCTCGAGGCGGTCGCCGAGCGGTGTGCCGAGCGCGGCGTGCCGCTGTACGTGGGCAGCGGCGTCACGCCCGAGACGGCCCCGGAACTGCTCTCCGTGGCCGACGGCGTGATCGTCGGGACGGCGCTGAAACGCGGCGGCGAGACGACCGCGCCGGTCGAGGAGGCGCGGGTCAGACGCCTCGTCGACGCCGCCTAACGCAGTTCCTCCCGGGCGAGTTCGACCGCCCGGGTGACCGCGCCGACCGAGGAGAGGTGACCGGCGCCCACGGTGGCCTTCATCGCCCGCGCGGGCGCCCCCCGGAGCACCTTCGGCCCGACCTTCGCGACGGCGTCGTCGCCGACGGAGACGATCCAGCCGGGAACCTCGAAGCGGAACGGCTCCAGACGGGGGGCGAAGTCGTCGGCGCCGTCGCGGGCGGCCCGCACGAGGCGGTCGAGGTTGGTCGCGACCGTTCGGGCCTCGCGGATGGCTGCCGCCGCGCTCGCGGGGACGGCCTCCCCGTCGGCGTCGACCACCTTCGCGGCGTCGCCGACGGCGAACGTGCGCGCGTCGAGTCTGAGGTCGCCACGCACCGTCGGCCGGTCGCCGTCCAGGGCCTCCGGGCCGCGGATGCCGCCGGTCCAGACGAACGTGTCGTAGGGCACCGTCCGGTCGTCGAGTTCCACCGCGTCGCCCGTCGCGCCCGTCACCTGCGCACCGGTGTGGACCGTCACGCCGGCCGATTCGAGGGCGTCGCGAACGGCCGACCGGAACGCCGCGGGGAAGGCGGGCGCGACCGACTCCAGCCGTTCGAGGACGGTCACCTCGACGTCGGCGCCCCGCTCGTCGGCGAGCGCAGCCAGTTCGCCCGCGACCTGGACGCCCGAGAGGCCGGCGCCGCCGACGACCGCTCGCCCGCCCGCCTCGCAGGTGTCGAGGAAGTCCTCACGGAGCCGGCGGGCGTGGGCCAGTCGCTTGAGCGGGAGCCCGTGGTCCCGGACGCCCGGGAGGTCGTAGAAGGCCGTCTCGGCGCCGAGACAGACCGCCGCGTAGTCGTAGTCGAGGGCGCCCGTCCGGCTCCCCGCGGCCCGTGGCTCCTCGCTGTCTTCCGCGGAGCGCGGCTCCCCGCCCTCCCCCAGGTGGATCCGCCGGGCGTCGCGGTCGATCCGCTCGACCCGGCCCCGCCGAACGGTCGCCCGGGAGAGGGCGTCGTCGAGGGGGACGGTGATGGCGTCGGCCACCGCGGGCCGGCGGACGACCCGGTGGAGTTCGTGCTGGACGAGGTGGGTGTCGGACTCGTCGACGACGACGATGTCGGCCGCGTCCGGGAGCGTGGATTCGAGGCGGCGAGCGAGTGTCAGGCCGGCGTACCCGGCACCGAGAACGGCGACGCGCATACCCGGGGGTTGGACCCCACGGCAAAGAAGGGTCGCCCGGCGAGCCGAGAGTTAAGTGCGAGCGTGCCGACGGCCGAACGGATGGGTGTCGAAGGGTTCGTCTGCTGGACGGCACGCACGATCGAGGACCGAACCGAGTTGCGACGCGTCCTGACCGCGCAGTTGCCCTCGGGGCTCGGTGCGCTTCGGGACGCCCGCGAGGCGGGACTGCTGGACGGGACGACCCCGACGGCGGCGGGGCTGGCCGCGGCCCAGGAGTTCGCCGACCGGAGCGGCCTACCGATGGCCGGGCCGACGGACGCCATCGCGGACTTCGGGGTGTTGCTCGAGGGCCTGCTGGCGGCCGAAGACGAGCGACGGGCCTTCGTCGCCGACGCGGTTCCGGAGGGGTTCGACCGCGTCACACCCTCGATCGACCGCTTCGATCGGGAGTACCACACGGTCAACGTGGCCCGGGAGTACCCCTCCGGTGCCGAGGTGGAACTCAACTACCGGTCGCGCGACCCGAGCCACCCGGGGGAGGAGAAACCCAACCGGTCGAGTGCGATCCTGTGGCTGCGCGGGGGAACCGATCGGACCTACGAACACCGAGCCGAGTGGACCGAGGGCTAGAACAGCGCGTCTGACTCCGGACGCACCTCGGCGGGGCCGCCGACCTCCCACACCTCGGTCTCGACGCCGCAGTCGGCGACGGCCGACTCGACGCGGTCGACGTGGTCGACCGTCGTGTTGACGTAGACGCTCGCGCCGGTGTCCGTCGAGAAGAAGACCGGCACGTCCTCCTTGCGGAGCGCCCGAACCGCGTTGAAGACGGCGATCGTCCGGGGTTGCCAGTACACCCAGCCGGCGGGGCCGGTCATCGTCGTCGCCGCGAGCGAGAGCGAGTCGTGTTCCGCGAGTTCGAACGCGCGCTCGAAGTCGGCGGTGCGGAGCGCGTCGCGCATCTCGACGATCTGTTCGTGGATGTGAGCCAGCCGCGCCTGGAACATGTGGCTGTCGGCGGCCTCCTCGTGGGCCTGTTCGGTCTCCTTGTAGGAGGGGACGAGCGCGGCGACGATCCGCAGGTCGTCCTCGAGGTCGGTCTCGATGCGCTCGGAGCGGCAGTCGTCGTCGTTGAGGCCGGCGTGGAGCTGGGAGAAGGCGCCGGTGACCGCCCGGGCCGCGGAGGAGGACCCGCGGCGGGCGATGGTCGAGATCTCGGGCCGCGAGAGGTCGAGCCCCGCGGCGGCCGAGAGCGCCGTGGCGGCCGCCGCGAAGCCGGAGGACGAGGACCCGAAGCCGACGTTCGACTGGAAGGAGTTCTCGCTCTCCAGGCGGACGGGAGCGTCGATGCCGGCGCGCTCGCGGACCTCGTCGACGACGGCGTCGATGCGCTCGGCGCCGCGCCCCCCGACGCGGTCGCCGTCGACGACGTACACGTCCTCGTCGGTCGCGCCGAACTCGGCGGTCGTGAGCGTCCGACTGGGCGCCGTACAGACGCTGATGCTGTCGTGATACGGGAGCCGCAGTTCGGGGTCGCGCATCCCGTGGTACTTCACGAGCCCCTGGATGGGGTGGGCCGTGGCGGTCGCCTTCATGCCCGAATGGGGGACGGACGGGCGGATAAACGTCCCGAAACGGGCGGCTGCACCCGGGCCGGGGCAAGTATAAGGCTCGCCGGTCCGACCGGTGGGTATGTCGCGGCTCTCCCGACGGCGACTGCTGGAGGCGGCGGGAGCGGCGGGCGTCCTGGCGCTGTCGGGGTGTGCCGCCGACGCCGACGACGAGGGGACGCCGACGCGAACGGCGACGGCCACCCCGACGCCCGAGCCGACGGTCACGCCCACGCCCACGCCCACGCCCACGCCCCGCCCCGCGCCGGACGAGACGCTCGGCTTCGAGGCGATGCTCGCGCGGACGCCCACCCACCCGGAGATGCCCGACGCGGCCTACGTGTGGGCGCGCCACCTGGACGCGGCGGACCTGCTCGGGAGCGTCGACGACGACACCGTCGGCCGCCGACTCCGCGAGGGGTGGCTCGGATCGGGGCCGCCGAAGTACACGGACTCCGACGCGTTCGAACTCGTCCACGTCCAGCCGGGCGGCCGCTCGAACGTGACGTTCGGCCGCGGCGACTTCTCCGCCGGGAGGGCGGTCGAGGGGATGGTCGACGACGGCTGGCGGCGACTGTCCGGCGGCGCCGAGGGCTACGACCTCCTCGAGTACGGGGGGTACGCGGCCGCCGTCGGTGAGCGCCGCTGGATCGTCGTGAGCGCGGCCGACGCCGCGCTGATCGCGTCGCTCACCGAGGCCGTCGCGGACGACCCGCTCGTCGACCACCTCGACGGCGTCGACCTGGCGGCGGTGCGGCGGGCGAGCGGGGAGCGCGGGAGCTACCACGTCGTCCAGCGGTCGGTGCCGGGCGACTACGCGGCCGGCATCGCCGTCGACTACGCGCCGTATCGGTATCCGATCGGCGTGTTACACCACGCGACCGGGCGGGACTCGCCGTCGTGGGAGCGGGTGGAGCGCCGCTTCGAGACGCGGATCGCGGGCGAACTCCGGGCCGCGGATTTCGGTGACGACTACGGATAGCCCCCGACGCCGGCGCCGTCTCGGCCGACGGTTTAAATAGTCGGTCGCCGTACAGTTCCCCTATGACGACCTCCGAGAGCGGAGAGACTGGCGTCGACGACGGCGCCGAAACCGCAGAGGAGGCGGAGCGGACCTTCGCGGTGGTCCTCGATCACCTGCCCCACGGGCGGCCCGACGACGACCGCCCCCAGTACAAGAAATCGCCGCTGGCGTACGCCCTCGGGGAGTCGGCGTTCCGGCTCCTCGAACTCACCCTCGGCGACGACGCGGACGTGAGCATCGGCGACCGTCTCGTGATCGATCCCGCCGAGGAGCGCGACCCCGTCGAGAGCGTGCGCGAGGTGGAGTACGACGACCTGTCGAACGCCGCTCACTCGGAACTGGAGTACGTCGTCGAGGAGATCGTCGACCGCCACGAGCGGCGGTTCGTCGACTTCTACAACGACGCCCAGCCGATCACCCTCCGACTGCACCAGCTGAACCTGCTGCCCGGCATCGGGAAGAAACTGCGCAACGACGTGCTCGACGAGCGCAAGCGTGCGCCGTTCGAGAGCTTCGCGGACCTGGAGGAGCGGATCGCCGGCCTCCACGATCCGAAGGGCGTCCTCGTCGACCGGATCCTGGAGGAGCTCCGGGACGAGGACCTCAAGTACCGGACGTTCGTGGGTGGGGAACCGGACTGACCGGCGAGACGGGGTCGTCAGCGCCGCCCTGGTCCCGGCCGGCGAAACGGGGAATTTACCCGGCCCCGTGCGCTATCGTGGACGATGACAGGGTCGCGTTCACCGGATCGACTGCTCGGGCGGGCCGGCGTGAGCGGCAACCCCGACCGCGATCAGCACTTCCTCGTCGACGAGCGCGTCCTCGACCGGCTGCCGACGTACCTGCCGGACGACGCGGATCGGAGTCACGTCCTCGAAATCGGCGGGGGGACGGGGGCGCTCACCGACCGCCTGCTGGCGACGAGCGAGCGCGTGACGACCGTCGAGCGCGATCCGGACCTCGCGGCCTTTCTCCGCCGGGAGTTCGCCGACGAGGTCGACGCGGGTCGGCTGACGGTGATCGAGGGCGACGCCCTCGAGGTGGACCTGCCGGACGTCACCGCGAGCGTCTCGAACCTGCCGTACGGCGTCTCTAGCGAGATCACCTTCCGTCTCCTGCCGCTCGGCGTGCCGACCGTCCTCACCTTCCAGCGGGAGTTCGCGGAGCGCATGGCCGCCGACGCGGGGACCGAGGAGTACGGCCGCCTGTCGGTGAGCGCGGGCCACTACGCCGACGTGACGGTCGTCGAACCGGTGCCGCCGACGGCCTTCTCCCCGCCGCCGGCCGTCGACAGCGCCGTCGTGCGGACGACGCCGCGCGACCCCGACTACGAGGTCGACGACGAGGCCTTCTTCCTGCGGTTCGTGAAGGCGCTGTTCACGCAGCGACGGAAGACGCTGCGAAACGCCGTCCGCAACACCGCTCACATCTCGGGCCTCGACGACCCGGACGCGGTCGTCGAAGCCGCCGACGAGGACCTCATGTCGCGGCGGGCGGGCGACGTGGCGCCGGACGAGTTCGCCGCGCTCGCGGGGCTCGCGGCCGAGTACGGCCGGAGGGATCCGGATGGCTGACGCGCTCGCGACCGTCGAGTCGACGCTGCCGAACCGCCTGCTGGCGACGACGCTCGTGGTGGCCGTCGTCCTCGGTATCAGGTACGGGGCGCGGCGGTGGCTCGTGGGCCGGGAGGGGGCGAGCGACCGGTCGCTCCCCAAACTCGCGGTGTCGGCGGCGATCACGCTGGTGACCGGCGGCGGCATCGTCGCGGTGGTGCTCCTGTGGGATCTGATCGGGCCGCTGGAGCGCTCGTACCGCAGCCTCGGGTTACAGGACGTCGCCGGGCGGGTGTTGCTCGCCGTGGTCGTGCTGGCGGCGACGTACGCGCTCACGGGCTTCGTCGGGCGCGTCATCGGCGAGTTCACGGGCAACCAGGCGAGCATCAGCGAACACCAGCGGGAGATCGTCTACCGGCTGACGCAGGTGTCGCTCTACACGCTCGCCTTCATGGTGGTCATCGGCCTGTTCACTCAGGACCTCGGCAACCTGCTGGTCGGGGCGGGCTTTCTCGGCATCGTCGTCGGGATGGCCGCGCGCCAGACCCTCGGCGCGATGCTCGCCGGGTTCGTCCTCATGTTCTCCCGGCCGTTCGAGATCGGCGACTGGATCGAGGTCGGCGACCGCGAGGGAATCGTGACCGACATCACCATCGTGACGACGCGACTCCAGACCTTCGACGGCGAGTACGTGATGCTTCCGAACGACGAGGTGAGCAGCAAGCCGATCACCAACCGCACGCGCAAGGGCCGCCTCCGCATCGAGGTGGAGGTGGGCGTCGACTACGACCACGATCCGAGCCACGCGGCCGAAGTCGCCCGCGAGACGGTCAAGGAGTTGGATCAAGTCCTCAACGTCCCGACGCCGCAGGTGGTCGGCAAGCGCTTCGGCGACTCCGCCATCGTCCTCGGCGTCCGGGTGTGGATCGACAACCCCAGCGCCCGACGGATGTGGCGGGCGCGCACGGCGGTCATCGAGGCGGTCACCGACGCCTACGCCGATGAGGGGATCAAGATCCCGTTCCCGCAGCGCGAACTCATGGGCCGGGCCGAGGAGGGCGGCCTCGCCATCGCCGAGGGTCGGGAGGCACAGGCGGCCACGCCGGACGGCGGGCCGGAGGACGGGACGGGGGAATGACCGACGCCGACGGATCGGACACCCGCTCGGACCTCGCGGACCGGCGCGGGGCGGAACGGGTGGTGTACCAGCCGGCGGAGGACTCCCGGTTGCTCGCCGAGGCGGCCGTCGAACACGCCTGCGGCCGGACCCTGGAGGTGGGCACGGGGTCGGGGTGGGTCGCCGAGCGGATCGCGACGGAGACGGACTGTGCGGTGATCGCGAGCGACCTCAACCCCGAGGCCTGCCGACAGGCCCGCGACCGGGGAGTCCCGGCCGTCCGCGCCGACCTGGTCGAACCCTTCCGACCGAGCAGTTTCGACACGGTGGCCTTCAACCCGCCGTACCTCCCCACCGACCCGGACAACGAGTGGGACGACCCGATGGAACGGGCGCTCTCGGGCGGGGAGTCGGGACGGGCCGTCGTCGATCCCTTCCTCGACGCCGTGGGGCGCGTCCTCCGGCCCGGCGGGGTGGTCCTCCTCCTCGTCAGCAGTCTCACGGGGTTCGAGGCGGTCGTCGACCGCGCGGAGCGCAACGGCTTCGCGGCGTCGACGGTGCGCCAGGAGTCGTACCCCTTCGAGACGCTGTCGGTCCTCCGCCTCGACGGGAAATAACCTATGGGAATATTTTGGTTTAGCAAATATTAAGCGACGGCATCACTTAGCCGCTCGTGATGACCGAACTGGTCGCCACGACGCCGGGACTGTATCCGCTTCCGGACTGGGCGAAGGAGGAACTATCGGAGCTGAAGGGTCACCAGAAGGGCGACCTCATCGGCGGCGACGAGGGCGCGGAGATCGTCGACGCCTACGGGCGCGCTCGGAGCGACGTCGTCGACGCGCAGGTCGACGCCGGCCTCGACCGGATCGTCGAGGGGCAGTTGCGCTGGGACGACATGCTCGCCCATCCGCTGACGATCCACGAGAACGTCGAGACGGGCGGGATCGTCCGCTACTACGACAACAACAACTTCTACCGCGACCCGCAGGTGGAGGGCGAACTCACGCCGTCGGGCGACGTGGCCGCGGAACTCGCGGCCGTCGACGCCGACGCCGGGGGCCTGCAGGCGGTCCTCCCCGGTCCGTACTCGCTCGCCGACCTGGCGACCGACGAGTACTACGGCGACGAAGCCGACTTTTTGGACGCCGTCGCCGACTACCTCGCCGGCGAAATCGAGGGGTTCACGCCCCACGAGACGCTGTTCCTGCTGGAACCGTCGCTGGTCGAGTCGCCGCCGGGCGAGGACGCCGACGAGCACGCGAGCGAGGCCATCGACCGCGTCGCCGCCGCCACCGAGGCCGAGGTGGTCGTCCACACCTACTGGGGGGCGGTGCCGGAGAAGACCTACGCGCACCTGATGGACGCCGACGTCGACGCCATCGGCTTCGACTTCGTGACCGACGCCGACGCGTCGCTCTACAACATCAACGAGTACGGCACCACGGATCGGGTGGCGCTGGGGCTGGTCGACGGGCAGAACACGCTCGTGGAGTCCCCCGAGACGGTCCGTGACCGCGTCGAGTGGATCGAGGAGCGGACCCACGCCGACTTCGAGCGGGCCTACCTCACCTCGAACACCGAACTGTTCTACCTGCCGGTCAACAAGTTCGAGGAGAAACTCGCGGCGCTCGGCGACGCCGCCGCGCTCGCGGAGGTGGACGCATGAACAACCGCGAGCAGTTCCGCCCCGCGGACCACCCGAACGACCACTTCCTGCTCACCTCCATCGTGGGCTCCTACCCGAAGCCGAAGTGGCTCAACCGGGTGTCGGACCTCGCCGAGGACCCCGACTCGAAGTTCACCGAGGACCACCTCCACGAGGCCCACGACGACGCCTGTCGCGTCATCGTCGACGAACACGAGCGGGCGGGACTCGACACCGTCTCGGACGGCGAGATGCGCCGCAACGAGATGGTCGAGTTCTTCGCCGACCGCATCGACGGCTACGAGTTCAACGGCCCCGTGAAGGTCTGGGGCCACAACTACTTCGACAAGCCCTCGGTCGTCGACGACGTCGAGTACGACGAGTCGTGGCTGGTCGACGAGTTCGAGTTCACCCAGTCGGCCGCGAGCAAGCCGGTGAAGGTGCCGATCACCGGCCCCTACACGCTGGCGGCGTGGTCGTTCAACGAGGCCTACGAGACGGACGCCGACCTCGCCTACGCGCTCGCGGACCTCGTGAACGAGGAGATCGAGGCACTCGTCGAGGCCGGCGCGCGCTACATCCAGATCGACGAGCCCGCGCTCGCGACGACGCCCGACGACCACGCCATCGTCGGCGAGTGTCTCGAACGCATCGTCGCCGGCGTGCCCGACGAGGTGCGCATCGGCCTCCACGTCTGTTACGGCGACTACTCCCGCATCTACCCCGAACTGCTGGAGTATCCCATCGACGAGTTCGACGTCGAGCTGTGTAACGGCGACTACGAACAGATCGACGTGTTCACCGACCCCGAGTTCACGACCGACCTCGCGCTCGGCGTCGTCGACGTCCACACCACGGAGGTCGAGAGCGTCGAGGAGATCAAGGAGAACATCTTGGAGGGCTTCACGGTCGTCCCGCCGGAGAACCTGACCGTCAGCCCCGACTGCGGCGTGAAGCTCCTGCCCCGCGAGGTCGCGTATCAGAAGATCGAGAACATGGTCACGGCCACCCGCGAGATCGAGGCCGAACTCGACGCCGGCGAGATCGATCTCGGGCCGGAAGTCCGCGCGGATTAGTCCTCGCTTTCGACCATCACTTCCGTCGCCTTCACGACGGCGTTGACCGTCGCTCCCTCCTCGATCCCGAGCCGCTCGACCGATCCCGCGGTGATGACGGCGGTCACGACCTGTCCGCCGTCGAGTTCGACCGCGACTTCGGCCATCAGGCCGTCGGTCTCGACGCTGCGTACGGTGCCGTTCAGCCGGTTGCGTGCACTGAGTGACATCGGTCGGGAGGACGCTCGCCGACGGCTTAAATACGCCGTGAGTGACACGTTCTCGCTCGGCGGTCAGGCCGGCGCCGGCGTCGCTGGCGCGACGTGTCGGGCGTAGGTCTCGCGGGCACCGACGGCGAGGAGGACGCCCCCGACGAGCGCCAGGACGCCCGCCTCGACGACCGTCGGGACGGCGTCGACGACGCCCCACCCCGCGACGACGCCGAGGACGAAGCCCGCCTGGATGGCCAGCACGGCACCGAGGGCGTGGCGGCGCGTGGCGGCGTACAGCGACCCGACGGCGGCCGTCTCGGCCGCGGCGTGGACCGCGAGGACGGCCGCGCCGAGCAGGCCGAGGGCGGCGTCGGCGGCGTAGACCGTCGCGAGGACGACGCCCTCGAAGCCCCGGTGGAGGGTCACGGCGCCCAGCGCCGCGTCCGCGCAGGCACCGCAGTCGGTGAGGGCGTTGCCGCGGGCGAGGGCGACGGCGCCCACGCCGGCGACGACGCCAGGAACCGCGCCGGTCGGCGCCTCACCGGCGGCGAGGAGGACCGAGAGGCCGCCGAGCGCGAGCAACAGGAGGGGAATCCCACCGCGCGAGTGGGGGAGGCGGTCGACGGCCGCGAGGACGAGGCCGCCGCCGAGCAGACTCGCGCCGACGGAGGCGGCGACCACGACCGGGAAGTCGAGGCCGACCGCACGGCCGCCCGTGCCGTGGGCGGCCGCTGGCGCCGCGAGCAGCGCCGTACCGAGGGCGGCGGTCGTCAACACGCGGGTGCGGAGTGCGTCCGAAAACATGGCTGGAGGGCTGACGATGGTGTGACGGGGCGAGCGCGGCGTCAGACCGCCTCGGGTCCCTCCTTGCCGGTGCGGACCTGGATGGCGTTCTCGACGGGCAGGATGAAGATCTTCCCGTCGCCGGGTTCGCCCGTGTGGGCGGCCTCGCGGATGGCGTCGGCGACGGCCGACCCCTCGACGTCCGCGACCACGCACTCGACTTTCGTCTTCTGGTGGAGGTCGACGGTGTACTCCTCGCCGCGCCACTGGCCCTTTTTGGCCGGTTGGGACCCGCGGCCGGAGACGTTCGACACCGTGATCGAGGGCGCGCCGGCCTCGGCGACGGCCTGTTTCACCGCGCCGAGTTTGTCCGGGCGGATGTAGGCGACCACCATCTCGATCTCAGTCATCGTCGGCCACCCCACTGCCGTCGGTCGTGGCCGGGTTCGGCGTCCCCGCGCTGCCGACGGAGTTGTCGCCGAACTCGGGGTAGGTCACGATGCCGTGCTCCGAGGAGTCGAGCCCCTCGCGTTCGTGTTCCTCGCTGACCCGGGCCCAGCCGAGGGCCTTGAGGGCGCCGTAGACGACGCCGGTGGCGACGGCCGCCCAGGCGGCCAGGACGACGATGCCGACGACCTGGACGCCGAGGTCGGCCACGGAGAACGCGGCGGTGGTGTTGACGAAGGGGTAGGCCAGCGCGCTGAGCGCGCCAGCCGAGCCGTGGACCGGGAACACCGCACAGACGTCGTCGATGCCGACCTTCTCCAGCAGGTCGAAGACGAGGACGACCTGGATGCCGGCGATGAAGCCGACGACGAGCGTCGCGGGCCAGCTCGCAACCGCCGCGATGGAGCAGACGGAGACGAGGCCGGCCAGCAGGCCGTTCGCGGTCATGAGGCTGTCGACCTTCCCGCTGCGGACGACGCTGATCAGCGCGGCGCCGATGCTGCCGGCGCCCATGACGAGCGCGGTGTTGATCGCGACCCGGCCGGCGTAGGCGTAGTCGGCGAGGGCGAGTTCGCCGGCCTCGGTCACCTGGAACACGTTGACGGCGGTGCCGACGTTGAAGCCGTACCAGCCGAAGGCGAGGATGAGCGTCCCGAGGATGGCGTAGGGGAGCGAGTGGCCGGGGATGACGTTCGGGGAACCGTCCGCGTCGAACTTGTCGACCCGCGGTCCCACGAGGTAGGCGGCCACGAGGCCACAGACCCCGCCGGTCATGTGGACGATGGCGGCGCCGGCGAAGTCGCTGAAGCCGAGCGTGGAGAGGAAGCCGCCGCCCCAGGTCAGTCCCGTCGCGACGGGGTAGATGAGCGCCCCGACGACGACGGTGAAGACGAGGTAGCCGCGAAGCTGGGCGCGCTCGGCCACGGCGCCGGAGACGATGGAGGCCGCGACCATCGAGAACGCGGCGCCGAAGAGGATGCTCGCCCACGCCGTCGAGCCGCCGGCGTAGTAGGCGAACGGCGACGAGAACCCGCTGCCGGAGGTGACGCCGGCGACGATGGCCGAGACGGCCACGCCGACGACGAAGTACGCGATGACGCCAACGCCCCACGTGAGGACGTTCTTCGTCAGCTGGTTGGCGACGTTCTTCGAGCGCACCTGCCCGGATTCGAGCATCCCGAAGCCGGCGTGCATGAAGAACACGAGGAACGTGGCGACCATCACCCAGAGGAGGTTGACCCCCTCGGCGATGACCGCCGGATCGGCCTGGAGGAGGACGTCCATCTCAGTCGTCCCCCACGGACGTCAGGTCGTGTTCGGTGTGGCAGGGTTCCGGCGGGAGCGAGATGGCGGGGTTGCTGTCGAGGAAGCCCTCGGGCTTGAGGGAGAAGCTCGCGACCTCGACGGGGAGGACCGGCCAGTCCTCCGCACGGGTGACGTGGTTGACGCCGAGCGTGTACCAGCAGACCACGTCCTCGCCGTCGAGGTCGCGGTCCTTCTCGGTCCACTCGGCCAGTCCCGTCGTGTCGTCGTTCTGGTTGGGGTAGTCGCCGGCCGCGAACCGCTCGTCGGGGTCGTACTGTGTCGTCCAGAAGTTGTTCTGGATGAATCCGGCCCGCTTTTTCGTGCTGGAGGTGGGCCTCGCCGGCGAGTTGACGTTGGTGTGGGGCTCCAGCTTGTAGCCGCAGGGCCGGCCGTAGGAGTTCGTCGTCTCCGTGCTCTCGACCCGCCAGTACTTGCCGTTCAGGGGGTCGATGTCGTCGCGGGCCTCCATCTCGGACTCCAGGACCGTCTCCTTCGCCTTGAACCCCTTCTTGCGATCGCTCCCGACGGGTTCGTTGTGGACCTCCTTCACCCGGTTGGGCGTGTCGTCGATGTCGAAGTCCAGGCGGAAGTTGAAGTGGTGCTGGTGGATCGAGGTCTTGACCTGCGGCGCGACGAGTTCGTACTCGCCGTTGGTGTCGGTGGCGTCCTCGTCGGCGGGCACCATCCCGTTGGAGTCGATGCCCGTCAGCCGGACCTCGCCCTCGATGGAGCCGTCGGGGTAGAAGTACCAGTAGAACCCGTAGTCGTAGTTGTAGACGGTGGCGATGAAGGAGACGACGAGGCGGCGACGACGCCGGACCTCGGTGTGCTCTTTCCGCCACTCCGTGTGCTTCCAGAGGACGCCGTCGTCCTCCTCGTGCATGCAGATGGCGTTCGGGAGCGTCTTGGGGTCGCCGTTGGTGTCGTTCATCGCCACGTCGAAGTAGTGCATCTCGCCGAGGCAGTCACAGCCCTCGGTCAGCACGTTCGCCATCCGACCGACGTGGAACTCGCCGATGTCGAACGCCTCCTTCCAGGAGTGGTTGGGGTCGCTGTCGCCGTACGGGACGGCCATCTCGGAGGCCGAGGCGCGGTGGAGCACCTTCCGCTGTTCGCCCTCGTCCTCGAAGGTCACGTCGTGGAAGACGAGGCCCTCCCGGGGCGTCCAGCCGACCTGGAACTCCCAGTCCAGCCACTCGACGGTCTGGCCGTCGACCTCGAAGCTCGGCCCCTCGGGCTGGACCACGTCGAGGTGTTTGAAGTCGTCGCGAGTCGCCACCCTGTCGGCCCGGAAGTCGGCGTCCTCGGGCGGGAGCGGGCTGTCCTCGTCGACGACGCCGTTGTCCTCGATTTTCACGACCTCCATCTCGTCCAGGTCGACGAAGGCGAACAGGCCCTCGATGGGGCGGGCGTAGCCGTTGTCCTCCTCCTCGGTCCGGATCCAGGAGATGGCGCGGACGAGGCGGCGGTCGGCGTGCGAGTCCGGTTCGAAGCCGCTCGCCGGCCACGGATCGACGATGGCGAGGTCGAAGTTCTCGACGCCCCGCTTCGCCGCCGCCTCCTGCCACTCGGGGTCGTTGATGACGACCTGCTCGGCCTGGTCGACCTCCGGCGGCGTGATCGCCGGCTGGACGTCCTCGACGTGTTCGACGCCGAGCAGCTCCTCGCCCGTGATCGAGACAGTCGCCTCGTAGGTCTCCCCGCCCTGTCGGACGACGATGAAGGCCTCGCGGTCGAAGTGATCGCCCTCCTCGTAGGCCCGGACGAACTCCTTCTCGGGTTCGTCGAGAACGACGTTGTGATACACCGCGTCCTCGGCGACGTCCCACTCCGATTCGAGGACGTCGGTCGCGGCGGCGATCTCGTCGGTCGTCAGCGGGTCCAGCGGGTGCGTGACGCTCGTCTCGTCGAGGTCTACTGCCATTGCGAATCACCTGCACCTATTTCGATCTTTGGTGTTCGTTCGTTCTCCTTTTCTCTGTCTTGGTAGCCGAACATTGTCTTCTCCACGGATAAAGTCAGACGTTCTGGGGATATTATATCTACTTCACCACCGACGAGTTGTAAATATATGGTGTATTAACGCATATTCATTCTTCAAATCGGGCACCGAGCGGGGCAACTGGCAAGTGGATCGGGCGGCGAGAGGGTGGTGTGAGTTCCCAGCCGGAGATTTACCTACAGGAGATGGGGCTGTCGGAGTACGAGGCGGCGACGTACGTCGGCCTGTTGCAGGGGGGGACGTCGACGGCCAAGGAGGTCGCCTCGCGCGCCGGCGTCCCCCAGTCGCGCGTGTACGACGTCCTCGATTCCCTGAACACCAAGGGGTTCGTCGTCGTACAGGAGGGCCGTCCCAAGAAGTTCGGCCCGGTGGAGCCGAACCAGGCGGTGTCACAGTTTCGCGACTTCAAGCGCCGCGAACACGTCCGGAGACTCGACGAGATTCAGGGGCTCGGCGAACACTTCCTCGACGCCGTCGACGAGGCGGACTACGGCGACGAGGGCGACGACGAGGTGGATATCAGCTGGTCGTATCCGAACCGCCACCACATCCTCGAGAAACTGGAGCGACTCGCCGAGGACGCCACCGAGGAGATTCTCATGATCACGACCCCCGAGAGCTTCGAACGGATCGCCAACCACCACGCCGAACTCCTGGCGGCCAAGGCCGACGCCGGCGTGGAGATCAGGGCGCTCATCTCGGACGACCGGGACCTCGACCCCGCGGTCCGTGACCGGGCGACCGAGCTGATGACGATTCGGTTCGTCCAGGACATCCGGGGGCGGCTCTACACCTACGACGGCGAGAACGTCCTCCTCGCGTTCCGGGCGCCGAACGACGACGGCTACGTGGGCATCTCGACGACCAGTCCGCACCTCTACGCGACGCTCTCACAGCTCTTCGAGTTGCTGTGGGAAGACGGGGTCCCGGTGTCGTAGCTACGCCGGGACGGCCGCCACCCGTCGGCGACGCACCTCGTGGCCGCCCGCGGCCAGCAGGACGCCACCGACGACCGCGAGCAACGCCGCCTGAACGACCGCGGGAACGGCGTCGATAACGTCCCAGCCGACGCCGACGCCGACGACGAACCCCAACTGAACGACGAGGACGGCACCGACCGCGTAGCGGCGGCCCGCAGACGCGTACAACGAGCCGACGGCGGCCGTCTCCGCCGCTGCGTGGCCGGCCACCAGGATGGCGCCAGCGGTCCCGACGGCGGCGTCCGCGGCGTAGACAGTCGCGAGGACGGCGCCTTCGAGGCTGCGGTGGAGCGTCACGGCACCGAGGGTCGCGTCCGCACAGCCGCCACAGGCCGTGACGGCCGCGTCACGGCCCACGTAGACGATGCCGATTCCCAGCGCGGTGCCGGCGAGCGTCACCGCCGCTGCCCGGGTGACCGCGAGCGCGGCGGCGGCACCGCCGAGTGCGAGCACCAACAGTGGAACGACTGCTCGATGCGTGGCGCCCTCGGCCCGGTCGAATCGACCGTACGCCAGGAGGACGCCCCCGCCACCGAGCAGGCTGGTGCCGACGACGGCCGCGACGACGAGCGGGAAGGCGAGTCCCGTCCCCGTCGCGGTACCGCCCGCGCCGTGGGCGGCCGCGGGCGTCGACAGGAGCGTGCTCGCGGCGACGGCGGCGAGGCGCCGGGACGACGGCGTCACTTCCACGGGTTCGGCACGAGGTCGGCCTGCACCTGCGCGCCGACCTCGACGCGGCAGTCGGAGCGCGGTGCGGCCACACAGAGCAGGACGTAGCCCTCCCGCCGGTGGTGGGGTTTCAGGCCCCGCGGACGCTCGACGTGGACGAGGTCACCCTCCAGCAGGCGCCCGGTACAGGTGCCACAGGCACCGTACAGGCAGCCGTAGGGGACGCCGAGGTTCTCGCGCTCCGTGGCGTCGATGACGGTTTCGTCCGCGGCGACGGAGACGGTGTCCCTGCGGCCGTCGCGCCACTCCAACCGGACCTCGTGGGTCGTCACTGCCAGACGTCGCTGGTGCAGTCACCACCGGGCCAGCGAATCTCGTGGGCGCGCGCGGGTCCGCCGGGGGCGTCGCCGAAGTCGACGACGAAGTCCTCGTCGAGTTCCATCCGTCCCTCCTCGGGGTACACGTCGGCTTTCAGCATCAGCGACCCCTCCTCGCCGATTTCGGGGTAGAACTGGTTGTCCCACGACGAGAACAGCGAGGTGGTCCAGTAGAGCCGCCGGCCGTCGCGGGAGAGCTGGAGCATCTGGGGCGCACCACGGACGTCGTGGCCCGCCACCTCCTGCCGGTCACCGAAGTTGCCGCCGACCCAGCACTGGTCGACCAGTCGCGGGTTCCCCGTGTCGCTGATGTCGTACATCCGCACGTCGCCGTGGAGCCAGTTCGAGAAGAACATGTACTGGTCGTCGAGCGACAGGAGGAGGTCGGTGACGAGCCCCGGCACGGGCATGTCCCAGTCGGGGTGTTCGCGGTCCTCGATGTCGATGACCGTCTCCCACTCCCAGCGTCCGTCGTCTTCCTCCCAGAACCGGATGACGTTCGAGGAGAGCGCGGCGCCGACGTAGCCCTCGGTCTCCTCGGGGTTGTGGGGCATCCGGATCTCCAGCGGAATGAGTCCCTCCTCGCCGAAGGTCAGCGTCTGCTGGTGTTCCTTGGTTTCCCAGTCCCAGACGTGGATGCTGTCGCCGTACTTGCCGGCCTCGACGTCGTCGAGGTCGAATCCCGGATAGTAGGTTTCCGGCGCCGCCCACTCCGTCGACAGCATCACGCCGTGTCGGGGCTGGTACCAGTAGTCGTAGTTCATCTCCATGTCGCCCCGGTCGACCTCCCAGTGGCCGTCGATGGAGAAGTCGTCCTGATCGAGCTGGAGGAAGCCACCGGGGAGTTCGCCGTCGGCGTTCCCCAGCATGCTGATGACGATCTTCCCCCCGGGCACGCAGTGGACCGTGTGCGGCGCCGAGAGGTCGTGTTCGAACACCTCCTCCGGTTCGATCACTTTCTCGATTGTCGGCTGTCGCGGGTCGCTGGCGTCGACGATGTGGATGCGCGAGGAGCGCTGCCCGGGGACGATCAGGTGATCCCGGGTCAGCCCCTCGGCGTGACACGACGACGAACAGGTGTTCCAGCCGAAGTGGTGGAGTTCGTCGCCCTTGTTCGGCATCTCGGCCGTGTCGATCAGGGTTCCGTACGTCTCCGAGTCGGGGTCCACGTCGACGACGCCGACGAAGTCGGGTTCGTCCACGTCCATGCCGACCCGGAGCGCCATGACGAAGGCCGTCTTCTCGCGCTCCGATTCGGTACGCATCGCCGCCGGCGTCGGATACCCCGGTCCCTCTACCTCGTGGTGTTCGTGTCCGTGCTCCTCTGCAGCCGTACTCGGTTCGTCAGTGCTCATGGCAGACAGTAACATACAAGGGGTACTCACAAATAACCATTGAGTTGTCGAGCGCCAACTCCCGTCTCTCGCGCTGCGGTTCTGGGGAAGGCTTTTAGCCTGGCCGGCGTACCGGGGGTGTGTTCGTGATGTCCGACGACGGCCCGGAGGACACGTAATGCGTGAGTTCACGTTCGACGTCGTGTACGAGACGGGCGCCGATCCGGTGATGGACGTGTTCATCGAGCATCCGACGCTCGTCGCCGAGGCGTTACACGGTGACGTCACCGAGGACGGTTTCTGGCGTGTGGAGCGGTTGACGGGGCCACCGGCGGCGCTCGACGCCGTCGAACGCCTCCGCCTCGACGAGACGGTGCGGACGGCGTCGGTGACCGAGGCGGACTGTTCGGCCACCCGGGTCCACGACGTACTCGAACGCTCGGAGGACGAACGGGTGATCTACACCTACCTCGAGGGCGTCGAGGACGGCGAGTCCGTCCAGACGCTCGCGGGTCGGTATCTCCCGCGCGGATCGCTCTTCTGTACCAGTCGACGGAAATCTCGGCACGGCTGGCGCGTCTTCCTGCAGTCTGACGAGAAGGTGGGACTACTGTACGACGCGCTCAGTGCGAACCTGCGGCAGGGACTCACGTTCCACATGGGCCACCTCGGCGACGCCGAGGGGTGGGGGCACGACTCGCTGGGATCGATTTCGCTTCCTCCCGACCAGCGCCGAGCGATGCGGGCCGCCCTCGATCACGGCTACTACCGGACGCCGCGGGCGATTACGCTCGACGACCTGGCCGGGGAACTCGACGTGCCACGGTCGACGCTCTCCTATCGGTTGCGTCGGGCCGAAGAACGACTGGTTACCGGGTATCTCGGCGAGCCGAGCTAGGCTACTCGTACAGCCAGGTCTCGTCGATTCGCTCGTAGTCCTGGAGTTCGTCCTCGTCGAAGAAGAGGTCGATCTCCCGCTCGTTCGCACCCTCGTCCTCGTGGTCGGAGCCGTGGATGACGTTCCGACCGAGGTCGAGGCCGAAGTCGCCCCGGATCGTTCCGGGGTCGGACTCGGCGGGGTCGGTCTCGCCCATCATGGCGCGGACCTGGCGGGTGGCGTCCTGTCCCTCCCAGACCATCGCCATCACCGGGCCGGCGGTGATGAAGTCGACGAGGCCCTCGAAGAAGGGCTTGTCTTCGTGTTCGCCGTAGTGTTCGTGGGCGAGTTCGTCGGAGATGGTCATGAACTTCGCGCCGACGAGTTTGAGGCCGCGGTCCTCGAAGCGGGAGATGATCTCGCCGATCAGGCCTCGCTGGACCCCGTCGGGCTTGACCATCACGAAGGTGCGCTCGGCGTCGCTCATTCCTCACCCTCGCCGCCGGCCCGCCCGTCCGCGGTCCACTCCAGATCCCTCGCCTCGCGGCCGAGGAAGTAGTTCTTCTCGGCTTTGGAGTCCACGAAGTGCAGGATGGTGCCGTCCGTCCTGACGTACATGGTCCCCGTGCCGGGTTCGATCTCCTCGCCCGTGTAGTCGCAGGTGCGTGTGTCGACCATTACTGTCCTCCGATGGAGTCGGCGTCGCGCTGTGTCTCGCGCAGTTGGAGCACGTCGCCCTCGCGGACGGGGCCCAGCACGTTGCGCGTGATGATTCGCCCCTGATTCGACCCCTCCTGGATGCGACATTTGACCTGCATGGCCTCGCCATGCATGCCGGTCTTGCCGACGATCTCGATTACCTCGGCGGGCATCGAGTCGCTGGCACTCTCTTCGGCGCTCATGGTCGCTTACCGGAGGTCCTCGACCTTCGTGGCGATGTCTTCGACCTGTTCCTCCGCGTCGCCCGCGTCGACGATGGCGGCCGCGGCGCTCCCGACTTCGAGCCCTGCCGCGTGGCCGACGTCGTCCTGCGTCTCGACGAAGACGTACGGAATGCCCTTCTCGTCGGCGAGTTCGGGCAGGTGCATCACGATCTCCTCGGGCTGGACGTCCTCCGCGATGACGACGAGTTCGGCGTTGCCGCGCTCGACCGCCTTGGTCGTCTCGTTCGTTCCTTTCTTGACACTCCCTGTGTCTCGCGCTACTTCGAGCGCCTCGATGGCGCTCTCGGCGAGATCCGCCGGGACATCGAAATTGACGTAAACTGACATGGTTTGTACCTCCCACCCGTCGGCTCGCACACCTCACCAGAGTGAGTCCCTGATGGCGAGGCGAATCATCAACCGCGGGCAGGCTGTACAGTCGGTTAGCAGGGGCCCCCATAAAAGCGCTTTCAAAGCCGTGAGACAGTGTGATCGCTGCACACGGGCCTTCGCCCGGACTACCTGCTGACCGCCTCGTCCAGTTCCAGCGCGGGCAGCCCCGCCTCGATCTCGTCGCGCCGCCCCTCCAGCCACTCCGGCAGGACGAGGCGCTCGCCGAGGTTGGCCAGATCCTCGTCGACCGTGTATCCCGGTTCCGTCGTCGCGTACTCGAAGAGGACGCCGCCCGTGGTGCGGGCGTACACCGACTCGAACCACTTGCGGTCGATGATCTCCGTGGGCCGCAGGCCGTGGTCCATCAACACCTGCCGCCACTCGGGCTGGGTCTCCTCGGTCACCTGGAAGGCGACGTGGTGGACCGTCCCCGCGCCGGGGCGGCCCTGTGGCGCCGACGGGTCCGCGACCAGGTCGACTGCGTATCCGAGGTCGCCGTGTGACTCGTAGCGAACGCGCCGGCCCTCGCTCCCCGACTCCTCGAAGCCCATCGCCTCCAGCAGCGTCGCCGTCCGCTCGGCGTCCGACAGCGAGAGGGTGACGCCGAAGAAGCCACGGACGGCGTGTTCGGCGGGGACGGGACCCTCCGGCGGGTCGCCCGCCGGGGCGTCGGCCCGGGCGACGAGTTCCAGCGGCAGGCCGTCCGGGTCGCGAAACGGGATCACGACGTCGCCGAACCGCTCGACGGGGTCGTCGGCGTCGACGCCCTCGGCCGCCAGCCGGTCGACCCAGTAGTCGACCGAGTCGCCCGGGATCAGGAAGGCGACGGCGCTGGCCTGCCCGGTTCCCACCTGTCCGGGGGCGGCGTCCGGATACGGGAAGAACGTCATGCTGGTCCCGGGGGAGCCGCCGTGGTCGCCGTAGAACAGGTGATACACCGACACGTCGTCCTGGTTCACGCTGCGCTTGACGAGACGGAGGCCGAGCGTCTCGGTGTAGAACGCCGCGTTGCGAACGGGGTCGCTCCCGACGGCGGTGACGTGGTGGAGTCCGGGAATGGCTTCGGGCATGTCCCCCAGTACGGTTCGGCCCAAGTTAACGGCTCCGTAACACTAGTGTCACCACCCGTCACCGTCGTCGCCGGGGAGGGCAAGGCCCTTGGTCGCCGCCGGGGTACGGCCGGACATGGACCTCGCCGGCGTCGTCGCGGCCCTGCGGGCCGAAGCCGAGCGCGCGAACGAGCGTCGCCTGCTGACACTCGCCGGCGACCGGGACCGAGGGCTCGACGCCGCCGCCGAGGCCGTCGCGGCGTTCGACGACCCCGACGCGACGGTCGTCACGGGCAGGGAAGGGGTCGGCTGGGCCGAACGGATCGATCCGGCCCACGCGTCCCGACTCCTCGGCACCACGCGCGACGTCGTCGTCCTCGACGCCCACGCGGCGTTCTCGGCGAACGCCCTCGGGCGGGTCGTCGGCGCCGTCGACGGCGGCGGCCTCCTCGTCCTCGTGACGCCGGCCCTCGACGACTGGCCCGCGGCGCGAACCGACGCCGACGAGCGCCTCGCCGTCCCCCCCTTCACCGTCGCGGAGGTGACCGGGCACTTCCGGCGGCGGCTGGTCGACACCCTGCGCTCCCACCCGGGGGTCGCCGTCGTCGACGTGGACGCCGAAGTGATCGAGCGCGACGGCCTGACCGACGCCGGGCCCGCGCGGCCACGGGCGCCGGTGACGGCCCCCGACGACGCCGCCTTCCCGCGAGCGGCCTACGAGGCCTGTCTCACGGCCGATCAGGCCGACGCCCTGGCCGCGCTGGAGCGCCTCCGGGAGCGCGGCGTCGCCGTCGTCGTCGAGGCCGACCGGGGACGCGGGAAGTCCGCGGCCGCCGGCCTCGCCGCCGGCTGTCTCGCCGCCGACGGCCGTGACGTCCTCGTGACCGCGCCCGCCTACCGCAACGCCGCGGAGGTGTTCGAGCGGGCGCGGGCGCTGCTCGACCGACTGGGAACCCTCGCCGACGCGGACGGCGAGGCGCACGTCCTGTCGGCGGCCGGCGGCGGCAGGGTCCGCTTTCTCGACCCCGGGGCGGCGGCCGCCCTGCCGGACGCCCCCGACGCCGTCGTCGTCGACGAGGCGGCCGCCCTGCCCGTCCGCCGCCTCGAAGCCTTCCTCGACGCGCCGGCGACGGCCTTCGTCACGACGGTCCACGGCTACGAGGGGACCGGCCGCGGGTTCGACGTGCGGTTCCGTGACCGCCTCGCGGAGAGCGACCGGGAGGTGGTCGACGCCCGCCTCGACGACCCGATTCGGTACGCCGCCGGCGACCCGGTGGAGGTGTGGGCGTTCCGCGCCCTCCTGCTGGACGCCCGCCCCGCCGTCGACCAGCTTCTCGCGGGCGCGACGCCCGCCGACGCCACCTACCGGACGCTCGACGCCGAGACGCTGCTCGCCGACGAACACCTCCTGCGGGAGGCGTTCGGCCTCCTCGTCCTCGCACACTACCGGACGGAGCCGGACGACCTGGCGCGCCTGCTCGACGCACCCAACCTCACCGCCCGGGCGCTGCTCGTCGACGGCCACGTCGCCGCCGTCGCCCTCCTGGCCCGGGAGGGGGGACTCCCCGCCGACCTCCGCGAGGAGATGTACGAGGGGGCGCGGGTCCGGGGGAACATGCTCCCGGACGTGCTGACGAGTCAGTTGCGCGACCGCGAGGCGGGCGAGCCCGTCGGCCACCGCGTGTTGCGCATCGCCACCCACCACGCGCTCCGCTCGGAGGGGTTCGGCTCGCGGCTCCTGTCGGCCTGCCACGAGGAGTTCGACGACGACGTGGACTGGTTCGGCGTCGGCTACGGCGCGACGCCGCGGCTCGTGCGGTTCTGGGAGCGAAACGGCTACCGCACGGTCCACTGCTCGACGACCCGCAACGCGACCAGCGGCGAGTACTCGGCGGTGATGCTCCGGCCGACGAGCCCGGCCGGCGAGGCGCTCCACGACCGCCACGCCCGGCGGTTCCGCCGCCGGATGCGTGACGGCCTCTCCGACGCCCTCCGCGACCTCGACCCCGACGTCGCGCGGGCGACGCTGCGCGCGACCGACGGCGCGTTCGCGCCGTCGCTCTCCGATCACGAGTGGCGGGTCGTCGCCGCCGCGGCCTTCGGACCGGGACTGTACGACGCCGCCCCCGGCGCGTTCCGGGACCTGGCGCTCGCCCACCTGACGGCCCCGACGGCCGACCTCTCGGCCCGGGCCGAGCGGCTGCTGGTGCGCAAACCGCTGCAGGCACACGGGTGGGAGCGAGTCGCGGCCGACCTCGACTACGTCTCGACCCGGCAGTGCATGCGGGCGCTCGGCGAGGCCTACCGGCCGCTGGTCGAGGCGTACGGGACCGAGGCCGCGGCCGAGGAACGCCGCCGGTACGAGTGATACGGGTGGTTGTGACTGTGTCCCGGACGTTCGCCGAGACGGCCCGGCGAACCACCGGGACTGGCTCACGATACGGGACTACGCGCAGTCGAGGAACCGGGCCATCATCACCTCGTCGACGTACTCGTCGTCGATGCGGTAGTGGTCCTCGCGCACCGCCTCGGTCTCCCAGCCGTGGGCCTCGAGGAAGTCGATGGCCGCCTCGTTGGTCGCGGGGACGCTGTTGTACAGTTTCTCGAAGTCGTGGTCGCAGGCCCAGCGGAACCCGCGCTCCAGGAGCGCGGTGCCGATGCCGTGCCCGCGGTAGGTGGGCAGGAGACCGACCGTCAACACCGCGGTGTGGGCCAGTTTCTCCGTCTCGGGGAGGTCCAGGTGGACCCAGCCGACCACCTCGTCGTCGACGCAGGCGACGAACACCATCCGCGACCGCACCTCGTTGTGCCGGAGGATCACCTCCTCGTGATCCAGCAGGTCCGCCACCGTCTCCGCCTCGATGTAGGTCCCCTCCTCCGCCACGGCGCGGATGACGCCGATCAGACCGGAGAGGTCCCGCTGCTGGGCCGCCCTGATCGTGTAGGTGAGGTCCTCGGCGTCGTGTTCCTCCACGTCCTCCTCCTGGTAGGCCACCCGCAGTTTGTTGCCGTCACGCCTGATGTAGCCGTCGCGCCGGAGGATGGTGACGTGGTGACCGAAGGCCTCGGGGTCGAGGTTCAACGCCCGGCGGGCCCCGTCCGCCCGCACCTCCCCGTGGGCTTCGATGTAGTCGTAGATGTCCCGGCGGTCCTCGTGATCGAAGTTCAGTTTCTCGGTCAGTTCCATGGGACCCTGTAACAGGGTGTCGTACTTAATCGTTCGTGATGGTCCGGTGGGTCACGGAAAGGGTGGGGCGATCAGACGCGGTTCTCGCGGCTCGCGTCCACGTCGATGGCGTCGACCGGACAGACGTCGACACAGAGCATGCAGTCGATGCACTGGTCCTCGTGGGTCGGGTGAGCCTTGAGTTCGCTCTCGGGATGGCCGGGCGTGTCCACCCACTCGAAGACGTCGACGGGACAGTCCTCCAGACAGGCGCCGTCGGCGAGACAGATGTCGAAGTCGACGGCGACGTGCGTGCCGTGGATGCCGAGTTTCTCGGGCGGTTCGACGGGTCCCCAGACGGCGACGCCGTCCTCCTCGTCCACCTGCTCGCGGGTTCGCTCGAAGTTCGGGTCGATGGCCATATCCGACCTCCGCGTCCGGGACGGATAAACCTACGACCGAACGCTCGACGGCCGCCGCGATCAGTCCGCGCTCGCCCCGACGGCACCGTCGGGGACGACGCCCCGGTCTGTCTACCCGCGGGCGTCGTAGTAGGCGTCGAGCGCCGCCTCGAAGTCCGGCAGGTCGTAGGGCAGGTCGTCGTCGGCGCGGTCGAACCCGCGCCGGTTGTTGAAGTGGCGTTCGAGTTCGACGACGCGCCCGCCCACGTCGAGCAGGGTTTCGAAGTCGGCGCCGAACAGTTTCTCGAACCGCTCGTCGGTCATCATGCCCCGCGAGAACCGGCAGACGACGCCGCAGTCCTCCAGCGCACGCTTGTTCTCCAGTTCGACGAGCTTCTCCGCCTTGGCCGCCGAGAGCCCCGCCGGTTCGAACGCCTCCGAGGCGTCGACGAGGGGGTACTCGTAGGCGTAGAACGTCGCGTACATGTGGTCGGCGCCGCGGTTCGCGGTGGCGAAGGCGAGGCCCTGCCCGTTGAGGGTGCGGCCGTCGTGCGCGGAGAAGGTCATCCCCTTGACCGTCCAGTCCTCGACGCCGAGTTCGTCGTGGAAGCGATGGATGCCTTCGGCGAGCAGGTCGCCGTCGCCCTCCCGGTGGGCGATTCGCTCCACCGTCTCGTGGATCAACTCGTCGTCGCCGAAGGCGTCGTTCGCCTTCAGGTACGCCGCCACGGCGTTGCCACAGGAGATGGTGTCCATCCCCAGGCGGTCACAGAGGTCGTTCGACTGCATGATCGAGACGACGTCGTCCACCTCGCAGTTGCCGCCGAAGGCCATGATCGTCTCGAACTCCGGCCCCTCCGTCTCGACGCCCGATGCCTCGTCCCGCGTCGGCAGTTTGCAGGCGAAGGCACACTGCGAGCAGGTCCCCTTCTTGTACTTTTTCTCCTCCACCCGGTCGCCGTTGATCTTCTCGAACGCCTCGTAGCGGACGTCCTCGAAGTAGCGGGTGGGGAAGGAGCCGATCTCGTTGGCGAGGTCCGTGACGCTCGCGGTCCCCTGCCGTTTCATGATGTGGTCGCTGGTGGCCGCCTCGCGGTGGATGGTGGCCGCCTCGGCGTCGACGTCCACGTCGGGGACGGCGTCGCCGTCGAAGGTGAGCGCCTTCACGTTCTTCGACCCGAGGACGGCGCCCAGTCCGCCGCGGCCGAACGCCCGCGTCTCGCTGGTCATGATGCAGGCGAAGCGGACCTCGTTCTCCCCGGCCGGGCCGATGCAGGCGACGTGTTCGGCGCCCAGGTCGTGTTCCGCCTCGACGTACTCCGTGACGGCGGGCACCTCCGCGCCGGCGAGGTCGGGCACCTCCTCGAACTCGACGCCGTCCTCGCGGACGTGGACGATCAGGGGCACGTCGCTCGCCCCGACGAGTTCGATCACGGCGTTGCCGGTGCCGAGCAGGTTCCGGGAGACGAACCCGCCGGCGTTGGTCGAGAGCAGGCCGTCCGTCAGCGGGGAGACGGCCGTCGCCGACGTGCGGCCGGTGAAGCTCATCGACGACGCCTGCATCGGGCCGGTCGTGAAGTAGACGCGGTTCTCCGGTCCCAGCGGGTCGGCGTCGAACGGGATCCGGTCGTGGGCGAGGCGGGTGGCGACGCCCCGGCCGCCGATGTAGGCGTCGAGGACGTCGTCGACGCCCTCGGTCTCGACCCGCCGCGATCCCACGTCGACCGTGAGGAGCGGACCCTCCATGGTGAGCATGGTCGGAGTCGGGCGCCCCGTGCTATTAAACGGTTGCCCCCGCGAGCCCTCGGACTTTTCACCCCGGCTCCCGAGGCCGGGGTATGGGTTCACCGCCGGACGCCCCGACCGACGAGTTCCGGCCGGATCCGGGCGGATCGGACGCCTTCTTCGGCTGGTACCACCACGCGCTCGCGTTCGCGTACAGCGTCAGCGCCGCCGTCTCCGCCGGATCGATGCCCCTCGACCGACTGGCGCTCTACTTCGGCGCCTCGCTGGTGGGCGCGTACGTCGTCGTCGCCGCGCTCACCCTCCTCTGGCGGCGTCTGCTTCCGCGCGTGATCTGATACCGCCGGCCGTGGGCGTGTGGCATCCGGCGTGCCGACGACCTCACGGCCGACGGTCCGGGCCTCCACCGGCCGACGACCACCCGTCGCCGGGAAGCCTCCCGGACTTGAACGGCCGTCCATATCCGTGGGTGAGAACGACACGGGGGATGCTCACATGTCGCAATTGTCGAACCTCTCCTTCGACAATATATTGCCACGAACACGGGGGTTTTTACTTCGCTCGTCCGTCGGGTCGGGTATGAGGAGTCCACCCGAGACGAGTGAACTCGACACTCCCTCACGAATCCTGATGGGTCCCGGTCCGAGCATGATCCACCCGCGCGTCCTGCGCGCGATGTCGACGCAGGCGCTCGGATACATGGACCCGTCGTTCCTGGAGGTGATGGACGACATCCAGGAACTGCTGCGCTACACGTTCCAGACGGACAACGAGTGGACGCTCGCCACCAGTGGGACGGGCACCGCGGCGATGGAGACGGCCATCGGCAACCTCGTCGAACCGGGCGACACGATGCTGGTTCCGACCAACGGCTACTTCGGCGACCGGATGGGCAAGATCGCGCGCCGCGCGGGCGGCGACGTGGTGACCGTCGACGCGCCGTGGGGCGAACCGCTCCAGCCGGCGGACGTCGCCGACGCCTTCGACGAGCACCAGCCCGACGTGTTCGGGTTCGTCCACGCCGAGACCAGCACCGGCGTCCGCCAGCCGGACGTGCCGGACCTCACCGACATCGCCCACGACCACGACGCCGTCGTCGTCGCGGACTGTGTCACCTCGCTCTCGGGCGTCGAACTCCGCGTCGACGACTGGGGCATCGACGCCGCCTACGGCAGCCCCCAGAAGTGCCTCTCCTGTACCCCCGGCGCGACGCCGCTCACGATCGGCGAGCGCGCCCGCGAGAAGATACTGAACCGCGACGACGACACCGGCTCCTGGTATCTCGACCTCGACCTCGTCATGGAGTACTGGGGCGAGGAGCGCAACTACCACCACACCGCCCCGACGACGAACTTCTACGGCCTCCGCGAGGCCCTGCGGATCGTCGCCGAGGAGGGTCTGGAGAACCGCTGGGAGCGCCACCGCGAGGTGGCGGGCGAACTCCGTGAGGGCCTCCAGAACCTCGGTCTCACGCCCGCCGCCGAGGAGGAGTACTGGCTCCCTAGCCTGAACACGGTCGAGGTGCCCGACGGCGTCGACGACGACGCCGTCATCGAGTACCTGATGGCGGAGTACGACGTCGACATCGCGAGCGGCCTCGGCGCGCTGGAGGGTGAGGTCTGGCGCATCGGCTGCATGGGCTACTCCGCCCGCCGGCAGAACGTCGCCTGCCTCCTGACCGCGATGGAGGAGGCCCTCGACGCCCAGAACTTCGACGTGGACGAGCCCACGATCGAGGCGTAGCTATCGTAGCGATTGAAACCGCATACACCTCAGATCGTACGCCGTACTTCGATCTGATGTGCAGTGACTTTCAATCGCTACTCTACTCCCCTTCGACGCCCGCCGCCACGTCGTCGAGTTCCACCGCGGTCCCGCGGTGACGGCACTCCTCTAACGCGTGTTTCGCGGCCATGCCCGCCTCGTGAGCGGTCGCGCCGCGGCCGACCCCGACCTTGAGTTCGACGCCCACCGACTCCTCCACGTGGTCGATGGCGTCGCGGTAGGCGTCCCTCCCCATCTCGGGGGTGACGGCGATGATGTTGTCGCCGCCGACGAAAAAGGAGAGGCCGCCGTGTTCCTCCCGGAGGTAGCGCATCAGCGTCGCGTACCCCTGCTCGATTTCGATGAAGGAGTCGAACTCGTTGAGTCGGTCGGTGTACTTCTCGGTCGCGTCGTTCACGTCGAAGTGAGCGATGGAGACGTCGTCGCTCCCGTCGGTGATCGGGTCCCCGGCGAGCACCTCCCGGCGGTCGCCGTCCTGTGCGCTGCCGGCGCGCTGGAGGCCCTCGGTCGCCGCCTCCAGTGCGACCGCCGGGTTCGCGTCGACGCCGACGCCGAGGCTCAGGGTGACCGGGTAGCGGTTGCCCGTCGACTCCTGGAGGAGTCGGTGGGCGTCGGCGCCCAGCCCGTTCGTCACCGCGACCATGTTGTCGAAACGGGTGAAGAAGGCGTAGCCGCCCCGGTGGCCGACGAACTGTGCGATGTCGGCGAAGAGACGCGACTGGAGCGTCTGGAGGTCCATCTCCCGGCGCGGTTCCGGCGTCACCGTCCACGGCCCGTAGTTGTCGATCTGAACGAGCGTCAGCTGCGTGTTCGTCACGGTGTCGGGAGGTGGGGCGGCGTCCCAATGGCTCTTTGGTTTGCAACCGGCGCGACGCGGCCGAAACGAAGGGGCGGATCGACCCGCAGCCGGCAGTCTCAACTGCCCGCCACCCCTACGCATCGGCGATGACCTACCGCGGAGTCGTCCTCGACGTGGACGGGACGGTGGTGCGCGGCGACGACCCGATCCCCGGCGCGGCCGAGGGACTCGACCGGCTGGCGGCGGCCGGCTGTCGGCGGCTGTTCGTCTCGAACAACCCGACCAAACGGCCGCCGGCCTACGCCGACCGGCTCCGACGGGCCGGCTTCGAGGTCGACCCCGCGGAGATCGTCACCGCCGGGACGGTCGCCACGACCTACCTCGCCGACAACCACGCCGAGGACGACCTCTTCGTCGTCGGCGAACCGGCGCTCGTCGACCAGCTGACCGACGCGGGGCTGACCGTCGTCACCGACGAAACCCGGGCCGACGCCGTCGTCCTCTCGATCGACCGGTCGTTCGACTACGACCGCCTCTGTGCGGCGCTGCGGGCGTGCGCGGGCGGCGCCACGCTCGTCGGCACCGACCCCGACATGGTGATCCCCGCGGCCGAGGGCGACGTCCCCGGATCGGGGGCGATCATCAACGCCGTCGCCGGCGTCGTCGGCCGTGATCCCGATATCGTCCTCGGGAAGCCCTCCGACCCCGCGCTCCGGATCGTCCGCGACCGCCTCGGCGTCCCGCCCGCGGCGTGTCTGGTCGTCGGCGACCGCCTCGACACCGACGTCGCGCTCGGGGACCGCGCCGGAATGACGACGGCGCTCGTCCGCACCGGCGTCACCGACGACGACGACCTGGCCCGGAGCGACGTGACGCCCGATTACGTCCTCGACTCGCTGGCCGACCTCGACCGGCTCCTCTAGCCGCGAAGCAGGTTCATCACCTCGTCGGCCACGTCCGACTCGACCGCGATGACGTAGCGCTTGCCGGGCGTGAGCGTCGTGTCCGGCCGGGCGACTCGGTCACCGTCGTCGTCCGAGATGACGAGCGTGCCCGCCGGGAACCGGGTCTCGCGGAGTTCCTTGTTCGCGGCCGGCGCGCCCTCCTCGACCCGGATCTCCACGATGTCGAGGTCGCCGGTCACGTCGGCGAGCGAGCGCACGTCGCTCCCCTCGATCTCGTTGACGGCGACGCGCGCGCCGGCGTCCTCCGGGAACACCGTCTCGTCGACGAAGCGACGGTAGCCCGCCCGCTCCGTGCTGTCGATTCGCGCGACGGTTCGGATCCCGGGCGCCAGTTCCGCGGCCTCCATGCAGACCGCCAGGTTCAGCCCCGGTTCGCCCGTCAGTCCGGCGATCACGTCCGCCGACTCCACGCCCGCCTGGCCGAGGATGTCGGGGTTGGAGGCGTCGCCGCGGATGACCGTCGCCACGTACTCGTCGGCGATGGCGTCGCACCGGTCCGGATCCCGCTCGATCACCGTGAGGTCGTGCCCCCGATCGTCGAGGGTGACCGCTGCCTGGTAGCCGACACGTCCGCCGCCCGCGATGATGATGGTGAGGTGACTGGGCATGTTAGTCGTCTCCCGGTGTGGTTCGTCCGTCGCCGTCGGTCGCCTCGCTCGCCCGCAGCCTGTTGTGGACGGCGTACGCGACGGCGCCGAGGGCGATCCAGCCGACGCTGAGAAGGAGCGCGAGCGTGTCGGTCCGGAGCAGATACCGGACCAGCACGCCCGTCAACAGCAGGTTGAGCAGGATGCCGAGGATCGGCGGGACGGGGTAGTACGGCAGTTCGTACGGCCGGTTCATGTCCGGTCGCTCCCGCCGGAGCTTGATCACCGAGGCGTTGACGACGATGAAGGAGAGCAGGAAAAACAGGCTGGACATGTTGCCGGCGCTCTGGGTCGGCAACACGACCGAGCCGAGCATCACCACCCCGCTCGCGAGGATGGCGACGAAGGGCGTCCCGTACCGGTGATGAAGCTGTCCGAACGAGGGGAGGAGCTGTTCCTCCCGCCCCATCGAGAACGCCACGCGCGAGGAGGCGATGACGACGGCGTTCAGCGCCGTCAGCGTCGAGAAGACGGCGCCGAAGACGATGATCGCCCCGCCGTTCCGGATCACCGGCAGCCCCGTCGGCATGAACTCCGTCGCTGCCTGGGCGATACCGGCTTCGCCCGCCGCCGCCAACCCGTCGGCCCCGAGGGTGCCGACGGCGACGCCCACCACCGCGAGGTAGACGACCACCGTCACCGCCAGACTCGCGAAGATGGCCTTCGGGATGTTCTCGCGGGGGTTTTTCACCTCCTCGGTCACCGTCGTGATGAGGTCGTACCCCTCGAAGGCGATGAACGTCAGCCCCATCGCGGGGAGGACGCTGAGGGGGCCGGCCTCGCCCGGGAACAGCGGCTGGAACTCCGCCGACGAGAACATCGGCGAGGTGGCCCCGAAGGCGACGAAGACGACGAGGATGCCCACCTTGATCAGCGTGAACACCGTCTCGACGCTCCCGCTCGCGGCCGTCGACAGCGCGTTCAGGCCGACCAGGAGAAACACCGCGAGCGAGGCCAGCAGGACCGCCGCCGGAATCCCGGCGTCGACGACGGGGAGGGAAACGGCGCCGACGGCGTCCGGCGCCGGCGCCACGTCGTAGACGTGCAGGAGTTCGAGGAAGTTCGGCGCGAACCCCAGCGCGTACAGCCCGCCGGCGATCATGTAGGCGAACCAGAGCATCCACCCCATCAGGAAGGACGACAGGTCGTCGAACACCTCCCTGACGAAGGCGTAGCCGCCGCCGCTCTTCGGAATCGAGGACGCGAGTTCCGCGTAGGAGAGCCCGGTGAACGCCGTCACGACGCCGTTGAGGACGAACACCAGGATCGCCGCGGGGCCGGCGATCTCGGCCGCCAGCCCCGTCAGGACGAAGATCCCCGCCCCGATCATCGCCCCCATGCCGATCATCGTCGCGTCCAGGAGCCCGAGGTCGGACTCCGGGGCGCGCTCGCCGTGGCTGCTCACGCCGCCCACGCTCCTCGACCCCGCACCGTTCCCCGTCGCTCGTTGCCGTCCATCACCGGACCGTCTGCGGACACGGAGGGCGGCCACAAAAATACGGGGCGTGGCTCCCAGTCCGAGGGAACGTCGGCGGCCGGCCGATCCACGACTCGTCCCCGAAACCCGCGGCGTCGACCGTCAGCGGTGCGTCTGACGCAACGTTATTTATCTCCGGAACCCTACCATGGGGCATGGCAGCGAATGACAGCCCGTACGTCTTCCGTGACGAGGTTCCGGACGACGCGGACGAGGAGCCACGGAACCGTTCGACTGAGGGACAGGAGGTCGTCATCGTCGACGGCCGGGCGATGAGTTACCGCTGGTACCGCCGCTGACGACGTTTCGTCCGCGCGCCACGACGTGTAGCGGCGGCGCCGTCGGAGCGCCCCGCCCCCACCGCCCCGAACGGTGACCGAGCGCCGGCGCGAGTGCCGCCTCAGAAGGCGTCGCCGTACGCGTCGACGTCGGCTTCGAGTTCCTCGCGGAGCGCCGAGTGAACGTGACAGATGTCCTCGGCGCGCCCGACGATTTCGTCCAACTCGTCCTCGGAGAGGTCGGCGGCGACGTGAACCGCGAAGCTGATCGACTCCAGGTCCTCCTCCTCGTCCAGGTCGGCGTCGGCGTCGATCTGGATCTTGCCCAGGTCGTCGTGGCCGCGCTGCTGGCCGCCGACGCGGAACGCGGGCAGGAAACAGGAGGCGTACGTCGCCACCAGCGCCGCGTTCGGGTTCGGACCGGACTCGTCGGTGGCGTCGACGGTGAACTCGAAGTCGCCGACCTGATTGACGCAGGCGAAGCCTTCCTCGCTGACGGTGATCGTCTCGATGTCGCTCATTCCACCGGGCCGAACGTCCCGGGGCGTCTAAACGCTGTCCATCCCGGGACCGTCGCCGTCACTCGTCGGCGTACGGGCGCTCGAAGGCGTAGCTCTCGTCGCCGTCGAGGACGTGAACCTCGGCGTCCGACCCGGTCGCGGCGACTTCCCGGCCCACCTGGTCGACGTCGATCTCGACGGGCGGGAACGTGTCGTAATGCATCGGGAAGACGTGATCCACGTCCAGCCAGTCGGCGGCGATGGCGGCCTGTGCCGGCCCCATCGTGAAGTGGTCGCCGACCGGGAGCGCCGCGGCGTCGGGTTCGAGGAACGGCCCGATCACGTCCCGCATCTCGGTCATCAGCCCGGTGTCGCCCGCGTGGTAGAAGGCGAAGGCGTCCTCGTCGGTTTCCTGTGTGGGCTTCGTGTCGCCGATGACGTAGCCGGCGGGCATGCCGGCGCTGTACTCGTAGTCCGTGCCGATGCCGTTCGTGTGGTCCGCGCGGTGCATCGTCACGTAGGCGTCGCCACACTCGACGGTCCCGCCGAGGTTCATCCCGACGGTGTCCTCGGCGCCGTGTTCGTCGGCGACCCAGCCGGTCAGCTCCGGCGTTCCCACGACCGTCGCGTCCGTGAACGCGCCCACGTCCGCGATGTGGTCCGCGTGACCGTGAGTCAACAGGACGTACTCCGGCGACGGTACCTCGGCCGGATCGAGTGACGTGAACGGGTTGTCGAAGAACGGATCGATCAGCAGGGACGTATCGTCGACGGTGACGTACCACGTGGAGTGGCCGTGCCAGGTGAGCTCCATTGCGTTACTGAGTTGTCGGGAACCGCACGTCAATCTTGTCCCCCGCCGCGCCTCGGGACACCCGGCGGTCCCGACCGCGCTCGACCGAACGGGGAAGGCTTATTTCGCCCGCCGATGACTCGCCTCCATGCGACAGGTCAGATTCCGCGACCCCGCAGGGATGGTACGGACCGGCGAGTGGCACGGCGACGCCGTCAGTTTCGCCGACGAGACGTACGACCTCGACGAGGTGGACGTCCTCGCGCCCTGTGAACCGTCGAAGATCGTCTGTATCGGCCTCAACTACGCCGACCACGCCGAGGAGGAGGGCATGGACATCCCGGACCGTCCGATGCTCTTCCTGAAGCCGCCGAACACCGTGGCCGCACACGGCGACACCGTCACCCTGCCCGAGGGCAAGGAGCAGGTCGACTGGGAGGCCGAACTCGGCGTCGTCGTCGGCGAGCAGTGTCGCAACGTCGACGCCGCGGACGCCGAGTCGGTGATCGCCGGCTACACCGTCGTCTGTGACGTCTCCAACCGCGACGACCAGCGCCAGGAGCAAAACTGGGTGCGCGGGAAGGCCTTCGACGGCGCCGCGCCCCTGGGCCCGGTCGTCGCCGACCCCGAACACCTCCCCGACGACGCCGAGGTCAGCCTCCGCGTCAACGGCGAGACGAAGCAGTCCTCCGACATCACCCAACTCATCTTCACGGTGCCGGAACTGATCGAGGAGATCTCGACGTACATGACCCTCGAACCGGGTGACGTCATCTCGACGGGGACCCCCTCCGGCGTCGGCGGCCTCGAGGACGGCGACGAGGTGGCGGTCGAAGTCGAGGGCGTCGAGACCCTCTCTTTCTCCGTCCGGCAGGACTGACGGGCGGTCGCCGGCCGCGACGACCGCTTCGTCGCCCGCTACTCGTCCGCCACTCCGGCCAGGTCGAGGGCGGCGTTCGCCAGCGTGTCCGCCGCCGCGTAGCAGTCGTCCCAGTCGGTGAACTCCTGTGGCGAGTGGCTCTTGCCGTCCTCGCTCACCGCGAAGACCATCGCGGCGTCGCAGACGCTCGCGACGCGCGTCGCGTCGTGGCCGGCGCCGCTGACCAGTCGCTGGGAGGCGTACCCCCGGTCGTCGGCCGCCGACTGGACGGCGTCGACACACCGGTCGGCGAAGTCGACGCTCTCGACCGACATGCGCTCCTCGTAGCGCCACTCCAGGCCCTCGCGCTCCGCCGCCGCCGCCGCCTCGCCCTTGACCCGGTCGACCGCCTCCGCGACCGTCTCGTCGTCCGGGTCCCGGAAGCCGACGGTGAACGTGACCTCGCCGGGGACGATGTTGATCGATCCCGGATCGGCCTCGATGACGCCCGTCGTGCCGACGGTTCGCTCCCCGAGCGTTCCCGGGATCCGACGCACCCCCGTGATGACGTCCGCGGCGCCGACCAGCGCGTCGCGCCGGTGGTGCATCGGGGTCGTGCCGGAGTGGTTCGCCTGTCCCTCGAACGTGATCTCCCCCCACTGGAACCCCACCACGCCCGTGACGACGCCCACGTCGTCGCCGGCGTCGTCGAGGCGCGGCCCCTGTTCGATGTGGAGTTCGAGATACGAGTCGTAGTCGTACCCCGGCTCCGCGGGGACGTCGCCGCGGTAGCCGATCCGCTCCAGCGCGTCGACGAAGCGAACCCCGTCCCGGTCGGTCGCCTCGTACGCCGCCTCCTGCGAAAGCGCCCCGGCCCAGACGCCGCTCCCCATCATCGCCGGCTGGAAGCGGGACCCCTCCTCGTTGGTCCAGTTGACGAGTTCGACCGGCCGCTCGGTCGTGATTCCCTCGTCTTCCAGCGTCTCGACGAACTCGAGGGCGGCGAGAACGCCCAGCGGGCCGTCGTAGATGCCGCCGTGTGGCTGGCTGTCGAGGTGGGACCCGAGCAGCACCGTCCCCGCGTCCGGGTCCGCCCCCGGTCGCCGGCCGAACACGTTGCCCACCTCGTCGACGCGGACGTCGAGTCCGGCGTCGGTCATCCGGTCCCGGAACCAGTCGCGAACTTCGCGGTCGGCCTCCGACAGCGTCACCCGGTCGAGCCCGCGTTCGCCGTCGATGCCGCCGATGTTCGCCTGTTCTTGCAGTCGGTCGACGAGTCGTCGTCGGTCGATAGCGATCCGCATATCTCGTGCAACGGGGCCACCACTCAAAATACCGACCGGTCACACCGGAAACCTTCAAGAGCGCACGGTGAGTCGTCCCAACTGAATGAGTCACGGTACCACACCACGAGAATCGACACCGCCGTCCCCGGAGCGCGTCCATGCCTGACCGACACGGCCCGCTCCGGGTGGCCCGATTCCTCCTCGAAATCGACGGCATCGCGAAGGCCGGCTTCAGCCGCTGTCGGCTCCCGTCCGCGTCGACGTCGGTCGTGGAGTATCGCGAGGGCAACGAGCGGCCGACGCCACGGAAACTCGCCGGCCTGAACGACTACGGCCCCCTCGTGCTCCGCGCGGGCGTCACGGACGCCTCCGTCGAACTCGCCGAGTGGCGGCGTCTCGTCGAGTCGGGCAAGGTCGACGAGGCGCGCCGGGCCATCGCCGTCGTCCTCCTCGACGAGGAAGGGGCGACGGCGGCCCGGTGGGAGTTCCGCAACGCCTGGCCCGCCCGTTACGAGGGGCCAGCGCTCGACGCCAACCGCTCGGCCGTCGCCATCGAGACGCTCGAAATCGTCTCCGAGGGGGTCGAGCGCGCCGACGCCTCCGGAGAGACGGACGGCGGGAGCCGCCGCGACGAGCGGGCGCCACCGCGGAAGGCGTCCCTCGACGCGCCGTCCGAGACGCCGAGGGGCGGATCGCGGGACGGCACGGACTCCCGAACGAAGCGATGACCGACCGGCCAGTCGACCCCTACCTCCGCCACCGGTTCGACGTCGACCTCGGGGACGACCGCCCGCCGCTCGGCTTCACCGAGGTGACCGGCCTCTCGGTTCGCGTCCAGGCCCGGCCGGCCGACGGGGACGAGGGCGCGCCCGACTGGTTCGACTGGCTCGACCGCCCCGGGCGAGCCCTCGGCGCCGCGCCCACACCGGAGCGGCGACGCACCGACTCGCCGCCCCTCCGGCTCCGCCGCGGCGTCACCGACGACCGACGGCTCTGGGACTGGCTGCGGGACTGGGTCGACGGCGCCGTCGAGGCGCGGGACGTGTGCGTCTTCCTGCTCGACGACGCCGGCGACCGGGCGCGGGGCTGGCGCTGTCGGGCGGCCACGCCCCTTCGGTGGGCCGGCCCGAAACTGGCCGCCGACCGCCCCGACGTCGCGACCGAGACGCTCGAACTGGCTCACGAGGGGATCGACGCCATCGACGCGTGAGCGTGGCCGGGGGTCATTGACCACGCTTAAGCGTCGGCGTCCGCATCCTCCGACCATGCAACCACGGGATCTCTCGGGACTCTCGCCGTACGTCCCCGGCCGCGGCGCGGAGGAGGTCGCCCGCGAGTTGGGGATGGACCCCGACGACCTCACGAAACTCTCCTCGAACGAGAACCCGCACGGCCCGAGTCCGGCGGCCGTCGAGGCCATCCGCGAGACGGCGCCCCGGGTCGGCGTCTACCCCAAGGCCTCCCACACGGACCTCGGCGAGAAACTCGCCGATCGCTGGGACGTCGCCCCCGAACAGGTCTGGGTGACGCCGGGTGCCGACGGCGCTCTCGATTACCTCTCCCGGGCCTTCCTCGACCCGGGCGACCGGGTGCTCGCGCCCGACCCCGGCTTCTCCTACTACCGCATGAGCGCCCGCTATCACCACGGCGAGGTGGCCACTTACCCGCTGTCGAAGGCCGACGACTTCGCCCAGACGCCCGCCACCGTCCTCGACGCCTACGACGGCGAGCGGATCGTCTACCTCACGACGCCCCACAACCCGACCGGTGCCGAGTTCTCGCGGCCGGCGATCCGCGAACTCGCCGCGTCGGTCGACGACCACACGCTCCTCGTCGTCGACGAGGCCTACGCCGAGTACACCGAGGCGCCGTCGGCCGTCGACCTGCTCGACGAGTACGACAACCTCGCGGTCACGCGGACGTTCTCGAAGGCCTACGGCCTCGCCGGCCTGCGCGTCGGCTACGGCGTCGTGCCCGAGTCGTGGGCGGACGCCTACGCCCGCGTCAACACCCCCTTCGCCGCCAGCGAGGTGGGCTGTCGGGCCGCGCTGGCCGCCCTCGACGACGACGACCACCTCGAACGGACCGTCGAGACGGCCCGCTGGGCGCGTGCCTACCTCCGCGACGAACTCGACGCGCCGACCTGGGAGAGCGGCGGCAACTTCGTCCTCGCGGAGGTCGGCGACGCGTCCGCCGTCGCCGACGCCACCCAGCGCCGGGGCGTCATCGTCCGCGACTGCTCCAGTTTCGGCCTTCCGGAGTGCGTTCGCGTCTCGTGTGGCACCCGAGAGACCACGCCTCGGGCCGTCGAGACCATCAACGACGTCCTGGCGGAGGTGCGCGCGTGAGCGACGACCTGCGGGTCGCCGTCACCGGCACCCCCGGCACCGGCAAGACGACGGCGACGACCCTGCTCGACGGCCCGGTCGTCCACCTCAACGAACTCGTTCGGGAGGCGGGCCTCTGGACCGAGCGCGACGAGGAGCGCGACTCGCTGGTCGCCGACCTGGAGGCCGTCCGCGAGGCGGTCGGCGACTGGTCCGGCGTCGCCGAGTCCCACCTCGCTCACCACCTCGACGCCGACCGGGTGGTCGTCCTCCGGTGCCGGCCCGACGTGCTCGAAGACCGCCTGCGCGAACGCGGCGCGAGCGAGGAGAAGGCGGCCGAGAACGCCGAGAGCGAGGCGCTCGACGTGATTCTCTCCGAAGCGGTGGACCGCCACGGCACGGGAAACGTCTACGAGATCGACACGACCGGGCGGACGCCCGCCGAGGTGGCCGCGGACATCGAGGCGGTGATCGCCGGCGACCGAGAGCCGAGCGCCGGCGACGTCGACTTCCTCGAGTACCTATGACCCTCGACCGCCTGCGCCCGGTGGCCGAACTCGCCCTCGATCCGATGGTGGCCGCGGCCGACCGGATCGGCCTCACGCCCGACGGCGTCAGCGTGATCGCCTTCGGGTTCGCGCTCGCGGCCGCCGCGGGCTTCTACCTCGCGACCCCGCTCGGCTACCTCCTCGGGGCGCTCTGTGTCCTCGCGAACGGCTGGCTGGACCTGCTGGACGGCGCGCTCGCCCGCACGCAGAACGTCGACTCGCGGGCCGGCGACCTGCTGGATCACGTCCTCGACCGCTACGCCGACGTCGTCCTCGTGGTCGGCCTCGCGGCCGGCGTCTCCCGCTACGACCTCGGCCTCCTCGCGGTCACCGGCGTCCTGATGACCTCCTACCTCGGCACGCAGATCCAGGCCGTCGGGCTCGGCCGGGAGTACGGCGGCCTCGTGGGGCGCGCGGACCGCCTCGCCCTCGTGGGGATCACGGGCGTCGTCGCCGCGGCCGTCTCCCGACCCCTCGGCCCCCTCTCGGTCGTCGGCTGGCTGCTCGCCTTCTTCGCCGTCGTTGGGCATCTGACGGCGCTCCAGCGGTTCTGGGGCGCCTGGCGCGACCTCTCCTGACCGCGTGTCGGGTGCCGGGGGCGCACCTTTTATCCCCCGGCGTCCGCTACGGAGGGGTATGCCCCAGTGTGAAATGTGCGGTGCCGAGAGCTCATCCCTCACGACGACGAAAGTCGAAGGGGCGGAACTGGACCTCTGTGACGACTGCACGGACTTCGGGACCGAGGTGCGGACCGAGTCGGAGAGTTCCACCTCGACGAAGTACTCCACCTCGTCGTCCTCGTCGTCATCGTCGTCGTCCTCGTCGTCCGGCGGATCGAGTTCGAGCGGTGGCGGCTCGACCCGCCGCCGGGACATGTTCGACGACATGGAGGAACTCGCCACGGACTACGACGACCGCATCCGGTCGGCCCGCGAGGAACGCGGCCTGAGCCAGGAGGACCTGGCGAAGGAACTCAACGAGAAGGCGAGCCTCATCCGCAAACTCGAACGGGGCGACGTGCTCCCCAGCGACGAGGTACAGCGGAAACTCGAGCGGGAACTCGACATCTCGCTCTCCGAGGGCGGCGGCGACGGTGACGCCGAGTGGTCCGGTGGCTCCTCGACGACGACGACCCTCGGCGACGTGGTCAAGCGAAAGGACTAGGGCGTTATGTCGGTCGGGGCCGTCCCCCCGACCATGTCCCGTGACGTGGCCGAGACGTTCACGCTCGGTGCCGCACAGATCGAACCGGAGTATCACGACGCCGAGGGCACCCTCGCGAAGACCTGCCGGTGGATCGAGCGCGCCGGCGACCGCGGCGTCGACGTCCTCGTCTTCCCCGAGACGTACTTCCCCGGCTACCCCTACTGGCGGCGCAGCACCTCCATCGCCCGGTGGACCGACCTGATGGTCGACCTCGGCGCGAACAGCCTCCACGTCGACGACGACGCCGTCTCGATCGTCGGCGAGGCCGTCGCCGACGCCGACCTCCACCTCGTCCTCGGGACGAACGAGGTGGACGACCGCCGGGGGAGCGAGACGCTCTACAACTCGCTGTTTTTCTTCGACAGATCGGGCGAACTCGTCCGCCGACACCGGAAGCTCATGCCCACCCACGACGAGCGGAGCATCTGGGGCCGGGGCGACCCCGCCCACCTCACCACCCACGACACCGACGTGGGGCGACTCGGCGGACTGGTCTGCTACGAGAACCACATGACCCTCTCGAAGGCGGCGCTGTGTGCGGACGGCGAGGAGATACACGCGGCCGTCTGGCCGGGCTTCTGGGAGCAACACGGCCACCCCGGCGACAAGACCCGCGCCGAGTCCGCCGACGCCCGCGACACCTGCGACATCTACCCCGCGGTCCGGGAGTACGCCTTCGAGACCCAGTCCTTCGTCGCCTCGTGTTCCGCCTACATGAGCGACGACGTCCCCGAGGGGTTCGAGGAGGGGGAGATCGGTTTCGGCGTCGGCAACGGGGGAAGCATGCTCGTCAACCCCGCGGGGATCGTGAAGGCCGGCCCGGCGGTGGGGGAGGAGACGCTGCTGACCGCCGAGTTCGACCGCGACGAGCGCCGCGCCACCAAGGCCTACTTCGACGCCATGGGCCACTACACCCGCTGGGACGCGGTGAACCTGGAGGTGCGCGACGGCCGGCCCGACCCGGTCCACGACCACCACGCCGACCGGCCGGCCCTCTCCGCCGCGCGGGCCCAGTCGCTCGCCGAGGAGTACGACGTGCCGATCGAGGCGGTGGAGGGCATCGCCGACGCCATCGCGGACGACGGATAGCCACGTTTTTTCACCGGCGCCCTCCCCATGGCGGGTATGTTCGTCCTCGTCAACCTGAAGGCGTACCCCTGTGACCCGGTCGCCGTCGCCGAGGCGGCCCACGCGGTGGCCGAGGAGTCCGGCGTCCGCATCGCCGTCGCCCCGCAGGCCGCTCACGTGGAGCGCGTCGCCGAGACGGGCGTCGAGACGTGGGCCCAGCACGTCGCCCCCGTCGACCACGGCAGCCACACCGGCCACGCGCTGGCCGAGGCCGTGGTCGACGCCGGCGCGACTGGCACGCTGCTCAACCACTCCGAGCGCCGCCTGAAACTCGCGGACATCGACGGCGCCCTCGCGGCCGCCGACCGCGCCGGCCTGGAGACGGTCGTCTGCGCCAACAACCCCGGACAGGTGTCCGCCGCGGCCTCGCTCGGCCCCGACGCCGTGGCGGTCGAACCGCCGGAACTCATCGGCGGGGACGTCTCCGTCGCCACCGCCGACCCCGATGTCGTCGAGGGAGCCGTCGCCGCCGCCGACGCCGTCGACCCCGACGTGGCCGTCTACTGCGGTGCGGGCGTCTCGACCGGCGACGACCTGGCGGCGGCCGCCGACCTCGGCGCGGAGGGTGTCCTCCTCGCCAGCGGCGTCGCGAAGGCCGCCGATCCGCGGGCGGCGTTGGCGGACCTGGTGTCGGGGGTGCGATAGGGTTCACTGTAGCGGATCGGCGGTCGTGGCCGCCGATCCGCGGGCTAGAGGATCTCCACGCCGCCGGTGTCGCTCTCGGCGGGCGTCGCGCTCCCCTCGCCGTCGCCCGCGTCCGTGGCATCCTGCTTCGACTCGCGTTCGTCGTCCTCGGCGTCGGCCGCCCCGTCCTCCGTCCCGTCGTCGATGATCGCCGCGTCCTCGGCGACGAACCCGTCGTCCGGTTGCACGGCGTCGTCGTCCGACACGACCTCCACGTCCGGCCGCTCCTCGGTCGGAACGTGCCCCGGGTCGTCGGCGTCGGCACCGCCGTCGGCGCTCGCGCCGAGCGACTCGCCCGAGAGCGTCGCCTCGTCGACGAACGCGCGCTCGACCGATCGCGTCATCGACGCGAGGGCGTCGTCGTCGAGGTGTCCGTCGAAGCGTTCGGCCACCCGGTCGGGGAGGGCGTACCGGTAGGTCTCCCGGTCGACGTGTTCGATCAGCCCCGCCCGGCGGAGCGGCCGGTTCCGGCCGTAGGCGAGCGTGCTCTTCGGCGTCCCGCCCGCCGCGACGTGGGCGTCGACCGGGTCGGCTCGCCCGGCCTCGCGGTAGTGGGCGAGCATCGCCCGCGAGAGGTCCGGCAGGTCCTGAACCGTCCGCCGCAGTCGGGCGACCACCGCCTCGCGGGTTCCGGGTTCGGCGGCCGCTCCGTCGTCGTCGGCCGCCCCGTCGTCGACCGCCCCGTCGTCGTCCGCGTCGGCGCTCGCGGCCTCGGGAGGCGCGCCTCCGGCGTCGAAGGTCACGTCCGTCTGCCCGTCCGGCGCGTCGTCGGTCGCCGTGTCGTCGGCCGTCGCGTCGTCGGGCGCCGTGTCGTCGGGCGCCGTGTCGTCGACCGTCGCGTCACCGGTCGCCGACTCCTCCTCGCCGCTCCCGTCCCCGTCGTCGCCCCTGATCGCCACCGGCCCGGGCGTCGGCCAGTCGTTCGGCTCGATCCTCGGGAACGCCTCGCTCCCCCCGTCGTCGGTCGGCGCGTCCGCCGCCTCGGCGGCGCTCCGGTCGTCCTCGGCCCCGTCGTCGTCCGGTTCGTACGCCCCCAGTTCCGCCTGGTCCGACGGCATCGGCCGGGAGCGGTTCCGGCCCTCGCCGCCGCGGTACGGCGCCTCGGCCTTCCGGAGCATCGCCTGTGCGAACTTGTCGGCCATCCGCGAGAGGTCGCGGGCCTCCTCCAGTTCCGCCTCCAGTTCGCGGATGCGCTGCTCCTTTTTCTCCACCTCCTGTCGCAGGTCGGCGAGTTCGCTCTCCCGGCGCTCCTGTTCGTCGCTGATCTCGCGGAGGTCCGCCACCAGGTCGTCGCTGATCGACTTGAGTTCCGGGCGCTCGAAGTCGTCGAGGCCGGGCGTCGCCCCCGCGTCGAAGGTGCGCTTGCGGTGGAACTGCACCCGCCGCACCGACTCGCTCCAGTCCGTCATCAGGAACGCCTCGCCGTCGCCCAGGTCCTCGACGGCGTTCGCGTGCTCGGCGTCGATGATCCGACTCACCACGTTCGTGTCGTTGTTCCACGTCAGCCGGTGCCACACCAGCCAGTCGCACTGCGTGATGAAGTCCTTCTTCACGTCGGCGGGGCGCTGGCTGATGCCGACGATGCCGAGGCCGTGTTTCCGGCCCCGCTTGCCGATCTTGATGAGCATCTTCCCCGTCTCGTCGAGGCCGCCGCCCTCCGGGATGTACTCGTGGACCTCCTCGACGAGCATCAGGAACGGCTTCTTCAGTTTCTTCTCCTTGGCGAACAGGTGGCGCGCGACCGAGAGCAGGAGTTCCTTCGCCTCGTCGTCGTCGAGGTACCCCGAGACGTCGAGGATGATGGGGACGTTCCCCTCCAGCGCCAGCGACGCGATCTTCTCGGCGTGTTCCGGGCTGACCTGGATGTCACACTCGTCGTCCGCGCCCGCGTGCAGGAGTTCGAACTCCTCTTTCAGGCCGTAGTACTCGCCGTCCGTGTCGACCACGAGCACCGGAAAGTTGTTCTCCAGGAGGTTCTCCACGAGCACCGACGCGGTGTTCGACTTCCCCGACCCCGACTTCCCCGTGACGAACCCCCGGCCGGTGAGCAGTTCCACCACCGGGAGCGAGACCGGCGTCCCCGGATCGGCGTCGGCGTCGCCGCCCGGGCCCTCGCTCACGTCCGCGACCGTGATGGTTTCCGTCTCCGTCATCGGTGCGTGAGAGGGTCCCGTCCCCCATAGTTCCGCGTCAGACGGGCGTCCGATGCCATCGTGGCGACCGACCCCGCGTCCGCGTCCGATCGGACGCCATACTGCGATCGGACGCGCACCGACGGTCACTCGCCCCGATCGAAGTCCCCGAGCGAGGACTGTCCGGGCGACGCGTCGTCGGCGTCCTCGCGGTCGGCCGTCTCCGCGCCCTCGCCCCGGTTCCAGCCGTCGAGGCTCGCCTGCTCGGCCGCCGCGAACTGGAGGTTCGACACCCGAACCCCGAGCTTGCGGACCGGTTCGCCCGCGAACTCCGCCAGGAGGTCGAGCGCCACCTCCCGCACGAGGTCCGGGTCGGCCACCGGTCCCGGCAGCGACCGCTCGCGCGTGTTCACGTCGTACGGCGGCGTCACCGCCTTGATGCCGATGGTGCGGTAGAGTGCGCCCTTCCCCTCGGCCCGGTCGGCCACGTCCGCCGCCAGCCCCGCCACCGTCTCGCGTTGCCGGTCGGCGTCGTCGGTCGCCTCGGTGAACGCCGACTCCCGGGAGAGGCTCTTTGGCCGCCCCTTCGGCGTCACTTCCCGGTCGTCGTGCCCGCGCGCTCGCTCGTGGAGCGTCACCCCGCGCTCCCCGAACCGCTCCTCGATGGTTGTGGGGTCGGCGGCCGCGAGGTCGCCGGCCGTCTCGACGCCCATCTCGCCCAGTTCCCGCGCCGTCACCGGGCCGACGCCGTGGACCGCCGAGACGGGCAGCGGGGCGAAAAAGTCCCGCACTTCGCCGGGTTCGACGACGACGAGGCCGTCCGGCTTGTCGTGGTCGCTCGCCACCTTCGCGGCGCTCATGTTGGGCGCGACGCCCACGCTCGCGGGCACGCCCACCTCGCGGGCGATCCGTTCCTTGACGTGGCGGGCGTACCCCTCGGCGAGCGGTCGGCCGTTGACGACGGTCCACGCGGTCCGCTCGGTCACGTCGAGGTACGCCTCGTCGACACTCACCTCCCGAAGCCGGTCGGCACACTCCCGCAGGATACCCTTGATCTCCGCGGCCACCTCGCGGTAGTACTCCAGGTCGACCGGGCGGTAGTACCCCGCCGCAGCCGTATCGAGGTCGGGGTCGTCGCGGGCCGTCGCCATCCGCGGGAGCCGTTCCAGCGCCTGTGAGATGGGTTGGGCGCTCTCGACGCCGAACTCCCGGGCCTCGTAACTCGCCGTGGCGACGGCGCCGTGCGGTTCGCCGGATTCGTAGCCCATCCCCACCACGACGGGTTCGCCGCGCAGGGCCGGATCGCGCAGGCGCTCACAGGAGGCGTAGAAGCAGTCGATATCGACGTGACAGACGATGCGGGGCTCGCCGTCGTCGGTCACGCTGGGAAGCGTCCCCCCGTCGGACATGGTCACCGTCGGTCGCGGAGCATCCTCAAGATTCCGCCCGTCGGGCGTGCCGTCGCCGTGGATTCACAGGCGGGACGAGGCGGATGCCCCGACCCTTGAGGTCGGGGAGGAAGCCGACACTCAATGACGCAATTCACACTACAGTGGCTGCTCGACTCCCCGTTGTATAAGAAACCACAACCATATATGTGAAAATACAGTGGAATACCGCCGTACCGCCGTCATCAAACTCGACATACCCGAAGGGGTCGATTCGCTCCTCCGTGAGACTGTCGAGCAGTTCAAACACTGCGCCAACACCGCAAGCGAGTGGTGTTGGCACGGCGACGACGGACACCACGTCACCTCCAAAGCCAAAGCCGAACGCGCTCTGTACGACCAACTCCGCGACGAAACCGACCTTACTGCCAACCTCGTCCAGAAAGGGATCAGGCGTGCCGTCGAAGCCGTCAAAAGCGGCGTCGAGCGCCTCAACGAGGAGAGCGCACGTCACGACCATACTTCTCAGCGGACAGCGCGGTCTATGACAAGCGAAGTGCGACGTTCCACCGTGACCGCGTATCGCTCTCCACAGTAGACGGGCGTGTTGAGTGCGATTACATCCTTCCCGACGACTCGGAGACACCGCCAACCAAGTACGTCTCCGACGAGGATTTCGAGTTTCGGATGGCTCACTTACAGTACCGAGACGGCGACTGGTACTTGCACGCCTCGATGCGGAACGTCGAAGCAGACGAGGAAGCGTCTGAATCCGAATCCACGCACAGAACAGTCCTTGGTGTGGATTTGGGCGTGAACAACCTGGCCGTTGCTTCGACGGGGCGGTTCTGGTCGGCAGACGAGTTCAACCACTGGCGACGAGAGTACGAGAAACGCCGTGCATCGCTCCAGCAGTGTGGGTCTCGCTACGCCCACGAAACCATCGAATCAGTCGGGCAGAAAGAGGACGGGAGGTTCGAGATATACCTGCACACGGTGGCGAACGAGCTTATCGAGGACGCTGTCGAGAACGACTGTTCGCACATTGTGTTTGAGGACTTGACCCACATTCGGGAGAATATCCCCGGGGCGACGTGGCAACACGTTTGGGCGTTCCGACGCCTCTCCGAGTACGTCGAATACAAGGCCGAAGAACACGGTATCGAAGTCGTGCAGGTTGACCCTCGGAATACGTCGAAGCGTTGTTCGACGTGTGGATTCACCCACGATCATAACCGTAACGGGGAGTCGTTCGAGTGTCGACAGTGCGGGTACAAGAACCACGCCGACTACAATGCGGCAAAAAACGTCGGATTGCAGTATCTCCGCCGTCGGCAAAACGCAGACGACGGAGGCGCACCCGTAGATGTGCGCTTGAATCGCGGGACGCTGAACGTGAGTGGGGAGTATAACCCTCCTGCCTCGGGTGAGGCATAGAACGGGAGTCCACGCGAAAGCCTCGGGGCTTGACCCCGAGGCAATTTACTTCAGTCGTTCCTGCAGGAAGGAGGGATGCGTCGCCGTCACGCCCTCGATGTCGCGGATGTCGTCGCTGATCACGTCCCCGAGAGCGTCGCCGTCCGGCGCCCGAACCTCCGCCATCAGCATGTGGTCCCCGGAGGAGGTGTACAGCGCCTCGACGGCCTCCATCGCCTTCAGCGCGCGCGTCACCTCGACGTAGCGCTCGCTCTCGACTTCGATGCCGACGATGGCGATGGACTGCCCCGAGAGTTTCTTCGGATCGACCTCGGCCGAGTAGCCGACGATGACGCCCTCCTCCTCCATCTGCTGGATGTACTTTCGGACCGTCGGCTTCGAGACGCCGGCACGGTCCGCTATCTCCCCGTAGGACGCCTGTGCGTCCTCCTCGAGGACGGAGAGAATGCGACGTTCCGTAGCGGTGGTTCCCATGAGGATCCCTTTCGGTCCACGGAAAAAATATGTTGCGAAGACGAAAACGCGTTCGCGGATCGGATCCGGAGGGTTCCGGAGCCCTACTTGTGCCGGTCGAGCAGCAGGTCGTGGGACCGCTCCCACTCGTAGTCGTCGTCGAAGTACCGCTCGGCGAGGGGGTCCTCGGGCATCTCGCCGATGGCCTGCTTCTCCTCGGAGTAGGAGGGCCGGTCCGAGTCGACGTAGAACCGGCCGGTGAGCACCTCACCCTCGTAGAGCGACTGCTCGGCCTCGCTGGCCATCTCCTGGGCCGCGCTCCGGTCGGTCGGATCGTGGTCGTACTCGTCGGCGTCGTTGATGTCCGTGTAGGGGACGTACTGCCGGGCGTCCTTGTTCCAGGTCGGACACTGGGTGAGGAAGTCCACGTGGGCGAAGCCGTCGTGTTGCATCGCCTCGACGAGGATCTCTTTCGCCTGGTTGGGGTTGACCGCCGCCGTCCGGGCGACGTAGGACGCGCCGGAGGTGAGCGCCAGCGACAGCGGGCGGATGGGGTCCTTGGCGCTGCCGTGGGGCTGGGTCTTCGACTTGTGGCCCTTCGGCGACGTGGGCGAGGTCTGCCCCTTCGTCAGGCCGAAGATCTCGTTGTCGAAGACGATGTAGGTCATGTCGTGGTTCTCGCGGGCGGTGTGCATGAAGTGGTTGCCACCGATCCCGTAGCCGTCGCCGTCGCCCCCGGCCGCGATCACTTCGAGTTCGGGGTTGGCGAGCTTCGCCGCCCGGGCGATGGGCAGCGAGCGCCCGTGGATCGAGTGGTAGCCGTAGCTCTCGAAGTAACTGTTGAGCTTGCCCGAACAGCCGATGCCGGTGACGAGCAACACCTCGTCGGGGTTGCGGCCGACTTCGGGCATGGCCTGCTTCAGCGCCTTCAGCACGCCGAAGTCGCCACAGCCCGGACACCACGTCGCCTGTGGTTCGAGGGTGGGTGTGAACTCTTCGCGGTCGATTTCGCGCTCTTCGCCGATGGCTGAGAATGCACTCATGGTTAGTCACCTGCCGCCGGGACGTAGGTCGTCTGCTGGTCGGGGACGTCCTGCCCCTGGATGCTCGCTTCGAAGCCCTGTACGATCTCCGCGGGTTCGAACGGTTCGCCGTTGTACTTCAGGAGGCTGGAGAGTTTGTCGCCGAAGCGGCCGAGTTCCTTCTGGGTGAGCCCTCGGAACTGCCCGGAGGCGTTCATCTCGACGACCAGCGCCTCGTCGACGCTCTCCAGGAACTCGGTCATCTCCTCCTCGGGGTAGGGCATCATGTCGCTGACGCCGATGCCGCGCACCGAGTGGCCGGCGTCGTTGAGGCGGGCGACTGCCTCCTCGACGGTCCCCTGCTGGCTCCCGAAGGTGATCAGGCCGTACTCGGCGTCGTCCGGACCCATGTACGTCTGGGTGTCCCTGTCGTCGAGGAACTCGCGAACGGCCTCGACCTTCGACATCCGGCGCTCCATCTGCGTGACGCGGTTGGTGGGGTCCTCGTCGATGTGGCCGGCCTGATTGTGTTCGTTGCCGGTGACGAGGAAGTGTCCGCCCTTCTGTCCCGGGATGGACCGCGGACTGACGCCGTCCTCGGCGTCGTAGCGGTAGCGGTAGAACTTCCCGCCCGGCCCGTGGGGCGCGTCCTCCAACTCCTCCTCCGTGGTGACGGCGCCCAGGTCGGGGTTGGGCTCGCGGTCGAAGTGGCTCGCGGGCACGTTCATCAGCTCGCCCCCGAGCTTCTGGTCGTAGAGCAGGATGACCGGGATGTTGTACCCGTACGCGATTCGGAAGGCGAGCCGTGACTGTTCGTAGGCCTCGGAGACCGTCCCCGGCGCCAGCACGACCCGGTTGGAGTCACCCTGGCTCGTGTAGAGGACGTGTTCGAGGTCGGCCTGTTCGGGCTTGGTCGGTAGCCCGGTCGAGGGACCGGCGCGCATCGCCTCCACGAGGACGACCGGCGTCTCGGACATCTCCGCGAGGCCGAGCGGTTCGGACATCAGCGCGAACCCGCCGCCGGAGGAGCCGGACATCGCCTTGACGCCGGCGTGGGAGGCGCCGAGCGCGAGCGCCGCGGCCGCGATCTCGTCTTCGACCTGTTCGGAGACGCCGCCGACCTCCGGCAGCGCCTGGGACATGATGGTGAACACCTCGGTCCACGGCGTCATCGGGTAGCCCGCGATGAACCGACAGCCCTCGTCGAGGGCGCCGTAGGCGATGGAGTCGCTGCCCGACAGGAGCACCTGTTCCTCGTCGTGACTCCCCTCGGGAACGCGGAGGTCGTGGGTGAACTCGAACTCCTCTTCCACCATGTCGTGGGTGTAGTGGAGGATCTCCTTGTTGGGTTCGAGGATGTCCTCGGGCATCGACTCGGCCATCAGTTGCTCGAAATACTCGAGGTCGATGCCGAGGAGGGCGGCGGTCGCCCCGACGCCGGCGGTGTTCCGCATGACCTCCCGTCCGTGGTCCCGGGCGATCTCGCGAAGGTTGATCGGGTAGACGTGCCAGTCGTTCTCCTCGACTCGCTGCTCGAAGTCGGGGATGTCCTCGCTGTCGAGCAGGCCGGTGTCGTAGACGATGACGCCCCCCTCGTTGAGTTCGTCGAGGTTCTCCGACAGCGGCTTGATCTCCTCGTCCCCGTAGTAGGCGTCCTCCTGGGGGTTGCGGGCGAAGGAGTCCCCGAGCGCGAGGAGGCAGTTGAAGCCGTCGCCGCGGGACTGTACCGGTTCCGACTTGGCACGCACCTCGGTGTACGTGTGGCCGCCGCGAATCCGCGACGGATAGTGTCGATGCGTAAAGACGTGGAGCCCCGCTCGCATCAGGGCCTTGGCGAAGTTCTGGCTGGTCGACGCGATGCCGTCGCCCGACCCGCCAGCGATCCGCCACATGAGTTCGTGGTCAGTCATATTCACATCACGGCCCGCAGGGGGGCCACTACCGGGAAAGTTGACCACGGTTCGACTAAAGCCTTTGCTATACGTTACCAAGCAAAAATGATGTAAGATCGCCGGTTTCGAGGACCGTGGCCGACGACGTTCGGGGGTGGAAACCGCTCGACGGCGTTTCACCGCCGCCGAGGGTGGCTCCGCCGGCGTCTCCAGCGGATATTATATCAAATATATTATATTTGATGCGCCGTCGGTGGCGTCCGCCCGTCGCACCCTGCCGGCGGCGCGACGGGGGCCAGGCCGGACGGCCCCGCGTCCGGCGCTCAGAACGCCCGTTCGAGGTAGGCGTCGATGCGGGCCACCCTTTCGGCGTCGTACGTCCAGAACCCCTTCCAGCGGTTCGGTTCCTTCTGGTGGGCGACCAGCGCCGCCGGCGTCGACTCCGCCCCCGAGTCCGACGGCGGCCGGTACGCCACGCACCACGAGTTGCGGTACTCGTCGCTGGTGCCGCCGTGGACCGTCGCGTCGAGCCACGTCGGCCGCTCGTCCGGCACGCCGTAGACGTGGACGTCGAGCGCCCGCCCGGTAAGGCGCTCGTACACCGTCCGGGTGCCGTACTCGTCTTCGAGTCGCGAGAGCCGCTGGAACGTCGAGCGGAGGGTCCCCTCGCCCGCCTCGTAGGCCAGTCGCTCGACGTGGCGGGAGACGAGGATCAGGAGGAGTTTCTCCTTGTTCGACGCCGGATACCCCCGGAGGTCGAACAGCGTCCCGTCCATGTTCGTCAGCACCGCGGGGACGTCGCCGTCGAACCCCCGGGTGCTCGTCCGGAACTGGTCGGCGTTCACGAGCAGGAAGGACCGCATCACCCGATCCAGCGACGAGACGGCGGTGACGTCCCCGTCCTCACGCAGCGCCAGCAGGTCGTCGGCGTCGGTCGGGAGCGACCGCTCGGACAGTTCGACCGACTGCGTCGCGAAGGCGTCGGCGATGAGGTCCTGCACCGGCTGCGGGTGGGTCCGGTTGACCGTGACGAGCGACACCTCACGGTCGTCGACGTCGGCGAAGAAGTCACGGAGGCTGGACGGAGGCGCGTCGGCGGCCATCTCTGTGACGGGAACGGACACGTACGACATATAGACTCCGCCCGCGTTATCAGCCGTGAAAGGCGGCGGCTACCGGTCCACGTTCTCCGGGCTCCGGGGGTGGTAGTCGGTGTCGTATTCGCCCGGGTTGTCGTCCAGTCGGTCGGGGGTGATCCGCCCCGCGAGCAGCATGAAGTCGACGAGCGTCAGCGCGAGCATCGCCTCGACGACCGGGACGCCCCGCGGCGGCAACACCGGGTCGTGCCGGCCGACGACCTGAATCTCCTTCTCCTCGCCCGTCTCCCAGTCGACCGTCGTCTGGGTCTTGGGGATGGAGGTCGGGGCGTGCAACGTCACCTCGCCCGTGATGGGCTGGCCGGTCGTGATGCCGCCCTGGATGCCGCCGTGGTCGTTGCCCACGGGGACCGGATCGCCCGACTCGTCGAACTCCCAGTCCTCGTTGCGCTCCGACCCCGTGTACCGGCGGGCCTCGCGTCCGAGGCCGAACTCGAAGGCCGTCGCCGCGGGCACCGACATCATCGCCTGCCCGAGGCGGGCGGAGACGGAGTCGAACCGGGGCGCGCCCAGTCCCCGCGGGACGCCCCGCGCCTCGAACTCGATGGACCCGCCGATGGAGTCGCCGGCCTCCTGGTACTCGTCGATGGCCTCGCGCATCCGCTCGGCCGTCTCGGGGTCCCCACACCGCACCTCGTTGTCCTCGCTGTGTTCCACCATCTCCTCGAAGCTCACCTCGGGCGCCTCGATCGACCCGATCTGGTTGACGTGAGCCTTGAGTTCGATCCCCCGCTCCTCGAGGATCTTCTTCGCCACCGCGCCCGCGGCGACCCAGTTCACCGTCTCGCGGGCCGAGGAGCGGCCGCCGCCCCCCCAGTTGCGCGTCCCGAACTTCGCCGAGTACGTGAAGTCGCCGTGCGAGGGGCGTGGTGCCGTCACGAACGGCTCGTACTTGCCCGAGCGGGCGTCCTTGTTCTGGATGACCATCCCCAGGGGCGTCCCCGTGGTGTAGCCGTCCTGTAACCCGCTGTGGATGCGCACCTCGTCGGGTTCGCCTCGGCTGGTCGTGATCATCGACTGACCGGGTTTGCGCCGGTCCAGGTCGCGCTGGACGTCCGCCTCCTCCAGTTCGAGCCCCGCGGGACAGCCCGAGACGACGACGCCCATCGCGTCCCCGTGGCTCTCCCCGTAGGTCGTCACCTGGAACAGACGACCGAATCGATTACCGTTCATGCTCGATGGCTTCGGCCCCGAGGTCATAAAGCACGTCGAAGAACCCCGGGAAGGAGACGTCGACGTGATCGGCGCCCTCGACGGTGGTCGTCCCCTCGGCGACGAGTCCGGCGACCGACAGGGCCATCACGATCCGGTGGTCGTCGTGGCCGGCGACGGTCGCACCCCGGAGGCGGGACCGGTCGCCGTGGATCGTCAGCGTGTCCCGCTCCTCGGTCACCGCGGCGCCCAGGCGCTCCAGTTCCGTCGCCATCGCGCTCACGCGGTCGGTCTCCTTGTACCGCACGTGCTCGCAGTTGACGATCCGGGTCTCGCCGTTCGCGGCGGCCCCGAGGACGGCGACGGTCGGAAGCAGGTCCGGCGTGTCGCCCACGTCGACCTCGATCCCCGACAGGTCGCTCCGGCGGACCGTAATTTCGCCCGCTTCGCGGTCCCAGGTCACGTCCGCACCCATCCGCTCCAGCACGTCGACGATGGCGCTGTCGCCCTGCGCGCTGGGTCGGGCCCCCTCGACGACGACGCCGCCGTCGCCGCCCGCCACCGCGCCCGCGGCCAGCAGGTAGGACATCGACGAGAAGTCCCCCGGAACCGGGTAGGCGTCCGCGCGGCCGTAGGACTGCCCACCCGGCACGCGGTACCCCGACGCCGTCTCCGTGGCCTCGACGCCGAAGTCGGCCAGCACCTCCAGCGTGATGTCGACGTACGGCGCCGACTTGAGCGCCGTCTCCAGGTCGATCTCGACCCCCGACTCGGTCACCGCCCCCGCCATCAGCAGGGCGGTGACGTACTGCGAGGAGACGTCCCCGGGGATGGACGCCGTCCCGCCGTCGACGCCGCCGCCGACGACGAGCGGCGCCCGTCCGTTGTCGCGCGTGCTCTCGGCGCGCCCGTCGAGTTGCTCGACCGCGTCCAGCAGCGGCCCCTGTGGCCGCGACCGGAGCGAGTCGTCGCCGGTCAGCACCGTCAGCCCGTCCGCGAGCGCCGCACACGCCGTGACGATGCGCATCGTCGTCCCGCTGTTGGCACAGTCGATCACGTCGTCCGGCACCCCCGGCCGGCCGCCGAAGCCCGCGACGTCCAGGCGGCCGTCCGCCCGGTCGACCCGCCCGCCGAACGCCTCGACCGCCCGCATCGTCGCTCGCGTGTCGGCGCTCACCAGCGGGTCGGCGACGACGGCGCCGTCGCTGTACCCCGCCGCGAGGATCGCCCGGTGGGTGTAGCTCTTCGACGGCGGCGCCCGCGCCCGCCCGGCGACTCGTGACCGCGTGAGTTCCACGTCCATGGGCGTCCGGTCGGGCGGATCCCGTATCAGCGTACCGACCGCGTCCCCGACGCGTCACCCCCCGAACCACGACAGCGTCGCGTCCCGCGCGCCGGAGAGAACGCGCCCGATCCGTCCCTCGTCCCACCCCAGCGGCCCGACGACGCCCGCGCCGGCGCGTCCTGCGCGTCGAGGTAGCTCAGGCCGGCGTCGAGCGTCGGTAACTGCGATCCCATGGGATCCCGTTGCTCGACACGTCGCTTATACGACGGCCACATCCGGGGTGAACGTGGAACTGGACGGTCGGCTCCCGCTCACCCGTAGGTACTAAACCCTCAGATAAGAACTGGGTCCCATGTTCCAGAAGTCGACGTGGATCAAGCTCCCACGGAACGTCGTCGTGGGTCACAGCGTCCTCGACGACCTCGGGGCCGTGATCGACGACCTGTCCGTCGTGGGCCGGCCGCTGGTCGTCACGAGCCCGACGCCGAACCGCCTCGTCGGCGACCGGGTGCGCGCCCAACTCGGCGACGACCCGGCGACGGTCACCGTCGAGTCGGCGGGCTTCGACGCGGTCGAGCGCGTCGTCGACAGGGCCGAGGCCGAGGACGCGACCTACTTCGTCGGCCTCGGCGGCGGCAAACCCATCGACACCGCGAAGATGGCCGCCGACCGCCTCGGCTCCGGCCTCGTCTCGGTCCCCACCGCGGCCAGCCACGACGGCATCGTCAGCGGCCGGTCGTCGATCCCCGAGGGCGACACCCGCCACAGCGTCGCCGCGGACCCGCCGCTCGCCGTCGTCGCCGACACCGAGGTCATCGCGGCCGCGCCCTGGGAACTCACCACCGCCGGCTGTGCCGACATCGTCTCCAACTACACCGCCGTCGAGGACTGGCAACTCGCCCACCGCCTGCAGAACGTCGAGTACTCCGAGTACGCGGGCGCGCTCTCCCGCATGACCGCCGAGATGCTCGTCGAGAACGCCGCGTCGGTCAAACAGGGGCTCGAGGAGTCCGCGTGGGTCGTGGTGAAGGCGCTGGTCTCCTCCGGCGTCGCCATGTCCATCGCCGGCTCTTCGCGCCCCGCGAGCGGCGCCGAACACCTCTTCTCGCACCGGCTGGACCGCATCGCTCCCGGGCGCGCGCTCCACGGCCACCAGGTCGGCGTCGGATCGATCCTCGTCGCCTACCTCCACGAGGGCGAGCAGGGGATGTGGCGAGACATCCGCGACGCCCTCTCGGTCATCGGGGCGCCGACAACCGCCGCCGAACTCGGGTTCGACGACGAGACGGTGATCGAGGCGCTCACGACCGCCCACCGCATCCGCGACCGGTACACCATCCTCGGCAACGGCATCAGCGAGGCGGCCGCCCGCGAGGCCGCCACGAAGACCGGCGTGATCGGATAGCCGGGCACCTGCACCGAGAGCGGAAGAGGGAAGCCCGTTCGGTCCAACCCCCGGACATGGCAACGGCCAGCGCAAGCGGCCCGGTGAAGGAGCATCCGGTCGCCGTCACCGCCGTCCTCTCGGTCGTGGGATACACCCTCGTCGTGGGCACGTTCGTCGGCGTCGTCCCCGAGTCGATCTTTCCCGACCTCTCGCTCGGGCAGGTGAACCTGCTCTCGGACGCCATCGCCGTCGTCAACACCGCGGCGACGCTCTCCCTGCTGGCCGGGTGGCGGTGGATCCGCCGCGACGAGGTGACGAAACACGCGACCGCCATGTCGACGGCGTTCGGCCTCATCCTCCTCTTTCTCGTCCTCTATCTGACGAAGATCGGTGGCGGCGGCACCAAGGAGTTCGTCGGCCCGGAACTCCCCTACGTCGCGTACCTCGCGATGCTCGCGGTCCACATCGTCCTCTCGATCGTCGCCGTGCCCGTCGTCCTCTACGCCCTCGTCCTCGGGGTGACCCACACGCCGAGCGAACTCCGGGGCACGAACCACGCCCGCGTCGGCCGGATCGCCGCCGGCGCGTGGATCCTCTCGCTCTCGCTGGGCGTCCTCGCCTACCTCCTGCTCAACCACGTCTACAGTTGGACCTTCGTCGAGGCGACCGTTGCCTTCGCCCCGGCCGCGGTCGGCTAACCCGCCCCTCCCCCGATCCGGCCCTCGCTCCCGCCGACGACGAGGACCGGCACCTCGGCCCGCCGGACGACCCGTTCGGTGACGCTGCCGACCAGATACCGCTCCAGTCCACCCCGGCCGTGCGTGCCCATCACCAGCAGATCGATCCCGTTCTCCGCGGCGTACTTCAGGATCGCGTCCTCGGCGGTGCCCTCGACGACCGCCGTCGTCGCCTCGACTCCCCGGTCGGTCGCGCGCGCCGCCGCGTCGTCGAGGACGGACTCGCCCTCGCTCCGCAGCGTCTCGCGGAGCTCCTCGATGGCGAGTTCCGGTGCCGCGTGGGACAGGTCGTCCGTTTCGACGACGTAGAGGAGATGCAGCGTCGCGCCGAAGCGCTCGGCCACGCCGAGGGCGTGTTCGACGGCCGCCGCCGCGGGCTCGCTCCCGTCGGTGGGAAGCAGGATGGCGTCGTACATACCCGCCCGTTCGACGCCCCGCCCCGTCAATCCACGCGTCGGTTCCCGGCCGACGGGAACCCCGACGGCGGTCGCGGGACCGGCCGCCGACGGAGGGATTTTTGGTCACCCGTCTCGTGGCCCGAGGTGTGCGCGTCGCGTTCGTGACGATGACGACGGCCCACCACGAGGATAGCTGGTACGCCCGCCGGGCGCGGGCGGTGGCGGAGCGCCTGGCGGCCAGCGGCCACGACGTGACCGTCGTCTGTGCGCAGTGGTGGGGCGGCGACCACGCCTCCTTCGACTTCGACGGCGTCACCTACCGCCGGGTGACGAGCGAGCGCTCCCCGCGGGCGTTCGTGGCGAAACTCCCCTTCGTGCTCAACGGCGTCCGACCGGACGTGATCCACGTCGCCTCGGTCCCGCCCCTCGCGGTCCCGGCGGCGAAGGCCGCGGGTCGCCTCCGCCGCACGCCCATCGTCGCGGAGTGGCGTGACCGCCCGGACCGCGAGACGGAGGGCACCTGGCGCCACCACTGGGCCGCCCGGTCGCCCGACGCCGTCGTCGTCCCCTCGGAGACCGTCGAGACGACGGTTCGGGAGCGCGGGGCCGACCCCGACGCCGTCGAGGTGATTCCCGACAGCGTCGACATGGCGGGGATCCGGGACGCGCCCGTCGACCCGCGGGCCGACCTCGTGTACGCTCGCCCGCTCGACGAGCGCGCGAACGTCGAGGAGTTCCTGCTCGCCCTCGCCGAACTCCGAGACCGGGAGTGGCGGGCGGCGGTCATCGGCGACGGGCCGGCGCGATCCGAGGCCGAACGGATGGCCCGCGACCTCCGGATCGACGACCGGGTCGAGTTCCTCGGCGACCTCTCGCCCGCCGAACAGGTGCCGATCCTCAAAGGCGCCCACGTCTTCGCCCAGACGGCCACGTGGGCGCCGTTCGCGACCGGCCTCCTGCGGGCGCTGGCCTGTGGCTGTGTGGGCGTCGTCGAGTACCAGGCCGACTCCGCCGCCCACGAACTCGTCGAGGCGGACCCCCGCGGGTCGCTGGTGACCAGCCCGCAGGAACTCGCCGACGAGATCGTCGCGGCGACCGACTTGGAGCGCTGGACGGTCAACGAGGACTACGCCCCCTACGACCACGACGCCGTTCGCTCCCGGTACGAGGACTGCTACGAGCGCCTCGTCGCGAACTACGGGTTCTTCTGACGTTTCGGAACGCTTTTCCGCCAGATACGCCCACGACTCCCCATGAGCGACGACGTCGAGGCCGAACTCCGCGAGCAGTTCCGGTCGGCGTTCCAGGGCGCCGACTTCCCCGTGACCGACCAGATGGATCTCGTTCCGGCGCTGCCGAACGGGCCGGGCACCCGGTTCGAGGCCGGCGACTTCTCCGTCTCCGCGATGGAACTCGCCGCCAACCTCGACGGCCACCAGGAGTTCCCCTACGAGTCGGTCGACGAACTCGTCGACGACGTGATGGCGGCGCTGAAGGCCGAGGGTCTGCTGTAACCCCCGCCCCCGGCCCTCAGGGGAACACGTTTGGTCGCCCCCGACCAAACGATCGGTATGTTCGACATCGAGCGCTACCTCAACGTGCGGAGCGCACACGGCGCCTCCGTCGGCCCGGACGGCGACCACCTCTCCTTTCTCATGGACACCACGGGCGTTCCCCAGGTCTGGACGCTCTCGGAACCGGGGGCGTGGCCCGAGCAGCGCACCTTCTTCGACGACCGCGTCACCTTCGCCTCGTGGTCGCCCGAGCGGCCGGAACTGATCGTCGGCCGTGACCGCGGCGGCGACGAGCGCGAGACGCTCTACCGCCTCGACGTGCCGACCGGCGGGATAACCGACCTGACGGAGCACCCCGACGCGAAACACTGGTTCGGCGGGTGGAGCCCGGACGGCGAGCGCTTCGCCTTCGCATCGAACCGCCGGGAGAGCGCCGTCTTCGACGTGTACGTCCAGGACCGGACGGCGACGGGCGCCGACGCCGAACTGGTCTTCGAGGGCGACGGCTGGCTCTCGGTCGACGGCTGGAGCCCCGACGGCGACCGCCTCCTCCTCACCGAATCCCACTCCAGTTTCGATCAGGACGTGTACGTCCTCGACGTGGCGACGGGCACCCGGCGTCACCTGACGCCGCACGACGGCGAGGTGCGTCACCTGAGCGCCGAGTGGGGCCCCGACGGCGAGGGCGTCTACCTCGCCACCGACCGCGACGGCGACGTCCTCTCGCTCGCCCACGTCGACCTCGCGACCGACGACGTCGCCGCCGTCGAGGCGGCGGACGACGGGACGACGCCCCTCGACGACGACGAGTGGAACGTCGACGGCGTGGCCGTCGACCAGGAGTCCCGCCGGCTGGTCTACTCGCGAAACGTCGACGGCTACACCGAACTCGGCGTCGGCGAACTCGTCGCCCCCGGGCGACTTGATCACTTCCCGACCCCCGACCTCCCGCCCTCGGTCGCCGGCGGCGTGAGTTTCGGCCCCGACGGCGACCGCTTCGCGCTGACCGTCACCCGGAGCGACGACACGGCCAACGTCTACGTCGTCGACGCGACGACCGGGGTGGCCGAGCGCTGGACCCGCGCCTCCACCGCGGGCATCCCCCGCGACACCTTCGTCGCGCCGGAACTCGTGCGTTACCCCTCCTTCGACGGCCTGGAGATTCCCGCGTTCTTCTCCCTGCCCGCGACCGACACCGGCCACGGCGAGACGCCCGTCGTCGTCGACGTCCACGGCGGTCCCGAGTCCCAGCGCCGCCCCTCCTTCGGTCGGGTGAAACAGTACCTCCTCTCGCGGGGGTACGCGGTGTTCGAACCCAACGTCCGCGGGTCGACCGGCTACGGCAGGGCCTACACCCACCTCGACGACGTGGACAAGCGGATGGACTCGGTCGCCGACCTGAAGGCGGGCGTCGAGTGGTTGCACGACCACCCAGCGGTCGACCCCGACCGCATCGCGGTGATGGGCGCCTCCTACGGCGGGTTCATGACCCTCGCCGCGCTCACCACCTATCCCGACCTCTGGGCGGCCGGCGTCGACGTCGTCGGCATCGCCAACTTCGTCACCTTCCTCGAGAACACGGGGGACTGGCGGCGCGAACTCCGCGAGGCCGAGTACGGGTCGCTCGACGAGGACCGGGAGCTACTGGAGTCGATCAGCCCCATCAACCACGTCGATGACATCGCCGCGCCCCTCTTCGTCCTCCACGGCGAGAACGACCCGCGGGTGCCCGTGAGCGAGGCCCACCGCATCGTCGAGGGCGCCCGCGAGGCGGGCGTCCCCGTCCGCGAACTCGTCTTCGAGGACGAGGGTCACGGCTTCACGAAACTGGAGAACCGGATCGAGGCCTACTCGGCCGTCGCCGACTTCCTCGATACGCACCTCGGGTCGGGCGCGGAGTCGGCGTAGGCCCCCGACCTACGTGGCCCGCTGGTCGTCTGGGTTGGCGGCGCGGTTCTCGACGGTGTTCTCCTCGCCCTCGCGGCGCCGCGGGTCGGCGGCGGCGGCGACGTCCTTGGTCGGGACGTTCTCCGGTCCATCCTCTCCCTCGTCCTCCTCGGCCTCGGCGTCCTCCGCCTCGGCGTCCTCCTCCTCCGCGTCCTCCTCCTCCGCGTCCTCCTCCTCCGCGTCCTCCGCCGCCTCGCCGTGATCCGCGGGGTTGGCGGCGCGGTTCCCGACGGTGTTCTCCTCGCCGTCACGCCGGCGCGGGTCGGCCGCGGCGGCGACGTCCTTCGTCGGGACGTCCTCGGGCCCCTCGTCTTCCTCGGGTTCCTCTTCGACCTCCTCCTCGGGTTCCTCTTCGACCTCCTCCTCGGGTTCCTCTTCGACCTCCTCCTCGGGTTCCTCTTCGACCTCCTCCTCGGGTTCCTCTTCGACCTCCTCCTCGGGTTCCTCTTCGACCTCCTCCTCCGTCTCCGACGGCGTCGCCGGATCGCCGGCGCTCGATCCGCCGCCGAAGATCGAGAGGATCCTGTCGAGCAGGCTCATGCCGACGCACCTCCCCACGCGGTGTCGGTCGAGCGGACGGGACAGCCGACGGGACGCGACGCGGCCGCGTGCGCCGCCAGTCCGCGTTCACCGTCCGAAACGGGCGCTTCGCCGGTCGCGACGGTGACGATGGTCAGGACGATGCTCGTGACGGCGGCGGCGAGTTTGCCGACCGTCGATCCGGTTCGATGCATGTCTTTCGTTAACAATCCGCTCTATTATAAAGGTAGGCGCCTCTGCCGACGGCTCCGTTAGAGTCAAACGGTCGCGTGGTGAACGTTCACGCATGAGCGCAGGGCAGGAACAGCGGACCATCCGGTGTCTCGTCGCCAAGGTCGGCCTCGACGGGCACGACCGTGGCGCACACGTCATCGCCCGCGCGTTCCGGGACGCCGGGTTCGAAGTGATCTACTCCGGCCTCCATCGCGCGCCCGAGGAGATCGTCCAGGCCGCGGTGCAGGAGGACGTGGACGTCCTCGGCATCTCCATCCTCTCCGGGGCGCACAACACGCTCGTGCCGAAGGTGATCGAGGGGCTGAAGGAGTACGGCGCGTTCGAGGACACCCTCGTCATCGTCGGCGGGATCGTCCCCGACGAGGACCGCGAGGAGCTCGTGGCCGCCGGCGTGGCCGAGGTGTTCGGCCCCGGAACGCCCATGCAGGAGACCATCGACTTCGTCCGCGACAACGCGCCGCAACGATGAGCGAGGCGAACGCCGCCGAGAAGGAGTTGGTCAGGGACCTCCTGGACGGCGACCACCGTGCGCTCGCCCGCACCATCTCCAAAATCGAGGACCGCACCCCCGGCTACCGCGAGGTCGTCTCCGAACTCCACGCCCACACCGGCGACGCGGAGGTGATCGGCGTGACCGGCAGCCCCGGCGCCGGCAAGTCCACGCTGGTCGACAAGCTCGCCAAGGCCTACCGCGACCGGGGGCTCACCGTCGGCGTCATCGCCGTCGATCCCTCCTCGCCGTACACCGGCGGCGCGGTCCTCGGGGACCGCATCCGCATGGCCTCGAACGTGGGCGACATGGACGTGTTCTTCCGGTCGATGAGCGCCCGCGGACAACTGGGCGGCCTCTCGACCGCCACCGCCGACGCGATCAAGGCCCTCGACGCCTTCGGCAAGGATCGGATCGTCGTCGAGACGGTCGGCGCCGGACAGAACGAGGTGGACGTGGTCCGCACCGCCGACACCGTGGTCGTCCTCGTCCAACCGGGCAGCGGCGACGACGTGCAGATGCTCAAGGCCGGGATCCTGGAGATCGGCGACGTGTTCGTCGTCAACAAGGCCGACAAGGACGGCGCCGCGACCACCGTCTCGGACCTCCAGGAGATGCTCCACATGCGCGAGGGGGCGACGACGGCCGGCGCCGGCCACCACGGGGCGGGGGTCGGGACGGCCGACGACACGGGCGGAGCGGACGACGCGGACGGCGACGACTGGGACCCCCGGATCGTCGAAACCGTCGCCACGGAGGGCGAGGGCGTCGCGGAGCTGATCGACGTCCTCGACGCCCACTACGACCACCTCCGCTCGACGGGCGAACTCGACCGGCGGACGCGGACCCGGTACGCCGAGGAGATCCGACAGTTGCTCCGGGCCGACGCCGCCGACCTGCTGGAGGAGGAACTCGAACGTCACGGCGGGATGGACGCCCTCGTCGACGCGGTGCGCGCCCGCGAGACCGACCCCTACACGGTCGTCGACCGGATTCTGGATCCGCTTGCCGACTGCGTCCGCGAGCGCCGGGACTGACCGCGCCCCTCGGCGGGCTCTCGCCGTCCCGATACCCCCTGGCGACGGCCTCGCCCGACACACTGAAACGCCGCGCGGTGCATCGACACGCCATGTCCCTCCGCCGTTCGATGCCCGCCGCGGTCGGCTCGGTCCCGGTCGTCGCCGAACTCGTCGTTGTCGTCTGCTTGCTCCTCGGACTCCACCTGTGGCGCCGCGCCGTGACGGCGCTCCAGCCGACCCTCGTGGCGGCGGTCCCCGAGGGCACCGCCGCGCCGGTCGGCAGCCTGCTGATCGGGGGCGTCCTCCTCGCCGGCGTCGTCGCCTTCGCCGCCGTCTACGCGACCCTCCGGGGGATCGAGGTGGGGGTCCGCCCGTCGGCCGACCGCCGGACCCTCGGTCTCGCCCTCGCCGTCCCGCCCGCGCTGGTCGCGGTCACGAAACTGGTCGGCGTCCTCACCGGCGTCCCGTACAACGCGCTCACGATGTCGGCGTACGGCGCCGACGCGCCCGTGGCGGCGGTGCTCTCGTTTCTCGGCCCGGGGCTGCTGGTCGGCGCGCTCTCGCTGACCGTCGTCTGTCAGGTGCTCGTCCAGGGGACGTTCGCGCGGGTCGTCGAACGGGGGCGTGCGGCCCTCCTGACGACCGTGCTGGCGGCCGTCGTGCTCACGAGTTCGACCGGCGGGCTGACGGCCTTCCCCGACCGGGGGAAACTCGCGGTCGCGGTCGGGTTCGTCCTCGCGCTGGCGCTGGCGCTGTACGCCGTCGACGAGGTGGACCGCGAGTGGGTGCAGTATCTCGCCTACCTCCCCGTCTCGGCCGTCGTCGCGCTCGTGATCGTCTCGTGGGTCGCGGCGACCGGCTCGGTCGCCGAACTGCTGTTCGGCGCCACCCACGTCGCCGTCCTCGCGCTGGCCGCCGCGGGCTACGCGCGGACCGACTCGCTGGTCGTCCCCGCGGTCGCGTACCTGTCCCTGCTCCTGTCCGAGGAGACGGTCGTCCTCCTCTTCGAGGCCGGGATGCGAAGCTGGTAGGCGGCGGTCCGGTGACGTGGCGTCCCGGTCCGGCCGCGGCCGACTCCTCCGGACGAGGGCGGCAAATTGAAGCGAGCGGGTCCACAAGGGAGGGTATGAGTACGACGACGACCCACCTGGAGGAACTGGGGACGGAACTCGGCGAGGCCATCGCGGAGACGCCGGCCTACGAGCGGTTCGAGGAGGCGAAGGAAGCCGTCGAGAACGACCCCGACGCCCAGGAGCGGATCGCCGAGGTCGAACGCCTCCGAGACGAGTTCGTCGCGGCCCGCGAGTCCGGGCAGGCGACGCAGGAACACGTCCAGAAACTCCAGCGGGCACAGAACGACCTCCACTCCATGCCGGTGATGGAGGAGTACCTGAACGCCCAGGAGGCGCTCCAGAGCCAACTGGAGGACGTCAACCGCGCCATCTCGGAGCCGCTTGCCGTCGACTTCGGCGGCGAGGCCGGCGGCTGCTGTCACGACTAGTCCGGACGTTCTTATCCGGGGGCGCGGCCACCCGCCCCCATGCTCGCCATCGCCGGAGGCAAGGGTGGGGTCGGGAAGACGACGACGGCGCTCGGACTGGCCGCGGCGCTCGATCCGCCGGTCGTCGCGGCCGACGCCGACCCGGACATGCCGAACCTGCACGCCCTCGCGGGCGTCGACCGCGACCCGACCCTCGCCGCCCTCGACGACCGCGGCGTCGGCGTCGCCCAGTCCGCCCCCGAGGCGTCCGGCGTGGGCGTCCTCCCCGCGCCCCACGTCGGCGAGGCCGGTGCCGAACCGGACGCGATCGCCCGCACGCTCGACAGGCTGGCCGCCGCCGACCGCCCGGCGGTCGTGGACTGCCCGGGCGGTGCCGGCCCGGACGCCGCCGCTCCGCTTCGCGCGGCCGACGCGGCGCTCCTCGTCACGACGCTGTGTGCGCCGGCGCTCCGCGACGCGGCCAAGACCGCTGCGATGGCCCGCACCCTCGGAACGCCCGTGTGTGGCGTCGTGTTGACCCGCACCCGGTCGGCACCCGACGCGGTGACGGACCTTCTCGACTGTCCGGTGGCGGCGTCGGTCCCCCGTGCCGACCCGCCGGTCCTCGACGACGAGGCCGTTCGGAGCGCCTACCGGCGTCTCGCAACCGCCCTGGGAGAAGACCTATTAGCGTCCCACACGTGACTGGGGACGATGGCCCGGCGTCTCCCGACGGGTATCTCCGTCCTCGACAGGCAACTCGACGGGGGAATCCCCCCCGGGAGCATTCTCCTGTTGAGCGCCGATCCGGCCAGCCAGTCGGAGTCCTTGCTGTACGAGATCGCGGCCGCGCGGGGGACGCTGTACGTGACGACGGTGCGCTCCGAACAGGCGGTCCGCGACGCCATCGAGCGCTACCGCGGCGGCGTCGACCGGCTCTCGGTTCGGGACGCGGGCGATTACCCGCCCATCGACAACGCCACGCGCCTCGTGAAGGACCTCCCCGAGAACGCGAACCTCCTCATCGACGTGGTCGACCCGCTGGAGGACGCCGATCCGACCCGCTATCGGCGCTTCCTCAACGAACTCCAGACCCACATGGTCAACACCGGATCGATCGCCGTGTTGCACGCGATGCACGGCGAGGAGACCCCGAACCGGTCGCTCACGAAACACATGGCCGACGTGGTGTTCGACCTCCGCACCGACACCAGCGGCTCGCAGATCGTCAACCGCCTCGCCATCCCCAAGTTCCGCGGCGGGAGCGCCCTCGAGGAGACGATCAAGCTGAAACTCACCGACGGCGTCACCATCGACACCAGCCGCGACATCGCCTAAACGACGAGGACGGCGGTGGCGAGGGCCACGACGACCGTCGCGAGGCTCCAGAGCCGCGGATCGTCGACGCCGCTGCCCCTGCCGAGAAAGACGTAGCCGAAGTAGACGGCGATCGGGGACAACAGCGGCGTCGGACTGACTGCGACCCCGAGTCCGAACCGGAGCACGACGGGCAGGGCGACGGTGCAGGCCGCCGCGACGGCCGCGACTTGCAGATCCGCGGCGACCGGCTCGGGAACGTCCATGGGGGAAGCGACCGCCTTACTCCTCGATGTCGACGTCCTCGTCGAGTTCCTCGACGATCTCGTCGGCGTCGACGTCGACGTCCTCGAGGGCCTCCTCGACGTCGGCACCGCCGGCACCGCCCATGCCGCCCATCATGCCGCCCATGCCGCCCATCATGCCGCCCGTGCCGTCGATGGTCTCCTGGACGATGACGCGGTCGAGGTCGAGTCGGTCCATGACCTGCTGGGCGATCTGCTGTTTCTGGAAGAGCCACTGCTGGTTCATCGTCATCTGGGGCGTGGCCTCGATGTAGAGCGTGCGCTTCTCGGTCGTCTGGGTCTCGGTCTCGTACTCGGGCTCGTCGCCCTCGGATTCGACTTCGACCCGGACCTCCTCCTCGACCTCGTCGGTCTGGATCCAGACCTCGGGCGCGTGATCGAGGTACATGCCGAGCAGACCCTGGGCCTGCTCCTCGGGGTCGTCGACGACGTCGACGATTTCGTACTCGTATTCGAGGTCCTCGCCGGCGAGCGGGTGGTTGAAGTCGACGCGCGCGCGGCCGCCGATGATCGTCTCGACGTGGCCCTGCTGTCCGTCGACGTTCACGTGGGCGCCGGGGTAGCGGTCGTCCTCGTCGATCTTCTCGGCGCTGACGGTGCGCACGTCGTCGGGATCGAACTCGCCGAAGGCCTCGACGGCGTCGATGTGGACCGTGTTTTCGTCGCCGACCTCCTTGCCGATCAGATCGTCGTCGACGGCCTGAAAGACGTGGCCGGCGCCGATGACGATGGTTCGGGGCTCGAACTCGTGGCCCTCCTCGTCGATGCCGGCCTCCTCGGCGACCTCCTGGCTTGTCGTGTCGACGACCTGTTCGTCGTCGGTCGTCCGGACGGTGTACTCGAGTCGGAGGAAGTCACCCTCCTGCAGGCCGGTCGCCTCCTCGGTCTCGGGCTCGGTTGCAGTCTCCGCGTCGGGGTCATCGGCCGCGTCGGCGTCGACCGGTTCGTCGGTCGATTCGGCCTGTTCGTCACTCATACCACCCACAACTCCCGTGCGACCCTTAAGAATCACGTTTCCCGGCCAGCGGCGGAACCGCCGGCGACGACCCTCGATGACGGGATTTTTCGGGGGCGCGCGAGAGGGGTGGGACATGTACGAGGTCGAACTGAAGGTCCGGGCGTCCCACGAGGCGGTTCGCGAGCGACTGTCGGCGCTGGGCGCCGAGCGCGTCGGGAGCGTCCGACAGGTCGACACCTACTACGACGCCCCCCACCGCGACTTCGCCGAGACCGACGAGGCGCTCCGCATCCGTCGCGAGGCGGACGCCGAGGGATCGACGACCCGCGTCACCTACAAGGGACCGCTCGTCGAGGAGGCCTCGAAGACCCGCCGCGAGGTGGAGACGGGCGTCGACGACGCCGACCGGATGGCCGACATCCTCGATAGCCTCGGCTTCTCCCCGGCCGCCGAGGTGGCGAAATCCCGGGAGCGGTACGCCCTCGACGGCTACACGGTCACGCTGGATTCGGTCGACGGCCTCGGCGAGTTCGTCGAGATCGAGCGCGAGGCGGCCGAGACCGACCTGGAGACGGCCCGCGAGGGCGCGGTCTCCCGCCTCCGTGACCTCGGCCTCGACCCCGACGACGGGATCCGGACCTCCTACCTCGGCCTCCTGCTGGATTCCTAGTGGTAATACTACGCGCTCGAAAGGTTTCCGCAAGTTATAGCACCCGGCGGCGAGAACCCCCGCCGATGAGCGACCGGAACATCCGAATCGAGTCCATCGACCGGCGCGCGGTCGAGGACCAGGAGGTCGAAATCGTCGAGCGGAAGGGGATCGGCCACCCCGACTCCCTCTGTGACGGCATCGCGGAGAGCGTCTCGCGGGCGCTCTCGAACCTCTATCTCGACCGCGTGGGCGAAGTGCTGCACTACAACACCGACGAGACGCAACTGGCCGCGGGCAACGCCGCGCCCGCCTTCGGCGGCGGCGAAATCGTCGAACCGATCTACGTCCTCCTCGTGGGGCGCGCGACCCGACAGTACGTGACCGACGACGGCACCGAACACACCCTCCCCGTCGACTCGGTCGCCCTCTCGGCGGCCCGCGACTACCTCGCCGAGACGGTCCCCGAACTGGAGTTCGGCACCGACGTCGTCGTCGACGTGCGCCTCGGCGAGGGGAGCGGCGACCTCCAGACCGTCTTCGGCGAGGACGGCGCGGCCGTCCCGATGGCCAACGACACGAGTTTCGGCGTCGGCCACGCGCCGCTGACCGAGACCGAGCGGATCGTCCTCGACGCCGAGGAGTACCTCACCGGCCCCTACGCAGCGGAGAACCCCGAACTCGGTCCCGACGTGAAGATCATGGGCAAGCGCGAGGGCGATCACATCGACCTCACGGTCGCCGCGGCCATGATCGACCGCCACGTCCCCGACATGGCGGCCTACCGCGACGCCGTGGCGAAGGTTCGCGAGGCCGTCACCGACCTCGCGGAGTCGTACACCGACCGCTCGGTCGCGGTCGAGGTCAACACCGCCGACGACTACGACGAGGGCGCCATCTACCTCACTACCACGGGCACCAGCGCCGAACAGGGCGACGACGGCTCCGTCGGCCGCGGCAACCGCGCGAACGGCCTCATCACGCCCAACCGGCCGATGAGCATGGAGGCCACGAGCGGCAAGAACCCCGTCAACCACATCGGAAAGATCTACAACCTCCTCAGCACGCGCATCGCTGAGTCCGTCGTCGAGGAGGTCGCCGGCATCCGTGACCTCCGGGTGCGCCTGCTCAGCCAGATCGGCCGTCCCATCGACCGACCGCACGTCGCCGACGCCTTCGTCGTCACCGAGGACGGCGTCGACCTCGGGGACATCGAGGCCGACATCGAGGCCATCGTCGACCGCGAACTCGCCGACGTGACCGACGTGACGCGCTCGGCCATCGAGGGCGACCTCCGCACCTTCTGACGGCGGGACCGAACCACCCTAGTACCCCCACCCCCTACGCTCGCCGTGACCGTGGAGAACGGCACCGCCGACTCGACGCTCGACACCGACGCCGTCCTCGTGAGCTTCGGCGAACTCTCCACGAAGAGCAGCGAGGTTCGGGGGAAGATGACCCGTCGCCTCCGGGACAACGTCGCCGCCCTCCTCGATTCCCGGGGCGTCGACGCGACCGTCGAGCGGACCTGGGCCCGCCTCGTCGTCGACACGCCCGACCCCGAGCGGGCCGCCCGGGTCGCCGCCGACGCGATGGGCGTCGTCTGGGCCCGGCCCTCGGTCTCCGTCGACGCCGACCCCGACGCCGTCGGCGACGCCCTCGCCGCCCTGGCCCGGTCGGCCCCGCCGGTCGACACCTACGCCGTCCGCGCCCGCCGGGTCGGCGACGACGACGCACACGCCTTCTCCAGCCGCGACCTCGAACGCGACGGCGGCCGGGTCGTCGGCGCCGTCACCGACGCGTCGGTCGACCTCGACGACCCCGACCGTACCTACCACGTCGAGGTCCGCGACGACCGCGCCCACGTCGCCGCCGAGAGCGTCCCGGGCCCGGGCGGCCTCCCCCTCGGGTCACAGGCCCCGCTGGTCGCCCTCGTCAGCGGCGGCCACGACTCCCCCGTGGCGGCCTATGAGGCGATGCGCCGCGGGTCGCCGATCGTTCCGGTGTACGTCCGCCTCGGCGTCTACGGCGGCCCCGACCACGAGGCACGCGCGGCGGCCACCGTCTCCCGACTCGCGGCGTACGCACCCAACTTCGACTGCCGCCTCCGGGTCGTCCCCGGCGGCGACCTCGCCGAGCGCCTGGTGGCCGAGGTGGACGACACCCGGATGCTCTCGTGGCGGCGGGCCCTCCTGGCGGTCGGCGAGGCCGTCGCGGACCGGGAGGGGGCCGCGGGCGTCGTCACCGGCGAGGTCGTCGGCCAGAAGTCGAGCCAGACCGCCGCCAACCTCGCGGTCACCGACGCGGCGGTCGACTGCCCCGTCCACCGGCCGCTCCTCACCCGCGACAAGACCGACGTCGTCGAGCAGGCCCGGACCATCGGCACCCACGAGGACTCCGCCATCCCGGTCGGCTGCGAGCGTCTCGATCCGGACACGCCCGCGACGGGGGCGACGCTGGCGGCGGTCGAGGCGGCCGAACCCGACGACCTGCTCGCCCGCGCCGCGGCCGCCGTCGACGACCTGCGAGTCGTCGAGGACTGACGTCGGCGCAATCGCTTTAGGCCCGCCCGCCGACCACACGACCGTGACGCAGGTCTGTCTCGTCGGGGACGCGGACGTCGATCTCCGATACGAACTGCTCTCGCGGGAGACGGCGCGGGCGGCGCTCGCGACCTACGACCTCCGCGAACCGTTCGCCAACTCGGTCGCCGTCGACACCGTCAGCCTCGGCGCCGCCGTCTCCCTGCTGAACGACCTGAACTGGTATCTCGTCCGCTTCGCCGACTGCGCGCTGGTTCGGGAACCCAGCATCTCGACGGAGGAGTGGCTCTCCCGCGACCTCGCCGAGGCGGTTCGCGACGGCGCCCTCGACGCCGACGACACCGCGGAGTTCCTCCGAGTGTACGGCCTGCTCGACGACGAACTCGTCGAACCGATGTACGCCACGCGCGTCGACGGTACCGTCCCCGAGTACGACCTCCGATCCGTCGACGACACCGTCGTCGTCCGCGTCACCGAGGCGGAGTTCGGCGGCTAGTCGAACAGCCCGGTCGACATGTAGCGCTCGCCGCTGTCCCAGAACACCGTGACGACGAGCGGATCGTCGGCGTCCAGTCGCTCGGCGACCCGCTTCGCCCCCAGACTCGACGCGCCGCTCGACTGACCGACCAAAACTCCCTCCTCCCGGGCCAGGCGTCGGCACTCCTCCTCCGCGGCCGACAGCGACACGTCCTCCACGCCGTCGAGGAGGTCGACGTCGACGTTCTCGGCGACGAAGCCCGGCCCCATCCCCTGGAAGTCGTCCTCGCCGGGGTCGCCGCTCAGGAACCGGTTGGTGTCCGGCTGGACCCCCACCACCGTCATCTCGGGGTACGTCTCCCTCAGTCGCCGGCCCGTCCCCGAGATGGTGCCGCCGGTGCCGACGCCACAGACCAGCGCGTCGACGGTTCGGTCGCCCACCTGTTCGACGATCTCCGGCCCGGTCGTCCGGTAGTGGGCCTCGGGGTTCGCGGGGTTCTCGAACTGCCGCATCTGGACCATCCCCTCGGCCGCCAGTTCGTCGGCCCGCGCCTTCGCCTCGTCCATCTCTCCGTCGACGAGTTCCACCTCGGCGCCGTAGGCCGCCATGATCGACCGGCGCTCAGGCGACTTCGAGGACGGCATCACGACCCGCACGTCGTACCCCTTGGCGGCGCCGACGACGGCGAGGCCGATGCCCGTGTTCCCGCTCGTCGGCTCGACGATGGTGTCGCCGGGTTCGAGTTCGCCCGCCTCCTCGGCGGCCTCCACCATCGCCTTCGCCGGGCGGTCCTTCGCGGACCCGCCCGGGTTCTTCGACTCGATTTTCGCCGCCACCGTCGTCCCCGGCGGTGAGTCGATCCGCACCAGGGGCGACCCGATGGCGTCGAGGATGCTGTCGTGCATGGGGGCTCGGTTCGCGTCCGCCGCCTATATCGGTGATGGAAGGCGAACGGGTCAGTCGAGTCGCGACAGGATCCGCTCCTCGAACGCCTCGGGGTCCAGCGTCTCGACCCCCTCCTCCTCGGCCCGCTCTCGCTTTCGCTGCCCGGGGTTCTCGCCGACCACGAGGTAGTCCGTCTCGCCGCTGACCGACGAGGTGACGCTCGCACCGTGGGTCTCCAGCAGCTCCGTCAGCTCCGACCGGGTGTACCCCGGCACCGACCCCGTGAACACGACCGTCAGCCCGTCGAGTTCCGTCCCCCGGTCCCGCCGCTCCGGGGTGACGCCCGCGTCCAGCAGTCGCTCGACCGTCTCGACGTTCGCCTCGGCGTCGAAGTGGGAGACGACGGCCTCGGCCACCTCCGGCCCGACGTCCTCGACGGTCAGCAGGTCGTCGACGCTCGCGTCCATCAGGTCGTCGAGCGAGAAGGCGGCCGCGAGCGCCCGCGCCCGCTCGCTCCCGACGTGACGGATGCCGAGCGCGTAGACGAAGGTCCCGAGGTCCACGTCCTTGCTCGCCTCGAGTCCGGCCAGCAAGTTCTCCGCGGATCGCTCGCCCCAGCCGTCGAGCGCCGCCAGGTCGTCGGCGTCCAGGCGATAGAGGTCCGCCAGCGACTCGACCAGCCCCGACTCGACCAACTGGTCGGCGGCCTCCGTGCCCACGCCCTCGACGTCCATCGCGTCCCGCGAGCAGAAGTGCCGGAGGCTGCGGCGCAACTGGGCGGGACACGACGCGTTCGTACAGTAGTGGTGTTCTCCCTCCTGCACGACCGTCCCGTCGCAGACGGGACAGGTCTCGGGCATGGTGAAGTCGTCGTCCGCCCCGCCCCCCTCCACCACCTCGACCACCTCGGGGATCACGTCCCCCGCCCGCTCGATTCGCACCGTCGACCCCTCGCGAACCCCCAGTTCGCGGATCTGTGCGGCGTTGTGGAGCGTCGCGCGGCTGATCGTGACGCCCTGCAGGTCGACGGGGTCGAGCAGGGCGACCGGCGTGAGCTTCCCCGTCCGCCCCACCTGCACGACGATGCGCTCGACGGTCGTCTCGCCCGTTCTGGCGGGGAACTTGTAGGCGAAGGCCCACCGCGGGTGGCGGGCGGTCGAGCCCAGTTCCTCCCGCTTCTCGAAGTCGACCACCTTGGCGACGACGCCGTCGACTTCGTACTCCAGGTCGTCGCGTGCGGCCACGAGGCGGTCGCGGTAGTCGATCACCGCCTCCACGTCGTCGACGACGGTCGTCCGGTCGTTGACGCGGAAGCCGAGGTCACGGAGCAGGTCGAACGCCTCGGTCTGTGCGGTGAGCGTCGCGGAGGTGTCGATCACGTCGTAGAAGAAGACGTCCAGCGGGCGGTCGGCGACCGTCCCGGGATCGAGGAGGCGGACCGTGCCCGCCGCCGCGTTCCGGGGGTTGGCGAAGGGCTCCTCGCCGCGCTCGATCCGCCGCTCGTTCAGCGCCTGGAACCCCGACCGGGGCATGTACACCTCGCCGCGGACGGCCAGGAAGTCGGGGGCGTCGGACAGGTGCAGCGGGACGCTCCCGATGGTGCGGACGTTCGCGGAGACGTCCTCGCCCTCCTGCCCGTCGCCGCGGGTGACCGCCCGCTCGAAGGCGCCGTCCTCGTACACCACCTCGACGGAGAAGCCGTCGAACTTCGGCTCCGCCGAGTAGGCGACGTCGCCGACGGCGTCGCGGATGCGGCGGTCGAACTCGCGGATCTCCGCCGCGTCGCCCGAGGACTGCAGGCTCAACAGGGGCGCGACGTGTTCGACCGTCTCCAGTTCGTCGAGCGGTTCGCCGCCCACCCGCCGGGTCGGCGAGTTCTCGTCGTCGAGGTCGAACGCCTCCTCCAGCGCCGCCAGCCGGTCGAACAGCGCGTCGTAAGTGCGGTCGGCGACGACGGGGTCGTTCGCCACGTAGTAGCGGTAGTCGTGGTATTCGAGCGCCTCGCGCAGGTCGCGGACCTGCTCGCGGGCCGCCGCCTCGCTCAGGTCCTCGACGGGGCTGAACGACGTGTTCGGGTCGCGAACGTACGGGTTGTCGTCGGGTTCCTCGACCATCTCGCTGTCCGCACACGGGAGCCCCGGGTACGAATAGCCAGCGGCTCGACCGCCTGCAACAGTTAAATCCGTGGACGGGGTACCGACACCCATGTCCATGGAGACGATGCAGCCGACCGCGGAGTGGGACGGCGACGCCGACGTACGCGAGGCCCTCGGCCGCGACGGCCTGACGTACAAGGTCTGGGGTGCGGACTGGTGTGGCGACTGTCGGGAGCAGTTGCCCGCCTTCGCCGCCGCCCTCGACGCCGCGGGCGTCCCGGCCGACCGGATCGAACAGTACCCCGTCGACGACGACAAGCGCGGCGAGGGCGTCGACGAGTACGGCGTCGAGTTCATCCCCACCGTCGTCGTCGAGCGCGACGGGGCGGAAATCGCCCGGTTCGTCGAGGAGGAACCGGTGTCGATCGCCGAGTACCTCGCCGACCGGCTCGCGGAACGCGACGAGCGGGCGCAGGCGTAGCTACGGCTCCGACAGCCAGTCCAGCGCCGCGTCGAGGTCCGTCCGCGGCGGCGAACAGGAGAAGTCCCGGCAGGCGTACGCCGTCGGCTCGCCGCCCTCGGCGTCGCGGTTCGCCCAGATGGGCGGCACCTCGTCGACGCCGAGAGCGTCGAGCCACGCGTCGAGGTCGGCGTCGTCGGCCGGCCGCGGCGCGATCACGCCCGTCGGGAGCGGCGTCTCGGCCAGCGTCTCCCGCCACGACGCCGGCACCTCGTCGGCCGCGAGCGTCAGTTCGACCGGGCCGCGCGCGTGGGCGTCGGCCGCCAGCACGAGCGACGCGTGTTCGAGCGGGCTCCCACGAATCCGGTCGGCGTGGGTCGACAGCAGGCGCTCGGTCATCCCCGCGAAGTCCTCCTGCGGGGCGAAGAGGTCGAGGTCCTCGAACAGGGTGGCGGCGACGCCGAGACTCGACGGCGTGGACTGGTCGGTCAGTTCCTGCGGGCGGGTCACCAGCCCCTCGCCGCTCGCGGGCGTGTAGTAGCACGTCCCCGCCTCCGCGTCCCAGAACTCCTCGCGGATCACGCGAGCGAGGTCGAGCGCGAACGCGAGGTGGTCGACCTCCCCGGTCACCTGATAGCAGTCGAAGGCTCCCCTCGCGAGGAAGGCGTAGTCGTCGAGGTAGCCGTCGACCCGGACGTCGCCGTCCTTGAATCGCCGGGAGAGGCGTCGCTCGTCCGCGTCCCAGAGGTGCTCGCGGACGAACCCGAGCGCGTCGGTGGCCGTGCCCGCGAGCGCCGGATCGAGGACCCGCGCCCCGGCGGCGACCGCCGAGATGGCGAGGCCGTTCCACCCCGCGAGCACCTTCTCGTCGCGGGCCGGCCGGGGGCGCTCGGACCGGGCCGCGAACGCGCGGTCCCGGGCGCCCATCAGGACCCGCTTCACCGTCCCCTCGTCGAGGTCGTACGCCTGGGCGAGGTCCGCGTAACTCGCCGACACCGTGAGGACCGTCGTCCCGCGTTCGAAGTTGCCGCCGGACTCGACGCCGTACCGATCGCGGAACAGGTCGGCGGCCGTCCCGGCGTCGACGCCGTCGATGTCGTCGCCCGCGACCGCCGCCTCGACCTCCTCGGGCGTCCAGACGTAGAACGCACCCTCCTCGTCCTCGGCGTCCGCCTCGTCCGTCCGGGAGGCGGGCGGTCGGCTCTGGGCGTCGAGCGTGCTGTAGAAGCCGCCCGACGGATGCTGGAGTTCCCGCTCGAGGAAGGCGATCGTCTCCGCGGCGACGCGTGCGTAGCGGTCGGCCCCCGTCGCCTGCGCGGCCAGCAGGTACACCCGGGGTAGCTCCGCGTTGTCGTAGAGCATCTTCTCGAAGTGGGGGATCGTCCACTCCCGGTCGGTGGCGTAGCGGTGGAAACCGCCGCCGACGTGGTCGTAGAGGCCGCCGGCCGCCATGGCGTCCAGCGCCTCGGTCGCCACTTCGCGACACCCCTCGTCGCCGTCGAGCGTCGCCGCCCGGAGCAGGAGGTCCAGCCGGCGGGGCTGGGGGAACTTCGGGCCGCCGGAGCCGAAGCCGCCGTGTTCGCGGTCCGCGCTCCGGATCACCGCCGCCGTCGCCGAGCCCAGCAGCTCCGACTCCGGGGGGTCGCCCGGGCTCTCCGGCGTCGACTCCAGTTCGTCCGTGATGGCCGCCGTCCACTGCTCGGCCCGGTTCTCGATCTCCTCGCGTTCCTCCTCCCACGACCGCGAGACGTCCTTCAGCAGCTGGAGGAACCCCGGCCGGCCGCGCTGTGGCTCCCGCGGGAAGTACGTCCCGACGTAGAAGGGCTTGCCCTCGGGCGTGAGAAAGACCGAGAGCGGCCACCCGCCGCCCCCCGACACCAATTGGCAGATGGTCTGGTAGACGCTGTCCACGTCCGGGCGCTCCTCTCGGTCCACCTTGATCGGGACGAACTCCTCGTTGAGCACCTCGGCGACCGCCTCGTCCTGGAAGCTCTCGTCCTCCATCACGTGACACCAGTGACAGGCGGCGTAGCCCACCGAGAGGAAGATGGGCACGTCGTGTTCCCGGGCCGCGTCGAGGGCCGCCTCGTCCCAGGGCTGCCAGTTGACCGGGTTGTCGGCGTGCTGTTCGAGATACGGGCTGGCCTCCTCGTCGAGACGGTTCCGACGCGTCGGCGTCGTCATGCCCCCCGGTTCGGTGCCCAGACAGGTAAACCCAACAGAACCCGCTCGGCAGCGTCGACCGACCGCGGGCTGGCGGAATCGGGCAACCGTTTTGTAGGTGGTTTCCGATGCGTGGGTATGGATGGTTCTGCGTGGCAGCGGTCGCTCGCCCCCCACGCTCCGTCGCTGATCGTCGTCCTCGCGCTCGCCGTCGCCGTCGTCTCCCTCGCCAGCTTCCTCGACACCGTCGGGACGCTCGGGCTGGGCGTCTTCCCCGTGCTCTCGCTTCTGCTCTGTCTCTCCCTGGCGGCCGGGCTGCTCGGACTCGCCCGCTGGCTGTCGACGTGTGACCTCCCCGTCGAGGACACCTGGTCCGTGGTTCGCTGGTGTCTCGGCGGGATGGGCGGTTTCGGCGCGCTCTCGGCGCTGACCGTCGCCATCCGCCTCCTCGAAGGCCGCGCCGTCGGGGGGGCCGCGCTGGGGGTCATCGTCGTCGGCGCCGGCGGCGGCATCGGCGGCGGCGTGGCCGGGATCTACTACGCCCGGGCGAACCGCGCGGCCCGCGAGGCCGACCACCGACGGGACGCCCTCGTCTTCCTGAACAGCCACCTCCGGCACAACGTGTTGAACGCCACGCAGGTCATTCAGGGGTACGCGTCGCTGCTCGCCGAGCGAACCGACGGCGCCGACGAGCATCTCGTCCCGATCCGGCGACGGAGCGACGCCATCGCGTCGCTGATCGAGGACGTCAAACGCCTCTCCGACGTGTTCTCCGGCGAGCACGAACCGACGTCGATGAACGTCTCGCCCGTCCTCCTGCGGGCCGTCGACGAGGCTCGGGAGGCCCATCCGGAGGCGACCTTCGAGGTGGACGTCGGGCCGGAACTGGACGTGATGGCCACCGACGCCGTCTCGGCCGTCTTCGCCAACCTCCTGCGAAACGCGGTCCAGCACCACGACCGGGCGGAGCCGACGGTGCGGATCACCGCCGAGCACGACGGCCGAACCGTCTCCGTGATCGTCGCCGACGACGGCCCCGGCATCCGCGACGAGGTGAAGGCCGACCTGTTCGAGTCGTCCATCGGGTCCGGCGAGGGGCGCGGCATCGCCCTCGTGAAGACGCTGATGAACCACTACGGCGGCGACGTGGCGGTGCGTGACAACGATCCCCGCGGGACCGAAGTGATCGTCGAGTTTCGGCGACCGCCGCGGTGACTATACCCCGCTGGGGGGCCAACCCCTCGCCATGCGACCGCTCGACGACACCTGTGACACGTTCGACATCGGCGGCGACCTCACCGTCCACCGTCTCGGCTTCGGCGCGATGCGGCTCACCGGCCCCGGGATCATCGGGCCGCCGGACGACCCCGGCGCGGCCCGGCGTCTCCTCCACCGGGCGGTCGAACTCGGCGTCGACTTCGTCGACACCGCGGACTCGTACGGCCCGGGAACGAGCGAGCGCCTGCTCCGCGAGGCCGGCACGCCCGAGGATGCCGTCGTCGCCACCAAGGGCGGCCTCCTGCGCTCGCCCGACGGCGACTGGCTCCGCCGCGGCGACCCCGACTACCTCCGGAACGCCGCGCTCTGCAGTCTGGACCGTCTGGGCGTCGAGACCATCGACCTGTACCAGTACCACGCGCCCGATCCGGAGGTCCCCATCGAGGAGTCGATGCACGCCCTCGCCGACCTCGTGGACCGCGGCCTCGTGGAACACGTCGGCGTGAGCAACGTCTCCGTCGAGCAACTCGACCGCGCCCGCGACGTCGTCGACGTCGCGACGGTACAGAACGAGTACAGCGTCGCCGACCGCACCCACGACGACGTGCTGTCGGCCTGCGAGGACGCGGACATCGGGTTCGTCCCCTACTTCCCGCTCGGCGGCGGCGACCTGGGGACGGCGGCGGCACTCGACGACGTGGCCGCGGCCCACGACGCGACGCGCCGGCAGGTCGCGCTCGCGTGGCTGCTCGAACGCTCGCCGGTCGTCCTCCCCATCCCCGGCACGTCGAGCGTCGACCACCTCGAAGCCAACGTCGCCGCCGCGGACCTCGACCTCACGGACGACGAGATGGCGCGGCTGTCGGCGTAATCGACCGGTTGCGCCGGCCGCTGGCCCGCTGGCTACCCGAGGAACGTCGCCAGAAAGAGCAGGGCGAACCCCAGCGAGAGGCAGAACCCGCCGATCCGCCCGATCCAGGTGTGTTCCCGCACGTCGGTCCGACTGCTGTCGATCCGGTAGTCCTGAAACTCCTCGTTGTACTCGACGTAGCTCGGCATCTGGAAGAACTCGACGAACACCAGCGCGCCGCCGATCGTTCCGAGTGCCGATCCGAGCAGTCTGAGCGCGTTCGCGACCACGACCATGCTCCGACGGCCGACTGACGGCGACAAAAATCCTCCGAAGGTTCATACCGGGGGACGCGGCCAGGCCCGACCGTGTTCCCCTCCAGATCCGCCGTCGTTCCGCCGCTCCTCGCCGTCGTCGCCGTCGTCGCCGCCGCGAGCCTCCCGGTGACGGCCGTCGCCGATCCCGCCGTCGTCGGCGCCGTCCCCAACCCCGTCGCCGACGGCGACGACGGGGAGTACGTCGCCGTCCGCGTCCCGCCGGCCGCCACCGGCAACTGGACGCTCGGCGACGGCGAGACGGTCGTTCGGCTCCCCGCCGACCGCCCCGGCGAGCGGTTCGCCGTCAGCGACGACCCGAACGCCACCCGACGGCTGGTCGACCTCCCGGTCGTCGGGGTTCCGGACCTGGCGCTGTCGAACGGCGGCGAACGGCTCAGACTCCGGCGCGACGGCGTCGTCGTCGACGCCCTCCGCTACCGCGACGCGCCCTCCGGTGAACGGCTCGTTCGCGGGGCGGACGGCCGTCGGTGGCGCCCCGTCGGCCTCCAGCCCCGCGAGGTTCGACGCCACGGCCGGGCGACGGTCCGGGGCTTTCTCCTCCCCGACTCGCCGGGCGTCCCCGTCGAGACGCTCCGCGGCGCCGACCGCCGCATCCTCCTCGCGGGCTACACCTTCACCAGCGAGCGTGTCGCCGACGCCCTCGTCGCCGCGAAGCGCCGCGGCGTCAGGGTGCGCGTCCTCGTCGACGCCGATCCGGTCGGCGGGCGCTCCGCACGGGGAGCCGCGGCGCTCGACCGCCTCGCCGACGCCGGCGTCGAGGTGGCCGTCCTCGGCGGGCCGCGGGCCCGCTTCGAGTACCACCACCCGAAGTACGCCGTCGTCGACGACCGGGCGCTCGTCACCTCCGAGAACTGGAAGCCGGCGGGCGTCGGCGGGGCGAGCAGCCGAGGCTGGGGGGTCGTCGTCGACTCGCCGTCCGTCGCCGCCGACCTCGCGGGCCTGTTCCGCGCCGACGCGGGGTGGCGGGACTCGATCCCGTGGCGGCGCCATCGACGCGGCCGGACCTTCGACCCCGGCACCCCGGCCGAGGGCTCCTATCCGTCGCGGATCGACCCGACGACGGCCACCGGGACCGTCAGCGTCCTGACCGCGCCGGGCAACGCCGAGTCGGCGGTTGTGGGGGTCATCGACGACGCCGACCGGCGCGTGGACGTGATCCAGCCGAGCATCGGCCGGCGGGACGGCCCGCTCCTCCGGGCGACGGTCCGGGCGGCCGGCCGCGGCGTCGAGGTGCGCGTCCTCCTCTCGGGAGCGTGGTACGTCGCGGAGGAGAACGCGGCCCTCGTCGAGTGGCTGAACGGCGTGGCCGAGCGCCGCGACCTGTCGCTCTCGGCGCGGGTCGCCGAGCCACGCGGTCGGTTCGAGAAGGTCCACACCAAGGGGGTGATCGCCGACGACGTGGTGGTCGTCGGGAGTCTCAACTGGAACGAGAACGCCGTCTCGGAGAACCGCGAGGTGGCGGTGGCCGTGCGGAGCGAGGGACTGGCGGCGTACTTCCGTGAGTCCTTCGCCGCCGACTGGAAGCGCGGTGCTGGGCGGACGACGTGGCTCCTCGTCGCCGGCGCGGCCGCGGCGCTGGTGCTCGCGCTGCTGGTCGCGCGGCGCACGATCCGGTTCGCCTAGGTGTCGAGCGCCGCCGCGCTCGATAGCTCCTCGTCGAGTTCCGCGTCGGCCATCTTCTCGACGAGCGCGTCGATCACCTCGCTTCGCATCCCCTTGACGAACTTGATGGAGCCGACGACGAGGTGGCCGCCGCCGGAGACGCCGCCCCCGACCACCTCCTCGTCGAGTTCGGCCACCATCTCCGGGATGTCGAGGCGGACGCCGTCGGAGCGGAGGACCGCGAAGTCGGGCCCGTAACCGATGGTGATGACGGGGTCGCCCGTCTCCTCGACCTTGCGGTCGTGGAGGTTGCCGGTGGTCTTGCCCGGCGCCGGGTAGGTGAAGCGGTACGCGAAGTCGTCCAGGTCGACCCGGTACAGGTGGGCGTCGTTGTCGAGACGCTCGTGTTCGACGTGGGGGTCGAGCGCGGCCAACTGGCGGTCGATGTCCCGCTCGGCGCGGTCCGCGAGGAAGTCGACGAGTTCCTCGTGGCGGCGTTCGTCGTCACAGTCCACGTTCAGCACGTCGCTGACGAGGGTCTTGCCCTCGCTGTAGCGGAGCCAGTGGGCGGCGTAGTCGAGGGCCTCGCCGATCCGGACCAGGTCCTCGCGACCGTAGCCGGCCTCCGCCGCGAGGTCGACGAACGACTCCATCGGCTCCGCCTTCGAGCGGTCGGCGAGGCCGGCGACGGCGGGCACGTGCCGGAGTTCGTCGGTCATCCCGGGATCGATCATCCGCGCGAGTTCGACGCACATCATCCCCGTGGTGATGCGGTAGTCCTCGCCGTGGAGGTAGGGGTTGACGTGGGCGTCGAGCAGGTCGTCCACCGCCTCGGGGTCGGGGTGGTGGTGGTCGACGACGACGATGGGGACGTCGTAGTGGGCCAGGTTCTCGTAGGCGGGCACGTCCTCCTCGGTGCTGCCGTTGTCGAGCATGAGCAGGAGGGGGAGCTTCTGGCCGTGGCGCTCGCGGCCTTCGAGCGCGAAGTTCAGGTCGCGGGTCACGTCCTCCATCTCGTAGAACGGCGCCTTGCTCGGGAGGCGCTTGATGAGATGGCGGGGGGCGTCCTCGTCGTCGTGAACGGCCGTGATGAAGCGTTCGAGCGCCACCTGCACCGGGAGCGAGGCGCACATGCCGTCGCCGTCGGCGTGGTGGCGGACGCGGATCGGTCGCCCTTCGAGGACGGTCCGCCGGAGGCGACGGGCGACCGATTCGAGGTCCGGGCGGAGTTTCTCGAAGGCCTCCCACTCCACCAGCGGGTCGACGTCGTGGGGCTCGGCCCGTTCGTCGAGTCCGGCGTCGACGCGGTCGCGAACCTGGGCGGCCGTCTCGCCGCTCAGTCGGGTGAGCGACTCGACTTCGATCTGTGGGCTCCCCTCGTGTTCCTCGACGGTCCCCGAGATGCGGACGGCGTCGTCGAGTTCGACGTCGGGGTGGGCGCGGACGCCAGCCTCCTCGAAGGCCGTGCAGGCGACGATGCCGGTCTCGTCACAGCAGCGAAACACCGTCGGCCCGGCGGTCTGTTTGACCTGGATGATGGTGCCCTCGACGGTGACCGACTCGCCGACGGACAGGTCCTCGACCGGCGTGATCGTGGGCTGGTGGTCGACCGCGACCGTCCGGTAGTCGTCGAGGTCGGCCTCCTCGAAGGCGACGTCGCCGTTCTCGCGGATCGCATCGAGGCGGACGAGCAGGCGGTCGCCAACGTCGTAGTCGCCGTCGAGGTTCGACTCGTGGACGAGGCCGGACACCTCGTCGGAGACGTCGACGAAGACGCCGTACGCGACGACGCCGTTGACGACGGCGTGGTAGTACTCGCCCACCTCCACGTCCTCGGCCGTGCAGTCGGGTGCGAGGTCGTAGACGACGGGGCGCGAATCGCCCCGCGTGTCGGTGCCGGAATCCCCGGCATTCCCTGCGGTCATACAACTGTGTGATCGGTGCCCGAAGTTAAGCCTTGCAGAATACGTCCGTCGTGCGCGGGCGCGTCGAGCTGGTCGATCCGGACCGTGGCGCATCCGGAACCCTTAGAAGGCGACGCCACCGACCCGTATCCATGTGGCGCCCCCGGTGGGGACCCGTCGACGGCAGCGACCTCGACGCCCGCCGGGCGGACGCCGACGTCCATCCATGACCACCGTCGTCGCGCAGGGAACCTTCGACATCCTCCATCCCGGCCACGTGCATTACCTCTCGGACGCCGCCGCGATGGGCGACCGTCTCCACGTCATCGTCGCCCGGGGTCGGAACGTCACGCACAAGCCGAAACCGATCCTGTCGGACGGGCAGCGCCGGCGGATGGTCGACGCCCTCGACGTCGTCGACGAGGCCCACCTCGGACACCCCGAGGACATCTTCGTCCCCATCGAACGGATCGACCCGGACGTCATCGTCCTGGGGTACGACCAACACCACGACGAGGAGCGCCTCCGGGCGGCCCTCGGGTCGCGCGGCATCGACTGTCGGATCGAGCGCGCGTCGGCGCGGGACGCTCCGGACGACGAACTCTGCTCGACGGGACGGATCGTCGACCGGATCGTCGACCGGCGGTGTTAGCCGGGGAGAGAACTCGAGGGTCGCGCTACGCGAGAACCGGCGCCCGTTCGAGCGAGTCGTCGTGCGCCCGGACGACCTCCTCGTCCGGTTCGAGGTCGCTCGACGACCCGCTCTTTTGCTCCTCGATGTACTGCTGGTACTCCGACTGCGAGACGACCTCGATCTCGAAGTACATCTGCGAGTGGGCGACGCCACAGAACTCGGCGCAGTACCCCTGGTAGGTGCCCTCCTCCAGCGGCACGGTCTTGATCACGTTCGACTGCCCGGGCATGGCGTCCTGTTTCAGACCCATCTGGGGGACGTGGAACGCGTGTAACACGTCACTCGACGTGATGTTGAAGTAGACGTCCTGGCCTACGGGGACGACCACCGTCGGGGCGGTGCTGGAGACGGAGACGTTCTCCTTGGGGTAGCTCGCCTGCCAGCCCCACTGGAAGGCGTCCATGTGGACCAGCACGTCGTTGCTGTCCGGCGCGACGGCCTGCTCGCCCTGCTGGAAGGAGACGTTCTCGTTCGCGAGCACGCCGTAGGAGGCGACGCCGACGAACAGCAGGATGATGGCCGTGGCGACGGTCCACGTGATCTCCAGGCGGCGGTTCTCCTGGGTCGACTTCGCCTCGTCGGCGTCCTTGAACCGGTAGACCGTGTAGATGAGGATCCCCTCGACGAGAAGCGTGATGGGGACGGCGATCAACATCAGTTTATTGTTCAGCTGGTTGATTAGTTCTGCGGACACTGAACTCTGGGCCGCGACTGGATCGGCGGCGAGGGAGAGAGCCACCGCCGACAGCAGCGACGCCAGCACGAGGCGCGACCGTTTCATACTCTATGGGGCGTTAGAATCTCCTCCCTAAATAGCTACTGATAGGGCCGATCACCGGCCGTCACGCTGCCGTCGCGGCGTGGGAAAAAGCGGGGGGCCTAAATAGGCGGCTTTCCAAGGTCCGCCCAGTGATCGACCCGTGTCCCGTGACGTGACCGACCGGTTCCCGGGCCTGCTCGCGGCGAGCGCGATGGGCGTGTACCTGCTCTTGCTCGTCGGGACCACCGTCGCCGTCACCGACGCGGCCCGGACCTGTGCCGCGTGGCCGGCGTGTGGTGACGGGCTGGCGCCCCCGACGTCCGTCGCCGGCGCCCTGGTGATCGGCCACCGGCTCGCCGCGGTCGTCGTCGGCCTGCTCGTCCTCGCCGCCGGCGTCGCGGCGTGGCGGGGGGGTCGGCGTCGTCGCGTCCGTGCCGCCCTCGGCGTCTCGATGGTCTGTTACCCCGCGCAGGCCGCACTCGGTGCCGTCGTCGCGACGGCCGGCGCGACGGCCGCCCTCTCGGCCGTCCACCTGTTCGTGGGCATGGTCATCTTCGGTGGGCTGGTGGCCGCACTCGCGTGGACGCTCGAAGCCGACACCGGCGACCCGTCGGACGGTCCCGTCACCGACCCCGACGCGCTCTCGCCGCCCCCGGCGCCCGACGACGCCGGCTCTCCCACGCTCCCCGAGGCTCCCGTGGCCCGGGCCCGAACCGTCGCCGGCGCCTACCTCCGCCTCACGAAACCCCGGCTGATGTGGCTGCTCTGTCTCGTCGCCTCCGCGGGGATGGCGCTGGCTGCGGGGCCGGCGCTCGACCCCCGGACGGTGGTCCTGACGCTGCTCGGCGGCGTCCTCTCCATCGGCGCGAGCGGCACCTTCAATCACGTGCTGGAGCGCGACGTGGATCGGCGGATGAACCGGACCAGCGACCGTCCCCTCGCGACCGACGTGGTGTCGGTGCGAAACGCCTTGGCCTTCGGCGGCCTGCTGACCGTCGGCTCGCTCGTCGCCTTCGCCGCGGTCAACCCTCTGGTGGCCGTCCTCGGCCTCGCCGCCATCGTCTTCTACAGCGTGATCTACACGCTCGTGTTGAAGCCCAACACCGTCCAGAACACGGTCATCGGCGGCGCGGCGGGCGCCCTCCCGGCGCTGATCGGGTGGGCCGCCGTGACGGGGCGGGTCGGCCTCGGCGGCCTCGTGCTGGCGACGGTCATCTTCCTGTGGACGCCCGCCCACTTCTACAACCTCGCGCTGGCGTACAAGGACGACTACGCCCGCGGCGGCTTCCCGATGATGCCCGTCGTCCGCGGCGAGACGGAGACCCGCAAACACATCCTCTGGTGGCTGGGGGCGACGCTCGTCGGCGCCGGCGTGCTGGCCACCTGGCAGTCGCTCGGGTGGCTCTACGTCCTCACGACGGTGAGTCTCGGCGCCGCGTTCCTGTGGGCGGTCGTCCGCCTGCACGTCGACCGCACCGAATCCGCCGCCTTCCGGGCCTTCCACGCCTCGAACGCCTACCTCGGTGCCCTCCTCCTCGCGGTGGTCGTCGACGCGCTCGCCCTCTGAGTGTCACAAGGGTAAACGGTAAGCCGGTGGCCGCCGCGAACGAACGTATGGAGAACGTAGCGATCATCGGCGCGTCGATGACCCAGTTCGGACAGCGGGAGGGGTGGGTCCTCGACCTGCTCTCCGAGGCGGGGGCGGCGTGTCTCGACGACGCTGGCGTCCAACCGGACGCGGTCGATCACCTCTACGTGTCGAACATGGCGAGCGGCGAGTTCGAGGGACAGACGGGGATCATGAACGCCCTCGCGCACGACCTCGCGGCGATGCCGGCGTACACCGCCCGCATCGATCAGACGAGTTCGAGCGGGGGCGCGGGCGTCAAACACGCCTGGCAGTCGGTCGCCAGCGGCGCCAGCGACATGACCCTGCTCGTCGGTGGCGAGAAGATGACCCACCGGACCACCCCCGAGGCCACCGACATCATCGCCTCCATCACCCACCCGGTGGAGTACAAGCACGGCGTGACGCTCCCGAGTTTCGCGGGGCTGACCGCGCGGCTCTACCTCGACACCTACGACGCGCCCCGCGAGAGCCTGGGGAAGGTGGCGGTGAAGAACCACCGCCACGGCGTCCACAACCCCCACGCCCAGTTCCAGAAGGAGGTGGAACTGGAGACGGTGCTGGAGTCGCCCATCGTCGCCGACCCCCTCCGCCTCTACGACTTCTGTCCGATCACGGACGGGAGCGCGGCGCTCCTGCTCTGCCCCGAGTCCGTCGCCCGGGAGTACACCGACGACTACGTCCTCGTCTCCGGCGTCGGCGGCGCCACGGACACCCACGTCGTCCACGAGCGCGCGGACCCGACGACCATGCGGGGCGTCGTCGAGTCGAGTCGCATCGCCTACGACATGGCCGACTTGGGCCCCGAGGACGTCGACGTGGCCGAACTCCACGACATGTTCACCATCCTGGAGTTCCTCCAGAGCGAGGACCTCGGGTTCTTCGAGAAGGGCGACGGCTGGAAGGCGGTGGAGGAGGGTCGCACCGAGATGGGCGGCGACCTGCCGATCAACCCCTCGGGCGGCCTGAAGTCGAAGGGACACCCGCTCGGCGCGAGCGGCGTCGCACAGGCCTACGAGATATACGAACAGTTGATGGGCGAGGCCGGCAAGCGCCAGGTCGACGGCGCCCAGACCGGTCTCGCGTGCAACGTCGGCGGCTTCGGCAACTGCGTCATCACCACCCTCATGGAGGCGGTCTGAATGATGGAAGCGTACCAGTATCCCGACGGCAGCATCACGTACCCCGGGCATCCGATCGGCCCCGGGGGCGAGGAACCGGTTGATACGGTCGACCTCAGCGAGTACACCGCCGAGGTCATCACGTGGACGACGAGCACGGCGGCACCCCCGGGCGTCCGCGAACCGAACACGCTCGCCATCGTCGAGTTCGACGTCGACGGCGAGCCGGTGCGCGCGCTCGGCGGGGTCACGACCGACGACGTGGCGATCGGCGACGAGGTGCGGCCGGTGTACGTCGAGCAACTCCGGGAGCCCGGGGCCGGCATCCGGGAGCCCGAGAGCCAGGAGTGGGACGGCTACCGGTTCGAACCGATCTGAGTCCGCGGTCCCCGCCACCGTGCCCTCCTTCCGAACGAAACGCGGTCGGTGTCACCTCGACGGCGAAGCCCTGCGAATCGACTCCAGCCTCCGCGGCCAGCTGCGTCGCTACCGCGAGGGGAGCCGCCTCCTCTTTCTCTCCTATCTCGGCCTCCTCGCCGTCGCCGCCGGGTTCGTCCTCGCGAACCTGCTCGCGGGCGACGTGCGAACCCTCCTGCTCGCCGGCGGCGCCGCCGCGGCCGTGGTCGGGGTCGCGCGCCTGAGCAACCGCCTGCGGGGCTTCGGGACGCCGGACGAGATTCCGCTCGACGCCGTCGAACGGGTGACCGCGGTGCGGGGACGGAAGGGACTGACCCGGCCGCGGTTCGTCGTCACCTACGCCGTCGACGGTGAGACGCGAAAGCGGTACGTGATGATGCCGTCGCTGTGGCTGTCCTACGGCGAGGACGAGTTCCGGCGGGCGACGACCCTCTTTGCCGACGCCGGGATTCCGGTCCGCGAGGACTAGTCGTCGTCGGGCGCTTCGTCGATGAGGACGATGGCCTCCCCGTCGATGACGGTTTCGCCGTCCTCGTCCTCGACGACCGTCGTGAGCCGGTACCGACCGTCGCCGAGGTCCTCGACGACCTCACAGATGGCGGTGACCGTCTCGCCGATGTCGACGGGGCCGAGGAACTGGAGGTCCTGTGAGAGGTAGATCGTCAGTCCGGGCAGGCGCGCGAGCGCGGCGCTGATGAGCCCGGACACGAGCGTCCCGTGGACGATCTGTCGGCCGAAGCGGGTCTTCTCGGCGAAGTCGGGATCGAGGTGGAGGCGGTTCGTGTCGCCGCTGGCGTCCGCGAACTCGCGGATCTCCCGTTCGGTGAGCTGTTTCGAGAACCGGATCCGGTCGCCGACGCTGACGACGCCCTCGGCGCTCTCGTCGGAGTGTTCGAACGTCCAGTCCGACTTGGAGTACGTCACTTCCGGCGACACCGGTGGCTGGCGGTCCTCCTCGCCGTTGGCGAGCGTCGGGAACATCGCCCGGTTGGCCGCCAGCATGCTGTTGTAGAAGTGTTCGACGCTGTTCGAGAAGTGTTTGCCCGACTGTACCCACGCGTCCGTGAGGCTACCCATCGGGGTCGAGGATTGTTCCTGCATTGGTGATCTGTCCGTTGTTCGTGGTGGTCCGTTAAAGACTGGTCGCTTTCGTCGCCCGGCACGACCGGGTGCGACCATTCAATGTCTTTGAGTGGTATAGGACGGTAACAAAAGTAAAGCTTATGCCTCTGGGTCGCCACAGGTGTAACAAGGATGACGCGAGACGAGGACGATGGATCGCCGACGTGGCCTCCGATGCCCTTTGCCCAGCAGTTCCAGAACGCCAGCGAAGACGCGGTCGAACAACAGATGAAGCTGTTCAAGCAGTTCGTGTCGGGCGGTGCCGGGAGCGGGTTCGACGGGTTCTCGCAACTGGGCGCGATGAGCATGGGGACCGCGATGTTCAAGACCCGCGTGCAGAGCGGGGGTCGCATCAGCATCCCCGATGCCGAGCGGGAGACGCTCGACATCGAGGACGGCGACATCGTCCAGACGATCGTCATCCCAGTCAAACGAAACTCCGAGTGAGACCCTATGAGTGCTAACAATCCCATGAGTTCGGCCTTCGACCTGCAGCGCACGATGATCGACCAGACCCGCCGCGCCGCCGAGACGAGCATCGACGTCCAGCGCTCCGCCGTGGAGACCTGGTTCGACTCCTTCCAGTCCGTCAAGTCCGTCCAGAAGAGCGGCGTCACGCTCTCGAAGACGGCCATCGAGGCCTACCTCGACGGCCTGAAGTCGGTCTACCCCGAGGAGTCCGTCGCGGAACTCGAGGCGGCCGTCGACGAGCAGTTCGAGGCCGTCGACGAGATCCACGAGGACGCCTGGCAGTCCTTCCTGCAGGGCCTCGACGAGGCGGAGGCGACCTACGACGAGCTGACCGAGATGCAGCTCGAACTGCTCGCGGACAGCTTCGACGCCGTCGAACAGTTCCAGTCCGAGGCCGAGGAGACGACCGAAGAGGCCGTCGCCTCCGCCGAGGAACTGGCCGAGTCGGCCTAACCGGAGCCTATTCCACCCCGACCCCCTATTTACATACGATGACCAACGATGCCAGCGGTACGTTCGACGGACAGATGGACGCGTTCCTCGAACGCATGACCGAGACGTATATGAACGCCCTCGACCGCAACCTCGACGCCCAGTCGGCGTTTCTCGAATCCTGGATGGATTCGATGGAGGACAACCTCTCCGAGGAGCGGATTCAGGAGGGCTACGAGGGATCGATGCGCGCTTACGAGGCGTGGATGGACGCCGCCGAGACGTCCTTCGAACGCATGGGAAGCGCCATGCAGGGCGAGGACGTCGAACCGGAGGAGTTCCGCGACATCTGGCTCTCCTCGGCCAACGAGGCGTTCAAGGAGATGATGACGACCACCGCCTTCGCGGCGGCGACGGGCCAGACCGTCGAGGAGGCGATGGACATGCGCCAGACCATCGACGAGGCGTCCGAGGAGACGCTCCACGCCCTCAACTTCGCGACGGTCGGCGACGTTCGCGAGGTGGGCGAACGGCTCGTCGAACTCGAACGCCGCCAGCACTCCATCGAGCAGAAGCTCGATCGGTTGCTCGACCAGCAATGAACCCCTTCACCTTCCCCCTGGACGTCCAGCGCGACCTCTGGGAGCGCGCCGCCGCCGACACCGAGTCCGTCGGCGCCATCCCGGACGGCCTGGAGACGATGGCCGAGGTGGAGGTCGGGGGGACGCCCAGCGAGGTCGTCTACCGCGAGAACAAGCTCGAACTCCACCACTACGAGCCGCTGGTGCCCGAGGAGGAGCGCCACGACGTCCCCCTCCTCTTCGTCTACGCGCTCATCAACCGGCCGTACATCCTCGACCTCCAGCCGGATCGGAGCGTCGTTCGGCGGATGCTCGAAGCCGGCTTCGACGTCTACCTGATCGACTGGGGCGAGCCCTCCGAACTCGATACGTCCCTGTCGCTGCACGACTACGTCAACCGCTACATCGACAACTGCGTCGACGAGGTGCGCGAGCGCTCGGGACAGGAGTCGATCAACGTCCTCGGCTACTGCATGGGCGGCACGATGAGCGTCATGTACGCCGCGCTCCACCCCGAGAAGGTCCGAAACCTCGGGCTCATGGCTGCCGGCCTCTGTTTCGACGGTACCGGCGGCATCCTCGAGATGTGGGGCGACGAGGACTTCTTCAGCCCCGGCACCATCACCGAGACGTTCGGCAACGTGCCCGCCGAGTTCCTCGACGTCGGGTTCGCGCTGATGGACCCGGTTCACAACTACGTCACGAAGTACGGCAACCTCTACGACAACATCGACGACGACGACTTCGTGGAGAACTTCGCCCGGATGGAGAGGTGGCTCAACGACCCCATCGACGTCCCCGGGGCCGCCTACCGGCAGTTCCTCGAAGACGTCTATCAGGACAACAAGCTCTACCGCAACGAACTCGAACTGGACGGCGAGCGGGTCGACCTCGACGACGTCACGATGCCCGTGTTGCAGGTGATCGGCGAGTACGACCACCTCATCCCCCCGGAGGCGAGCAAGCCCTTCAACGAGGCGGTCGCCAGCGACGACACCGAGATCATGGAGTTCTCGACGGGCCACATCGGCCTCTCGGTGTCGAGTTCCACCCACGAACACCTCTGGCCCGAGGTGGCCGAGTGGTTCGCCGAGCGCTCCGTGGACGAGGCGGACGCGGACTCCGGGACGGCGGACGAGGCGCCCGAGTCCGACACCCCCGACGCCGCCGTCGCCGAGGACGTCGAGACGACCGAGGCGGACGTCGCCGGCACCGATCTGCAGGAACTCGACGGCATCGGCCCGGCGTACGCCGAGCGCCTGCACGACGCCGGCGTCGACTCCGTCGAGGCCCTCGCCGACGCCGACGCCGCGACGCTGTCGGCCGACAGCGGCATCGACGAGGGACGCATCCGCCGGTGGATCGACGCGGCGACCGAACGCACCGCGTAGCGGCCGGCGCGATCCGCTCCCGGACCCATCCCTCTCCGGGTCATGATTCTGCATCGAACATTAACGAACGTGAACTATCGGAGGACATATAATTACATATAAGGGATATCGAGAGTATGGTGCATATATTGGAAGGGTTTATTACTTAGAAGGTGGACATTTCGGGTAGATCATGAGTACGAACCTGAGCGCGAACGCGACGATCGCCCCGACCACCGACAGCCTGGACGTTCCGGACGAACTCACCGCCGCCGACTCGAAGCTCGTGTACCTCTTCGTCACCGTCTCCGACGGCGTCACGGTCGACGAACTCCAGTCGTCGCTCGACATCCGGAAGATCAGCCTCTTCCCCGTCCTCGACACCCTGTCGGATCGGGGCCTGATCGACCGCATCGACGACGAGTACGTCGCCGCGTCGTAGACGACATCTCCACCCGTCGCCCCCGGGCGACGCTCACTCCTCCTCTCCGTCTTCCTCCATCGACTCCTTGATCGACGTCAGCTCCGATTCCACGTCGACGGGTTCCTCCCGGACGTCGATGTCGACGCCCCGGTCGTCCGCCGTCCGTCCCCCGCTCCGCCCGCTCTCCGCCCCGTCGTCGACCGCCGCCAGTCGCTCGTCGATTTCGGCCGTCAGCGACCGGGCATCGGCGAGGATCGACCCCGCCGCCGACTCCTCCGGGAGGTCGGCGTCGGTGAGGGCTCCCCGCAGGTCGGCGAGGGCCTCCCGGAGCGTCGTCACCTCGGGGCCGTCCGACGACGACAGTCGCTCCCGGAGGCGGCCCTCCGTCGGCCGCGGCCCCGCGAGACGGAGGACCGCGCGCAGCAGTTCCAGCGACTGGACCGTCGCTTCGAGCAGGGCGATCAGCGTCGGAATCGTGTACTCCTCGGTGAATCGGAGGAGTTCGCCCGGTGTCGGCGGCCGGCGCCGCGGGACGGCGCCGTCTCCCCGCCGACGTCCGCGCTCGCGCACGTCCTCGCCGACGGCCGCCCGGAGGTCGGCGAGCGTCCGCTCTAGCTCCGACAGCAGGTCCACCAGTTCTTCGTCCTCGTCGCGGCTCATGGCCGAACGTCGGTCCGGAGGCGCTTATATCAGTCGCGCCGTCGCGGCACCGCCGCGGCCGCCAGGAGGGCGAGGACGGCGACGACGGCGCCGAACCCGTCACCCGCGGATTCGGTCGGCGTGGGCGTGGCGGTGGCGGTAGGTTCGGCGGTCGGCGCCGGCGTGGCGGTGACGGTGGGTTCGGGAGCCGGGGTCGGCGTGGCGGTGGGCTCCGGCGTCGCCGTCGGGTCGGGGGTCGGCGTCGCCGTTGGTTCGGGAGTCGGCGTGGGCGTGGCGGTGGCGGTGGCGGTGGCGGTGGGTTCCGGCGTCGCGGTGGCGCCGCCGGCGACGGTCACCTCGGTCGTCGCCGACCCCGCCTCGATGTCGCTCCCCTCGACGGTGATCCGGTACGTTCCGGGGTCGGCACTGCTCGTGTCGACGGTGACGCTGCCGCCGCTCTCCGTGATGACCGCGTCGCCCGCCAGGTCGATCCCGTCGGGGCTCTCGACGGTCACGTCGAGGCGGTCGGCGTCGGCGAAGTTGTACTCGACCGTGATGCGGACCTCCTCGAAGTCGTCGGCCGGGAGGGTGTCGCCCGCGATGTCGACGCCGCGCTCGTTGCGCACGTCGAAGTCGGTGATCCGCGGGCGGACGACCACCAGTTCGGGCTCGTCGTCGTCGTCGGTGTCGGCGTCGTACGACCCCGGATCGACGCCGCCGAAGTCTGCGCGCTCCGGGGTGACGGTGAACACGTTGTCGCCGGTCGTCGAGACGAACGTCGTCTGCTCGGTACCGATCGTCCCGCCGCCGGTGAGTTGCACGTCCGAGACGTCGAGCGTCTCGCTGACGTACACCCGGACGGGCGGGCTCGTGTCGGCCGGCTCCTCCCGGGGCTCCTCGGCGGCGGCGGCGAGGCCGGCGACGGCCCCCACGACGAGGAGGCAGGCGAGGAGGGTCGCGAGAACCGCGCGGGGTGGGTCGGATCGCATACGCGTCCCTACGCAGTCCCCGATAATGGGTCTTGTCTCGCCACCGTCCCGCGACGTTCCGGATCGGGCGCCGGCGCGCGCCGGACGAGCACCGAATGTCATATATAATTAAATAGATGGACTACATTTTACGACCGACCGTTCCGAATCCCGGAACGGAACGGAACGCACGATGTCAACTTTCGATACACTCGACCCGTCGATCGCCACCGACCTCCGAGACGACGTCGCCGGCGACGTCGTCGGCCCCGGAGACGACGCGTATCACGCCGCCCGAACCGTCTGGAACGGTCGAATCGACCGCTTTCCGGTCGCGATCGCACGCGTGGCCTCCAGCGCCGACGTCGCGGCGGCGATCCGATTCGCTCGCGAACGCGACCTGCCGCTGTCGGTCCGTGGTGGCGGTCACCACGTCACCGGTAGCGCCGTGGTCGACGGTGCGGTCGTGGTCGACCTCTCGGACATGACGGCCGTCGACCTCGACGTCGAGGCCCGGACGGTCCGTGTCGGCCCCGGCTGTCGCGTCGGCGACGTTCTCACGGCGACACAGGAACACGGTCTCGCGATCCCCTGCGGGAGCGCCTCGCACAACGGCGTAGCCGGATCGACGCTCGGCGGTGGCATCGGCTGGGTCCGACGGGCACACGGCCTCGGCGTCGACGCCCTCCGTTCGGTCGAACTCGTCACCGTCGACGGGGACGTGCTGACCGCCAGCGACGCGGCGAACCCGGACCTGTTCTGGGCCGTCCGGGGTGGCGGTGCCAACGTCGGGGTCGTGACGCGTTTCGAGTTCGAGTGTTTCGAACTCGGTCCGGAGGTCGCGGTCGCACAGGTCGCGTACCCCGCGCCCGACGACGAGACCACCGCCCGCCTGTTCCGCCGCTACCGCGCGTTCGTCGCCGAGGCGCCCGACGCGGTGACGTCGATGGCCCTCCGAACGTTCGTCCCGTCCCTCCCGTTCGTTCCGGCGGAGTTTCACGGCGCGCCGATCGTGATGTTCTACGCCGTCTACGCCGGCGACCCCGGCGACGGCGAGGCGGCGCTCCGTCCCCTCCGGGAGGCGGGGGACCCGGCGATGGACCTGAGCGGTCGGCTGCCGTTCGTGGCTGTTCACGACATCGCGACCGAACTGTTCCCGACCGGGAACCGCTACTCGTGGCACTCGCTGTACGCCGACGAACTGACGGACGACCTGATCGAGCGCGTCGCGACGGCCGGCGGAACGGCACCGGGAGCCGAGTCGTCCGTGACGGTGTGGCATCTCGGCGGTGCGGTGAGCGACGTCCCCTTGGACGCGACCGCCTACGCGTGGCGGGACGCGGAGTTTCTCGTCTCCGTCGAGGCCGGGTGGCGTGACCCCGGTGCGGACGAGGCGCACCTGGCGTGGGCCGAGTCGACCTGGCGCGACCTCCGGGGCTCGGACGCGACGCTGGAGGGGTTCTACCCCGGCTTCCCCGGCTTCGTCGACGGGGACGAGCGGTCCCGGATGGCGTACGGCGACAACCTCGACCGACTCGCGTCGATCAAGGCGCGGTACGATCCGGAGAACCTGCTCCGCAACAACCTGAACGTCAGGCCCTCGTCCTGAGTCGACGGCCCGCCGGTGGCCCGACCGGGTGCCGCCTGCCGGGAATGGAAACGCTCTTTTGAGAGTCACACGGAGTGTGTCCGTATGACCGACGGGGACGACGAGACCGACCTGCCGGCCGAGACCCTCGACTCCCGCCTCGACGCGGCCGCCGAGGACCTCGACGCCGCCGAGACGGAAGCCGACCTCGACGACGTGGAGGAGACGCTCGACGGCATCGCTGAGGACCTCGACGCCGCCGACCTCCCGACCCCCGACGAGGACGAGGAGGACGCCGAGGATCCCCGCGAGGAACTCGACGCCCGCCTCGACGATCTGCGCGACGAACTGGCGGCCGCCCGCGGCCCCTACGCGAGCGACGTCGTCGACGACGTCGAGGCCGCAAGGGATACCCTCACGGACACCGAGTGGACCGAGGACGGCGAGGACGAGGCCGCCGCGGCCGTCGCCGCCTTCGTCGACGAGGTGGCGACGATCCTGGACGCCGACCTCTCGGGCGACGACGCCGAGGCCCTGGACGCGGCCGCCGAGGCCGTCGCGGACGCCGACCTTGACGCCGACGCGGACGCCGAGACCATCGACGACCTCCTCTCCGCGACCGACGACCTCGCCGCCGGCCTCGACGACGCAGAGGAGTGGGACGACCTCGAAACCCACGAACAGCTTCGTGCTCAGGGCTTCTACGACGTCCTCGGCCACTACAAGGACTTCCCGCCCGAGTGGGCGGCGCTCAAGGAGTGGGAACAGCGGGGGAACGTCGAGATGGTGTTGCTCGCGCTCGACAGCTTCCAGTCGGAGTTCATGGAGCGTCACTGCCTGGAGGCGATCACCCGGATGAACGACGAGGCGGCCTTCGACGCCATGCACGGGCGCGCCGGCAAGCGCGACAAGCCCGGCATCAAGGCGCTCGGCAAGATGGGCGCCGAGGACGCCGTCGACACCCTGCTCGAGTACGTCGACGCCGACTCCGATCCCGGCCTCCAGAAGGTGACGTTCAAGGCGCTCGGCGAGATCGGGAGCGAGGCGGCCACCGGCCCGCTCGCGAACAAACTCGCCGCCGAGAACGAGCAGGTCCGCCCCTACGCCGCCCGCGCGCTCGGCCTCATCGGCGACACGCGCGCCGTCGACCCGCTCGCGGACACCCTCGCCGACGACGAGAACGACGAGGTCCGCGCGGCGGCCGCGTGGGCGCTCCGTCAGATCGGCACCGAACGCGCGCTCTCGGCCGCCGCCGACTACGCCGACGACCGCGCGTACCTCGTCCAGCACGAGGCCTCGCAGGCCGCCGACGCGCTGGCCGTCGAGGGCACGGCCTGACCCGATCCCAACGCTCTCCTCTCCGGCCCCCGAACCCCGCCCATGCCCACGGAGTCGAACGCCCTCGGCACCGACCTCGAACCCTGCAGTACCGACCCCGAGACCGGCTACCTGCGGGACGGCTGCTGTCACCACCTCGACGCCGACCGCGGGCGCCACGAGATCTGTGCGGTCATGACCGAGGCGTTCCTGGAGTTCTCGCGGGCGCGGGGCAACGACCTGACCACGCCGCGTCCGGACCTCGACTTCCCGGGGCTGGAACCCGGCGACCGCTGGTGTGTCTGCCTCGGCCGGTGGGTGGAAGCCGAGGAGGCGGGCGTCGCGCCGCCGGTCGTCCTCGAAGCCACGGCCGAGGCGGTCCTGGAGGCGGTTCCCTTCTCCACGCTCCTCGATCACGAGTACGAGGGCGGGGACGGGGACCGACGCGGCGAGTGATCCCTCACTCGGCTCGCGGATACGACTGCCGACCGCCCGCGGAGTTCCGCCCCACGAGCGTCGCCACCGCCTGGGTCCGTCCCGCCGCGTCGAGGCGGATCCGCTCCCGGTACTCGAGGACCGTCAGGTCGAGTGCGGCCCGAAGCAGGTCGTTCGACCGGAACTTGTAGCGGTCGCTCGACGGCCCGACGTCGACGTCGTCGCTCGACCGCAGGTGGTGTTCGTAGATCAGGACGCCCCCGGGCGCCAGCGCCTCCTTGATGTCGGGAAGCAGGTCCAGCGCGGCGAAGAAACTCACCGTGATCACGTCGTAGGTGCCCGCCTCGAACTCGAAGTCGGCGACGTCGCTCCGGATCCAGGTCACGCCCTCGACGCCCGCGGCCTCGGCGGCGCGGGCGGCCCGATCCAGCGCCTCGTCGGAGACGTCGACGGCGTCGACGGCGTACCCCTCGGCGGCGAGAAACCGGGCGTTCCGTCCCGTGCCCGTCGCGACGTCGAGCGCACGCCCCGTCGGCAGTTCGTCGACCCGCCGTTCAAGCGCGGGAATCGGGTCGTCCGGCAGGTCGAACTCCTCGTCCGTGCTGTACTTCTCGTTCCAGCGCTCTCGGTCGTCGGTCACGGGTCCACGAAGCCGCCCCAGGGACAAGTCCCCGTCGGGGCCGACGGCCGTGGATCGATACACCCATCCCCGCCGCCGAAAAAGGATCGGTCGTGCCCGCCGGTCGCTACCGAAACGCCGCCCTCTTCGTCCTCCTCGGCGTACTGTTCGGCAGTTCGTTCGTCGCGATCAAGGCCGGACTGGACGCGCTCCCGGCGCTCTTCTTCGCCGCCCTCCGGTTCGACATCGCGGCGCCCATCCTCCTCGCCTACTCGGCGTGGCGCCACGACGCGTGGCGGCCGCGGAGTCGCGCCGACCTGACCGCCATCGCCGTCGGCGCCGCCACCATCGTCGCCGCGAACAACGGCCTGCTCTTTCTCGGCCAGCGGACCATCACTCCCGCCGCCGCGTCCGTGATGTACGGCCTCAACCCCATCCTCTCGCCCGCCGTGGCCTTCCTCGTCCTCGGCCAGCGACTCGACGTCCGCGGCGTCGTCGGCATCCTCCTCGGCCTCGTCGGCGTCGTCGTCATCGTCCAGCCGTCGCCCGAGACGCTCACCTCGGGGTCGACGGTCGGCCAACTGTACGTCCTGCTCGCCGCGGCGATCATCGCCCTCGGGAGCGTGCTCATGCGGCGGATCGACGCGACGCTGTCGAGCATCCCGCTGACCGCGTGGGCGATGGGCCTCGGCGCCCTCCTCCTCCACGGCTGGAGCCTCGCGGCCGGCGAATCGGTGGCCGGGACGGCTCCGACGACGGCGCTCGTCCTCGCGGTGCTCGTCGTCTCGCTCCCCTCGACGGCGGCCGCCTACCCCATCTACTTCACGCTCATCCGTCGGATCGGTCCCGTGCGGACGAACCTGGTGGCGTACGTCGTCCCCATCGTCGCCGCCCTCACGGGGTGGCTCCTCCTCGGCGAACCCGTCACGCTCGCGACGGCCGTCGGCTTCTGTGTCGTCGTCGCCGGCGTCGCCCTCCTCGAACGGCACGTCGTCGCCGCCGAACTCGCCCGGGCCGCGCGGTGGGTCGGCCGTCGGTGACCGGCCGTCGTCGCGACGGCTCGACGGCGTGGCCCCCGACTCACTGCGGGTCGTCGGCGTCCCGGACGGGGGCCGGAATCGGCTCGGTCGCCTCGCCGAAGACGCGTTCCCAGACGACCAGCGCGGGGGGCAACACGAGCAGCGACGACAGGAACGCGTAGACGACCGAGAGGGCGGTGAGCAGGCCGAAGTCGCCGATGGCGGGGAACACCGAGAGGACCAGGACGCCGATGCCGAACACCGTCGTGAGGACGCTCCCGAGGAGCGCGCCGCCGGTGCCGTAGACGCTCCGCGAGAGCGCGTCGAGGACCGTCGGCTGGAGGCGTCGCTCGTCGATGTAGCGGTGGGTGAGGTGGACCGAGTAGTCGATGCCGAGGCCGATGGTCATCGCGAGTACCGTCGCGGTGAACGCGTTCAGCGAGAAGCCGAGATAGCGCATCGACCCGCCGACGCAGGCGACGGTGACGACGATTGGCGCCAGGTTCGCCAGGCCGAGCGACGCCCGCCCCTCCAGCACCCAGTAGACGAGCAACAGGAAGACGGCGGTGCCGACGAGCGCGAGGGTGAGGCTGACGATGGCCGAGGCGAAGATGATGTCCGAAATCGCCTTGAACACGACGATGTTGCCGGTCGCGGTGGCGTCCCCACGGTAGCGGTCCGCCACCTCCCGGGCGTCGGCCGTGATCGCCGCGTCGCTCTCGTCGCCTTTCACCGCGTACACCACGCGGGCGCTGCGCCGGTTCTCGGTGAGGTAGTCGAGCGCGCGGTCGCGGGCCGGTGAGGCGAACAGGTAGTCGTACACCGCATCGAGGTTCCGGTCCGGGATCCCGTTGGCGTTCCGGTCGTTCCGCGCCACGAGCGCGTCGAACTCGGAGTCGCGCTCCTGGTAGGCGAGGACGATGGTCACGATGGAGGTCTCCCGGGCGTGTCGGCCGTCCCTGACGAACGTCTCCGGCGGGTTCTCGCCGGCGCGCCACATCGACTCCAGGGCCGTGTTGCGCTCCATCGGCGCCTCCACGTACACGACCACCTCGGCGTCCTCGCTCGACTCGAAGTTGGCTTCGAGGTAGTTGATCGTCGCCGTGATCGTGTACTCGTTCGGCCTGACGGGCTCGGGGAGGACGTCGTAGAACTCGGGGGTCTCCTCGGGCGGCAGGAACTGCTCCTGGGAGAACGTCGTGTCGATACCGACGGCGTAGTAGCCGGCACCCCCCGCGGCGACGGCGGTGATCAGCAGGAAGGCGACCGGCGCACGCCGCGCGACGATCACGCCCAGCGAGAGGCCGCGTCCCAGCGTCGATCCCTCGGACCCGATGGGCGTCTGCGAGAACGTCGGGAGCGGGTACCGATCGCGAAGGTCGTCGGTGTAGAGCTTCAGTGCCGGGAGGAAGACCCCGAACACGAGGAAGGTGAAGGCGATGCCGACGGCGGCGACGGTGCCGAACTCCCGGATTGGTGGGAGGTCGCTCACGAGGTTCGACAGGAAGCCGATGACCGTCGTCGCGGTGACGATGAAGAAGGCGACGAGCAACTGGTCGGTCGTGGTCCGCATCGCGCGTTCCGGGTCGGCCTCCGTGAGTCGCTCCTCGCGGTAGCGGTTGATGGCGTGGATGCCGAAGTCGATGCCAACCGCGAGCAACAGCGGCGGCACCGCGATGAGGATCTGCGAGAACGCGATGCCGGCGAAGCCCATGAAGCCGAACGTCCAGACGATCGTCATGCTCAACCCGGCCAGCCCGAGAAGCAGGTCCACCAGATCACGGTAGGCGATCACCAGAAAGAGCGCGATCAGGAACACCGCGGCGGGGACGACGATGAGCAGGGAGTCGCTGATGACCGTCCCGAACTCGACGGCGGTGATGCCGGATCCGAAGACGACGACGTCGCCGTCGGCGGCGTCCGCGACGAACCGCGCCTCGATCTGGATCGGTTCGAGGGGGCTGGCGCTCCCCTGTCCCGTCCCCGCCGCCAGCCCCCCGGGAACCTCGTGGGTGACGATGCCGATGGTACCGGACGCCGAGGCGGCCGTCGGATTGAAGTCGTCGCTCAGGAGCGCGACGAACCGTGGGTCCGTCCGCGCGAGGGTCCCCACGGCGGTCCGTATCTCTCCGGACGTCGCGCGCTCGACCGCGTCCCGTTCGGCCTCGAGGCCGTCCACCGACGGGTCGAGTTGCCGGGCGACGAGCCGAGCGGCGCTCTCGGTTCCCACCACGCGCATGTCCGGATCGTCGGCCAGCCGTTCCTGAACCGCGAGCATCCGCAGGAGCCCCCGCTTCGAGAGGACGTTCTCGCCGCGCTGGATCAGTTGCGTACTCCCCTCGTCGGGTTCGAAGGGCGCCGAGAACTTCTCGTTCACGTCCTGTAGCGCCTCCTCCTCCGGCACGTCCTCGGCGAACGATTCGGTCCCGGAGTCGGTCGAGACGGCGGGCAACCCCGCGGCGAACACGGCGGTCACGAGGAGGAAGGCGAACACGACGGTCCCGGGCCGGCCGGTGATCCAGTCGTCGGCCGCGTCGACGAACCGCTGGTAGTCGACTTTGGCCGGCACGGTCTACCTCCGTCGGACGACGACGATCACGGCCCCGACGAGCGCGACGGCGCCCAGCCCCACCGCGAGCCCGAACGGCAACCCACCGCCCCGCCGTTCCTCGACGGTGACCGGGAGCCGGACGGTGTCGGAGATCTCCGTGGTGCCGTCGGAGCGGTCGTACTCGAAGTCGAGCGAAACCGGATACGCCTTCGGGAACGTCCCGCCACCGACGCTCACCTCGAAGCTGATCTCCGCGGACTCACCGGGGGCGAGTTCGTCCACGAACGCCTCGTCGTCGTCCGTCGAGATGGGGTCGTCGACGAACAGCTTCGCGGAGACGTCCGAGAGCGTCTCGTCGTCGGCGTTCGTGACCCGCAGCGCGAGCCGTCCGCTGCCGCCCGCCCGCACCGTCGACTCCGTGACCTCGACGGCGAAGGGGTCACGCTCCGACGCCACGTCGATCCGCGCGGTGAGCGCGTCGCTCGTCCGGTCGTCACCGTCCTCGGTCTCGTAGTCGACGACGAACCGCAACTGCCGCGAACCGGGATCGGCGGCGCTCGACACCTCGACGTCGAACGCGAAGGGCGCGGACTCGCCTGGGGCCAGATCCGGCACGGCGAACTCCGTCTCGCCGGCGTCGAAGTTCGGGCTCGCGGGCTCGAAGACCACCACCGCGTCGGTGATCGGCAGCGGCCCCTCGTTGGTCACCGTGCCGCTCACCGCCCCCTCGTGGTCGACCCGGAGCGACGACTCGACCCCCGACAGCGAGAACGCCTGCTCGGCGAGCGGCCGGACGCTCGACCGGAGTTCGTTCGACGCGCCCGCGATCCCGTCCGCGTCCGTGTACGAGACCCGCCCCGTGACGGTGTAGTTCCGCAGTTCGGCGTCCTCGACGACGCTGACCGGGAACGTCGCCGTCTTCGTCTCGCCGGGCACCCACTCGCCGACGAACGACTCCGCCGTCGCGGCCCCGCCGAACGTCAGGTCGTCGTTCGCCGAGGTCAGGTCGACGCTCGCCTCGCGGACGGCTTCGCTGCCCACGTGCCGCACCGAGACGGTCATCGTTCCCGAGCCACCGACCTGGGCGTCGGTCCCCACGCCGACGATTCTGAAGCGGGGGTGCTCCTCGACGACGACCGGAATCGACACGCGTCTCGTTCGTTCCACGTCGTCGTACTCCGGATCGTTCGAGGGATCGTCGACGTCGTACAGGACCGTCGACGTGTAGGTGTACGAGAGCGTCACCGGCAGTCGGTACGTCCCCGGCGGTACCGACTCGGGCACGGTGAGTTCGACGCCGACCGGCCCGTGGGAGCCCTCCGGCACCCTCCCCACCGGAACCTCCCCGGTCGCCACGTCGACGCCGCGAACCTCGCCGACGTCGATGGTCGTCGTGCGGGCCGTCGTGACCCGGTCGACGAACTCCTGTGGCCCCCCGCGGACCAGTCGCGCGTCGTTGACGACGTAGACGTCGAGCGTGGTCGTCTCGCCGGGCGACACCCGGTTGTCCGGCACCGACAGCGAGAGGTCCGCCCCCCCGACGACGACGGCGTTCGTCGCCGCCACCGGCGTCGCGGGCACGAGCAACAGCGCCACGAGTAGGACCGCCGCCAGCCCCCGGTTCACGTCCGGACCACCCGGACCGTTCGCTCCGACCGTTCCGCCGAACTCACGTCTCTCTCCATCACGATGCCCGTACAAAGGACATCAACTGAATTAAGTTATGTGTTGAGTAACAGTATCGCGCCTCGGCGTGTTCGTCGCTCGGCGGTGGCTCGCCACTCCGCCTCGAACCGGCTCTGCAGGCGCTCACGGCGCCCAGGTCGCTCCGCTCCCCGCGGTCAGATGGATCCCGTCGGGACGAATGAGACACCTCTATGAGGCCCGTGCGACTAGTGGCGGGTGATCGATGTACTCGCCCCCCAGGCCAGCCACGGCGTCTCGACGTTCGACGGCGGACACGCCGACTCCACGCACCCTCCCGAACTGTAGTCGGTCGGGTGAGGCGGTGTGAACTCGGCGCTCCTCTTCGGCCTGGGGACGATGATCGCGTGGGGGTTCTGGATCACGCTCGGCGACGTCGCGTCGAACAGTATCGATCCGGTGACCGCCGCGGCCATCTCGTACGTCGCCGCGGCGGTCGTCACCGCCGCCTACGCCGTCGTCTCCGACGCCTCGCTCGCGGTGACGAACAAGGGTCTGCTCTTTTCCGTCGTTGCGGGGGTGGCGGCCGCCGTGGGCGTCGTTTCGACGTTCGTCGGCGTGTCCATCGGATCCACCGCGGTGGTCGCGACCGTCGGCGGGATGTACTTCGTCACGGCGGCCGCCATCGGCGTCGTCGCTCTCGGCGAACCGATCTCGCTGACGAAAGTCGCCGGCATCGGTCTGGCCATCGTCGCCATCGTCCTGATCAATCAGTGATCGACCCGCCACGTGGGACTCCTCGGACTCACTTCGTTCGGCCGGGGAACCGGTGTGTGAACTACTCCCGTGTCATCCGCTACCTTCCGTGGCTTTCGCTTCACGGTAGTTCGCAGCAGAAAGCCGGAGGAGGGATTTGAACCCTCGGCCTATTCCTTACGAAGGAATCGCTCTGCCAGCTGAGCTACTCCGGCGCGCACTCCACCGTACTGCCATGACTCAAATAAGGGTTCCGAAACGTCCCGCCCTCACCGGGACAGCCGCACGTCCAGACGGACGTTGAGTTCGTGGGGGGCGTACGACCGGACGACGTGCCGGGTCAGCACCGCCACCTCGTAGCCGGCGGGGGCGGCCGCCGCCCGGATCGCTCGCTCGCCGGGGCCGAAGGGGTCGTCCTCGTGCTGGATGTCGTAGTAGTGGAGGAGGCAGTCGTCGCCGGCGAGGGTGACGGCGGCGTCGAGGAAGTCGTCGGCGCTGTGCGGGAGGTTCATGACGATGCGGTCGGCCCACCCGGCGTGGTCGGCCGCCACGTCGCGCACGTCGCCCTCGACGGCGGTGACGGAATCGGCGACGCCGTTGCGGCGGGCGTTCTCGCGGAGGTACTCGACCGCCGCGGGGTTGAGGTCGACGGCGAGGACGGCCGCTCCGCGAGCGGCCATCGGGATCGCGAACGGGCCGACGCCGGCGAACATGTCGACGACCCGCTCGCCGGCCTCGACGCCCTCGGTGACGCGGTGGCGGTCGGTGGCGAGACGCGGCGAGAAGTACACCTCCGCGAGGTCGAGCAGGTACTCGAAGCCGTACTCGCGGTGGACCGTCTCGGTCGGCGGTCGATCGCGGTCGGCGTCGTCGGTCGCGAGTACCGTCCAGTCCCGCACCCTGAGGTCGCCTTTCACCTTCGAGGCGCGGTCGATGACCGCCCGGACGGGGAGGTCCGAGTCGAGGATGGCCTCGGCGATCCGGGCCGCCCGTGTGGGGTCGTCCTCGTCGAGGATGGCCACGTCGCCCAGGCGCTCGTAGGAGGGGTCGAACCCCAGCAACTCGGCGGGCGTCCGCTGGCGGTCGTGGACCGGCACGTCCCGGTAGACCACCTCGTAGTCGTCGCCGACCGCCTCGGGGTCGGTCACGGGGAGGTAGAGCGACCCGTCGTCGACGACGATTTCGTGGTCCTCGTCGACGAGGTCCGCCGCGGCGAGGGCCCGTCTGGTCTCCTCGCCGGCTTCGCGGGGGACGCGAACGCAGGGCCGTTCCATACCGGCGGGTCGCTCCCCGCGGGAGTAAGCGTGACGTTTCGCCCCGGATCAGCCGTGGGGGCCGCCGGGGCTGCCCCGCAGGACGCTCCCGTCGCGTGGCTCGTCGTCCGCGGCCACCACCCGTCGAACGGCCGCGACCACCGCGTCGGCGTCGACGACGACGCCCCGGTCCCGGAGCGTCGCGTACACCTCTCGTCCCGCCGCGCCGGCGTGGTTGCGCTCCGCGAAGGGGTCGCCGTCGACGACGACGGGCGTCGCCGCCCCGGTCGCGGCGCGGAGGGCCGGCAGATTCCCCTCCGCGACGGCCACGGGCGCGACGACGACGGCGTCGGCCCGCCGCACCCGTTCGGCCACAGCCGCTCGCGCCTCGGCGTCCACCGGCGCGAACGGGGGGACGGTCACGAGGTCCGCGTCGAGCGCTCGGGCCGTCTCGGCGTCGCGGGCGGCCGCGCTCACGGCCCCGACCGAGAGGTCGAACCCGGCGGCGTCGAGGCGGTGGAGCAGCGGCGTGGCCGCGCCGCCGCCGCCGACGACGTGGACGCGGCCGTCGGCGTCGCCCGCGCCGGCGAAGGCGGTCACCGACGCCGTGCCCGTGACGGGGTGGTCGGTGACCGTCGCCCGCGCGTCGAAGGCCGCCTCGACCGCCTCGTCGGTGAGCACCGACGCCGGCGGGCCGGCCGCACGGATCCCGCCGTCCGCGAGCAGGCGGAGTTCGTCGCAGTAGCGCGCCGCCAGGTCGAGGTCGTGGATGGCCGCCACGACGGTGCGGCCCTCCTCGACCAGATCGGCGACGAGTTCCAGCGTCCGAACCTGGTGGTTCACGTCGAGGTCGGAGGTGGGTTCGTCCAGCAGGAGGACGGGCGTGTCCTGTGCGAGGGCGCGGGCGAGGAACACCCGCTGGCGCTCGCCGCCGCTCACCTCGGTCACCGGACGGTCGGCGAGGTGGTCGACCGCGGTGCGCTCCATCGCCTCCTCGACCGCCCGGCGGTCGGCCGGCGTCCGGGAGCCGAGGCGGTCGACGTGTGGCGTCCGGCCCATCGCGACGATCCGGCGGACGTCGAACTCGAACGTCGAGGCGGTGGACTGCGGGACGGTCGCCACCAGCCGACTCGCCGCGCGGGAGGAGAGGTCGGCGAGTCGTTCCCCGGTCACGCGGACGCTCCCCGCGTCGGGGGACAGCGTCCCGGTGATCGCCCGGAGCAGGGTCGTCTTCCCCGCGCCGTTGGGGCCGACGAGGCCGACGAGGGCTCCCTCCGCGACGCTCGTCGACACCGATTCGAGGACGGGCACGTCGCCGAACGAGACGGAGACGTCGTCGATACTGATCGCGCGCGTCACGGCGTGTGCACCTCCCGATTCCGGAGCAGGTAGAGGAAGAAGGGCGCGCCGACCGCGGCGGTGACGATGCCCACGGGGAGTTCGGCGGTGCCGGAGCGGGCGAGGGTGTCGGTGGCGACGAGGAAGGAGGCCCCCGCCAGCGCGCTCGTCGGCAGGAGGATGCGGTGATCCGGGCCGACCAGCAGACGCATGACGTGCGGGACGACGAGGCCGACGAAGCCGATGACGCCCGCGACGGCGACGGCGGCCGCGGTGAGGAGGCTCGACACCGCGAGCAGGAGACGCTTCGTGCGCTCCACCTCGATGCCGAGCGAGTGGGCGTCCTCCTCGCCAAGCAACAGGACGTTCAGATCACGGGCGTACGCGAGCAGGCCGAGGAATCCCGGCACCACGACCGCCGCGGCGATCGTCGCCTCGGTCCAGGTGCTGTGTTGCAGGTGGCCCATCAGCCAGTAGATCGCCTCCCGGAGGTCGCGACCCGCCTGGACGAGCATGAAGGAGACGGCGGCGCCGAGAAACGTCTGCACCGCGATGCCGGCGAGCAGCAGCGTCTCGACGGGCGTCCGTCCGCCCTCGCTCGCGAGCAGGTAGACGCCGAAGGCGGCGATCAGGGCGCCCACGAAGGCGGCGACGGGGAGCGCGAACGGCACCGACACGGGCGCCACGATGGCCGCGACCGCGCCGGTCGCCGCGCCCGCCGAGACGCCGACGATCGAGGGGTCGGCCATGGGGTTGCGGAAGAAGCCCTGCATGACCGTCCCCGCGGACGCGAGCGCGAAGCCGACGACGGCGCCAAGCGCGATCCGCGGCATCCGGATCGAGAGGACGATGGTCCGGTAGCTCTCCGGGGCGTCGCTCGCCCCGCCGAGCAGCGCCGCGAGCGCGATGTCCGCGACGTTGCCGACCCCGATGGACACCGGCCCGATGGCGGCGCTGACGAGCATCACGGCCACGAGCGCGACCAGCAACCCGCCGATCCACGCGCCCGTCCGGACGCCTCCCATGTCTCCGAAAACCTGCTTGCAGTAGGTAAATACTTGTTGCATACCGCCGCACCGTCGACCGCCGTGCCGTCGCCCGCCCTTCCAAAACCGTATTAGGGCCGGCCCGCGGCGTGTGGGTATGGTGGAGAACGTCATCTGGCCGGCCTATCTGGACGCGACCAAGAGTCGCGCCGAGGGGCGGCGCGTCCCCCTCGACGAGGCGGTCGACGACCCGACCGTCGACGAGATCGCCGAGTCCGTCCAGCAGGTCGGCTACGACGCGGTCATCGAACGCGACGCGACCTACCCCCGGGAGTTCGAACCCCGCGGTCGGGTGCTCGTCAAGGGGGCGGACGACGCCTCGAAGAACGACCTCGTACAGGCCATCGCGGCCTACGTGGCGATCCTCCGGGACTGATGCGCCGCCTCGGCACCGTCACCCGCACCGCGCAGGGTCTCGCCATCGTCCGCTGTGACGACGCGGACGTCCCCGACGTCGGCACGGCGGCCGTCGACGAGTCGCTCTCGACGGTCGGCCGGGTCGTCGACGTGTTCGGCCCCGTCGACCGCCCCTACCTCGCCGTCTCACCCGACGACCGCGTCGGCCTGCCCGACCTCCTCGGGACGAAACTCTACGCCCGATGAGTCGCCCGAAGTCACAACGGCCAAACCGCCCCCCGACCAAGGGGCGGCCATGAACGCACGCGAGGCCCGCGGCGTCGCCGTCGCCGCGGTGCTGTTCTTGCTCGTCCAGGTCGGCGCGCTCGCGATGGTCGGTCCCTTCGAGACGGCCGGCTACCGGGCCGTCGAGGACCCCTCCGATCCGACCAACAGCCTCGTCTACTTCGCCGCCATCCTCGTCGCCACGGCCCTGATGCTCGCGGCGTTCAAGTACGCCTTCGAGCGGGCCGTCCGCGCCGTGGTCGTCCTCTCGGGCGCCCTCGTCTCGTGGTACGTCTTCAGCGTCGTCACCCCGCCGCTGGTCGTCGTCGGCCCCGTCAACCTCCTCGCCGTCGCCCTCTCTGCCGGCGTCGCCGTCGCCCTGCTGGTCTATCCCGAGTGGTACGTCGTCGACGGCGCCGGGGTCCTGATGGGCATCGGCGCCGGCGCGCTGTTCGGCATCAGCTTCGGGCTCCTGCCCGCGATCGTCCTCCTCTCCGTGCTGGCGGTGTACGACGCCGTCAGCGTCTACGGCACGCGCCACATGCTCAGCCTCGCCGAGGGCGTGATGGACCTCCGCATCCCCGTCATCCTCGTCGTCCCGCTCTCGCTCTCCTACTCCCTGCTGGAGGACGACTTCGGAGGCGCGAACGAGGTCCACGAGGACGCCGACGGGGGCGACGCGGCGGTGGACGGCGGCGAGGGCGACGCGGCGGACGACGCGACCGGTGACGACGGGGACGCCCCCGACGAGGGATCGGAGCGCGACGCCTTCTTCATCGGCCTCGGTGACGCCGTGATGCCGACGGTGATGGTCGCCAGCGGCGCCTTCTTCTCGCCGGCGCCGTCGCTCGGCGTCGCCGCGCTCCCCGCCCTCAACCTCCCCGCGCTCCTCGCGATGGTCGGCACGTTCCTCGGACTGGGCGTCCTGCTCCGGGCGGTGATGAAGGGCCGCGCCCACGCCGGCCTCCCCCTCCTGAACGGCGGCGCCATCGGCGGCTACCTCCTCGGATCGGTCCTCTCGGGCGTTCCGGTGGTCCGGGCGCTCGGCCTGGCGCCGTACCTCTAGTCCGCGCCCTCGCGGACCTTCACCGCCATCCCCGTCTCGAAGTCGCGCATGCCGTCGGCGGCGAGTTCCGCCCGCCCGACCGCCAGCAGGTGGCCCTCCGCGTGCACCACGGCCACCTCGTCACGGGGGCGCACGTCGTCGTCGACGTCCTGCACGAACTTCGCGAAGACGTTCTTGCCGTCGCGGACGAACGGTTCGCTCTCGGAGCCGACGACGACGCGGCCGCGGGGGGCATCGAGGGCGTCGATCAGCCGCCGGCCCCCTTCGAGGCCGAGCGTGAAGCGGCCGTCGGTGCCGTAGGAGACGAGGCGGCCGGCGTCGGCCCGGACCTGTCGCGGCCGACCGCTCGTCGAGTGGGCCACCGTCAGGTCCTCGGCCGGGGGAAAGAGTGCCCGGCCCGCGCCGGCGCCGAACTGGTAGTCGGCGACCGTCCGCAGACGCGGGAGTTCGTCGCGGGTCATGGCGGCCGTGGGGTGGCCGGGGGTAAAAGGCTCCCGGCGCTCACCGCAACGCTTAGCCCTCGACCGACCCCACGGCCGCTATGGCACACGAACTCGGCGAGAGCGACTGGGGGGACTGGCTGCCGACGGCCGTGGCCGAGGCCGACCCCGACACCGTCGCGGTCTGGTATCTCGGTTGTAACGGCTTCGTGCTCAAGGGATCGGGGGGAACGACGCTCTTCATCGACCCCTACTGTGGCCTCGGCGACCCGCCGCGGACGGTGCGAATGATCCCGGTTCCCTTCGACCCGACCGACGTGGTCGACGCGGACGCCGTCCTCGCGACGCACGAACACTCGGATCACGTCCACGGGCCGACGCAGGCGCCCATCCTCGCCGCGACGGGGGCGAACTACTACGCGCCCGACGCCAGCATGGCCGTCGTCGAGCGGACGGGGTGGATCGACGACTGGAGCGTCGTCGCCGAGCAGTTCGTCACCGTCACCGAGGACGAACAGTTCGACGTCGGGGAGTTCACGATCCACGTCGTCCCGGTGAACGACCCCGACGCCGACCACCCCGTCGGGTACGTGATCGAACACGACGCCGGGACGGTCTTCCACGGCGGCGACACCCGGCCCGCCGACACCTTTCCCGACCTCGCGGACCGCTTCGACATCGACCTCGGCGTCCTCGCGTTCGGGTCGGCGGGCACCCTCCTCGACAAGGAGACCCGCGAACCGAAGCGAACCGAGTGGTACGCGACCGAGAACGACGTCGTCCGCGCGGCGAACGACCTCGAACTCGACCGCCTGCTCCCGAGCCACTGGGACGTCTGGAAGGGGCTGAACGCCGATCCGACCGCCCTCCACCACCACGCGCGGAGCTTCCCCTACCCGGAGCGACTGGAGGTCGCCGAAATCGGCGACCGGGTCGACCTCTGAGCGCGCCGCCCCCGTCAGCGCACCGTCGGCACCGGCGCCGGACTCCCGGATCGTCGCCACCGTCCGCCGGCCGTCGGCGTCCCCGCGTTCGCGGCCGTCCGGGCGGCACGACGGGGGGCGAGCCGCCGGTTGTTTTATGCTACTACTGGGAAAGGTATGGCGCATGGCGAACGACCCAGGCCCCGAGACCCCGGTGTCCGTGTCCACGGGGGAGGTGCGCGTCGGAAAGGCCTTCGAGGCCGACCGGTTTCCGGTGCCGGCCATCGCCTTCGAGATCGAATCGCTCGCCGACGACCCGATCCGAATTCGACTCGTCGACCAGATCCCCGAGTCGTTCGCGATGGAGGGCGTCGGCTTCCACCCGGACTACGACAGCGACAACTGGACCGCCTACCGCGACCACCGGGTCGCCTACGAGCGGACCCTCGACCCGGGCGAGTCCGTCCTCACGGTGTACGGCATCCGGATCGACGACCCCGAGGAGGCCGACCCGTTCCTCGACGAACCGACGGTCGAGGTGATCGAACCGAACGACGTGACGGGCGGCACCGAGGACGTCCTCGGCCGGGAGACGACACAGGCCGTCCGCGACGCCCTCTCGGGCGAGGAGTCCGGGGACCTCTCGGAGCTGGCGTCGGACGCCGACGCGGAGCCCGAACCGCTCCTCGACGACGCCGACGCGGCCGAGGCTCCCGCTCCCCGCGACCGGGACCCCGACCCCACCGCCGTGCTCGGCGACCGGGACGAGGACGTGACCGCCGTCGAACGCGGGCCGGACGCGGAAAAGGAGGAGGAGGAGCGGGAGGCCGTCCCCTCCGCCGACGCCGCGGAGACGCTCGATCCCCGGTCCGTCGCGGCCGCCCCGGCCGACGCGGACGACGCGACCGGTGACGACGGGGACGCGGCCGCCGGTGCCCCCGCGGCGGCGCCCGGATCCGTCGCGGCCGCCCTCGCCGCCGAGATCCGCGATGGGTCGGTCGACGACGACGACCTCGCGGTCCTGCACGAGGCGTTCGAGGGGGAGGTGCCGACGAGCGTCGACGTGCGCGTCGGCCGCCTCCAGTCCCAGGTCGAGGACGTCCTCGCCTACCGCGACGCGCTCGCGGACTTCCTCGACGAGAACGGCACCGCGGAGGAGGTGCTGGGCGACGTGAGCGAGGAGGTGAGCGAACTGAACGACCGGGTCGACGCCCTCGACGAGTCGCTGTCGGCCGCCGCCGACGACCGCGAGAGTCTGCACGCGGAGGTCGGCGAGGTGGCCGACCGGGTCGACGACGTGGCGGCGGACGTCGACCGGATCGACGCCCGACTCGAGCGCCTCGACGAGCGGCTGACCGCCGTCGAGGCGCTGGAGGAGGACGTCGAGGCGGTCCGCTCGGAACTGGAGGACCTGCGGTCGTTCCGCGACCGACTCAGCAGCGCCTTCGGCCCCGGCGAGGAGTAAAGCGCAATCGGTAAAGCCCGCGCCCACCTCGTCCCGACAATGACCGAGACGGTTCGGGTCGCCGTTCCACGCAAGGGGCGCCCGCTGGAGGCGGTTCTCGAACGGTTCGCCGCCGTCGCCGGCGCCGACGACCTGGCTGACGACGTTTCCTCGACGCTCCGGTACGAGAAGGCGGTCACCAAGGGTCGGACGGCCGCCGACCGCGACGTGTACGAACGGCTGGCGGCGTACAGCGACCTCTCGGACCCGACGGCCCCGGAGTACACCCTGCTGCGCGACGACCGGGAGGGCAAACCCCGGCGCATCGTCTTCGACAGCGTGACCGTCGACGCGGCGGGCGTGACGGTCGAGTTGATCGGCCGCGAGGAGCCGTTCCGCGCGCTCCGCACCCACGAGTTCGGCCTCGGCTTCGACAGCGCCGACCTCGTCCTGGAGGAGGTGGTCACCCTCGACGAGACGGGCGTCGAGTCCATCGCGGACGTGAACGCCCGGATCGACCCCCGGGACACCGACGTCCGGATCGTGAGCGGTCTCGGTGACACGGTGTATCACACGCTGCTCGCGACGCCGGAGGTCCTGCCGGCCGGCGCCGACCTCGACCGGGAGTTCGTCGCCGACTACGCGGGACCGCTCTGCATCTCGCCGCGCTACGAACGCCTCGTGCGGGCGGTCCTCGGGACGGACGCCCTCGACGACGTGCGCTTCACGTATCCCGATTCGGCCGTCGAGGAGGAGGCCGCCATCGCCGAGACGGGCCTCGGGATCTATCTCACGATGACGGGGTCGACCGCGCGGGACCACGGGCTGGTCGTCGGCGAGGACCTGTTCCCGAGCGAGACGGTGTTGATGGAGAACGTCGCGGAGACGAACGGCGCCGCCGAGCGGCTCGAAACCGAACTGGCGGCCGCGGATCTGGAGACGGCGATCCGCCCCTAGGCGGCGCGGGCCGCGTCCGGGTCGGTTCCGGCCTCCAGCAACTCGGTGTACCGGTTGCGAACCGTCACCTCGGAGACGTCGCTCACCGAGCACACCTCCTTCTGGGTCACCTTCTCGCCCTCGAGGATGGAGGCGGCGTAGAGCGCGGCGGCCGCGAGGCCGACCGGGCTCTTGCCGCTGTGGACGCCGTTCTCCATGCCCTCCTCGAGGAGCGAGCGAGCGCGGGTCTTGGTCTCGCCGTCGATGTCGAGGTCGGAGGCGAACCGCGGCAGGTACTCCAGCGGGTTCGCGGGTTCGATGGCGAGGCCGAGTTCCCGGACGATGTAGCGATAGGCCCGCGAGAACTCCTTGCGGTCGACCCGGCTGACGGGTTCGAACTCGTCGAGGCTCCGCGGGACCGAGGCCTGCCGGGCGGCGGCGTAGAGCGACGCCGTCGCCATCGCCTCGATGGAGCGGCCACGGAGCAGGTCGTCCTCGAGCGCCCGCCGGTAGACCACGCTCGCCGTCTCGCGGACGTTCTCGGGCAGGCCGAGCGCCGAGGACATCCGATCGATTTCGCCGAGCGCCTGCTTCAGGTTGCGCTCCTGGGCGCTCTTCGACCGGAACCGCTCGTCCCAGGTCCGGAGGCGCTGCAGTTTCCGCCGCTTGCTCCCGTCGATGGCCCGGCCCTTGGCGTCCCGGTCCTGCCAGTCGATGACCGAGGAGAGGCCGTCGTCGTGGAGGAGCTTGGTCGTCGGGGCACCGACCCGGCTCTTCTCCGCGCGCTCGCTAGAGTCGAAGGCCCGCCACTCGGGTCCGTGGTCGATCTCGTCCGCCTCGACGACCAGGCCACACGACTCACACACCGTCTCGCCGCGTGCCTCGTCGGCGACGAGCGCCGCGTCACACTCCGGGCAACTGCGCTCGTTCGTCTCCTTGGCGTCGGTCGTCGCGTGCTGTTCCCCGCCGACCTCTCGGAGGGAGTGGGGCTGCTGGCTCATGGTTGTCGGTCGCGGCGCGAGGCCGCGGTGTCGCCTCTCGATCCCATCGTACGTCTGGTAGTATCTTAATAGTTTCTACTATGTTTTGATTCGGATCGAAACAGACTGTGCGGGGCGTCCACACGCACCTCGCGGCGGACCCGACTCTTTTTGGTGGTGTCATCCTAACCGGGGAGCGACACGGGAGACGCTCGTCGTGACCCAACACACATCTTCGGACGCCGGCACCGACTCGCTCGTCGAGGAGGCGGTGGGAACGCTCCGGACGTTCGAACTCACCGAGTACGAGGCGAAATGTTTCGTGGCGCTCACGCGCCTGCGCGAGGGGACGGCGAAGGAGGTGAGCGAGGTGGCGGACGTGCCGCGCGCCCGCATCTACGACAGCATGGACGCGCTCCAGGACCGGGGTCTCGTGAGCGTCCAGGAGTCCAAGCCGCGCCGGTTCCGGGCGGTCTCGCCGCGCGAGGCCGTCGAACTGCTGGAACAGGAGTGCCGGAGCCGCCTCGACCGTCTCGGGGCCATCCTCCCCCGTCTCGGGTCGCCGGATCGCTCCACCGGCGCCGGCGAGGTGTGGACGATGGAGGGGGAAACTGCCGTCTCGGAGCGGCTGGCGACGCTCGTCGGCGATGCCGACGAGGAGGTGTTGCTGGCCCTGGCGGTCGACGCGCTCCTCGGCGAGGACCTGGTCGGCGCCCTCGTCGACGCGCTCGACGGCGGCGTCGAGGTGACCGTCGGCTCCCCGGACGAGTCGATCCGCGACCGACTCGGGGACGCCCTCGACGGCGCCGACGTGGTCGAGACCTGGACCTGGTGGGAGTCGGTCCCCATCGAACCGGGCGCGGTCACGAGCGTCTGCATGGTCGACGGGGACGCCCTCCTCGTCAGCGCGGACGCCGCGACGGACCTGCCCGGCGTCCGCAAGCACCGCGCGGTCTGGACCGACAGCGCCGAGGCGCCCGTCGTCGGGCTGATGCGCCCGCTGCTCGCGACGGCGATCCGCGGGGACTAGGGGAACTCCCCGCCCTCGACAGCGTCGCGGTACGCCGCCACCGCGTCGGCGATCTCCCCACGCACGTCGCCGAACTCCTCGGCGAAGGGCGGCGTCGACTCCGAGAGCCCGATCACGTCAGTCAACACGAGCACCTGCCCGTCCGTCTCGGGGCCGGCCCCGATGCCGATCACCGGCACGTCGAGATCCGCGGTCACCTCGGCGGCCAGGTCGTCGGGGACGTGTTCGATCACCAGCGAGAACGCCCCTGCCTCCTCGTGGCGCCGCGCGAGTTCGCGGATCTCCCGGGCCTCGTCCTCGGTCGTGCCCTGTCGGGTGTAGCCGCCCACCTCGTTGAGTCGCTGCGGCGTCAACCCGAGGTGGGCCATCACCGGGATCCCGAGGTCGACCAGCCGCTCGGTCAGCCCGACCGTGTGGGGACCGGATTCGATCTTGACCGCGTTCGCTCCCGCCTCCTTGATCAGCCGCCCCGCGTTCTCGACCCCCTCGCCGTCGGTCGTCCCGTAGCTCAGAAAGGGCATGTCGGCGACGACGAGCGCGTCCTCGGTCGCCCGGGCCACCGCGCCCGTGTGACTCGCCACCTCCTCCATCGTCACCGGGAGCGTCGAGTCGTAGCCGAGGACGGCGTTGCCCATGCTGTCTCCGACCAGAATCACGTCGATCCCGGCCGCGTCGACGATTCCAGCCGTCGGCGCGTCGTACGCCGTCAGCATCGTCAGCGGTTCCCCGTCCGCCGACGCCTGCCGGATCTCCTGTACCGTTGGCATCGTCACCCGACTCGGCCGCCGGGGAATTAACGATACCCCTTAGACCTCCGCGCCGGCCTCCCACCCCCGGATCAGCGTCGCGAGCGTTCGGTTGACCGGGACCGATTCCTCCTCCTCCGCCGCCCGGTCGACCACGTAGCCGTTGATCGCGTCGACCTCCGTCCGGCGGCCGGCCGCCACGTCCTGGTGCATCGACGAGCGGTTCCGCGCCGTGTCGCGGGCGACGTCCGCGATGGCCTCGGTCACCGCCGAGTCCGACAGCGACGCGCCGGCGGCGCGTGCGACCCGCGCCGCCTCCACGCCCGCCGCCGTCGCGAGGTCGAACAGGTCGCCCGGCGGCGCCAGCGCCCCGTTCTCCACCCGAGCCAGCGCCGTGACGGGGTTGATTCCCGCGTTGATCGCCAGTTTCTCCCAGAGCAGCCCCCGCGCGTCGGTCGTCACCGCCGCGTCGACGCCGGCCGCGCGGAACGCCGCGACGACGCGCTCGGCGGCGTTGACGCCGTCGTCGGGCCGCCAGGGGCCGACCGTGACCGACCCCCGGCCCAGCCACTCGACGTGACCGGGGCCGGCCAGTCGCGCCCCGCAGGTCGTCGTCCCGGCGAGGACCGGCGCGTCGAGGTGGGTGGCGAGGACCTCCTCGTTGCCCATGCCGTTCTGGAGCGAACACGCGACGCTCACGTCGCCGGCCGCGAGGGCACGGGCCGCGGCCTCGGTGTCGTAGGCCTTGACCGTCACGAGCGCGAGGTCCGCGCTCGCATCCCGCCCGTCCGTCGTCGCCGCCGGCCGGGCGTCGCGCTCCTCGACGCCCGTGATCCGGAGCCCCCGCTCCCTGACCGCCGCGATGTGGGGGTCGCGACCCACGAGCGTCACGTCGTGTGCCCCCGCCAGCAGCCCCCCCAGGAGGCTCCCGAGGCTGCCGGCGCCGAAGATCAGGATCTCCATCCGACGCTCCCGTTCCCCGCCCCTCGACCCGTCGGGCGACGAACCTCGCCCCGCCCGAGCGGTCGTGCCGCTCGGTCCCTCGGGTGGCTCGATCCGCCGGCTCGCTCGGGGGGCGGGTCGCGGCGGCCGACGGCGAGGCGCGTGCGGTTCCGTCGCGGGCGGGTGGCGTCACCCACCGCCCGTGCGCCCGACGCGGCGAAGTCCTCCAGTGTCATCGCTCGCCCCGGGGATTCTCCACCCCGGCAAATGAGTGTTGGTGCCGCGGCGGCCGACGGCGAAGAATATCACGGTTGATAATTCCGCCAGTAGAGTTATGTAGCGTGATGCGAAGATGGTGGTATGTCCGCGACGAGCGACGAAAGTGTACGGATGGGGTCGACCCCTCACCGCGCGGAGATCGACTGGGATCGACGCGAGCCGGTGAGTTTCACCGTGCAGGCCGCCCTCGGTGACGTCGAAAACTGTGACCCGGTCGACCTCGATCCGCTCGCGGATTACGTCGATCCGGACGCGCTGGAGGCCTTCTTCAGGGGCACTCCCGCCGAACTGTCGGAGCGAAGCCTCACGTTCGAGTACGAGGACCACACCGTCCACGTCGACGGCGCCGGCCAGGTCGTCGTCGAGTAGTCTCCGACTCTCCTCACCGCAGCACGCGCGCCTCGAGGTACGCGTCCAGTTCCCGCCGGACGTCGGCGACGTCGACCGCTTCGTCGGTCGTCGCCCGCCGGACCGTCGCGCCGCTCATGACCGTGAGGACGAACTCGGCGACCACGTCGGGGTCGACCGGCCGGTAGACGCCCTCGTCGATGCCGCGGTCGACGATGGCCGCGAGGTCCCGTCGGAACGTGCGGTCGTTGGCCGAGAAGTACTCCCGGAACACGCGGTTGTGAGGGGACTGCCCCCGGAGTTCGACCATCACGTCGGTGAGTTCGGCGCGCTCGGCGTCGCGGTCGGGGGCCAGCACGAAATCGAGGACGGTCCGCAGGCAGTCGTCGGCGTCCTCGGTCGTCGGCTGGGGCATCTGTGATTTGAGGTGATCGAGCAGGAACTCCAGCAGCGCCACCAGCACCTCGTCCTTGCCGTCGTAATGTTGGTAGATGAGCGACTTGCTCTTGGGGAACTCGTCGCCGATCCGCTGGATCGTCAGGTTCTCGTACCCGTGTTCGATCAGCGCCTCGTAGGTCGCGCGCATGATGGCCGCCCGCGTGTCCGCCGGGGCGGCGTCGAATGGGGGTTCGAACGCCACGGTGACTGAACGTTCGTTCACAAGATATATAGCTCGTTCCCTCTACGTCCCCCGTAGACGCAGTTCCGGGAAGACGCGCCGACGGAGCGACCGTCCTCGGTCCCCACACCTGCGTGACTCGCCTCGGCCACTCTGCCGTAGCTCTCGGGACGGCGAAACGCTACCGACGGTACAACACCACTCATGCAAGCCACACACCGGAACCTCCTCCTCGCCGCCCTCGTCGTCGTCGGGGCCGTCGCCGCCACCGGCGTCGCCGCCGGGCAGTCCTCCTCCGGCACCGTCATCGGACGGCCGGACATCGACGTGTTCACCTCGACGACCGAAGTCGAACCGGGCACGCGAACCGAACTCGACCTCGTCCTCTCGAACGACGGCCGATTGAGCCGCGGCGGCCCGGCCCAGTACGAGGACCGCGTCACCACCGCCCGCGGCGTGTCCATCGACGTCGAAGACGGGGAGACGCCCTTCGAGATCAACACCGGACGCGTCGCCGTCGGCGACGTCCCCCGCGGCACCACGACGGCCGACCCCGTCTCCATTACCGTCCCCGAGGACGTCGAGCCGGGTCGGTATCGAGTCCCCGTCACCGTCTCCTACGCCTACACGGTGAGCGTCGAGTACAGCGCCGTCGGCTCCCCCCAGTACAACGACCTCACCCGCGAGACGACGACGTACGTCACCCTCCGGGTCCGCGATCAGCCGCAGTTCGAGGTGGTGGACACCGAGGCGACGGCACAGATCGGTGACACCGGCACGCTCTCGGTCGAACTCCGCAACGACGGGACGCGACCGGCCGGCGACGCGAGCGTCGTCCTGACGTCGCCGACGGACGAACTCACCTTCGGTAGCGGCTCCGAGTCCTCCACTGGATACGTCGGCGCCTGGGAGCCCGGCACGAACGAGACGGTCGAGTACACCGTCTCCTTCGCCGACGACGCGGCGCTCCGGAACTACAGCCTGACCGCGTCCGTCGAGTACGAGGACACGGACGGCATCGCCCGCACCTCGAACCCGATGGCGGTCGGCCTCCACCCCGAACGCGAACAGGCCTTCGCGCTCCGCGACGCGGACGCCACCCTCCGGGTCGGCGAGGAGGGGACCTTCTCCGGCACCGTCGTCAACCGCGGCCCCGACACGGCCCGAGGGCCGGTAGTCGAGTTCCGGTCGACCAACCCGAACGTCAACGTCGAGTCACACGAGTACGCCCTCGAAACGCTCGCCCCCGACGAGTCCGGGGAATTCGAGTTCGACGTCGCGATCAGCGACGGCGCGAGCGCCACCACCCAGCAGTTCAACGTCTCCGTCCGGTACCGCAACGACCGCGGCGACGTCCGCCGGAGCGACGCGCTCGAACACCGGGTGGTCGTCGCCCCGCCGCGCGACCGGTTCGACGTCGAGGCGGTCAACCGCACCGTCGTCGCGGGGGAAACGACGACGCTCGACATCCGGGTGACCAACCGTGGCGACGAACCCCTGCGCGACATCGAGGCCAAGGCGTTCGTCCAGTCGCCGCTCGCCAGCGGCGACGACGAGGCCATCGTCCCGGCGCTCGACCCCGGCGAGACGGCCACCATCACCGTCGGCCTGAGCACGAGCGCGAACGCCCTCGAGAAGCGATACCCCGTCTCGCTCGACTTCCAGTACGAACTCCCGGACGGCGACACGCAGGTATCCGGCTCCTACCGGATGCCGGTGACGGTCGAGCGCCGGCAGAGCGGAGGCCTTCCCTTCCTGCCGATCACCGTCGGCGCCGTCGCCGTCGTCGGCCTGGGGCTGCTGGTTCGATACCGACGGGGCGAGGACGGGAGCGACTGACGGACGGTGCCCCCGAGCATCGACGACGTTCGGATCGACGCTCAGCGGTTCGTCGACGCCCTCGACGCGTGGATCGTCGACCGCCCCGGCCGGGTCGTCCTCCTCTTTCTCCTGATCTCGGGCCTGTTCGTCGTCGGCCTCGGCGGCGGCGGCACCGACTCCGGGACCGACCAGTTCACAGAGGACGTGCCCGCCGAGGAGGCGCTCCAGGAGGTCACCGACAACTTCGAGCGGATCACCTTCGGGGCCGACACCGGAACGACGCAGCTGATCCAGTCGGGGACGAACGTCCTCTCGAAGCCCGAACTGCTACGGATGCTGGAGGCCCAGCAGCGCCTCGCCGACCACCCCGACCTCCAGGTCGAGGGGACGACGAGCGTCGCCCGGTCGGTCGCGCGGACGCTCGACCCGTCCGCGGACTCCATCGAGGACGAGATCCGGGCGGTGGAGCGGTCGACGCCCGGCGAGATCGACCGGGCGGTGCGGGCCACCGTCGCGGACGACCCCGGCCTCCGGACCCTCCTCGGCGACGACTACAACGCCCGCTCGGCGTCGGCGTCCGCGACCATCGGCACCGTCACTCACCGCCTCCCCGGCGGCGCGAGCGACGGGCCGGGGACGAGCGGATCGAACCCGCTCACCGCCATCCAACTCCAGGCCGAATACGTCGTCTCCTCCGTCGGCGGCGACATCACCGTCTTCGGGAGCGGCATCACGAGCGAGGAACTCGGTAACGTCATCAACGACTCGCTCGGACTCGTCATCCCGGCGGCGCTCGCACTCATCCTGCTCTTCCTGATCGTCGCGTACCGGGACCCGGTCGACCTGCTGCTCGGCCTCGTCGCCCTCGGGATGACGATGCTCTGGACGTTCGGCTTCATGGGGCTGGCGGGCATCGCCTTCTCCCAGTTGCTCGTCGCCATCCCCCCGCTGTTGCTCGCGGTGGGCATCGACTTCGGCATCCACGCCATCAACCGCTACCGCGAGGAACACGTCGGCGACACGAGCGTCCGGGAGGCGATGCGGGTCGCCACGGACCAGCTGGTCGTCGCCTTCTTCATCGTCACCGGAACGACCGTCCTCGGGTTCGCGGCCAACCTCAGCAGCGGGCTGAGTTCGATCCGCGAACTCGGAATCGTCGCCGCCGTCGGCATCGTCTTCACCTTCTTCGTGTTCGGCGTCTTCCTCCCGGCGACGAAGGTGTTGGCCGACCGCTGGCGGGAGCGCCTCGGCGTCCCGGAGTTCGGGTCGGCGGCGCTCGGCTCCGAGCGCTCCCTGCTCGGTCGGGTGCTGCCCGTCGGCGTTCGGATCGCCCGGACGACCCCGCGGGTCTTCCTCGTCGTCGTCCTCGTCTCCACCGCCGTCATGGGGCAGTACGGCGCCGGCGTCGACAGCCGGTTCACGCAGGACGACTTCCTGCCGCCCGAGGAGCCGCCGGCGTATCTCGACTACGTGCCCGAACCGTTCCGCCCCGGCGACTACACCGTCACCGAGACGACGAACTTCCTCGAACGCAACTTCCAGACCGGGGAGGAGGACACCACGACCGTCTACGTCGAGGGGTCGCTGTACCGGGATTACGCCCTCGAAGCGCTCTGGCGGGCGGGCGACGACCCGCCCGACAGCTTCGTCACGGACGACGGTCACGCACGCGAGACGAGCATCGTGACCGTCATCCGCGAGTACGCCGACAGAAACCCCGAGTTCGCGGCGCTCGTCGAGCGCAACGACCGGAACGACAACGGCATCCCGGACGACGACCTGCGGACCGTCTACGCCGCCCTGCTCGACTCGCCGGCGCGTGACCGCGCGCTGAACTATCTCACCGACGACTACACGAGCGCGCGGATCGTCTACTCCGTCGAGGCGGACGCGACGCAGGAGGCGGTCACCGAGGACACCAGACAGGTGGCCGACCGGATGCGCTTCGAGGCGACGGCCACCGGTGGCGTCATCGTCCTGAAGGCGGTGTCGGACGTGATCGGTCAGTCCGCGTTCCGGAGCCTGGTCATCGCGCTCGTCGCTGCGGCCGGGTTCCTCGTGCTGGTGTACGCGGCCCTGGAGGGTCGGCCGTCGCTGGGGCTGGCGAACGTCCTCCCCATCGCCGTGACCGTGGCGGCGCTGGCCTCGACGATGCGCTATCTCGACATCCCGTTCAACGTCCTCACGGGGACGAGCCTCTCCATCGCCATCGGCCTCGGCATCGACTACTCGGCGCACCTCCTCCATCGCTTCGTCGAGGAGTACGACGTCGCGACGAACGTCGACGACGCCCTCCTCGCCACCGTGCGGGGGACCGGCGGTGCCCTCACCGGGAGCATGCTGACGACCGTCTCGGGGCTCGGCGTGCTCTGGCTCGCCATCTCGCCCATCCTCGGCCAGTTCGGCCTCCTGATCGCGTTGAGCGTGCTCTACTCGTACCTCTCGTCGATCCTCGTCCTGCCGACGACGCTCGTCCTCTGGGACCGGTACGTCGCGTCGGGAGCGGGCCGGGACCGCTCGCTCGGCCGCGACGTCGAGGGGTCGGCGACCGACTGAGGTGGAATCGCCGTCCGTCGACGAGGAGTATCACTCCTGAGAACCCGACGCCCGAATTTATTAGGGGGTGAGGTAAACGTCGGGACGTCGATCACATGACGGCAGAACCGATCACGGCCCGGACGGCGTGGCCGACACGCCCGGGCGAGGCGTCCGGACGCACGGAGGCGCGGCCATGAGCGACGGGGAGGGGACGTCGGAACCGGAGACGGCCGACGACGCCGACGAGGCGGCCCTCGACGACCAGATCGAGGCCGCGCTGAGCGAACTCGACGCCCCCGACGTCGACGACGCGGGGGACGCGGGGGACGCGGGGGACGCGCCGACCGACGATCCGGGGGTCCCGGCGATCGACGGCGACGCGGACGACGGGACCGAGGACGGGTCGGGGACGGACGACGAGGAGACCGTCTCGGTCCTGGAGTTCGTCCTCGGCGACGAGCGCTACTGTCTGGACATCTCCTTCATCGAACAGATCGTGGAGCGGGGGACTGTGACGCGGATCCCGAACGCACCCCCCTTCGTCGAGGGGGTGATCGACCTGCGTGGCGACATCACGACGGTCATCGACCCCAAGGAGACGCTGGCGGCCGAGGACGACGACGACGGCGACCTGATCGTCGTCTTCGACTCCGAGCGGATGGACGACGAGTGGAGCGTCGGCTGGGCCGTCGACGGCGTGCGGCGCGTCTCGACCGTCTCACTGGCGGAGGTCAAGGAGTCCCCGGTCGACGAACCGTGGATCAACGGCGTCGTCAAACGCGACGAGGACGGCGAGTTCGTCATCTGGACGGAGCCGGGCGAACTCATGCGGGCGGACGGCTGAGCCGCCTCAGCGCCGCCGGAGGAAGGCGGGCAGCCGAATCCGATCCAGCCCGTCCTCGGGAACCGCCGTCGGCTCCGGCCGCGAGAACATGCCCGGCGGCCCCTCGCTCGACCCGCGTCGCCCGTCGCGGGTCCCGGACGCGGCGTCGGCCTCGACGACGAGGTCCTCCCACACCGCCGACGGCTCCTCCGTCGCCCGTCCGGAGGCCTTGCGGCGACCCTCCTCGTAGGACAGTTCGATCAGGCTCCGCTCGTAGGTGGTCTCGCCGGCCTCGCGCACCCGCTCGTACTCCTCCCGGTTCGGTTCGCCGAGGCTCCGGGCCACGCCGAGGGCGAACGCGCGCTCGAGTGCGTCCGCCTTGTCGAGGTCGTCCCACTCGGTGTCGAACTCGGAGTCGTACATGTCAGGCTTCGACCTTCCGCCCGGGACGGACGTGGAGGCCGTCGTCGTCGAACTCGATGGCGTGGATGTTGCTGTCGACCTCCGTCCCTCGCATCTTGACGATCTGGACCCCGCGGTGCATCCCGCCGCCCTCCAGGTAGTTGTGCATGAAGATCACGCCGTGTGCGAGGTAGTGTTCGTCGGCGTAGGAGGTGGGGTCGGTCATCTCGGAGATGAGCAGCGTCGTGGCGTCGACCCGCTTCAGCGAGGTGAGAAACTGGACGAACGCCTCGTGGTTGTCGGGGTAGAAGTACTGCAGAATCATCGTCGAGTCGATGACCAGTCGGTCGATCTCGCGGGAGTTGATGAACCCGACGAGGCGGTTCGTCATGTTCTTCACGCCCGATGAGAAGTCGTTGCCGCCCGGCCCCTTCAGGAGTCGCTTGGCGTTGGAGTCGAAGACGTTCCGAAACTGGAGCTTCCCCGAGCGAGCCGCTTTCTCGAAGCCGAACTCGTAGCCGCCCATGTCGTGGACCAGCTCCTCCTCCGTCTCGTGCATGCTCAGAAAGAGGCACTTCTCCCCGGCACGTGCCCCCTCGGTGACGAACTGCGAGGAGAACGTCGTCTTCCCGCTTCCCGGCGGGCCGCTGAGGATGTACAACCGATCCCGGAGGAGTCCCCCGTCGACGAGTTCGTCGAAACCGTCCACGCCGGTGGAAAGCCTCATCGTCCGCAGGTGACCGGGCCGGGTGAAATAGATTGCGCCGAGTTCTCAGGAGTGAAAATCGGCGTCGCAGACCCGGGATCCCCCGACGTCCGTCGCCGTTGCGAATTTATTTCAGTCAGTCCGCGTAACTGTACCGCAATGACGGACCAGACGCGAACGGGAATCGAAGGGCTGGACTCGATACTGGGTGGCGGGATCGTCGACAACGCGACGGTACTGATCAGCGGGAATCCGGGCACTGGCAAGAGCATCCTCGGCCTGCAGTACATCTACAACGGGGCGACCCAGTTCGACGAGAAGGGGATCTATCTCTCCTTCGAGGAGAACGCCGACGACATCGCGGACGCGGCCGAATCCATCGGCTTCGAGGACTGGCGGGACCTCGTCGACGACGACCGGATCCTCATCTACGACAAACAGGAGCTGCTGCGGCACAACGACTTCAACGCGACGCTGGATCAGTTGCTGGCGGCGTTCGAGGAGACGGAGTACGAGCGGCTCGTCCTCGACTCGCTGACGATGTTCGAACTGTTCTTCGAGGACGAGGCGGAGAAGCGGACGTACCTCCTGAAGTTCTCCGACATCCTGAAGGCCAACGGGCTGACGTCCCTGCTCATCGCCGAGCAGTCCGCGGTGTTCCCGGAACAGGACATCGGTCTCGAGAACTTCCTGACCGACGGGAACATCTACCTGATCCAGACGCCGACGGAGTCGGGCGTCAACCGCTACATCTGGGTCGCCAAGATGCGAAAACAGGACATCGAGACGGACATCTTCCCCATGGATATCGACGAGGGGGGGCTCACCGTCCACGAACGCGCTGCGGGGTTCTCGATGATGGGTCGCCGGAACGACCCGTTCCCGGGCGAGTGATCACTCGGAGAGCGTCCGCCAGGCCTCGTCGAGGCGATTCTTGACCTTCCGCCGTTCCTCGACGTCGACCATCACGTCCCCGTCTGAGAAGCTCACGACGACTTCCTCGATGTTGCGCCGGTAGACGTTGACCCGCCGACGCTCGTCGGAGAGCACCCGGTCGTGGTGTTCGAGGAGGTCGGCCTCCGTGAGTTCCTCGATCCGTCGGTAGCACGTGGCGATGGGTACGTCGAGTTCGTCGCTGAGTTCCTGGGCGGAGCGTGGCTCGTGTGCGAAACTCAGTATCTGGGGGTTGTACTCGTTGCCGAGAACCCGCAACATCTCGGTTCCGTCCATTCGTTATCAGTTTAGATATGCCCCTGGACAATAAATCGTACTGTCATTCCGTCGTGCGGACGCAAGACGTTCTCGCTCCGAACCGGGCTATCAGCGCTGAGAATATCACGGTCAGATTTATAACCGGATACGCCGAGTCACGAACGAGCCAATGTTAGTCGTCGAATACCTCTACTTCGCGGCCACCGGGGTGCTGGTGCTCTCCGGCATGACCATGGTCGGCATGGCGATCAAGGCCTACCTCCAGACGACGCGACGCTCCATGATCCACATCTCCCTCGGATTCAGCCTGATCGCCGCCGCCGCCATCGCGACAGCGATCAGCGCGTTCATCAACGACTTCACCGGCGTCCGATCCCTGCTGTTGGTCAACAACGGCATCGCGTCCCTCGGGTTCATCTTCGTGGTCTACAGTCTCATCATCTACGATTGATCCTTCCCGAAAACCGGAGAGATCCCGGTCAGACCGCCTGAAACTCCAGATTTCATCCTTGATATTTGGGTACGTACCTTTATTATCGATTTCGAGTACGTTCCGGCAGAGCCCGCGGGCACCACGACCCCGGGTTACACAAATCATGTTCGACGAACGAACGGACAGGGGTCAGGTCGGCATCGGGACGCTCATCGTGTTCATCGCGATGGTCCTGGTCGCGGCGATCGCGGCCGGCGTGCTGATCAACACGGCTGGCTTCCTGCAGACGCAGTCGGAACAGACGGGTCAACAGAGCAGCGCACAGGTCACCGACCGCCTCGAACCGGTCTCCAAGACCGGGAACGTGTCGGTGTACAACAGCACGAACGCGGACAACTCGAGCGCGAACACCACGATCGTGTCCGAGGACAGCGCGAACCTCTCGAAGCCCAACCAGTCGCTGGTGGTCAACGAGATATCGATGGTGGTCCAGAAGGCGCCCGGCGCGAGCGACATCAACATGAGCGCGACCACCTTCGAGATCGTCGGGCCGGACGGCACCGACCGCTTCGCGTTCACCAACGAGACGGTCGTCAACCGCTCCGACGCCGACGGTCCCGACGACCGGACCCGAGCGCTCCAGGACAACGACGACTCCCTCAACGAGAGTCGCGGTCCCGGCCTGATACTGAACAGCCGGACCGATCGGCTGGTCGTGACGCTCGACCTCAACGAGACGGCCAACAACGAGGCGTTCGTCAACAGTCCGCTGGAGGCCGGCGAGACGGCGACGATCCGGATCAACACCGAGAGCGGTGCGACGAGCATCATCCGCATCCAGGTGCCCCAGTCGCTCTCCGGCGAGGAGTCGGTCGCGCTGTAGACACGCCCGATCCCCGACCGGCGACAATCTTTATATTTTCACGCTCGGAAGTGGGAACACCGGTCAGGGTATGCCATCCGATTCAGACGACTCCGTCTCGGACCGTGGCAAGGTTCTCACCGAGGAGGAGTTGGATCTCACCAGACACGACGACGTCGACGAACTCGACGACGGCCGCTACGTCGTCTCGACGGGCGGGCCGACGAGCGAGGGGGCCGCCGAAGCGCGGGACGACGCCGTCGACTCGGCGGTTCCCGGGAGCGAGGCCGACCCCGAGTCGGAGCCCGACATCTCCGAGATGGACGTCAATCGGTGGCTCGAAGACCACTTCCGGGGGATCGACGCCCAGTACGGGTTCCACGCCACCGCGAAGTTCGACGACGGCGTCAGCCGCCACCAGGTCGTCTCGAACGACGTGGTCACCAGCTTCGAATCCCTGCTGATCTGGTACGCCCAGCACGTGGGCGGCGGGACGCCGGTGGAGGAGGTCCTCGGCATCCTGCTCGCCGAGTCGAACGTCTCCGTTCGGTACCCGGTCGCCACGCTCACCGGCCTGCTCAAGCGGTACGAACTCGACCGGGGGGACACCATCGGCGACCTGATCGAGGCCGTCTCCGAGGAGGAGGCCGTCGCGCTGTCCGAGGACTGACCCGTATCAGCGCTGAGAATCGCGGCCGAGTCTTTATTTGACGACTCCCGAACCTTCGGGACAGATGCCACCGAAAGTACTCATCGTCGACGACTCGGATTTCATGCGCAACCTCCTGCGCGAAATCCTCGAGGAGAACTTCGAAATCGTCGACGAGGCGGAAAACGGGGTCGAGGCGGTCGAACTCTACCGCGAACACGATCCGGATCTGGTGATGATGGACATCGTGATGCCCATCCGCGACGGGATCGAGGCGACGAGCGAGATCACGGGGACCGATCCCGACGCGAACGTGATCATGTGTACGAGCGTCGGCCAGGAGGAGAAGATGAAAAACGCCGTCAAGGCCGGCGCGGACGGCTACATCACGAAACCGTTCCAGAAGCCGAACGTCCTCGAAGCCATCGACGACGTCGTGGCCTGACCATGCGGGTCGACATCCAGTCGCTCGGCACGTACAACCGCCTCGCACAGGAGGGGGCGGAACACGCCGCGGCGTCGCTGACCCAGATGACGGGCATCGAGACGTACGTCGACGTGACCAACGTCACGCTGATGTCGAAGGGGGACGTGGAGGACGTCTTCGGCGGGACGGAGTTCGTCGGCGTCCAGATCGGTCTCGACGGGGGTCTCTCCGGTGAGACGGCGCTCGCGTTCGACCGCGAGAGCGCCGCGAGCATCGTCGACGTGTTGGTCCCTGGGGCCTCGGCCGGCGACGACGACGCCTTCGACGAGATGGCCCGGAGCGGCATCAACGAGATCGGCAACATCATGATGGGGGGGTTCGTCGACGGCTGGGCCGACTACCTCGGAACGAGCGTCGACATGAGCCCGCCGACCTACGTCGAACGCGCCGGGACCGACGTGCTCCCGGACGGCGTCCTCGACCGCGCCGAGGAGGAACACGTCTTCGTCTTCGAGAGCCAGATGACGGCCGTCGATCGGGAGATCGACGCCTACATCTACATGCTCCCGGAGTACGGCGCCTTCGCGGAGATGCTCGCCGCCAGCGACGACCACGAGGACGCCATCCCGATGGACAAGCTGACCGTCTTCGACGAGATGACCCGGCAGGGCGCCGAGCGGGCGGCCGAGAACGTCTCGTCGATGACCGGCATCGAGACGGACGTGGACGTGAGCCGACTCAGCTTCGTCCCCATCGAGGACGTTCCCAACACGGTCAGCGACCAGGTGTACGTCGGCACCGTCATGGAGTTCGAGGGGACGCCGGGTGGATATCTCGCCATCCTCTTCGACGAGCCGTCGGCACGAACCATCGTTGACGCGACCGTCCCGATGGACCTCGACGATCCCCTCGGGGAGATGGGCGAGAGCGCCATACAGGAACTCGGCAACATCATGACCAGCGGCTTCATCGACGGCTGGGCGAACGTCCTGCAGACGAGCATCGACCACACGCCGCCGGAACTGGTCCACGACCTCGGGGCCGCCATCCTCAGCCCCATCGCCGGCCGACTCGGGCAGTCCCAGGAGTACGCCTTCCTCATGGACTCGACCGTCGTCACGCCCGAAGGCGAGTTCAACTGCGAGCTCTACGCCATTCCGGACGAGCGAAAGCTCAAGGAGGCGCTGGACTCCCTGCTGATCGAACGGAGCGATCAACTCGAAGCCGACAGGGAATCGATATTCTGAGATGAAGACGTACGGGCGGGAGGCGAGCGACGAGCGAACCCGCCGCCGCGTGGGCATCGCGGACTTCGCGGTGACGGCCGACGGCGCCGTGTTGACCACCAGCGGCCTCGGCTCCTGTCTCGGCGTCGGCCTCTTCGACGAGTCCGCCGGCGTCGCCGGTCTGGCCCACACCATGCTCCCCACCGCTCCCGACGACGCCGCCAACGCCGCGAAGTTCACCGACACCGGCATCGACGCCGCCGTGAACGCGATGTGCCGGGAGGGCGCCGCTCCCGGCAGCATCACCGCCAAACTCGCCGGCGGGAGCGCCATGTTCGAGTTCGACAGTCAGGAAGAACCCATCGGCAGGCGCAACGTCGAGGTGGGACGGCGGGTCCTCGAACGACTGGACGTCCCCGTCGTCGCCGAGGACGTCGGCGGCGACTCCGGCCGCTCGCTGCGGTTCCACGGGGACACGGGCGTCCTCGTCGTCAAGAGCGCCGGCGACGAGCGCGAACTCTGACCGACGTCCGTCATACACGTATCAAAATTGATAACTGAAGGGTAACGATTAAAGTACGTCGGTCCAATCGGTCGTACGATAGAATGGGTTCGACGACCCGGGCAGCGCGAGGTGTGGGATGGAGCTTCTAGATCGGCTCCTGAACCGCGACGACGACGAGGGGTCGGCGAGCGACGGGTCCGGCGACGACGACATGTTCTTCGACGAGGGGGACGACCTCGGCGGGTTCGGGGACGACGACGGCTTCGACGACGAACTCGAGTTCGACGATGGGGGCGACGACGGGGGCGCCTCGACCGCCGAACTCGAGGCCCGGATCGACGAGATGGAAAACGAGGTCGCGAGCCTCTCCTCGACGGTGAGCACCATCCGCAGCGAGAACGAGGAGATCAGCAACACCGTCGAGGACGTGGAGGAGAACGTCCGCAAACTGCTCGACATCTACGAGATGGTGACCCGCGGCGTCAACCCGTTCGTCGACGACGCCCAGGCCGGGGGCGGGTTCGACGGCGGCGCCGGCGACTCGCTCGGCCTCTTCGAGGACACCGACGAGGAGGACGACGAGGAACTGGACGACGACATCGCGGGCGCCGACGCCGAGGACTTCTTCGACGACGACTTCCTGGACGAGGGTGGCGACGACCTCGACGACTTCGACGACGGCGACTTCGACGAACCGACCACTCAGGATACCATGGCCGACGATTCCGACGACTCCGACGACTCGGGGAAATCGTTCGAGGAACTGAAAAACGAGTACGAGAGCGGCGAGGCCGACTGGGCCGACGAGGACGACGGCGCGGCGACCAACGGCGACGGCGAGGACGCCTTCGCCTCCGACGGCGAGGACGCCGTCGACGACGGGTTCGCCGCCGATACCACCGACGATGGCGACGACGCGTTCGACGAGATAGCGGGCTTCGACGAGGCAGACGACGTCGACGACGTGGACGACTTTGACGAACCGGACGACGTCGACGACCCGGCTCCGGATCCGGAGCCGGCCTCCATCGACGGACCGCCGGACGACGCCCCCCAGGCGGCCGCCGATCCGACCGGTGGCGATGCCGCGGCCGCGGACCAGGCGCGAACGGACGCCGACGGCGCCGGCGACCTGCAGTTCGCGGCCAACACGCTGATGGACGGGTCGGACGCCGCGGTCACGAGGCCGTACCTCGAAACCCTGCCGTCCGGCTACGTCGGCGATCTACTCGTGATGGAGTGGCTCGAGTACCTGGTCGAGGAGGGCGACGTGGCCGACGCCGCCCGGGCGGTGGAGTACTACCGGCGCATCCGGTGGCTCGGCGAGGACGCGGCGGACGAACTGCACGACTTCCTCGTCGGCTTCGGCGAGGTGGACGACGACGTGACGGGTGCGCCGACGACCCTCTCCATCGACCACCACGTCGCCAGCCTCCGATACATCAGTCGGCTCACCGGTTCGACCGCCGATTCCATCGTCTTCGAGTGCTGGAGCGGTGGCGGGGGGGTCCCGTTTGGGCTTTAGCGTCAGCGGCTCGGCGGCGATCATCTTCGTCGGCGTCTTCCTCGCCTTCTCGACTGCCTACACGGCGTCGGCGGACGGGTTCGAACGCGTCTCGGACGCCCGGTCCGCGGTCGACGAACAGGCCCTCGAGCGACAGAACACGGTGATCGACGTCACGAACGCGTCCTACGGCAACGGGACGCTCTCCGTCGAGGTGGTCAACGAGGGGGCGACCGGTCTCTCCGTCGGGGCGGTGGACCTCCTCGTCGACAACGCCTACCGCGACAACTTCACGGCGCGAACCGTCGCGGGGTCGAACTCGACGGACCTGTGGCTGCCGGGCGAACGGCTCCGGCTCGACGTGTCGGCACCGAACCGGCCCGACAGGATCAAGGTCGTCTCCGGTCCCGGCGTGGCCGACGTGGAGGTGCTCTGATGGCGAGCGTTTCGGCCTCCCACCTGATCCTGTTCATCGCGAGTCTGGTCATCGCCGCCGGCGTGGCCGGAACGTTCACGCAGGGCATCTCCCGACTCAGCCAGGGCATCGACGACCAGAGCCTCGAAGTCTCCGAGGAGGTGCGTACGGACATCGAGGTGATCAGCGACGCCGGCAGCCCCGTCTACAACAACTCCTCGAAGACCGTGACGCTCCTGGTGAAAAACACCGGTACGGCCGCCATCCCGGCGGACGATCGGTTCATCGACATCCTGGTCGACGGGCGGTACCGGACGAACGTCACGGTCACCGTCGTCGACGGGGCGGAGTGGCGGCCGAACAACGTCGTTCGCCTCGAAATCGGCGGGACCGACCTGTCTCCCGGCGATCACCGCGCGAAGGTCATCGTCAACGGCGACGAGGAGGTGTTCGCCTTCCGCGTATGAGCGGCACCGGCTCGAACCTGCTGTCGCTCGGACTGGAGGATCACGACCGTCTCAACAAGGAACTCGGCGGGGGAATCCCCCGCGGGAGCATCGTCCTCGCCGAGGGCGACTACGGGGCCGGCAAGAGCGCGCTGTCCCAGCGGTTCACGTACGGGTTCTGCGAGGAGGGACACTCCGTGACCTTCCTGTCGACGGAGCTGACGGTCCGCGGGTTCATCGACCAGATGCACTCGCTGTCCTACGACATGGTCGATCACCTGCTGGACGAGAACGTCCTCTTCCTGCACGCCGACTTCGACACCGGCGGCACCCTCTCCGACGAGGGCGAGGGCGAGCGCAAGGAGCTCCTCAAGCGGCTGATGAACGCGGAGACGATGTGGAACTCGGACGTCGTCGTCATCGACACGTTCGACGCCATCCTCCGCAACGACCCCAAGTTCGAGGCGCTGGTCCGGCAGAACGAGGAGCGACAGGCCGCCCTCGAGATCATCGGCTTCTTCCGGGACGTCATCTCCCAGGGGAAGGTCATCGTGTTGACCGTCGACCCCTCGACGGTCGACGAGGAGGCCATCGGTCCCTTCCGATCCATCGCCGACGTGTTCCTCGAACTGGAGATGGTCGAGGTCGGCAACGACGTCCGCCGACAGATCGCCGTCAAGCGGTTCGCCGGCATGGGACAGCAGGTCGGAGACACCATCGGCTACTCCGTCCGCTCCGGGACGGGCATCGTCATCGAGAGCCGGAGCGTCGCATAGATGACGGAACTCGGAACCGCCACTCCCTCGGACGAACTGAAACAGATCGCGGCCCAGCGCCCGCACCTCCGCGACCACCTGAAGAAGTTCAAGCAGATCACCGGCGAGTTCCCCCTCCTCATCGACGAACCCACGAGCGAGTACGAGACCAACCGGCCGAACGTCCTCTACCCCATCGGCGGGCCCATCTACTGTCACATCTACGGCGACCTGGGACAGGACATGAAGTACTACGCCATCGAGCCCTCGCTCTCGGGCGAGGAGCAGAGCCTGTTCGGGAAGATCCGCGACGAACTCCTGGATCGCAGCGTCACCAAGGACGTCCCCGAGGAGGAGTCGGAGTACGACGACCGCATCGAGGAACTCCTCCAGGAGACGACCACCATCGAGCGGGACCGCAGCGGCTTGCGCTACTGGATCGACCGCCTCAAGCGGTTCCTCGGCCTCGGGGACTATCGCGTCAGCGAGCAGACCTACGAGAACATCCGCTACCGGCTCAACCGCGACATCGTCGGTCTCGGACCGCTGGAACCGGTGATGCGTGACCCGGCCAACGAGGACATCCACGTCATCGGCCCCCACCAGTGTTACGTCGACCACGGCACCTACGGCCTGATCGAGACCACCGTCGACTTCGGCACGCCCGAACAGTTCGACTCCTGGATCCGGAGCATGGGCGAACGCATCGGCGACCCCGTCTCCGACTCCAACCCCATCGTCGACTCGACGCTGCCCGACGGCTCCCGGCTGAACGTCATCTACTCCGACGACGTGAGCGTCCAGGGGCCGAGCCTCACGATCCGGCAGGGCGACGAGACGCCCCTCTCGATCATGCAGATCACCAAGTGGGGGACGCTCTCGCCGGAACTCGTCGCCTACCTGTGGCTCTGTCTGGAGAACGAACAGACGGTGTTCGTCGTCGGCGAGACGGCCTCGGGGAAGACGACGACGCTCAACGCCATCATGTCGTTCATCCCCCGGGACTCGAAGATCTACACCGCGGAGGACACCGCCGAGGTGCTCCCGCCCCACGACACCTGGCAGCAGTTGCTCACCCGCGAGGGCGGCGGCGAGGAGGACTCCGACGTCGACATGTTCGACCTCGTGGCGGCGGCGCTGCGCTCCCGCCCCGACTACATCATCGTGGGCGAGGTCCGCGGCGAGGAGGGCCGGATGGCCTTCCAGGCCGCCCAGACCGGTCACCCGGTCATGCTGACCTTCCACGCCAGCGACATCGTCTCGATGATCCAGCGGTTCACCGGCGATCCGATCAACGTCCCCGAGACGTTCATGGACAACGCCGACGTGGCGCTGTTCCAGAACCGCGTCAAGCAGGGCGACGACGTCCTCCGTCGTGTGACGAGCGTGCAGGAGATCGAGGGGTACTCGAAGGAGATGGACGGCGTCGTCACCCGGCAGGTGTTCAACTGGGATCCCGTCGAGGACGAAATCGTCTTCCAGGGGATGAACAACTCCTACGTCCTGGAGGAACAGATCGCGACGCTGCTCGGCTACGCCGACACCCGGGAGATATACGACGACCTGGATTTCCGCGCCGGACTCGTCGAGCGCATGATCGAGGAAAACATCCTCGGCTACCACGAGGTCAACGAGGCGATCAAGTCCTTCCAGCGCGACGGCATCGAGGGGCTCCCCTTCGACATCCATCGATAATGGCATCCGAACCAGCCGCGCCGAACGAGACGGAGTTCACCGCCTCCGACACCATCGCCTCGGTCGTCGAGGCCTACGATCGCATGGACATGGAGCTGCCGCGGTACCTCATTTTCATCGTCCTCCCGTCGGCGGTGTTTTTCGTCGGCACCGTCGCCGTCGCCGTCTTCGTCGCGCTGCCGCTCTCGATCCGCCTCCCGATCCCCCTCCTCGGCGGGCTCGTCCTCGTCGCGGCCGTCGCCTATCCGAAACTCCTCGTCAGTCAGGAGCGCGTCGAGATGGAGAACCAGTACCACCTCCTGATGACGCACATGACCGTACTGTCGACGACGAACATCGACCGCATGGAGGTGTTCCGGAAACTGGCCGACGAGGAGGAGTACGGCGCGCTGTCGACGGAGGTCAACCGCGTCGTTCAACTGGTCGACACGTGGAACCAGAGCCTCGACGACGCCTGCCGCCGCCGCGCCCGCCGCATCCCCAGCGAACCGCTCTCGGACTTCTTCGAGCGTCTCGCCTACACCGTCAACGCCGGGCAGGACCTCAGCGAGTTCCTCCTCAGCGAACAGCAGGTGATGATCCAGAACTACGTGACGATGTACGAGAGCACGCTCGACAACCTCGAAGTCATGAAGGACCTCTACCTGTCGATGGTGCTCTCGATGACGTTCGCCCTCGTCTTCGCCATCGTCCTCCCGATCCTCACCGGGACGAACCCGAGCATGACCGTCGCCGCCGTCATCGTGCTCTACGGGTTCGTCCAGACCGGCTTCTTCCTCGTCATCCGGACGCTCACGCCGTACGACCCGATCTGGTATCACCCCGACGAGATCCGTCCCGACGGCGAGGCGCGGATGGTCGCCAGTCTCGCCGCCGGCGCCCTGCTCTCGGCTATCCTGATCGTCCTCGTCGCGGGCGACCTCTTCGGCTCCCTCCCCGGCTTGACCGACTTCCTCCCCATCTCGTCGCTCCCCCGCCCGCTCTACGTGGCGATTCCCGTCACCCCGCTGGCGATTCCCGGCGTCGTGTTCCGGATGCACGAACAGCGCATCAAGGCCCGCGACGACGAGTTCCCGAGTTTCATCCGGGCGCTCGGCGCGAGCGAGACGGCCAAACAGTCCACCACCACGGCGGTCCTCAAGACCCTCCGCAAGAAGGACTTCGGGCCGCTGACCCGCGACGTCGACGACCTGTTCAAGCGGCTGAACATGCGGTTGGAGCCGGACCGGGCCTGGGAGTATTTCACCGCCAACACCCGGTCGTACCTCATCCAGAAGTTCAGCGAGATGTACCTCGTCGGCAGACAGATGGGGGGCGAGCCCAAACAGCTGGGCGAACTCATCAGCGAGAACATGAATCACGTCAACCAGCTCCGGGAGCAACGGGAGCAGGCGACGGTCACGATGATCGGCCTGCTGTACGGCATCACGGCCGCGTCCTCCTTCGCCTTCTTCATCGGGTACAAGATCGTCGACATCCTCGCGGGCATGTCGCTCGACCTCACCTCGACCTCCCAGTTCAGCGCCGGCCAGCTCATCCACACCGAGGTGTACGACCTCCCGTTCATCCAGTTTCTCCTGCTCAGCGTGGTCCTGATCAACGCCCTCCTCTCCGCGCTCATGATCCGCACCGTCGACGGCGGCCACAAGGCCAACGCGCTCCTCCATTTCGTGGCGCTGACCTGGATCGGCTGTCTGGTCGCCGTCCTGACCATGTCCGTCGTGGGAGGGCTGTTGAATGTGTGAACGGCCGTCGCCGAGGGTGGTGCCGTGAGCGAGCGCGTCGTCGCCGACTTCGTCGGTCGGTTCTACCTGACCGACATGGGTCGGAGCGAACCGGTGCGCGGTCGGATCATGCTGAGCCCCAAGCGGCTCGTGCTGGCCGGCGACGGCCACGAGGTGACGATTCCGATGGGGGCGATGTTCGACGTGGCCGTCGGGCACGTCCCCCCGGAGATGCGGGAGTTCTTCAGCGACACCGTGACCCTCGCCTACAACACCGACGACGGCCGTCGGATGGCCGTCGTCGAGGGCGAGGCCGACACCATCGAGAAGTTCGCGACGGTCCTGTTCAAGGCCCACCTCAACGGACAGGAGGTGACGGTCGAACACCCCGCACGGCGCGGGGGACGAGTGGTCGACACGCCGGCCAGGCAGGCGCGGCTCTCCGTCGACGGCGGGACGCTCGCCTTCCGGAGCGGCGACGGCCGGTTCACCATCGACCTCGAGACGGTGACGGACTTCGAGCGGGACCGGCGGACGATAGACGGCTCTTCCCGTGTCGCCCTCTCGGTCCGTCACGTGCCCGACACCACGGCGCTCGTCTCCGTGATCGCGCTCTCTTCCAAGCGGGTGTTGAACCTCCTCGGACGCTACCTCCGACTGGAGTACAGCGACGTCGTCGAGGACCTCTCCGAGGTGTCGCTCTCCGACGAGGAGATGCAGGTGTTGCTCGCCATCTACTCCGCGGGCTCGGGCGTCGACCCGCTCGAGGTGGTCGCCGCGGACGCGAGCCGGACGACGATGGTCCTCAACGGGCTCCGGGAGAAGGGGCTCGTCGTCGACGGCGAGGAGGGAACGGAACTGACGCCGAAGGGGCGGGTCGTGGTCAACAGTCGGCTGGAGGAGGTCAACTCGTGACGCCGGGCGCGGCGTGGCCCCGTCTCTCGAACGGCGACGAACCGATGGGATCATACACTATCGGCCCCCCGGTCGAACTGTAGCATGGTCTACCGTTGGCGGTGTCGGCACTGCGAGTTCACGGTCTGGGGGGCCGAGGGGTCGGCCGTCGCCGGGACCGTCGAAGATCACCTCCTCGATCACCACCGGTCGAACGTTCGGCACGACGACCTGCGGACGGAGTGGCGCTGTCCGTACTGTGACAAGCGACACGAGCGGTACGGCGACGAGGGCGACGAGGCCGTCGAGGCGTTCGCGGAGCATCTCTTCGGACACGTCGAGAGCCTCGTGGAGACCGGCGTCCACGTCGCCGACGACGTCGGCGGCACCGGCAACGTGCTGGTCGTCGCCCCCTTCGACGGGGCCGCGGTGGACAACGCCCGGGCGCACTTCCTCTCCCGGGGGGACATGGTGATCCTCGTCACGGCGTCGCCGGTCGACCGACTCCGGCTGATCGACCGCGAACTCGACTCCTGGCCGGCGCGAACGACCGTCCTCACCACGGCCGAGCGGCCGTCCGACGGCGTCGCCGACCTCGATCTCTCGGGGGTGCCCGTCGACTTCGTCACCCTGGACAAGGGCATCGATCTGAGCGGCGTCGGCGAGACCATCGCCCGCGCTCTGAGGGATCACGAGGCGATGACCGGCCACCTCTCCGTCGAGTTCGACATCCTCCCGGAACTCGTCGAGAAGTTCGACCTCCGGACCGTGTTCAAGTTCGTCCACCTCCTCTCCTCGCGGCTGGAGGGGGTCGACGCGCTCTCGCATTACTACGTCGACCCGGGACGGACACAGACGGCGACGATCAACGTCCTCGAACAGTCCTTCGACATGTCGATCCGGGCGACGGGCGAGACGTTCACCTCGGAGCCCGCGCCGGACTGATCGGCACCGCGTCCCGACCGGCGTGTCGCCGAACGGGCGGCAGCCCCGTCACTGATCGTTCATCGCCTCGCTGGCGATGTTGCGACCGCGGGCGTTGAGGGCGACCTCCCGGCGGGTGCGGATCTCCTCGATCACGTCGAGTTCGATCAGGCGGTCGAACACCTCCTCCACCTCGTCGACGTCCATCCCGAGGAAGTCGGGGATCTCGAAGGGCGAGACCCCCGAGTACAGCGCCATCAACACCTCGTTCTGTTTCTCGGTGAGGTCGACGCCGATCTCGCTCCGGCTCTCGCCCTTCCGGAGGAGGCTCTCGAGGATCGAACACCGCCGCGTCGATCCGGAGATGTACGTCTGGACGCTCGTCCCGTCCTGACTGTGTTCGACCTCCAGCACCCGTCGCTTCTCGTCTTCGACCGACCGCTCGTTCGCCTCCATCGAGCCGATGTCGTCGAGGTCGATCTCGACGAACGAGCCGTCGGAGATGGCGACGTCGACCGATTCCTCCTCGATTTTCAGTCGGGCTTTCTTCCACTCGGCGTCGGTGACGACGCCCCCCTCGACCGCGGGGTGGCGCGCGAGGACCACCGCCCGGTCGAGCAGCGCCCGATAGAGCATGCGCTCGAACGACTCGGGATCCTCCGCGGAGACGAGCACCACGTCGCCGGTCGACAGCTGGAGGCTGACGTAGCCGGACACCTTCGCGACGAGCTGGTTCACGTCGGTGCGGCCCTCTAGGCTCCGGATCCGTTTCAGGGGGATCGTTCGCTTGCCCTCCGACCCCGCGAGGATCAACCGCCGGTTCGACAGCAGGATGCGGCCGCCGGTCCACTCCGCGTCGTTCAGTTCGCGGCCGTCCTTGACCACCATCGTGAACTTGCCGCGGGTGTCGGTGATCTTTCGCTCCCCCTCCATCAGCGTCGCCCCCCGAGTTTGGACAGCGCCGAGAAGGCCTGCTTTCGGACCGCCTCGTCGTCGGTGCGGTCGAGCATCGTCTCGAGCCGCTCCCGGGCGCGGTCGCCGCCGACCTTGCCGAGGACGAAGACGGCCTTCGACCGCGCGGCGTCGGTAAGGTCGGCGTCCTCCAGCAGGTCGAGGAGCGCGTCCTCGACGGCCGCGCCGCCGAGTTCGACGAGGCTCGTCGCGGCGAACTGCGCCGTCGTGCCGTCGTCGGCGTCGAGGGCGTCGACCAGCGCGCCGACCGCGGCCTCCCGGCTCTCGTCGCCCGCCACGCGGCCGAGGAGCCACGCCGCGTTCCGCCGCTCCCGCGGCTGGTTGCTCTCCGTCAGGAGTTCGACCAGCGGGTCGACGACGCTCCGATCCGCCTCCTCCAGTCGGTCGACGACCGTCTCGCGGATGCGGTGGCTCTGCTGGGTCGGCGCCGCGGCGAGCAGTTCGATGATCGAGAAGACGGCCGCCCGGCGCACCACGTCGCTCTCGTCGTCCAGCGCCGAGATCAGGGGATCGATGGCCTCCGGGCCTCGGTAGCCGCCGAGCGCCATGACGGCGGCGTAGCGCACCTCGTCGCTGGCGTCTTCGACGGCGTCGAGCAGCGGGGTGAGCGCCCGGTCGGTGCCGATGGCGGCCAGCGCGTCGGCCGCCTCGCGGCGCACCCGGTTCGACGGGTCGTCCAGTCGGCCGGCGAGCGCGTCGGTCGCCCGCTCGTCGCCGATGGCGCCACAGGCCCGGGCCGCCCGGGCGCGAACCCGCGGCTTCGGGTCGTCGAGGGCGTCGACCAGCGCCGGGAGCGCGCCGGGGTCGCCGAGCCGTCGGAGCGCGTTCGCGGCCGCCATCCGCAGCTCCGGCCGACCGGCGTTCAGCGTCTTCACGAACGCCTCGGCGCGCACCCAGTCGGCGCCGTCCCCCCGGGGGAACGACGAGTCCGCGCCCTCGATACCCGCCATCTCCGCGACCAGGCGCTCGATGGCGCCGGTGCCGATGGCGTCGAGCGCGTCGATGGCGGCGCCACGGACCGCCTCGTCGTCGTCCTCCTGTGCCGTCCGCACCAGCGCGTCGACGGCTTGTGGCTCCTCGTCGACGACGTCGCCGAGGATCTCGGCGGCGCGTGCGCGGATCGCCGGCGAGTCGCTGAGCTTCAGGTGGTCGATCAGGGAGTCGACGTCCCCCTCCTTTTCGAGCTGGTAGAGCGACATGGGTCAGGTCAGTCGGTACACCCGCCGTCGTTTGTCCACCGTCTCCACCGTGGATCGGCTCTCCCGCGGCAGCGTCTCCGTCATCCCGATGACCAGATACCCCCCGTCGCGCAGCGACGAGAGGACGGTGTCGACCACCGCGCGCTTCGACTCCGCGTTGATGTAGATGAGGAGGTTCCGACAGAGCACCAGATCCACGTCCCGCTTCGGTTCGTCGGCGATCAGGTCGTGTTGCTCGAAGGTGACGAGGTCCTTCACCTCGTCGCGAACGGCGAACTGATCGCCGTCCCGGTCGACGTACCGCTCGGCGTCGTCGAGCGGATCGAGTTCCGCGGCCACGTCCCGGGTCTTGGTGGTGTGATAGACCCCCTCGCGGGCCCGCTCCAGCACGTCGGCGTTGATGTCTGTCCCGAGGACGTCCAGCCGTCGGGTGCGCACCTCGTCGTCGTCGAGGGCGAGCATCGCGATCGAGTAGGGCTCGCGCCCGTCCGAACAGGGGGCGCTCCAGACGGTCGTCCGGCCGCGGCCGCTCGTCACCTCGCGCAGGACCTCCCGGATCGGCTCCCAGGCCTCCGGGTTGCGGTAGAAGCTGGTCACGTTGATCGACAGCGAGTCGAGCAGCGCCGCCGGCTCCTCGGGATCCGATCGCACGAGGTCGAGATACGCGTCGTACGACTCCACGTCCCGCCGGCGCATCCGCGCCGAAATCCGGCGGTCCAGATACGACTCGTTGTAGTAGGAGGACTCGAAATCGAGGTTGCGCTCCAGGTGTGTGAGGAGTCGCTCGAACGCCTCGTTCTCGGGAGTCGGATTCGAGCTCATCGGTCTACAGCGTCACCACGTCGAGGATTGGGACGATGTTGCCGTCGCCGAGCACCGCCGTCCCGCTGAGGCCGGGAATCCCGCTGAGGACCCCCTCCAGCGGCTTGACGACCACCTCCTCCTGCTTGTTCACGCTGTCACAGCGGAGCGCGGCCCGGCGCTCGGACTTCCGGATGCGAAGCAGCATGCCGTCGCCGTTTCTCGTCTCCCCCGGCACGTCGAGTTCGTCCGCCAGATCCACCACCGGGTAGATGTCGCCGTCGTGTTCGATCATCGGCTCCTCGTTGATCGTCCTGATCTCCGGCACCCGGCTCACCTCGTCGATGTTCTTGATCGGGACGCCGTACTCCTCGTCGCCAACCTCGACGAACAGCACCTTGACGATGGCGACGGTCACCGGCAGCCGCAGGGTGACGGTCGTCCCCTCGCCCTCCTCGCTCTCGACGTTCACCGAGCCGTCGAGCTGTTTGACCGTGCTGTGGACGACGTCCATCCCGACGCCGCGGCCGCTCACGTCGGTCACCTCGTCGGCGGTGGAGAAGCCGGGGTGGAAGACCAGGTCGTACACCTCCGAGTCCTCCATCGAGTCGAGTTCCGCCTCGCTGCGGACCCCCTTCTCGGCGGCCTTCCGGCGGAGTTCGTCCACGTCCAGCCCGCGGCCGTCGTCCTCGACGGTGACGGTGACGTGGTCGCGCTCGCGGCTGGCCCGGAGTTCGATGGTCCCCTCGCGGTCCTTGCCCGCCGCCTCCCGCTCCGCCGGCGGTTCGATGCCGTGATCGACCGCGTTGCGGAGGATGTGCATCAGGGGATCGCTGATCTCAGTCAGGATGGTGCGGTCGAGTTCGATGTCCTCGCCCTCCATCCGGAAGTCGATCTCCTTCCCCTGGTCGCGGGCCAGGTCGCGGACCAGCCGCGGGAACTTGCTGATCACCTTCCGCATCGGGATCAGCCGCATGTCCATCACCGTGTTCTGGAGGTTGCCGGTGATCTTGTCGAGTTCGCCGAGCGTGTCCGTCGCGCTCCCGACGTCGCCGTCGTCGACGGCGCGGCGGAGTTTGATCCGGCTGGTGACGAGCTGTTCGACCAGGCCGTGCAGGTCGTCGAGCTGGTCCACGTCCACCCGGACGGAACTGATCTCGCGGGACGAGCCGTTGCCGCTCGCGGCGTCGTCGGTGGCGGCGGCGGCGTCGGTGGCGTCGTCGTCGTCGGCGTCGGCGGCGGCGGCGTCGCTGCCCTCGTCGCCCGCCGCCCCGTTCGATTCGGCCCCCGCCTGTGCGATGGCGGCGTCCTCGATGGCGGAGACGCGATCGAGCGTCGAGCGGAGTTCGTCGGCCGTCGTCGAGGCGACGACGAGGTCGAACCCGTCCTCGTACTCGCCGTCCTCGACGGCGTCGGGGTCGGGCGTCGTGGAGACGAGGTCCGCCTCCTCGCGGACGGCTTCGAGGACGAGCATCCCGTCGACGCCTTTCATCTCCGACTCGCCCACGTCGACGGTCACCTCGAAGGTGTCAACCTGGGCGTCGTCGGGGGGCTCGGTATCGGCCTCGGCGTCGTCGCTCTCGGCGTCGTCGCTCTCGGCGCCGGCCGCCCCCTCCTCGATCACGGTCCGGATGTCGTCCTCCAGATCCGCCGTCTCGACGTCGACGGTGCCGTCCTCGTCGATGGACTCGACGGCGAGTTCGAGGCGGTCGACGCCCGCGAACACCAGGTCCATCACCTCCGGCGTGACCGCCATCTCGCCCTCGCGGAGTTCGTCGAGGAGGTCCTCGATGGCGTGGGCGAGGTCGCTGGCGTCGTCGTAGCCCATCGCCCCGAAGTTGCCCTTCAGGGTGTGTGCCGTCCGGAAGATGTCGTCCATCGCCTCGCGGTCGTCCGGATCGGACTCAAGCGCCAGCAGCGAGTTGTTCAGGTCGGTCAACTGCTCTTCGCTCTCGTGGACGAACGCCTGGACGTACTCCTCTGTCATGCGTTGACCTCCAGTTCGACGGCGTCGAGGATGCCGTCCGGGACGTCCCCGGCGGCCAACACGTCGTCGACACAGCCCCGTTCGATGGCCCGCTTCGGCATGCCGAACACCGCCGAGGACGCCTCGTCCTGCGCGAGGACGCGCCCCCCGGCGTCGCCGATGGCCTCGGCGCCGGCGGCCCCGTCGGCCCCCATGCCGGTGAGGACGACGCCAACGAGCGGGCCGTCGACCGTCTCCGCCGCGGAGCGCATCGTCACGTCGGCGGCTGGGCGCACCCCGTGTTCCGGCGGGTCCTCGGTCAATCTGGTGCGGAGTCGCCCGCCGCCAGCGCCCGCGACGACGAGGTGCTTGCCGCCCGGCGCGACGAGCGCCTCGCCGCCGCCGATGCGGTCCCCGCCGCTCGCCTCGCGAACGTCGTACTCGCTCGCGGCGTCGAGTCGGTCCGCGAACCGCGACGTGAACGCGTCGGGCATGTGCTGGACGATCAGCACGCGGAGGGCGGCGTCCCGCGGCAGCGATCCGACCACGCTCTCGACGACGGTGGGCCCGCCCGTCGAGGAGGCGATGACCACCGTTCCGCCGTCCCGGAACTCCCGGGCGTGGGCGACGCTCCCGCCGGCCGATCCCGCGGTCGACCCGTCGGCCGCGCCGCCGTGGTCGGCGGATCGCCCGCCGCTCACGTCGGCCTCCGCGACGGCCTTCACCTTCCGGACCAACTGGTCGCTCTTGGCGGACATCTCGGTGCTCACCTCGCCGCCGGGCTTGGTGAAGAAGTCCACCGCGCCCTTCTCCAGGGCCTCGAAGGTCACGTCGGCGCCGTCGGCGGTGTGGGCGCTCAACATGAGGATCGGCGTCGGCCGGTCGGCCATGATGCGTTCGACGGCCTCCAGTCCGTCGACCTCGGGCATCTGGAGGTCCATCGTCACCACGTCGGGGCGGTGCTCGCGCACGGCGGTCACGGCCTCGGCGCCGTTCGCGGCGGTCTCGACGACTCGCACGCCGCCGTCTTCGAGCATGTCCGACAGCAGCGTCCGCATGAAGTGGGAGTCGTCGACGACGACCGCCCGCGGGGCCGTTGCGCTCATCGCCGGTCGCCCCCTCCACCGATCCGTCGGTTCTCGGGGAGCGGAGTCGACCCGGCGAGTCCCGGGGGGACGTGTCCCATCATTCGTTACCCCAGCCTATCCACAGCGGTGAAATAAAGACACCGGCACGGTTATCACCGAGGATAATCCGACCAGTACGCTTAACCCGAGATCGGCCGACCGGACGTCTATGGAGGGACGCGACGGAAACGGCACTCGCGGTCACGGTCGACCGGAGGCGGCCCCATGAGCGAGACGACGACTCGCACCCGAACCGTCCAGCTGCTGGAGTTCGAACTGGGGAGCGAGACGTACTGCGTCGACATCGCCCACGTCGCCGAAATCGTGGACGTGAGCGACCTCACGGTGATCCCGAACTCCGCGAGCCACGTGGAGGGTGTGATGGACCTCCGGGGGAAGACGACGACCATCGTGGACCCGAAGGCGGTGTTCGGTATCGAGGACGACGCCGACGGCAAACGGATCGTCGTCTTCGACCCCGAGCGGACGGCCGACGGCAAGTCCATCGGCTGGATCGTCGACGAGGTGGAGCAGGTCGTCGAGGTCGACGAGAGCGACGTGGAGTCCTCCCCCGTCGACGACGACGAGGCCGTCAGGGGCGTCATCAGGCGCGACGGTGACTTCGTCATCTGGGTCCGCCCGACGGTCGTCGATGCGTAGCTTCGTCGCGCCGGCCGAAAAAATGATATCAGTGCCGATAATTCGGCCAGTAGTTTCTTGTATGACGAAGCGGACGCAACGAACGAGGAACCGCCGACGGGGCGCGCGTCCGGCCGCACTATCGGGACGTTCGGATCCGTCGACCGGGGCGGCGCGCGAGGCGGGAGGATGGGACACGCCGACCCCGTGGACGGTCAGCCGCGGTCCGATCCCCAGTCGACCGAGTGATCCCCCCCCACCAAGGAGTACGAACATGACGACCGAACTTTCGGACGCGACGGTGCTCATCGTCGACGACGAGCAGTCCCTGGCGGATCTGTACGCCTACTGGATCGGCGAGTTCGCCGAGGCGCGGACGGCCTACGACGGCAACGAGGCCCTCGACAAACTGGACGCGGACGTCGACGTGATGTTGCTCGACCGCCGGATGCCCGGGCTCTCGGGCGATGCGGTCGTCGAGGCGGTCAGCGAACGGGATCTGGACGTCCGCATCGTCATGGTGACGGCGGTCGATCCGGGGTTCGAAATCGTGGACATGGCGATCGACGACTACCTGGTGAAACCCGTCGATCAGCCCGAACTCGTAGAGACCGTCGAGCGGATGATCACCCGGAACACCTACGACGACCAGCTTCAGCGCAAGTTCCAGCTCGTCGAGAAGAAGGTGACCCTCGAGGAGGCGAAGACGCCCCACGAACTCGAGGAGAGCGAGGAGTACCAGAAGCTGGTCCAGCAACTCGACGCCGTCGAGCGCGAACTCGACTCCACCGTCGAGGAGTTCGACGACACCGACTTCACCGTCGCGTTCAGGGAACTCCCGAGCGACCCGGTCGATTCGACCGAGGGGTAGCTACCGGACGACCGTCACCGGGACGGGGGACCGGCGGACGACCGACTCGGCGACGCTTCCGAGCAGGACCCGCGTGACGCCTTCTCGCCCGTGGCTCCCGACGACGATGCCGTCGATGTCGTTGTTCTCCGCCCACTCGACGATGGCCCGCGACGGCATCCCGATCACCGTCTCGGTCGTCACCTCGACGCCCCGCTCCGCCGCCGTCGCCGCTGCCTCCTCCAGTACCTTCTCGGTTCGTTCCTCGGCGGTCTCCTGCAGGCGTTCGAAGGTGCTCGGCGCCGCCTCGATGGAGCCGTAGCCCACGTCCGTGGGATCGATCACCGAGAGGACGGTGATGTCGGCGTCGGGGTACTCCTCCAGCGCGAACGAGAGCGCGGCGTCCGCGGGGTCCGATCCGTCGACGGGGACGAGCAGTCGCTTCGTCATGGGGGTGGCTCCGTTCGACGGCACCGTAAGCGTGGGGGTCCGATCCCCGCCGCTGGGAACGCCGGCCCCGACCCGTCGCCCGACCGGGATAGTCAGGTTTTCGTAGGATGGCCCGCTACCCCCGGTATGGGAAGCCAACGTTCCGCCTCGCGACGCGGGTTTCTGACCGCCGTCGCGGGCACCGCGGCGACGGCGGCCGCGGCCGGCACCGCGTCGGCGCAGCCGTCGTTCGACGGCTGGATGAGCGACGTGGGCAACTACAGCGAGGTTGCCGACGCGACCGGACAGGACGAGGTGACGGTTTCGGTGGGTGCACAGGGCAACGGCGGTGCCTACGCGTTCGAGCCCGCGGCCGTCCAGGTCGACCCCGGGACGACGGTCGTCTGGGAGTGGACGGGCGAGGGCCAGTCACACAACGTCGTCGCCGAGGAGGGCGGTGACTTCGAGAGCGAACTCACCGCCGATGCCGGCTTCACGTTCGAACATACCTTCGAATCCGAGGGCGTCGCGAAGTACTTCTGTCAGCCCCACCGCGCGCTCGGGATGAAAGGCGTAGTCGTCGTCGGCTCCCTCCCCGATTCGGGCGGTGGCGGCGGTGGCGGTGGCGGCGGCGGTGGCGGCGGTGGTGGTGGGAGTACCGGCCCCGCCGTCCCCGACAGCGCGAAGGCCCTCGCCGTGGCACTGACGAGTGGTCTCGTCGCCGTCCTCTCCCTCGCGTACTTCTTCGTCCGGTACGGCGGCGACTACGGCGAAGAGTTCGAGAGCGTCTGACCGGCTCCTCCTCCCGTCCGTCGCGCCCAGGAGTGGCGACGCGGCCGTCGACCCGCACCCGTCACAGCACGTACCGGCGGTACCTGCGGCGGGCGTACCGGTAGGACGCGGCGGCCGTCCCGACGCTCAGCGTCCCGAGGACGGCGAGCGCGCCCGCCAGGAGGACCGACGGGGCGAGGCCGCCCGACAGCGTCAGCCAACCGAGCACCAGCCACGTCGCCGTCCCGCCGAGCACGACGAACGAGTAACAGAGCAACACGAGCGTCGAGGGGGCGACGGTTTCGGCACCCCAGAGTTCCCGCGACTCGTAGATGGGATACGCACAGCCGAGGCCGAGCGCGAACCCCGCGGCGACGACCGAGAGGCCGACGCCGAGGGCGGCGAATCCGAGGCCGACCGCGGGCGGCGTCCCGAGCGGGACGGTCCCGAGTGGGACGAGCGTCGCGACGGGGAGGCCCACGGCCAACCCGGCCGCCGCTCGGCCACGGAGGTGGGTTCGCGGCGGCGTCTCGGCCAGCAACAGCAGCGGCAGGTGGGGTCGGTCGTCCCCCAGCGGGTTCAGGCCGAAGGTCGCCCCCGACAGGTAGACGCCGACGGCCGTCCCCGTCCCGGCGGCGAGGAGCGGCAGTCGGCCGCTCTCACCCCCGCCGACCGCCGAGCCGAGCGCCGGCCCCGCGACGAAGAGGAGCATGAGCAGGTGCGAGAGGTCCTGTGGATGGCGGACGGCACGCAGGAGGTGTCCCCAGGCGATCCGGCCGGCGCGGGTCCACGCGAACGGCCGCGGGGGGACGAGGCCGTCGGCCGTGACCGTCGTCGACTCCTCCTCGCTCCGGGACGTGTCGTCCCCGAACCAGAGCGCGTCGGCGCTCCGCTCGGCGGCCGCGAGGCCGACCGGCGTCAGGCCGAGCCACCCCCCGAGGACGGCCAGGGCGGCGGGCGGGACGCCGCCACCGACGGGCGTGCCGACGAAGGCGAGCGCGAGGTAGTCGGTCAGGACGGGCACCGACAGCGCGTCGAGGACGGCCGCGAGGGAGAGGGTTCCCTCGACGAGCCAGCGGGCGACGACCTGCGAGAGGACGACGACCCCGACGAGCGCGACGATTCCGCCGCCTTTCAGCAGGCGACGGAGGGTCGGCGCCCGCCGGAGGATCCGGAGCGCGGTGATCCCCACCGCGTAGCCACAGACGGCCGTACAGAGGAGCATCGGGAGCAGGACCAGCCCCGCCGTCGGGAGGAGGGTCGGCGACCCCAGTCCGAGGGCGAAGGCCCCGAGAACGGCGACGAGGGGGACGCCGAACCAGAGCGTCAGCCGCCCCACCTCCGCGAGTATCAGGCCGACGACGACGGCGCGGGGGTGGACGGTCGTCAGGAGGAGCGCCTCCGCGTCGACGCCGCCGAGTCGCTCCATCGTCCGCAGCGCGGCCAGCGACAGGAGCCCGAGCGGGAGGAGGAGCCCAGCCGGTCCGAGATACGGCACCGCGGCCGCCGTGCGCACGGTCCCGCCGAGCGCGTACGCCGTGGGGAGGGTAAAGAGGAGTTGGGCGCCGAAAAACAGGACGGCGAGCGCGAGGCCGAGGGTCCGGCGGGCGTCGCGGGCGTACCCCCGGACGCTCCGGACGAACTCGGCTCGGGCGATCCGGCGCCCGTGGCGGAGGTCACGCCGGAGGCTCATCGGTCGCCCTCGAACGCGGACGAGCCGTCGCCGCCGGTGACCCCGAGGAAGACGTCCTCGAGCGTGCCGCCCGCGGACGCACGCTCCTTCAGGTCGGACGGCGATCCCTCGGCGACGAGGCGCCCCTCGAAGAGGACGCCGACGGCGTCGGCCACCTCCTCGACGACGGGGAGGATGTGCGTCGAGAGGAAGACGGTCGTCCCCTCGTCGGCGAACGCCGTGATCGACTCGCGGATCCGCCGTGCCGCCCGCGGGTCGAGGCCGCTCGTCGGTTCGTCGAGGAAGAGCACGTCCGGTTCGTGGAGGACGCTCCCGACGAACGCCGTCTTCCGTTTCATCCCCTTGGAGTAGGAGCCGATCCGCTTCGTGGCGTCCTCGCGCAGGTCGAACCGGTCGAGGTAGTCGTCGATCCGCCGCTCGGCCGTCTCCGGCGGGATGTCCCGGAGGTCGGCCACGTAGTCGAGCTGTTCGCGGCCGGTGAACTCGTCGTAGAGCGGCGGCGTCTCGGGGAGGTACCCGACGTGGGAGACCAGTTCGCGCCGATCCTCGACGGGGACGCCACAGACGTGCGCCTCGCCCTCGGTGGGCCTGGAGAGCCCGGTCAACAGCCGCATCGTCGTCGTCTTGCCGGCGCCGTTCGGGCCGAGGAAGCCGTAGATCGTTCCGGCCGGGATGGACAGGGAGACGCCGTCGAGCGCGGTTTCGTCGCCGTAGCGCTTCCGGAGGTCGGTCGCCTCGACGGACGGGGTTGCGGAGGGCATCACGCGCCGGTTGGGCGAACCGCCCCCTATACGTTACGCTCGACCGGGCGTCACCGAGGGATACACTCAAGCCGCCCCCGGCCGGAGCACCCACCGTGTACGAACGGGTCCTCGTGCCGACGGACGGGAGCGACGCGGCGGCGGCGGCCGCCGAACACGCCATCGACATCGCGTCGGCCTACGGCGCGACGGTTCACGCCCTCTACGTCGCCGACGTGCGGATGAGCCCGATCAGTACCGGAATGGATCGCGAGGCGGTGCGCGACCTGCTCGACCGGTCGAACCGTGACCCCACGGGCGCGGTCCGGGAGCGCGCGGACGCGGCGGGCGTGCCCGTCGTCGAGGCGCTTCGGATCGGCGTCCCCCACGAGGCCATCGGCGCGTACGTCGACGACCACGACGTCGACCTCGTCGTGATGGGGACGCACGGACGGACGGGACTGGAGCGCACGATGCTCGGGAGCGTCACCGAGCGCGTCCTCCGGACGGTCGACGCGCCGGTCCTGACGGTTCGCGGGGAGGCGGCGTCGACGCCGGACGGCCGGCCGTCCGGGTGATCCGTGCCGACGCCGATTACCACGTGGCGGGAACGACTCTCGACGTATATATTGTTTCAATGATAATTCGTAACCGATATGTACCGGGTACTCGTGCCGGTGGATCGCGACGAGCGTCGGGCGGTCAGCCAGGCGGACTACGTCGTCCGGCTTCCGGACGCCCCGGAATCGGTCGAAGCGACGGTGTTGTACGTCGTCCCGCCGGAGCGGTTCTCGCGGGCGGAGAGCGTGTCCTTCGCGGACAACGAGGCGGCCGTCGCGGCGGCGGACCGGCTGTCGGCCGCGGGCGTCGAGACGACACGACTCGTCGCCGACGGGAGCGTCTCACGGGAGGTCGTTCGGACGGCGGACGACGTCGACGCCGACGAACTCGTCGTCGGTGGTCGCAAACGCTCCGGGGTGACCCGGGTGTTGCTGGGGAGTACCGCCCACGACCTGCTGGTCTCGGCCGACCGTCCGGTCACGATCACGGGGGCGAACGCCGTCCTCGGCGAGGGGTCGCGGACGGTGATGCTCCCGGTCGACGGGAGCGTCGACCGCGCCCGACGGCAGGCCGAGTACGTCCTCGGGCTTCCCGACGCGGCGGCCGTCGAGGCGACGGTCCTCTACGTCTTTCCCCACCAGGACTACCGGGGCGCCCCGGAGCACGCGTTCGACGAGATCGAGGCGGCCGTCGTGGCGGCCGACGAACTGGAGGCCGGGGGCGTGAGCGTCGAGCGCGCGGCGGTGGGCGGCGAGGTGGCCAGTCGGATCGTCGCTGCCGCGGAGGATCGCGACGTCGACGGCGTCGTGATGGGCGGTCGGAAACGTTCGGGCGTGGCCAAGGTCCTCCTCGGCAGCACCGCGCTGGACGTCGTGCTCTCGGCGTCGCGGCCGGTCACCCTGACGGGGTGATCCCCGGCGACCCCCCATCTACACGGGGCTGGGAGCGGTACGTCGACACATGACACGCTCGGAGCGCGTCGTGATCCTGGGTGGAACCTTCACGCCGATCCACAACGGCCACCGCGCCCTCCTGCATCACGCCTTCCAGACGGCCAGCCACGACGGCGACGGCGACGGTCACGTCGTCGTCGGCCTCACCTCGCCCGACCTCGCGACGGAGACGCGGAGCGACCCGTCACACGCCGAGATGCTCGGCTCCTTCGCCGACCGCCGCGACGCCCTCGGCGCCGAACTCGACCGGATCCGCGACGCCTACACGGCCTCCTGTGAGATCATCCGTCTGGAGGACCCGGGCGGACCGGCGGCGACGCGACCGGACATCGACGCCCTCGTCACGTCGCCGGAGGCGAAGGCCCAGCGCCGGGCACACGGGATCAACGAGCGCCGCGCCGCCGAGGGGCTGTCGCCCCTGGAGATCCACACGCCGCCGTTCATCGTCGACGAGGAGGGCACTCGGATCAGCAGCACGCGCATCCGAAACGGCGAAATCGACGTTCACGGCCGCATCCTCGACGACTGACGGCTCAGGGGAGCTCTCGGATGTCCTCCGAGCGAAGCTCGCCCCTGGCGTGCCAGGCGCGCGGGCGGACGGCGACGACGAGCGCGGCGAGATAACAGCACACGACCGCCGACACGACGACGGCGCCGGGGACCATCCCGACCGCCGCGCTCTCGACCCACGGCTCGGGGGAGAACGCCGTGATCCGGACGATCCAGGCGGCGAGCAACACGCCGAACAGCGGGAGGTAGACGCGCCGGAGACGGTGTGCGACGGCCTCCTCGGCGCTGATCTTGAGCGTCGGCGTCCGGTAGTCACGGCTCAGCGTCGCCCGCCAGTCCGGATCCTCGACGCCGCCGGACGGATCGAGTCCGGGCGCCCAGACGTTCTCCTGCAGGATCCGGACGCGCGTGCGCCAGATCTCGTACCCCCGGTAGCGACGCGCCTCGATCAGGAGGAAGACCGCGAGCGTCACGACGCCGATGAGGATGATGTAGTGGGGGTTGTCCGGGCTGGAGAACGCCCAGGTGAGGATGGCGGCCATGATGATGACCGCCCAGTTGGTCGTCCGATCGAGGCGTTCGCGCCACAGCTTCATGCGGTGGACCTCGCCCCGGTAGAGGTGTGCCATCGCCGAACTCGGCCCCATCTCCTCGTCCAGCAGCCCCTCGCCGACGTCGCGGTACTCCGGATCGGTCGGATCGACGGCCGACGGTTCCTCCGCCATCGTCACCGGTCCCCGCCCGATGGCCGGCGGATCGCGGCGAGCCCGTCGCCGCCACCGATATTCTTTGTATTGCTCACTACAAACAATACTATTCTACCCGGCGTCATAAGCCCTTCGTCGCGTCTCAGACGAGGAGCTGGACGTCCGCCTCGGCCATGTCCCGGACGGCCGTCGCGGCACCGACGCCGGTCGTGACCCCGTCGTAGAAGTCGTCCTCATCGTAGCCCATCAGGTCGATGGTCATCTGACAGGCCTGGAACTCGACGCCCATGTCGAGGGACGTCTCGACGAGCTCCTCGACGGTGGCGGTGTCGTTGTCCTCGATGCGTCTGCGCAGCATCTCGGTGGTCACCCGATCCATCCCGGGGAGCGCCCCCACGACGTTCGGGACGGGCAGGTTCGGGTTGCCGACCGAGCTGAGCTGCAGGTTCTTCGAGCGCTCCTCGTGGAGGATGTCGAGCCCCCAGAAGGTGTGAAAGACGGTGACCTCGTACCCGAAGGCGGCCGCGGTGCTCGCGAGGACGAGCGGCGGGTAGGCCATATCGAGGGTGCCCTTCGTCGCGACGATCGACAGCTTCGGCTGGCCCTCGTCGTCGGCCTCGACGTCCGCGAGCCGCGCTTCGAGTTCGTCGACACGCGCCGCCAGCGCCTCCCTGCTCCGGGCGTCCCCCTCCGTCGGCGTCTCGGTGGTGTTCGGATCCGTGCTCATCTCACTCGGTCTTGCGGACGTAGTGCGCGAAGACGTCCTCCCCTTCCGCCTGGTCGAGGAGTTCGACGCCGTCCGTCGTCTCGGCCCACCCGGCCAGGTCGTTCACGCTCCCCGGGTCGGTCGCGAGCACTTCGAGAATCTCTCCCGCGGAGAGCGTGTCGGTGCGCTGTTTCGTCTTGACGACCGGCATCGGGCAGTTCTCGCCCGTCACGTCGAGCGTCTCGGTGATCTCGTAGTCGGTCATGATATTGACTTCACTACCCAATATCGTGGCCGCGAGTAAAAGCATGTCGATGGACGTTCCACGATAGTGCATCACCGTTGGTATCGATGGACTTGAAGGGGGTTTGAGCCCGTGTAATTCCGATATCGATCCATATAATATTGTAGAATAAGTGGATTACTATGCAAAGTATTATCCGTGGGCGGTCGGTAGATGACCCCGTAGATGAGCGACAACGCATCCACGGACGAACGGGTCGCAACGGTCACGCCGGACGCTCTGCTCGAGCGCATCGACGGCGGCGAGGACGTCTTCGTCCTCGACGTGCGCTCGGAAGACGCCTTCGAGCAGTGGCACATCGACCGCGCCGACGTCGTGAACCGTCCGTACTTCGAGTTGCTGGACGGGATTCCGTCCGACCTCCGCGAGGAGTTGCCCGCGGACCGGCGCATCACGGTCCTCTGTGCGAAGGGTGGCTCCAGCGAGATGGTCGCCCGGACCCTCGGGGACGCCGGCTTCGACGCCGAACACCTCGAAGGGGGGATGAACCGGTGGGCGCGGCTCTACGAGTACTCGGAACTCGACGTCGACGGCGACGCGACGGTCGCGCAGTATCGCCGTCCCGCCACGGGCTGTCTCGCCTATCTCGTCGCCTCCGCGGGCGAGGCGGCCGTGATCGATCCGCTGCGTGCGTTCACCGACGAGTACGTTCGGGACGCCCGCGCGCTCGGCGCCGACCTGAGGTACGCGCTCGACACGCACGTCCACGCCGACCACGTGTCGGGCGTCCGTGACCTCGCCGCGGAAACCGGCGCCACGCCCGTCCTCCCCGCTCCCGCGGCGGAACGCGGGGTCGACTACGACGTCGACTACGCGACGGTCGCGGACGGCGAGTCCCTCGCCGTCGGCGACGTCGACGTCGACGTCCTCCACACGCCGGGGCACACGACCGGCATGACCGCCTACCGGGTCGGGGACGTCCTGTTTACCGGCGACGGGCTGTTCACCGAGAGCGTCGCCCGTCCGGACCTCGAAGACCCCGAGGCCGCGAGGGCCGCCGCCCGGACGCTCCACGGGAGCCTCCGGAGGGTGCTCTCGCTCCCCGACGAGACGGTCGTCGCCCCCGCACACTTCAGCGACGCCGCGACGCCGAACGACGACGGCACCTACACCGCGGCGCTCGGTAGCCTGCGCGAGCGGATGGACGCACTCTCGATGGACGAGGACGCGTTCGTCGAGTTCGTCGTCTCGGGGATGCCCCCGCGTCCGGCCAACTACGAGGAGATCATCGCCACGAACCTCGGCCTGCAGTCGCCCGACGACGAGCGGGCGTTCGAACTCGAACTCGGGCCGAACAACTGCGCGGCCAGCGAGGAGGCCCTCACGAACTGACGATGGGCACGCTCACACCGCTGTTGGCGTCCGCGCTGGAGGCGCCCTTCCCGAGGGGTGTCCTCCCGTACCTGCTGGGCGGACTGCTCGTCGGACTCGGCGCCACGATCATCTACCTCTCGACGGGGATCATCGCCGGCGCGAGCACGTTCCTCGAATCGACGCTCTCCTACGTCTCGAACGTCGACCGGTTCCACCGCGACACGTACGTCCGGTCCCGCGGCTGGCGCGTCGCCTTCACGCTCGGCATCGTCGCCGGCGCGGCGGTCTGGGGACTCGTCCTCGACCCCGGCCCCTGGACGACCGACGTCCAGTGGTGGCGGCTGCTCGGCGGCGGCGTCCTCGTCGGCGTCGGGACGCGGCTCGGAAAGGGCTGCACGTCCGGTCACGGCGTCTGTGGCGTCGGCTCGCTCTCGACCACCTCGCTGGTGAACGTCGCCACGTTCATGGCGTTCGCCATCGGGACCGCACAGCTGATCCAGGCCCTGGGGGTGAGTCCGTGACCGACGCGGATCGACGTCGCTCGGGGGTCGTGGCCGTCGTCTTCCTCGGCGGGCTGGCGTTCGGCTTCGGCCTCGCGGTCAGCGGGATGGCCCGCCCCGAAGTCGTGCTCGATTTCCTCCAGTTCGAGGACTTCGGCCTCCTCTTCGTCATGGGCGGTGCCGCGGCCGTCACGGGACTGGCCTTCTTCGTCGCGACCAGCGGGCTCGACGGCGCGCCGCTCACCGGCCGCGAGTACACGCGTCGCATCAAGGCGTTCGACCGGAACGTCGTCGTCGGGGGGGCCGTCTTCGGCGTCGGCTGGGGGCTCTCGGGCGTCTGTCCCGGCGCCGCCTACGCCAGCCTCGGCGTCGGCAACCTCCCCGTCCTCTGGGCCATCGCCGGGATGTTCCTCGGCGCCTACGGGCAGGGTGTCGTCAGGAGTCGCCTCGCCGCCGCCACGGCTCGCTGACCCGTCCCCGGCGGTCGTCGAGACGGGCGCAGTCGACCGCCCGGAAGTCGGGACTCGGCTTCGCACCGCCCGCGGCTTCGGACCGACTGTCCCGTTCGCCCGGCGACTCGCCCACGTGGTTTGAGGATTCGGGTTACCGATACGGGTTTCCGCTACGTCCGTGAGATATCTAGTCCGTGTTCGCGCGAGCGCCGTCGCGACTGGACACAGTGGGTCACCTATGAGCGACTTACAACGGGAGATATCGACCGAGACCGCACTCCGACTGCTGGCCAAACAGCAACGACGGCGGATCCTCCGCCGGATTGCCGAAAGCCCCGACCCAACGACCGTCGACCAACTCGCGACGCATCTCGGGGACGCAGAGGCGACACGGACGGACAACCGAACCCACGACGACAGGGTCGTCTCACTCCACCACGTCCACCTGCCAATGTTAGCCGAGGCGGGCGTGATCACCTACGATGCGTCCCAGAGGGTCGTGCACCGCGGACAGGAGTTCCAGACCGTGTTCTCCCTGCTTGAAGTGATCGCCAGCAATCGATCACAGACGTCGATGGATCAGTCCGGCTAGCACTCCCCGGCGTCTGCCTCCGAGCGGTACGTCGCTCCGGTCCCCCGCTCGATTCAGTTCGTGACTCCCGCTCCGTAGACACCCGTCTCCCTTCACCGAGCGTGCCGCTGGGAACCTCGTCACTCGAGTCCTCGAGCAGTGATGCGCCGCCTACCGGTGCAGAGCTGTTGTGAGACTCCGGGTCACTGTACTGAGTCCTCGCCTCGACTCTCGTCGAGCTGCCAGGTGAACATTACTTTCAGGACGACGACCAGACTGTTCGATGGACCCGAGCCCCAGATGGCGGTTTCGTCGCGCGGTTCGGGCGGGTGGTCACCGTCCCCGTCGACGAGGACGCTCACGAGTGTCCGCTCCTGGTCGACCGTAAGCAGGCGTCCGGCGGGTGTCTCCGACCAGTCCCACAGCGACTCGAACCGTTGTGCACCGGGTACTTCCCGTTCGAAACGATCCTGGGTCGATTCCGACATCTCCGCGAGGCGGATCGACACGCCACGCTCGCTTGCGCGCGATAGGCTGTCAGTGACCTCCTCGGTGAGCAACTCCTCGACGGTCATATAGACGACCTCCTCGTCGGCAGCCGAGACGAAATCCACCACGCGCTCGGTCACGGTATCCCGGCCGGTCACCGTCCAGACGCCCCGCTGTTCTGTGGTGCGATCGGTGGTCTCGATCGCGTCGAGTGCGTCCGTCAGCGCCGTCACGCGGTGCGCGTATTCCTGTTCGAAATGCCGGCCGGTCGTCTCCGTCGAAATCGCCCAATATCGCTTGGGACTCGATCGTTTCACGTCGACGAGGCCGCGTTGTTGGAGTTCCTCGGCGGCGTCGTAGACGCGTGTTCGAGGGACGTCGGCGACCTCGCTCACGTCCTGTGCTGTCGCTTCGCCGAGGCTGACGAGCGCGACGAACGTTCGGGCGGCGTAGGTACTGAGCCCGAGGGCTTTCAATTGCTCGACGGCTGTGGACCGTGCTTGGTCTGATGGGTCGCCGGACATCGAATCCCCACCGATCGTGAAACCACCGTCGGTGGTGTTTGTGTAGTGATAGAGGGGTTGGGACCGGTTCTGCGACTACACGTCACGCTACCCTCCGTGCTACTCGCACAAAGAAGTATTGTGATTAAGCGAGTGAATAGATCGTCAGTGCTGGTCTTGCCGGGGCCGAAGCCCTCTGATTCTGCGTGCCCCTGTGACCGTGTGAGTGACTTCGGTGCGACGTATTAAACAGCCAGGACACGAATGGATCAGCAGTCGTCGAGGTTGGGACCAATGGACAATATTTCGAACCAAGACCAGGCGATCGAACTGCTCCAAGAACTCGGGCTCAAAGAGTACGAGGCGAGGTCGTTCGTGGCGCTCGCACGCCGCGAGCGCGGGACGGCCAAGGACATCAGCGAGACCTCCGACGTGCCCCGGACGCGCGTCTACGACGCGATTCGCGTGTTGGAATCGAAAGGGCTCGTCGAGACACAGCACTCGAATCCGAAGGTGTTTCGCGCCGTCACGATCGACGAGGCGGTCAACACGCTCCAGTCGGAGTACATCGAACGCACGAAATCCCTCCGGAGCGCGCTGAGCGGACTCGATCCGACTGACGACGAACGGACGACGGACGCGACTCACGAGGTGTGGTCTCTCTCGGGCAATCAAGGCATCACGAGCCGGACACAACAACTGATCGAGGGCGCGACGGAGGAGTTGATGCTCGTGATCGGGCACGAAAGTATCTTCACCGATCAGTTGGCGGACCAGTTGCGCACGGCCGGGGAACGTGGTGTGGACGTCATCGTCGGGGCGGTCGACGAGGATCTCCACGCCGAGATTCGGGACGCCCTCCCGGGGGCCGAGGTGTTCGTGTCGGGATTGGACTGGCTGAGTCGGTCGCCGCTCCCGAGCGACGACACGGAGATCAGTCGGCTGCTGCTGGCTGACCGCGAGGCGATCCTGGTGAGTTCGTTCGTCGAATCCGGGGGGGACAGCCGTGAACACGAACAGGGCGTGTTCGGCCGTGGGTTCGACAACGGTCTCGTTGCGATCGTCCGACGGCTGATGGCCACTGGATTGCTGTTCCGGGACGATCCGAGGGGGAGTGAGTAGCTTCCGGCAGTTCCGCCGGGAGCCCTGCGTCTACCGTCGACGACGCCACGGCTGTGACCTCCGACGACCTCCCGGCGGTTCGGGAGGACCCCGTACCGCTCCCCGACTCCCTTGTGACAGTCATCGAGGCGCCGAGCCCCGTCCAGTCGATACCGGTGTGAACGGGCAGTAACCGTGGGACGATGGGACCGCCATCGATACGCCTTCTACGCGACTGATTCCCCGTGAGGAGCTGTCACCGTAGCGGACACGAGGGACACACCACCACGCCCTCCGGTAGGTGCTATGAAAACGGGGGGAGTCATACGACGCTTCACGGGGTGGTGTCCCGAGCAGTCCATAGTGAAACACCTGCAGTGAGCGTGCAGTCCCTGTTTTACTTATCCGGTCATTTTTATCCTGCAAGAGTCGAAATACCACATGAACCGGCGTACTTGGCTCGGTCTCTGTGCCGGTACTCTGTCGAGTGGGTGTCTCGGACTGACGGGGCCGCCGAAGAAGCAAATCGCCTGGATTCGACTCGACAATGACCGCAACGAAGCCCTCGCTATTGAGGTGTTCATCGTACGGAACGGCAAGGAGGTCTTTCGAGAGAACTACCAACTCGGTACCAGCCCCGACCGAGCGTCGGTTCGCGTGGACGACCCCGTCGACGAGCCAGGCCGGTACTCGCTATACTTCGATATCGAGGACCAAGTGGCGCACCTTCACCCCTCAGAAGTTGCTGCTGCCGACGTACGTGAGCCCTGTATCGGCGTCCGGTACACGCTCCACGAGCAAGAAACGTCGGGATTCGAGTTCGAACCGGCCGAAGAGTGTTAGTTCTCCACGCGGCACCTATCGTTTCGAGATCCGTGGTCACCAGTGTGCGAACGGTCCTACGACACCCTGCTGAAAAGCCAATGCAGATCGAGAACCCGCCGACGAGGAAGGGGGGCTAAACCGCCGCCCGACAGTATCGCCGATTTTCCGGCGACGTACCGTCCGTAGCGACCGTGATCGATTCGACAAGATATAATCAGTTGAACCGAGTTGGACGACCCGATGCGTTGGTCCCCGCTCGCCCGCAAGGAAGCCCGAACGGTTGCGACGTCGAAAGGTGTCTGGATTCTGGTTGCCCTCCTCGTGCCCTGGGGCTATCGGCCGAGTTACGTCGGCTGGGACGGCCTCGGGGCGAACATCACGGCCGGATACGTACAACTCGCCGGAACGGCACTACTCCCGCTCGGCGTGTTGCTGCTGAGCTATCGATCGGTCGTGGGCGAACGGACCTCGGGCAGTGTCAAGTTCGTCCTCGGACTCCCACTCACGCGAACGGAGGTCCTCCTCGGGAAGGTCGTCGGCCGCACGGCCGGTATCGCTGGCCCCGTCACCCTCTCCTTTCTCGTTCTGGCCGGCATCGGACTGGTCGATCACGGCGTGTTCGATCCCCTCCTATTTCTCGGGGTCGTCATCGTGACGCTCGTCTACGTCTGCGTGCTCGTCTCGATCGCCGTGTCCATCTCCGCCGTCACCGAGCGGACGGTCACGGCCGCTGGTGCTGTGTTCGGGCTGGTGTTCCTGCCGTTCATCGTGTTCTGGTCACAGATCGCGACGGCGGTCTTCTCGCAACTGACGGGGACGTCCGTCAATCCGTTCGATCCCCCGGCGTCGGGACCGCTCTTCTTCCTGCACCGGCTCTCCCCCGGTGGTGCGTACCACGTCGTCTCGAACTGGGTGCTCGGCGTGGGTAACTCCGCGAGCACGTACAGGACCGTCCTCACGGAACTCCAGCCACAGGTGTCGACGAACGCCCTGGTCGTCGAATCGACGTTCCAGTCCGGCACGGTTCCAGTCTATCTCCACGAGTCCGTCGGCGCTCTCGTTCTTCTCGCGTGGCTGGTCGTCCCGCTCGGACTCGCTCGGTTCGCCTTCTCTCGGGGGGATCTGGTATGACCGAGGCCATCATCGAAACCGACGGACTCACGAAGCGATACGGATCGACGGTCGCAGTGGACGACCTCGATCTCACGGTCACCCGCGACGAGATCTACGGCTTTCTCGGTCCCAACGGTGCGGGAAAGTCGACGACGATCGGGATGCTCATGGATTACGTCCGTCCCACGGAGGGATCCGTTCGCGTTCTCGACGGTGATCCGCAAGCCGACGTCGTCGAGGTACACGACCGACTGGGAATCCTCCCCGATCGGTACGGTCTCTACGACGGTCACACTGCACGACAACACCTCGAGCTCGTCATCGATACGAAGCGGTCGAGTGACGCTCCCGAGCGGCTGTTGGCCCGCGTCGGACTCGGCGACGTGATCGACCGAGACGTCGCGACGTTCTCGCAGGGGATGGAGCAACGGCTAGCACTCGCGATGGCGCTCGTCGGCGAGCCGGACCTGCTCGTCCTCGACGAACCGTTCACGGGGCTCGATCCCCACGGGGTCAGGACGGTCCGCGAGATCGTCCACGAGGAGAACGACCGCGGCGCGGCCGTCTTCTTCTCCAGCCACGTCCTCGGACAGGTGGCACTCGTCTGTGACCGGGTCGGGATCCTCCACCGTGGTCGTCTCGTCGCGCAGGGAACCGTCGACGAACTCAGGACCCGGGCCGACGTCGAGGGGGACGCCTCGATCGAGGAGATATTCGTCTCGATAACCGACGAGGCGACCACCGCGGCCGAACGAACCGCGGAGGGGGACCGATGAGGCGACGTGCCCTGCTCGCCGCGGCCGGCACGTCGATGGCGAGCCTCGCAGGCTGTCTGGGTGCGTCGGAGTACACGATCACGGACGTCGAGGTGACGTCATCGGCACCGGTCGAGTTCGACGTGACGATCGCGGATCCCGATGCCGTCATCGAACACCCAGCGCTGCTCGACTTCGAGCTAACAACCCGGGAGGATCGACCACTCCGCGTGCGGAATACGGGCGTGTGGCCGTTCGGACTCCTGAAACTCGTCGACTCGCTCGACACCGAGGGTCCGGCGGGAACGCTGCTCTGGACGGAGCAGTACGAAGCCAGTGACCACGCCGACATCGAGAGTCGGCGGAACTACGGGACCGATTCGACGCACCTCGTCCGGACCCTCGACCCCGGAGAGACGGTTAGCGAAACGTACGAACTGCACGGTGACGGGATTCGTGAGGCGGGCACCGCCTACGTTCGTGGCGAGTTCGAGCCGCCGATATTCGAGTACACGAGGGACGACACTGACGGGTGGCGGTCGTTTGCCCCCGAGATAGCGGTGACGATCGCGACGAAACGGCTGCTGTGAGGCCGGAGGCTTCGATCGACGGTGCGTACGACGCGACCGATCAGTGTCGGTGGGACCGAATGGGTAGCGGCTGGTTAGTAGATGCTCGGAAGGACGATCACCTACTTACGGGAGCGGTCTTGATCGCGGGGACCGCATTTCACCGCCACTCCCGACGTAGAACGGGCGCTTAACCGACGATACGTCAACAAGCTATTATGCGACGACTGTACACCGTCCCCACGACCGATGTCATACTTTCCGACGGCCCCGGACGCCCCGGACGACGACGAGTCCACGGCTCGCGTACTCGAATTCGGCACCGAGTGTGCCGACGATGCCCTCGAAGCGCTCTCTTCGGGGACGGCGCAGGATATCGTCTCGGTTCTGCAGGACGGACCGGTCACGGCGAACGACGTCGCCGACGACGTCGACACCACCCTCCAGAACGTCCACTACCACCTGAATCGCCTCCACGAGGCGGGCGTCGTCGACGTGGTCGACACGGTCTACTCGGAAAAGGGGAGAGAGATGGACGTCTACGCCGTGTCTGGGTCGCCGCTCGTGATCGTCGCCGGGGACGACGACGACCGGAAGACCGTCGTGGAACTCCTGTCCGAACTCACCGGCGGAGCCGGTCTCCTCGCGGGCGTGGCAGTCGTCGTTCAGCGGCTCCTCGGGTCGAACGGGTCGCCCCCGTCCCGGACGTTCGCGGGGACACCCATCGAGATGCTCTCGCCCGGTGTGGTGGTCTTCGCGACCGGTCTGGCGTGTCTGTCGAGCCTCGCCGTGATCGTTGCGTTCCGGAACGATCTCCTGTCTCTCCCGCTCGTGCAGTCCTCGATCGACGGCGACGCGAAGTCGATGCAGTAGCTCGGGATCCGTCGGCTGGTGGACGAGCGATCACTCACTCCGAGAAGAGCCCGCGAACCCCGCGACAGTCAACAGTATCCCGATCGGGAAGTGGAGAAACAGCAGTGACCAGTGGGCCGTGACGAGTCGATACGGAGTGAGTACCTGTCCGAGTAGTACGAGTGCGAGCACGAGATACCCGAGTCCCGCGTACCGATCGTACAGGGTCGCGTACCGCGGGCGCCGAACTGCGACAGTACCGAGTCCACACAGTCCCGTCACGAGGTGAAACGCATCGAACGGCGGTGTCAGTCCGACGAACGCGATCCCCGTGATCGGTCCAAGCGGGACGAACCCTCCGGCCCCGACGATACTCAACGCCGCGCCACCGAGTCCCGCAGTGACGACGGTGACGTCCCACGTGACGCACGCCGCACGCGGGCGACCTCGTTCGTCGACCGTCAGTACGTCTCCGGTCGTGCGCCAGAGGTGGACGCCGACGATGATCCAGGCGAGTCCGTACAGCCCGATGCCGGCGTTCGTGTGCGGGGTGATGGCTGCGTTGAGTGCGAGACTCGCGGGTACGGCCAGGCCCCAGATCGCCGCGAGGGGCGTCGAAACGAGCGAGAGGTGCCACAGACGATACGCGAGAAGGAGCGTGCCGAGTGCGACGCAGATCCCACCGACGAATAACGGTAGTCCGACGACCAGAAGCTTGAACAGGGCGTCCGGATAGATCGCGTTCGCGAACAGGGCGAGAAAGCCACCGATCAGTCCGGCGCCCAGGAGTCGCGTTCCGGTGGCTCCGGACCGACCCAGCACGCGTCCGTATCTGGATCGTACCTCCAGAACCCCGAGAGCGAGACACGGGGGAACGATGATCGCGACATCGACGAACCACGGGACGGTGACGAAAAGCGCCGGAACGAACGTCCAGATCGTGCCACCGACTACCGCGGCAGCCGATCGTGTGCGGGCCGCGTCGAGATGGGGGACCATCGTGCGACGGTGGTATGCAAGGAGGGACGGAATGTCTGGGGGTAGATAAAACGCGTCCTGAACGACCTGCCGAGTCCGTGAGGCGCGAAGCGTGACGGAGCGTCAGCGAGCGGTTGCACGCCCGTTCAGCCTTCGGGGTCGGTCAGTGCAGAACGGATATACTCCCCGTAGTACGAGTGGGGTCCGGGATCCCGCAGTTATACCCCTGTTCTCTCCGAACCGGATCCGGTTCGGAAACGGCCGTTTCGTCGTCGCCGGTCTCCGCTCGTGCTGTCGTGTGACGAACGGAGTCGCCTGGATGATCGGATCGAACGTCCCGTAAGTTGGGAACGCATCACCCTATTCGACCAGCGTTACGGCGCAGAACGACCGTCTCGTGAACAGTTCTATGCAGTCCGATCCACATACACCCTTCCATGCCCTCCAGACCGTGTCGCTCTCAACAGCAGCCCGGCACGTGGTACCGATGAGACGCCGTGACTTCCTCGCAGCGGTCGCGTGTGGATCCGGAGTGCTGTCCGGGTGTTCGACGACCTCCGGTCCCGTTCGAGATCCGAGCCCCACGCCCGAGCCAACGCCGCCACCGGAGGTGCACACCCTCACCGAGGAGAAGCCGCTGCCGACCCCGGACGGCGTCTCGAACGAGGCGGCGGCGCGCTCGTTCGTCGAGGCGCACGAACGACGGTACGTCTACAACGAACTCGTCGGCGGGTTCGGAACCGCCCAACCCGCCACCGAGATCACCGTCGAGCCCACGGACGCTGCCGTCGTGTACGCGACTGACGCGGGCTATTACCTGCTGTCGACGTGTCGTGGCTCCGCACAGTACTACGACCCGGACGGCGCGTCGCGTCGCGCGCGCCGAAATGCCGCCAGCGTCGCCCACTTCGTCGGCTCGGACGTCCACCGGCGGATTCCGTTCGACGCCTACCGGTGTGCGGAGCCGATCGTCACCGGCTCCGGTGAGGGGGAGAGATCGTCGGCACGGTTCCAGATCTACGATTTCGAGACGCCGCCGAACTACGACCAGCCGGATCAGAGCGGTCACGAGGTCGACGTCCGTATCTCCGACGCCGCTGGGGAGGTCGTACTGGATCGGGACTACCGGACTTCGCTCCCACTGACTGTGCAACCGAGGGTGACTCGCACGACCGGTGCATACTCCATTTCGGTGTCTACGGGGGGCGGCGGCCAGGTCCAGCACGACTGGTCGCTGTCCGAGCCCACCGACCCCGCCTGGTGGGCGCTCGTCGTACTGATCACTCACAGCGGAGGCGTGACGGTCCAGACGCTCTATCCCAACGAGGTGGTGGGCTTACCCTCCGGCTCCCTGTGTACCCGGTTGGGTAACATCGGGGCCAGTCGTCGCAGATCCGATGACGTTCCGGGGCGGTAACACCGAACTCCTGGGGAAGACGGTCCGGAGGATGCCCTCCCGACGCCCGTTCGTCGTCGGTCACGGCAGCGTGGTGGACACAGCAGGATTGCTCGCCGTCGCGCTCTATTCGGCGGCCGGTTCCCGTATTCTGCTCGTCACGGACGGCGTCGAGTACAGTTCGCGGCGAGTCGAAATCTATCGCCGGGTCGAGTCCCGACCGTGACACGAGGTTGCGACCGCGAGGTAGTTGGGACCGGTCGCGTCCCCCCCTCAACGAACGGGAGGGGGACCACAGCGTACGGGACGGTAGCTCACTGGTTTTCGAGAGCGTCGAGGATGCACGCGGCGGCGACCACCGCCTCTTTCGGGACCGTGCTGGCGTCGTCGATGCTGACCGTGTAGGTGTCCCGCAACGAGAACTGCCCCTCGATGTCGCCGACGTGAGCGCCGTCGGCGTCGAATATCTCGTACTTGTTCGGGATGAGGTTCGCGACGGAGACGAGATGCCGGAGCGCCGCAAGGGGTTTGCTCTTCGATCGGATCGTCGCCAGCGACTCTCCCGTGTCGGGGTCACGGATCGTCCAGTTCTCCACGAACAGCGAAAAGTCCTCGTCGAGGACGACGACCTCCTCGCCGGTTTTCGCGTCCGTGATCGCGTAGTTCCCTGCCACGTCCATGATGCCGCCGGCTTTCACCGTGAACGCGTCCTCGTCGTTCCCGTTCACGAACGGGAACTCCTCTTTCATCTTGAACAGCTTCTGCTTCCCGCGCAGGACGACGTTGCCGGCGCTGTCGCGGACGACGTACTTGTTCCGGATCGCCGACTGCGTGACCTCGTAGCGATCGTCGTCGAGATCGACGGTGGAGATGTCGTACGGGGTCGACGCCGATCCGGACGTGGAGGGCTCGGACATGGGTGACTGATGGCTCACGTTCGGAGAAAAGCCTTCTGCTCGGGCCGGTAGATCGGAGCAAGATTCTTGCCGTTGAGATAACACCACCGACGCACGTATGACGCCGTCCCTCCACCTCGATACGATCCCGTCCCCGCTCACGGTCGGTGGGACTGCTGGCATCGTCCACGCCGGTATCGCCGCGCTGCTGTGGACCTATTTCGGATTCGAGGATCTACTCGCCACGGCCGCCACCGAACCGCTGTACGTCGGCTACGTCGTCCTCGGGATGGTGCTTCTCGGTAGTGTCCCCGGGATACTGTACGTCAGATTCGACACGGTTTCCCCACCCCTCCTCGTCGGCAGCCTCCTCACGCTGTCGACGGGGCTGACCTGGCGGACACACCGGACCAGTGCGACCCCCGTCGATCCAACCCCGTTCGGCTGGTACGTCCTCCTCTGGATCGGGATCGTCGCCGTCGCCGGGCTCGTCGGCGGCATCGAAACCACGCTTCGTCACCGCTCCGCGACGACCTGACGCTCGCCCCGCGCCGAGTCCACCACCACCCGAAACGGGCGACGTGGGACTTCCGGTCTCACCGGGACCCCCAGCGTCGACTCGACGGGTGACTTCACGGTCGTCATCTCGGCCGATACCGTTCGACGAATATTAATTCGTAGATAAAATTACCAATAGTTACTATCTCACACTCCATATTACACAACTCCCCAGAAACGTGCTGACAGGAATTTAGTAGCTCTGGAACCCAGGTACGGTTGCAATGTGTCACTGCTTCGGCGACCTGACCGAGATGAGTGACGAAGAGCGAGCGGAGGTTATCGAGGAACACTCGACGGAAGAACTTCGCGCTGAATACTCCACGGAGGAACTAGAAACGCTCGGCGTCACCGCCTGAGTGACACGCTTCGCGTCGCCACCGCGGCACGGAGCCCGTCTGCCGGCGGACGATCCTCCCCACCCGTCTTGATCGACTCTCTCGAACCGATGGGGCACGGCGGTATCGTCGTCCCACGTCACGTCGTGGGTCCGCTCCCCGTCTGCTTCGAGATTCGGTGACCCTCCGGCCTGGGCGTCCTCGTACGTCAGGGCTCCCGGTCGCCCCTCTCGTACGATGGTCACTTCGAGGACGATCGTCGATCCCGGAGCGGTCCCCTTCGGAGGCTCCTCGGGGTCGACGGCGCCGCGTTCCGTTCGGATGACCGTCGCTCCTGGCGGGAGTGTCTCGGGTACGGCTTCCATCTCGGCGAATCAGTCCTCCGGGACGAGGTCACACTTGTTCGACAGGCCGGGACGTCGAAGTCCGTGCGCAACGGATGGTACTTGGTTGGCTGTCCGAATAGCTACCGACTATAGTTGGACGTTTATACTTTATTTCGGAAGCCATATGTCGCGACCTGCGGAATCAGAAATCGATGCACACACCGGATGGCTTCTTACACCCGTGGATGGCAGGCACGTTCGTCCTGCTCACCGGTGCGGTATTGGCCGTCGCCGCAATGCGGACACGTGACTCGCTGACCGAGTATCGGATTCAGCTGTTCGCGATCGTCGCGGCGGCAGTGTTCGCCGCACAGATGCTCAACTGGCCCATCCCTGGCGGGACGAGTGCGCACTTCGTCGGCGGTGCGTTCGCCGCGGTCGTACTCGGCCCCCACTTGGGGGCACTCGCCGTCGCTCTCGTCGTTGCCGTTCAGGCGCTCGTCTTCGGTGACGGCGGTGCGCTCGCACTCGGAGCGAACATCTGGAACATGGCGATCGTCCAGGCGTACGTCGGGTACGCAGTCTACGCGGCACTCGCAGACCGCAACGAACCGCTAGCGATCGTGGCCAGCGGATGGATCGGGATCACCGCCGCCGCTGCATCTGCCGGGCTCCAACTCGGCGTCTCACCGGGCTTCACCGGTGAGTTCCTCGCGGTCGTCGCCGTCATGACTGGCGGTCACTTCCTCCTCGGCATCGGTGAGGGTGTACTCACCCTCGCAGGCGTGCGGCTTCTCGATCGCGCCGGCGTCGAATCCGAACGGCTCCAGCCGGAGGGGGTTCGCGTATGAGCGCCCGATCGTTTGCCCGGACACCGTGGCAACGACGCTCGCTTGCCGGGGTCCTCGGGCTCGTGGTGCTCGCACCGGCATTCGCATGGGCATCCGCGCGGACCGGGTACGCAGAGCCGATGGAGAACGCCGCTGCACTCGCCGGTGTGGCCTCCGACGCCGTCCCGACGGGACTTAGCCTCCTTTCGGGATACGCACTACCGGGACTGGGACCACACGTTGGGACACTCGGTGGCGCACTCCTCGGTACTCTGCTCACGCTCACACTCGCGCTAGGACTTGGACGGGTACTGGCTGCCGGCCGCTGAAGCGCCTCTCCGTCGGTTACTCCGTTTCTCCCGACGAGTCAGAACTGCACTCGGTGTCGCCGGTATCGTGAGCGCACCAGCTCCCTCGGTCCCGATCTCGTGTGCTGGGGAGACGTGCTGGACGGGTCCGTTCACGATCGGTTCGCCCGGCAACAGGGTGTGATGTGGTGTCCCGACGATCGGGACGAAGTAGCCGACGAGGTCCTCGACTCCGTACCGGATCACGGCGACGAGAGTCGCCCGACCGTCGCGAGAAACGCCTCCGCGAACACTGCCAGGACGTACGGCGTCCAGCGGCCGAGCGTGATACGGCCGAAAAACGCCGGCACGATCACCCGCGCGTACCGCAAGGCGCGGCCTCGATCCGCCGAGGAAGCGGCGCGAGATACCGAGGAAGCCTCTCAGTCGTGTCCGCGCCCATCCGGAGCGGGTGTCTGTGTGAGTTCCAGATCGTTGGCTTCCCCGAGCAGCGACACGAGATCCGCTTCCGTCACCGGCCGTGCGGTCGCCTCCAACCCTGCATCGCGAGCCACACGAACCGCACCCGGTGGGTGGAGGTTCGCGTCCGCCAACAGCGCGTCGTCGTAGAACACCTCCCGGGGCGTTCCGCTTCCAACGACGTTGCCGTCGGCCATCACGCAGACGCGGTCTGCGACCTCGGCGGCAAATTCGAGGTCGTGCGTCGACAGGACGACGCTGATACCGTCCTCGTGAATCCGCTGGATTCGGTCGGCGACCAGTCGGGACCGCTCGGGGTCGAGCCCCGCGAGTGGTTCGTCCAGCACGATCACGCTCGGTTCGAGGACGAGTACACCGGCGAGGCCGACGAGGCGCTTCTCGCCACCGCTCAGGTAGTGCGGAATGCGGTCTTCGAGGTGGCTCGCGTCGACGGTCGCGAGCGCCTCGCGAGCGCGCGCTCTCGCTTCGTCACCGGGGACGCCGTCGTTCCGGAGGCCGAACATCACGTCGTCGAGGACCGTGGGCGCGACGAGTTGCGTATCGGCGTCCTGGAAGACGAAGCCGACCTCCCTCCGTGCGTGTGCCTCGTTGTCTTCGGTGATCGGCGTGCCGTCGACGACGAGTTCGCCGTCGTCGGGAACGAGCGTCGCGTTCAGGTGTTCGAGGAGCGTCGACTTCCCGGCGCCGTTGCCGCCGACGAGTGCGACGACTTCGTCGGGAGACACCGAGAAGTCGACGTCGTGCATGCCGACGGTCCCGTCGGGGTAGGTGTGGGCCTGACACTGGAGATCGACCAGCGGTGACTCGTCTCGACTCACAGTCCCACCCCGTAGACCGCGACCGCTGCGTAGCCGACGACGGCAACGTACGAGCCGGCGACGACGGCCAGTTCGTGGATCGGTGGCCGCGAGACGTCGCCGTACAGCGTGATGTCGCCGTTGTAGCCACGGGCTTCCATCGACTTGACGAGTCGTTCTGACTGCTCGATCGCCGACAGCATCGTCATGCCGAGGATTCTGGCGTACAGCCGTTTGTTCGACCAGAACTCCGAGAGGTTCGCACCGCGGGAGAGCGCGGCTTTCACCAGGTCCTCGAGCGTCTCGATCATGACGAACGTGAACCGGTAGGTGAGCAGCGCGATCTGGTCGATCGGCCGTGGGAGTAGTCGTCCGAGCAGGTGCGCCACGTCGGTGTATTTGGTCGTCATCGACGCCGTCAGGGCGAACGTGACGACCGTGAGTGACCGACAGCTGAGCTCCCCGAAGAGCACGAGCCCTGCCCACGTGACCGAGAGTTCACCGAGCGGCGTCGAGAGCGCGCCGCCGATCGGCGTCCCCGGTTCGAGGAACGCCAGCGGCCCGGCGACCGAGACGATGAACAGCAGCGGGAGCGTGTACCACCCAGCGAGTCGTCGGTATGGCAGCCCCGCGAGTCCGTAGACCACCAGTACGGCTCCGTACAGTCCGGCCAGGAGCGCGAGGCGGTCGAACACCGTGACGGCGAGGACGAGCGCGCCGACGACGCCGACCTTCGTCCAGGGGTTGACGCGGTGTAACGGGCCGTCTCGCCGCTCGGCGAACGCCGTGATGAGCCGCGGATCGGGAACGTGGTTCGAGAGTGTCGTCACGGGTATCGGGGCGAGCGTTCTCCGTCCTCGAAGCCGCCGTAGCGGTCGACGTAGACGTACAGTCCGATGCCGAGGACAACCAGTACGAGGACGAGCGCGCCGAATTCGAGCATCAGCCCGCCCTTCCGAATGGGTCCGGCGACGACGATACCGCGGCCGAAGTCGACGAGCGAACCGCCGCCCTCCTGCACACCGCGCTGGAGGGCGTTCGCGGAGCGTTTGGCCCACGGCAGTGCGCCGCCCGTCGCGGTGAAGCCCCAGTAGCCGGCCGAGAGGAAGGCTGCGAACAGTCCGAGGAGGCCACCGTACTGCTTCCAGCGCTGCATCAGGCCGTCACCCCGGTCGGCTCCTCCTGGGTGTCACGGTCGACGAGACCGACGAGGTCGGGGCGGACGGACGCGAGGAACTGAACGATGAAGCCCGTCAGGAGGCCCTCGATGACGGCGACGCCGAGGTTGAGCCCGACGAGTCCAGCGACGGCGATCGTCAGGTCACCACGCGGCAGCGCGCTCCCGTTCACGCCGCTGACGACGATGATCGCCCCCATCAGGAACGCGCCTGCGGAAAGGCCGAGCGTCGCGGCGCTCGCGCTGGCGGGGAAGACGTCCCAGTCCATCCCCATCAGGGTCTTGAACGCGTAGTAGGCGACGATGGCTTCGCTCGCGTTGACGAGCGTATTCGCGCCGAGGAGGCCGACCGCACCGTGGCCGAGCGCTGCCGAGAAGATGTTGACGACGAGTGCGATGAGCGCCCCGAGCAGCGGCCCAGCGAGAATCCCCACGAGGCCGGTGAGGTTCATGTGGATGCCACCCCACACGGGGATGTTCAACTGGAAGATCGCGAAGCTCGCGGCCGCGCCGATGCCCGCGAGCGCGATCTGGTGTGTCTCGATGCCGCCTTTCCGGACCCGGTAGACGACGGTACTGATCAGTCCGACGCCGAGCAGCGTCCAGAGTACCAGCGCCCATAGCGGGAACGAGCCTTCTCCGAGGTGAATGTGTGCCATCTTCAGTTTGCTAATTTTGATAGCAATTATAATAAAGCTACTGTACTAGAACGAAGTAGATAATAACTATGGCATAGGATGGATGTGCGTCTTGGTAGAGAAGGGAGTCGACTTCCGTCGACGCAAGTTGTTTCCACCATCGCTCGCTTATCCGTGCGGTCATGACGTCGACGGGTACGACCGTGTATTCGACTGAAACGGACTCGTCTGTTCCTCGAACGGTTCCGATGAATCCCAGGACGTCGTCGTACTCCGGCGGAGCCGTGTTCGTCCGCGACGTAGATCGCCCCGGAGTCTTCGGCGCGCGAGTCGAACCACCGGTGCTGCTAACCGGCGAGAGGGGCAGAACAGTATCAGTTCATATCGGCCAGCGGGCCGAAGTCGTCGACGGGCAGCACGGAGTAGTCGATCGTGAGCGTGTCCTTCGTGGCTCGGATCTTCCCGACGAACGTCGAGATCTCCTCGAGCGACCCTTCGAGAACGAACAGTTCCATGCAATGATGGCCGCCGACGTGACTGTGGAAGTTCGAAGCGACGATGTCCTCGTGTTCGTGACGGAGGTGCATCATCTTCTCCTCGACGCTCGTCGTCTCGTAGTCGAAAACCACGGTGACGACGCCCATCAAGTCCCGATCTTCGAGTTTCTTATCCTCGAACTCACCGAGGAGGTTGCGACTCGCCTCACGAATCACTTCACTGCGACCAGTATAGCCGTGATCGTCCGCGAACTGGTCGATTCGATCGAGCAACTCCTCCGGCATCGAGACGCTGACCACGCTCATATAACAATGGAGGCCGAATGAAATATTAAATATTATCATCCCCAGCTGCGACAGCACGGCGATTCCGAACGTACCGTCCACGATAGTGGGACGCCGGCACTCTAAGGGAGACTGAGTCCCCTCGAAATTGCGGAGTGTTGCTGAAACGAATTCGGAGGTCGTCGGAAGCTTGTCGCCTTTGGCCTCGCTCACGGCCTTCGCGGCGACCTTCGGCTGCTGCCGAACCGTCTCGGTGGCGCGGGTGTGCTGTTCGACGACGGACTTTGCGAGGTCCGGAGTGTCGCTCCAGAGCCGCTCGTGCACGAACGTGATGCCGCCGGGCTAGCCGGACATGAACGACCCCGCCCACGTGAGCCGCTCGAAGGGAGGCACCCTTCGCTTCGAGGGCGGTCGGAATCGGCTCCATGATGACGGTGCCGTCGACGTTCCCGGAGAGTAGCGACCGCTTGACGGGGCTGCCCGGCCATCGGCTCGATCTCCACGAGATCCGGCGAGACGCCAAGCTCCTCGCGCAGCCAGTACTGGAGCAGGACGAACGCGACGCTGCCCTTCGGGAACGTGCTAAATTTGAACTTCCGGCCGTTCTCCGCGCGGAACTTCTGGAAGGCGTCCGCGCCGTGTTCGTCCGAGGGTGGCGAAGTCCTCGTGGCCAAGGACCACGAAGCCAGGCATACTGCCGGCCGACGGCCCGGATCCACCGTCACCGCCGTCGTTCGCAACCACGGGTCCGCAGTTCCTATCGCGACGTACGGTTCATGCCTCCCGGTTCGCCCGGGCGATCAGGTCGGTGGCCGTCTCGACGGCCTCGACCGCCGTCTCACCGAGGACGTAGGTGATCGGTTCGATGCCGAACGCGCCCTCGTGGTAGACGACCCGGGGGACGCCGTCCGCGAAGCGCGCCTCCAGTCGGTCCCGTCGGTCCTCGTAGTCCGCGTCGAACGCGACGGCGTCCTCCGGCGCGGCCGCGAGCAGGTCGTCGCTCGTCGCCAGATTGACCGCGCCGCGGATCGAGGGATCGGCGGCGGCCGCCGCGAGGAGCGTCGTCGCGACGTGCTGGGAGGCGCCGAACTCCGGGTTCGAGGGGACGTTGATGCCGCCGCGCATCGCGTGGATGCGACCGGGAACCGCGGCCACGTCCGTCTCGTCGGTCGCCTCGGGGAGCGCCATCGCCACGTTCGTCCCCACGTTCGGCACGTGGGCGGCGACGGCCGGGGCGTTGGCGAAGGTCCGCACCGCGCGCCGGACGTTCGAGAGGACGTCCCGTTCGGCCTGTACCGCGCGGTCGCGGCCGCGCACGCACAGGTCACACCCCATGCCCTCCAGCGCCGGCATCTCCTCCTCGTGGACCGCACAGATCGGCCCGCGGTCCTCGAACTCCCGGACGAGTTCCAGGAGTTCCGCCAGCGCCTCGTAGTCGTCCATCCGCCCCGACTCGAAGCCGTCTGCGATGCGCTCGACCGTCGCCTGCATCCGCGGGTGCTCCGCGAAGCGCTCCTCCTCGCCGCGCTCCCCGGCGAGATACCCGCTCACGGCCGCCTGCGACACCCCGAGTCGATCGGCGATGTCGCGCTGCGCGAAGCCGCGTTCCGAGAGCGCCGACGCGAGCATCGACCGCGCGGTCGGCAGGAATCGATCGACGACGATCTGACTCGGCAACTGCACCGTCACCGTTCCACCGCCCGTGTCCCGCGTTCCATACCTCCACGTCGGGGCGGCGCGGTTTATATGGTCACGGCCTCGCTTCCCAAGGCTTTAGCTCGGTCACACCGACGGGAGCGCCATGCGACACGTCCCATTCGACGGCGCGGAGACGTACGAACCGGACGAGGGGTGGCGGCGGGTGTCGATGGCCGGAAGCGACCGGTTCAGCTTCGAGTGGTTCGAGAAGCCGCCGGGCCACTCCTCGCCGATGCACGACCACGAGAACGAACAGGTCTGTCTGGTTCTGCAGGGGGAACTCACGGTCTACACCGAGGACGACGAGGCGACCCTCGGTCGGTGGGACTCGGTCCACTTGGAGCCCTGGGAGGCCCACCGCGTCGAGAACACGGGCGAGGAGACGGCCGTCGGCCTCGACGCCTTCGCTCCCGGGCGGTCGTTCGACTTCTGGACGGATCGCGAGTGAGGAGGGGTCCTCCCGCGAACTCGATTTCCGACCGATTACGAACCGGTAGCCGAGGGGTCGCGATGACTGGAAGTTGAGACTACAGTGGGCTTAGCGGGGCTGTGATGCGTAGTTTCAGCTGAATCGACGAGCGGAACCTGCTGCAGATCCCTCTCCAAACGGGGATTATGTTGAATTAGAAACTAATTCGGAGCATTTCCGAGACCTCGGATAGTGTCGCCACTCAGATGCCGCGCTAACCCAGATCGAGTGCCTCTCTACCCGATTCCAGTCTCCTTCTTCAGCAGTGTCAGTGTATTGTCGGCTGTTACGATCGGCGAATGCTCGTACTCACCGGTCAACTCAACCTGCACGAGCAAATCGACCGCTCGCCAGATTGAGTACAACAAACAGGCAAACGCGAAGTAGAAGAACCGGAGTCCGAAATCCTTCGACGTCGTCGCAGCTATGAATCGCTTGATCGATTTGTAGCCGCTCTCGATCTCCCAGCGATAGCCATACTCACTCAGAGAACTCCCACCGTGATTGGACATAAAGACCGAGTATTGTCGGTGATCGTCTTGCTTGGAGTCCTCTTTCCGGCGGTAGATCAGCGTCGTCTCGTGCCATTCGTTCTTCCCGAGGTGGAGCTTCCGGTCGGTCTCGTGTCGATCCCGATCTCGTTGGAGCAACCGCTTGGCCTGCGCTTTCTCGCTGGTCTGCATCCGCTTTGGAACAACGTACGATAGCCCGCGCTGGCTGAGCATCTCCAGGACGTGCTGGCTGTCGAACTTCCGGTCCATCAGTACGTTATCGACGTGAACCAGCTCCTCGGCTGAATTCAAGAGGTCCTCAACGATTTCTAAGCGGGACTCTCCCTTCCGAACTGGCCGTGCGTCTAGCACAATCGGCACTGCATTCCCTACTAACTGGACGGTGGCCCACTGGTAGGCGTACTCGTCAGTTTTCTCCTTCGTGCCGATGATTTCGTCTTCGTGGCCCGTTCTATCGCCAGTGAACGGGTCCGCTTCAGTAATGTCGATGGCGATAATTCCGGCTCGGAAGAGCTCCTCTGTCTCCGCGACTTCGCTCAGGAGCCTGCTGACGGCCTGTCGGTACATCTCTCGGGTCTCCGCAATTGAGAGGTCACGAACTTGCTCGCGATGGGCTAACGGTGTCCGCTCACGAGTCGACTCGTAGGTGAAACTCCGAGCGCCCTCGTTGGCCGCGAGGCGCTCACGAAGTCCGAGATACGTCTGCAGGTCCCAGTAAGCGTTCTCGTGAATCTCACAGCCCTCACCTCGATCCAGTGAGAATGCCGGGAAGACAATACGACTGACGTGCTCCGTAGTCGTTGCCGCTTCGTCGAGGACAGCTTGATCGTCCGGGTCCGATTCGTCCCCTTCGTCACCGCGAGATGGAAGATGGCGTTCTGGGTTCCGCGGGACTGCGACATCCGCGTCTTGGGCCTTGATGAGGATGGTCCGCGCAGCTGTCTCGACGGTACTGCGAAGGTCGGTGGTGAATCGTTTGTGCCAGCTGCGCCACAGCGTCGACTGGTCCGGGACACTTTCCAAGCCCAACTGCTCGCAGAGCACCGGGCGACACTCGAGATACTCGATCAGTGCGGTTTCGTGGGCCCACCCGTGGAGCTCTTTCAGCAAGAACACGCGAAAGAGCGTGTCTATCTCGTAGCGAGTCGACCCCACGTAGCGGTCGTGGGTGGCGAATCCAAAATACGCCAACGGGAGTGCACAGACGAAGTTCTCCACCGACTCGTGGCGATTATGCTTGAGCCAAGTTTGCGAGACTACCCTAATATCAGACTCCAGCCCGGCAAGAGAGCTTCGCTCGTACAGCGGTGTCGCATCGTATACTGGCCAATCAGTGTGAGGCCGTTTAGCAATCGTCGAAAGACATCTCGGCGAGACTTACGGACCGTGGTCACTACGAGAGACTGCCAGCGACGCACTCAAGAATCCATCCAACCGGTCGGTACAGAGAGCCGGTTCATCATCTGTAGGATACCACCACCAACACGTTCTAATCACCGAGAGAAGAACTCCCAGATATGCCCTCCCGAGGTGCTCCTTCCACACAAAAGCAAGCACTCGTAGCTGCACTTCAATGGGGCTTAGTCCAGACGTTCGTTCTCGATACACTTGGCCGACTCTTCGGAAACTATTACCATGCAACGACGGAGGCATTTTTGCCACCGAGTTGGGTGACGTCGATTCAATTCGCAGCCCCACTAGGCCTCCTCGTCGGCGGCATCGGCGGCTACCGCTGGGTGACGAGTGGTCGAGCGACGACATCAGCGTCGGCACATCGAAACCGTGTCATCTTCGTGGGGTCGCTTCTTGCTGGTTGGGCGCTCGCTATTGTCCCAACAATGGCGTTCCAGTGGCTCCTCGGAGATCAACTGTTTTTCGATGCCATATTTTGTCCTACCGACTCTGACAGCAGTCTTGGTCTTCGTCGGGTCGTACCTGCTTGCTTATCGAGTCGAGACCGAGTGGTACCGTCATCATCGGACCCGACTTCTGGGCGCAGTCAAAGGGGCGTTTGCTGGATTACTGGTCGGGTTCATCGGCTTCATCACGTATGGTGGATATCTCGCCGCGACGCAGACCAACTACAGCCTCAGTGGTGGCCCTGGAATCGTCTTGGCCGTGTGTCTCGGGGCGATTGCTGGCTATGTGATGACTGATACGGAACGTGGTGGGGATCGATCTGCAGAGTTTATTGTCCTCCTGATTGGATCTCTTCTCGCAATCAGTCTGGTGATGACTCTCGGGATGGTTGCACTCAATACAGTCGGGGTGTCTCCATTCGGGTTTACTTCGTCGTTCATTTTGCCCCTTATCCCGCTTGTCTTGGCGCTCGGCGTGGCTGGGTACCTAGCGTACGGGGTTCAGACAACGTTCTACCGACGATTCGTTGGACGATAGGCAAGCTACCCTATAGCTGCGTCACTTGGCCATTTCCTGAATGAGAATATGGTGTATATGCTACTGAAGCTCCTCAACGAGTGCAGCAACCGTCTCGTCAACGAGATCTCCGGCAAGACACCCCTGCCAGAAGTCGATATCCTCGTGGTCAATGGATTGGACGCCCCACGGGACGATCCGACTCTCGTCCGGTGTCCCGCCACGAAGCCAGCTCTCCTCAGGAATGGCGATGAGGCCATCCATCCAAGACTTCGACGTTAGTGTTACTGCGATATACTGCTCGCCGTAGAACGGACGGCCTTCGTGGTTCGAGAGGATAAGCCAGGGACGAGCGTCTTCTTCGCCTTTGAACGGGTCATCGCCGTAGACGACATCGCCACGCTCAAAGATCGGTGTCCCTTCGTCGGTCACTGTTCATCCTTGACGCTCGGGTGGGGCTTCTGCGGTGCGTGCTCGCGCCACGTCTCCTTATCCTCTGTACCGAGTTGGTCGTTGAACAGTGCGGTCGCCCGTTCGTAGCCGCTGTATCCTTCGAGGCGCTCGGCGTCGTCGGTTATCGCCCAGTACGTCGCCTTGTGTTCGACCAGACCGCGATCCTTCAATCGTGAGAGTGCAGTGCTCACCGCCCCCTCCTCAACGCCGATCTGAGAGGCAATTTCGCGCGCCTTGAACGCCCGATCCTCGTTGGCGGCGAGAAACCCGAGAACCTGATCAGGGACCGAAAGATCCGCGAGCTCGTCCTCGCTCGTGTTCTCGAACATATCTCGGTCGATGGACATCGTTGAAAGGAGGTACGCCATGCGCTGTAAAGAGTGTTAGGTGTGAAAGCTACGAAATTGCTGAAGGTGAATTACTGTCCATCGCGAAGGAGTTCGAGAACCGTATTTGAGACGACCAGTCTCAACTCCTGCGATGATTATTTGATATAGCGATATACGATTTATATATGGTGAGAGCGACGGCGATCAGGTCAGTTCGTAGATGTGTTCGGCGTAGGTTCGGCGGACGCGGTCGCCCCAGTCGTGGGTGTAGGTGTCGATGACGTCGCTCGCGACGTCGCCCCGGAGGTACTTGACGATCCCACGGTCTCCCGTCCGGTCGCGAAGGTGGGTCGTGAAGAAGTGCCGGAAGTAGTGGGGCGTGACGTTCTCCTCGGCTCCGCCGCCGTCGTGGTGCCAGCCACGGTCGCTCGCGTGGGTTTCGACGGTGTGGTGGACGATGTGGGGCGTCACCCGCCGCCCCCAGTTGTCGGCGGTGCTGAGAAAGAGCGGCTCGGCCCGGGAGACGGGGTCCGGGCGGACGGCCAGCCACCGGACGAGCGTCCGGCGGAGTTCGCCGTCGACGGGGATCACCGTCGCGCGCTTGCGCTTGTTGGCCGCCGTCCGGCGCTCGCCGTCGGTCACGTCGCCGACGGCCCGGTCCGCGGCGACGAACAGGGCGTCCCCGCGGCCGTCGAGCTGCGGTCGGATCGAGACGCCCAGCTCCTCCCGGGTCGTCGGAATCGAGAGGTCGCGGAGGTCCAGATTGCAGAGTTCGCCGACCCGGATGCCCGTCTTGAGCATGGTGAGCAACAGCGCACGGTCGAGCGGGTGCGCGACGCCCGCGACGAACTCCCGCATCTCGGGCAGGGATATCTCGCGACGGGTCGGATCGGTGTTGATGCGCTCGTCCATCTCCTCGACGACGAGGGTCATCGGGTTGCTGTCGAAGGCGCCGACCTGGGTCATGTAGGCGTAGAACCGGTGGAGATAGGCCGCGTAGGTGGCGACGGTACTCTCCGCGACGGTCCCCCGTAACCCGTGGATCCACGCCATGCAGTCCCTGTGGGCCGCCTCCGCTGGCCCGTCGACGCCGCGGTCGGCGTCGAGAAACGCCTCGAAGTCCCGCAGGACGCGCTCGTAGGCCGCCCGCGTGCGGTCGGTCTTGCCGTGGAAGGTCATATCCTGCAGGAAGTAGCCCACGGCGTCGTCGACGTCGTCGCTCACGAGTCCTCCACGAGTCGGTAGCCGCCGGCCCGCCCGCTGTACTGGACGACGTTCTCCTCCTGTAGCTCTTGGAGGGTCTCCTCCAGGCGGTCCTCGACGTCCTCGGTCACCCGTTCGAGCAGGTCGTCCCACGAACGGCCGTCCTCCGCGTCGAGTGCCTCTCTCACCCGGGGTTCGAGCCCCGAACTCCCCGCTCCACCGCCGTCGTCGTGAGACGGCGGCTCGGGAACCTCGAAGTCACGTCTGCCGGCCTGCACCATCGTCCGGACGAACTCGCTTTGACTCATCCCGAGTCTGTCGGCGTGTTCCTCCCAGCGTTCCTTCTGGTAGGGCGGGACGTACGTCTTCACCGGAACGGCGTCGTCTCCCATACACCCCCTGGGTTCGCCGCCCTAATCAAAGTAGTCCCACTGACGAAGATAACTGTCCTTATTTGTATTCGTGGGGTCACAATACCACCCCGAACTTTCGGTTATTTGTGCAAATAGGCATATCTTTCGGCAACAGATGGGACTGGAATCACAAATCAAAATTTGAACGGGTGTTTGGTGGTACCACGACACTCACTCCGCCGCGCGCTCGATCAGCTCGGCCGTGTCGGTTTGCGGATCGTTCACGCGCGTCGAGACCGGGTAGGCCGTCATCTCCTCGGCGGGGTGGGGCTCCAGCAGGTCGGCGGCCTCCTCGACGGAGCCGTGAAGCCACGTCGACTCCGCGTCCGGATCGAGGATCACCGCCATGCGGTGGTGGAGGTCGGAAACGACGTCGTTGGGTTCCGTCGTCACGACGGCGAACGACTCCACCGGCTCGGGGTCGCCGGCCACCTCGCCGTCTCCGAACTCCCCGAGGCCGGTCTGCCGGGATGGCGGCTCCCAGCGCGACCGGATCCCCGCCATCGCGAACGGGCGGTCGTCCTCGAAGGCGACCCTGTACGGTCGCTTCCCCGACGAGCGATCCACCCACTCGTAGAACCCGTCGGCCGGGACGAGACACCGCCGTCGCTCGAAGGCGTCCGCGAAACTCGGCTTCTCGGTCAGCGTCTCCGCGCGGGCGTTGATGAGGTCCGTCGACGCCTCGTCGGCCCACGACGGGATCAACCCCCACCGCTGGCGCCGCATTCGCGTCGGGTCCTCCCCCGTCACGACCGGGAGGTCCTGCCCCGGCGCGCAGTTGTACCGTGGTTCGAGGTCCGGAACGGCGGTTCCGAAGCGACCCGCCAGTTCTTCCGCCGGCGTGAACAGGGTGTACCGCCCGCACATACCCCGTCGTTCGACCGAGCCGAGTATAAACCGCTCGGCACCGCCTAGCCGACACATAAACTTCATATCGCTATATACAATCTCCGGGCAGTGGTTTCGAATGTGCATGGGAGTAGCTGAAAACTGGCCGGGATTTGAGCTTGAAAGCGCTACAATGACGATCTCATGCCGGCCTGCCGAACGATAGTTCGGTGTAGAACGAATTTTTCCGCGAGAGCGGACGAATTGCGGGGATCTGTGTTTAGTTGTGACTCGCCGCTGGGCGAACCCGACCGGGCGTGAGTGGGTAGCCGTACATGCTGAGGATTCGGGCGACGAGGTTCTGGAATCGCTTTGCTTTCAGTCGCGGTTTACTGCGCTGCTCAGAGTCAAGGTCCAGTTGGACGAGGAAGTCGACGAGCCGCCACATGTTGTAGACCAACATGCCGAACCCGAAATGGAACAACCGGACTTGATACTCCTTCGAGGTCGTCCACGGGAAGAAGTCCGTGATGCAGCGATATCCCGTCTCCAGGCCCCAATGACGCCGATAACGGTTGATTTTGCGTTTGGTTTCTCGGCGGTCGAGCGCTATCTCGTCGTCGACCTCACTGTTGGTGGCGAACACGACGGTCTTCTCCGGGTTCGTGCGCTTCGGCACGCCCACGTGCGTGGCCCGTACCGCCCCATTCGATTTCTCGGGGGTGCGACCGTAGATGGTTTTGTTTTTCTTGACCCAGACGTCGTGATTCGCGCGCCGAATCCACCGCTTGACGCGCTCGTTCGCAGGCACACGAATCACGAAGTCAGTGCGAGCGGCTTGGAGCGCTCGGATTGTGTCGACGGCGTAGAATTCGGCGTCAGCGTACACTCGCTGGACGCTCACGTGTTCGCTGGCTGCTGCAATGAGCTCGCGGACCAGTTCGCCGATTCCTTGGCCCTTGGTGTGGGGACGGACTGCGAGCATGAATTGGACGTTGTCGCCGACGATTGCGGCGGTCGCGAACTTCATGCACCAATCGTAGCCTTTCGAGGGGGGTGCCCCCATCACCACGACTTGGTCGTCGTCTTCGCCGTAGTTCAGAGCTTCTCGATCGTTGCTGTAGTAGGCGACGTACGTCATGTCGATCGCGAGTTCGGCGGGGCGAGTGAACTCGAGGTGCCGCCGTGCGGATTTCAACTGGACATCGACACCGGCCTGGATTATCTCACAGACCTCCTCGACGTCCAGTTGCTTAAGGTAATGGAGCAGCGTCTCCCCGTCGGGGGCACTCACGCCCTTTGGGGCGTTGTTGTAGAGTTCGCTGCCTTGTCCGGCCGCACACGCCTCGGTACTCATGACGCTCTCCAGGCCGAGGAGTCCGCTCGTCGAATACTGTCTGCCGGACTCTGGGCGGTCTAGGTCAACAGCACCGTACAATAGTCCGCGAAGCTCCTCGGATACTTCGAGGGTCTTCTCTTTGATGTGGCGGTCCTCAGTGCGCTCTGAGACGTCGTCTTTCTCGTCGGGCTCGAGGGATTTCAGGCCGATTGGATTGTCCTGCTCGTGGGCGTACTCGAGGATGCGATGAGTGGTGTGTTGGATCTGGATACGGAACTCATCGCTCAGCCGTCTTCCTGGAGTTCGGTCGAGCGTCGTCCGGGAAGACACTTCGTCGAAGCCGAGCGCTGCTGCCTCATCTGGATTCTCGGTCAGTCGAGTATGGAGCTCAACCCCCGTGTACCCCATGAGGTCTTTGAGGAAGAGTGCCCGTACCATCGGGTCGAAGGGGAAGGAATCGTCAGACTCGTCGTAGGTGTCGCCCTGATCTTGATACGGGCTGAAATCGAGGCCGGCGACGAGTTCGATGACGTCAGCGCCATCGTCGATGTGGTTGATCGCGTCTTGTTCGATCTTGGAACGAGACTTGCACTCGTTCTGGTTGTCGTCTGTCATTGTTCATCTGTGCACCGCCTGGCACTGACAGCGGCGAATTTTGGTGTTTCATAGCGTGCTGGGTTGGATTCTGATTGGTTGACACCAGGAGGCTGTCACCCCCCGAGGGCCACGGTAGAGTAGTCACTCTGGCTAGGGAAACTACTATAATCGCGGCCACTATAGAAGCGAATGCACAGTCCGCTTCCGTTTTTAGTGCAGTTTCCTACCTTTCCGAGCGTCCAATTTGTAATCCTGACTTAAAAACATTCACCGCAGTCCACACGCAGAGCTATGAGTTCGTGGGTGGAGTAAGCAGGCACCCTGCTACGGCCGGATAAGTTGGGGAGAGCGACGATAGTCGCGCAAGGTGACCACAACTGTGCCGGCTGCGGGCTCCTGCAGCTTCCGTTTTCTACGTGTGTATAATAACTACTTTGATAAGTGATCGAATGAAAATCCGCGTTCTAGACGATGTTAGAGTTATTTCCCCGAATTTCAGGTGCAATAAAGGTTATTCAGTCATTGTTAACAGAGATTCCTATCCCCTCAAGCTCCTCAGTAATTTCTTGATGATCATGCCGAATAGTGAGATCTGAGCTGTCAACGCTTGTACGGTCGTAGTTGAATGGAAGGTCACCGGTGATGCTCACGATACCATCCATCACAATCTGCGGATCAAGAGGCCCGCTGCGTTTCGATAGGCTGACTAATGAGGTGTCCGCCAGGATGTCTTCAACTCGACTTGTCTCATACTCGTCCAGCGTTTCAAAGGCGTCCTCAGTAGTGACGAACCGGGCTTGGACCCTTGAATCCTGAGCGAATTTGGCGACGTCCTCCAACACCTGCAGATCGATTTTCGGAACGACCAAAATAACCGTACTCTCTGCTTCAAGAAATGCGTCGTAGAGGATACCGTAGAAATCGTTCGGTAGGGACTTCCCCGACGTTTCGGGTTCACGAATCTTTTCCAGCAGGTATTCGGTACCGCGATACGCCAGATCCCGACTGATTAGGAACGGGCGATCGAATGGAAGGAACGAGCAGTCCTCATCGTCGTCGACGCAGAACGTACATCCGTCCCAACATATCGGCACGTGCTGGAATATATCGTCTAGAAGCGCACGCTCGCGCTCGGATCGGTTGCCCAAGTCGTTTACCTGATGGATTCCTTGCCGAATCGCCTTCGGGTGGGGGAAAATGTTGATATCTTCCAGTGTCTCAAGTCCAGTTCCCACTCGCTCCGCGTCATCGGTGTCGTATTGTGCAAGTTTGTTGGTCGCTTTGGATTTTGACTCGTGCACTTGGGAGCGGTGTTCGTCCAGGAATGAGTGGACCGAATCGAGAATGGACTCAAAGGATGTCTCTGAGTCCTCGTCACGGAGGTCTCGCTTGAGACTATCCAGATAGCCGAATCCTCCAATCGCAGACTCGAAGAAGACGATGCGCTTGCTGTCTGCTGGGATGTCCTGTAATTCTAACTCTGGGTGTTCAAGATAGTACTCAATATGATCGTGGTCACACCCGTAGGTGTTAACCAACCAATCACGCAACGCGTGTGCTATGGTGTGGATAAACGTAATCTCGGCAAACTCCATCGCCAACTCATCTGTTTCGAAATCAACGGTCTCAACCGCCTCAATCAGCGCGTCTAGGTCGGTATCTTCATCCCTCTCCTCGTCCTCACCACCACGAATTCCAGCTTCAACCGCGTCACGCAACTCTTCAAACGCGTCGAAGCCACCCTTTGGCTTGATAGTGTCAACGTAATCTAAGTCTACGTAGAGGTGGTACTTCAGCGCGATCCAGTTGCGGAGTGCTTCATTTTCCTCCAATAGATCAAGTAACATATCATGCAACGACTCGTCTCCAAACGAAAGCTGGACAGCGTTCACGTTCTCCATCCGGAAGCCGATCCCCTCCTGTGTGTAGAGTGATGGGGAGCCAAACATGTAACTCGGCTTGTAATCGAACGTGATCTCGTTAATGTAGGCGTTTACCTGACCGGCTGTAGTGAAACTCAGTTTCGCCAGCGACTCCGCATCACCCCGTATACTAGTGACGTAATCATAGTTTCCGGAGGTCGGATCCTGATAGCCACGTACTATCCCCGGATAAATCTTGAACAAGCGTTCGTACTGGAATGGTCCTTCGTAGTGGTCACAGCGACTACCGCCGGTGAAGTCAGGGCAGTGTTGACGCATCGGACACTCCTGCTTGTTCGACGATGTCAGGACCCACCCCAGCTGACAGCTGTATCCCGAATTTAGTGCTTCATAGCTGAATTCGGCATACATCGGAGGATACTGCCAGGCACTTCGTTGCTTGTATTTGTGATGCTTGAATTCGATTGAGGCATCATCCTCTTCTCGAAACGTCTTTGTACGGAGAGAATGGGGATGGACGACATCCTTCTCAAACGTCTCCTTCGTTACTTTGTACGAGTCACGAACGGACTGAGATCTGTATTCCGACTTCAGCCACCGATCTGTCCGGAGATACGAGACTGGAGTTAAAAGTAATTCGTACGGGCTAGTATTTTGCAGGCTGAACGGCGTGAAGCTGTACAAAGCCTGCATTCCTGAGCGGTTTGAAGACTCTGATGCCGTATCTAGGTCATCTGTGGTTTGATCGTCACTCATTATTCGAACCTCATTTCGAATTTCGGTCGTGGGGGTTCCAGGAGTAGTGAGAACTGAGCGCGGCCTTGTAACATCTCACTCAGCGCATCGAATATCGAGAGACCATAGTTTTGGTTGTCTAGTGCTTGATGGAAGTTGTCGATAGACTTTGAGGCGGAGAGTCGTTCTAAATCCATATTTTTGAGGCTCTGTAACGAATCGTCTAGGTCGGCTAAAAGATCCCGCACCCCATCAGGGCTCTGTTCTTGACCGTTTCCACTGAGTTTCGTTCTAATTTCCCCCCAGTCGTCACTGATATCGCTCATGCGATGACCGGTCTCATTATGGAAGTTCGCTGGTGACCCGTAGGCATCGTTAATCCATGGCTGGACGTGCTGGAACCGCAACGCTTCGATATCGTCTTTTGCCGGGAGTGCTTCTCGTGCCGCGACAAAATCCTCGTAATGGCTGTCGTACCATTCAGTTAGTAGGCTTTCATCACGCTCGGTCCAGGCCCTATGAATCGAATCTGAGAGTTCGGCCAAGATGTCCGTCAGCTCGTCAACTGTATCCACGAATTCAGAATACCGTCTATCTAAATCATCTGTAAACTCGTTTTCCGACTCCAGTACTGCTCGTAACGATACAAGATCTTTCTTTAGATGCGAGGTTTCGTTGAAGGCTCGTAGGGATCTGGAGATGACTATATCTGGCTCAACCGTATCATTGGCGTCTGCCTCTTTTTCTCGCCCTTCGACAATCATATCGATGTAGTTGCGGAACCTCTCAACCCCGTCTTCTAACTCCTTATCGGTGAGGAGTCCAATCCGGTCGTTCAGTGTGTCTATTCCGTCTAAATCTCCGGAAAGATTTCGTAATGCGACCAAGACATCTTTTTCGCTCTCAAGCCGTTGATCCCCCTCCAGGTAGGTTTTCTTGTCTCGAAGTGCTCGAGAGTACATCACTAAGGATAGAACATGTTGCAGCTTGATTGAGCGAGTATTTGAAATTTGTTCCGTATCCAAGAATTTGGGGTCTCGAAGCTTCCGAGTTAAGTTCTCATCGTACATGTACATCTGGCTCGCCGGGTTTGGCGAAAACATTAGAATCCCAAGCCCAACTCGCTGGGTCGATGGGTCACGACCCGCGCGCCCGACCCGTTGAATCACCCCCTCTTCGCCTGTCGGCGGGAGTTGATACTGGACGACCGCTGCGATTCCTGACAAGTCAATACCAACTTCCAAGGTAGACGTGGAAAACAGATATCGATACGTCCCATCGTTGAACCGATCCTCAACAGTTGATCGCGTGGACGGCTTGAGGTTTCCGTGGTGAGTTGCGAACAGTTGCCTGAAATCCTGAATCCGGTCTTGACCTGCCGCTCGGCTCGTTAGATATGAATCTGGAGAGAGTGGTCTCCACGAATAGCTATTCGATGGGATGGGGTCTTCAACACTATGGAGGTGATCGATAACTTCTGCACCTGCACGACGGCCGGGGTGGAGAATCGTGTCCTTTACGAAACTCTTCATCTTGTTTAACTCCCCAATACTGTCAATGAAATTGATCGCTCGGAAGCCGTGCTTCTCAGACCACAGTCCAAGTATCAAAGTAATCGCTTGATTCAGGGTTTCAACTGCTCTTCGAGGAGTGGGGAGGAGGTACAGGTGAATCAAGAGTCGCTTCTCTGTCTCTACATCCGCTGATTCAATGGCGTCCTCGTAATTGATGTACGTGAGTTCGCTGGGGTCGATAGCCGCCAAATTCGCGATAAATTCTTTTGGCTGGGCCATGGTAGCAGAAGAGAATACCATCTGTGCGCTCTCTCCGCGGCGAGAGGTAACATCTTGCAGCAGCTGCAGGATATAACTTACATGTCCGCCCTTGTAGCTGGTATTGACGTGCGCTTCGTCTAATACAACGAATTCTACATCTTGGAGTCGATCAACTCCACCTGACAAGAGGAGGTTTCTGTAGACCATATACAGATTGGAGACGGTAATGGTCGGTCGCTGTTTCCGGATGGGCTCTTTGCCGACCACGATGTGACTGTAATCAAGGGGGCAGGAATCATGATTGCTACACCGGATATGAATATTGCTTTGCGGATTTTGTACTTCCAGCACACCGTCACAGCCATCGTGAACGCAGTCCAATCCCCTGTAGGACTGTCCGTGATCGTATTCCTCCACTCGCTCTCGGTCACCATCTTCTAACCCGACGGTTATCGGCTCCGCACCAATCTCCGAGAGCACTCGATTCAGACTAGCAGTGTAATGGAGGATGTCAGAGTATTGGTCTCGAGCTAGTGCTTTCCTCGGATACAGTAGCAAACAGTTTGTTCCGTTCCGCCCAGAAGCTTCCTTATAAAAGCTCTTGAGAATCGCTGGCAACAAGAAGGACAGTGATTTGCCGCTCGCAGTTGGGGCTTCCAGACTGAGATACTCCGTTTCTTCGTCAAGCAGCGATTCGATAACCTGTCGCTGGTGACTCGATACCGTCTCGATTCCAACTGACTCTATCTGCGAGATTACGTTGGCACGGTGTTCGTCCGGGAGTTCTGATAACACCTCTTTGATTGGATGTGTATCAAAGTCTGGAACATACTGTTCCTCGATCTCAATTTTGTGTTCTGAAACTAGCGACGGTTGCTGTTCGCGGTTGCGGATATTGACAATCCGGAAAAGCAAATCGAAGTGGCTGGTCCGGTACGTCCCATCATCATATTCAATTAGCTTTCCAGCATCTTCGAGCTTCTCCTGGACGTCGTCGGATACACACGACTCGATATCACTAGTCGTCAATCGTAACGAGGCGTCTCCTAGTGCCTGCTGATCACCAGCTTCAGTATATTTCTCGTATTCACGGCGAATCAAGTCTCGATAGCCCTTACCAGCTGCTTCACCCAGAATCATTTTTTGCTACCTATCTCTGCCTGTTGGTCATGCTTGGTGAGCTCCGACCGGAGATTCCGAATGACCTTTCGAAATGCGGCTCTGTCAATATCCTCCTCCGGAATAGCGATATGTAATTCTGGTGGAGAGGCCGATCCAGAAAGACCCTCCGACCTGATGGCGCGGCTCAATTTCCCGACCTCTCGGTTGATGATTTGTTCGAACTGCGCTTCCTCGTCAATCAACGAGAGTAGTTCATCCTCGGGAGTGATATCCACTGTCGTCTGAGCTGCGAACAGACAGACCGTGTGAACAAACTGCTCAATTAAGAACTCCACTTCAGGTTGGAGGGCGGACTCGTTCGCCGCCTTAATATTCGACTTTAGATATTCAACCAGCATATTGACGGGGATTCCTGAGTCTCCTTTCACCCCGACGTAGTAGGTGTGTATTATTCTGGCGGTTGCATTGTTGTAAGCAATGATAAACGCAGCGTCCGGTGGCACGTCAGTATGACGTTCTGGATTTCTAATCCGGTGCCGCAGTAGTTCGGCCTCTCCGGTATGCCAAGACAGTCCTGAAGATAGGATGTTGGGAGATTTGGTGGTATACAATTCAATAAGAGCAAACAAATCCTCACCGCAGAACCTGTCTGAAGAGATGCTATCGGCCAGTAAGCGAAGTTGATTCCCGGCCACGACTAATCCTCTATGCATGACACAAGACTGAATTGCGCTTATGATACGGGATTCAATCTCGTATCGAGCGGCAAAGGAAGAGACTGTATCGTCATGCAGCATCCAATATACTTCGAAGAGCCCTTCTACGAGCAGCTTTGAGCGGTTCTCAGTGGCGGTTTCCATTAAAACATCCATCTCATCATAGAAATTTTCATATTTTTCTTGCGGGAGTTCGGTGAGGAGTTCAGAGAGATGAGACTCGTACACCGGCCTAAATAAATCCGCTCCGACATCGTTATAGCGGACCGTTAAGACCTCATAGAACTGGAGTTGTTCAGGAACCACAATCGTGGGCTGACCAGCACCAAACTGCGCCTCGTTGTCGAGAAAAAAGAATCCAGAGTGATTAATATGCGGCACAAGGAACTGTTGCAGTCTTAGATCATCTGATGGAACATAGAGACTGTACTCCATCACCTCACCGACGATCTCGAAATATTTCTCGAGGCTCAATTCCGCCAATTTGTCCTCATCACTTTCGTTCAACTCAACGACGACATCGAACAACCCGTCAAGTGGATGCCCACTTACAACTCGTCCGTCACGCTCAGCGACTTCTGAGATGTATGTACGCGGCGTCAGGAGCTCTAAGAATATGTCTATCACCCCACTAGGAGTTAGTTTCTCAATTGCCTCAATCAGATAGAAGTAAATCATTAACAACGTCACAGCACTTGCCATCGAGATAACGGCAGCCGCCGATGTCCGCTGCCACGGGGTCATCGAACTTGCGGCCAAGAGACATACTATATCAAGCAGAAGGGCTAGCGTGAAGACCTGAAACGTCCGACGAAAAATCCAGACGCGCGTAAAAATCCAGGAGACTCGTGAGGAGAGTTCAGAGGATTTGAGCTCGACACCAATCAGTGTCACCGTAAACGCAACTGCAAAAATCGCTGTCTTTCCGGTTAAGAGGGCGGTCGCGAGCGACTTTAGTGATGATGTGGACGTGGCTCCATAGATATTAGCAATTAGACTACCGACTACTCCTGCTACAAGAGCGAACCCCAAAAATAAGGCTGACAGCCAATCGCGATATTTGGGGAGCTCTCGGACCCTCATTACGTTCGCCACCCACAGCACTTGCAAATATAACTGTGCATGCCTTCACTTTACGGCAACTTCACGAAGCGACTTGGCTGCAGTATCTTCAATCAGAGATCTGACTGAGTCTGGGAGTCCGAGAGTTTCGTAGACCGTCTGATCAAGTTGCTCCCGGTTTTGAGTATCGAGAAAGGTGTTGAACGATTTTGACAATAACTCGTGGGCGTCACTGTTTAGATGATCGAATTCTGGGCACGCAATCGATTTAGCACCTGTCACGCTTAACTCGCATACACCCCCGCCATAGACCTGGCCACTTAGCCGAACACATACTTCACCGAGTGTGGAGTTTAAGAATGCGAGTAGACTCTCAGTCGTTGACGCATCATTCGGTGTGACAATCAAGAAATTCTCATTCGCGACGATTTGATCCTGATTCCAGTAAGCAGTATATGCCTTATAGATTCGTCGAGGAAGTAGAACCGGTCCAGTACACTTGGTCTTCTCATCGCTCAAATCGTACCAAGGGTCACGGTTGGCTCCCTTGATACGAGGTTTTTCGTTGTAACCAGTGAATGTCTCGTCTGTATTCCGTTGACCGACCTCACGGTTTTCTCCCCATTCTACGTATTCAGCTGCACTATTTTGATTGGCGACATCGGTTTCATCAATATCAAGCAGTTTCCGGTCTGCATTGTCGCCAGTGATTCGTGGCGATTCGAAATTACTTGGTGAGTGTGCAAATGGCTGTTTGTACTTTTCAGCAAGTGAGGGAGAGGAAGATGATTCTTTCTCCGGATCAAATGTATAGAACTCCTTCGCCAGCGTTTGCAGTCCAATTCGCACATTGGCGACGGTCTCGAGCTCAGTGAATAAGGAGTCGTTCCTGATGTACTCAATCAACTCTGGAGCTCGCAACAACTCGTCGAAGTTATCGTCAGGATTGACGGGACTCTCTACGGAGGGCAGCATTGCCTGTTTGCGGAGTTCATCAATGGTCTCGGCACCTACGAGCTCTGCTTCATCTCGTAATTGGATGAATTCAATCTCCTGACTGTCTCCGCTCGATTCCTCACTTCTCTCTGCAAGAAGACATACCGGATTTGTCCCCGCGTCGAAGGTCGTGTGCTCGAACCCAATGATGGCTCGAATATCGTATTCGCTGAAAAGGAACTGTTTGAACTCAGTCCCATACCGCTTCCTGAGCCAACTGTTTGACAGTACGACAGCAAGGCGTCCTCCAGATTCCAGATACTGTGTGACATGTGCCGTCACATAGCAGTAGAGATCCGTATTGCCATTGAATCCGTACTTTTCCGTGAATCGAGTTTTCACACTATCCGGTAGCGAAAAATTGCTCGCCCCAGCGTACGGTGGATTGCCGACGATCGCTTCGACCATCGGCCCGTCGTATGCGAAAATATCCCCCGCACTAATTCCCGGCAACGAGATTTCGAACTCCCTGTGGATCCTCTCTTTTAGTTTATTGACTGCATCTTCGTCGACTTCCCGCCCGAATACCGTTGTCTCAACTGTCTCTGGATTTGCACCCAAATCGAATTTCCGACGGCAGATTTGCTTCGCAATGTTCCCGCTCCCCACAGTCGGCTCCAAGACAGATGTTCTCCCCTGCCTTACGGCCCAATCGGTGAGGAACCGTGCGATTCGCGCGGGAGTGTATACTTGGGTCGGTTCATGGCCGGATGACTTGAAATCCTGTGGCTGGACTCCAGTATCAGGGGTAGGTCTATTAAGCTCAAATACGGCATTTTCGTCTGTATTGATGCAATACAGGCCCCGGTTGACCCGTGCGATATACCCCTTCTCAACGAGTTTCTGCAATGCGTACTCGACCTCCCCCTTTTCGAGGTCTGTGGTCTGTCGAAAGTAGAGAGGGTTACCGAGCCCCCACCCTGGCCCATCTATCTCTTTTTGATTACGTAAGGCAGATAAGATACGTACCTCAGTGGGAGATAAATCACCGCTGGGTGTTGTCACTATAACGGTAGTACAGCAGACCTGCACTTAGTTATTTTGCTCCGCAAAAGGTATCTGCAGAACTGGTGGGCTGTCTACGCATCTTGGGAGAGGCCTGGTTGTCCAGATGTGGGAGAGACGAATAACTGGGAGTTAGGAATGAAGTGCTAATGCACAGATTTTGTCGTTCGCAACTACTGCCCGGGCTGTAGTTCCAACAGTTTCGGAGGATCGGCTATTTTCATCCGAGACGGCGTCGATTCGTGTTCTATTCACACGTCGCTCCGGCAACACCGCCTCCCGAAGGTGGCCGAGGTCGGCATCGTCGAGTACGGCAAGGACCGCGGCACGGTCGAGCGGTCGCCGGAGCGACGGACGGTCGATCCCACACCGACATCTTTTATTCGCCGTCATCGAACGGTGAATCGATGGCGTCACCGTCGAACGATTCGCCTGCCGTGTTTCTGGCGACAGTCGCGGCGAACGTCGTCCCGCTGGTCGGCGTGTTCCACCTCGGGTGGAGCGCACAGACGTTCGCGGTCGTCTACGCGATGGAACTGGTCGTCGCCGTCCCGTTCGCCGGAGTGAAGGCGCTGTTCGCGCGCCGTCCGCCGAACTACGACGAACTGGAGCGCCCACAGGAGGGTAACCCGCTCAAGCCCGACGAGTGGGGCGGGGTCTCCGCCGGACCGAGCGACCTCAACCGCCGGCGCGGGAACGTCACGGTCGTCGACCCGCTCCCGCCGATCTACCCCCGGAACGTCCCGTTCGTCTTGCGAGCGTTCGGGGCTGCCGTGGCGCTCGTCGGGATGTTCCTCTTCGTACTGAGCCGGTTCATCGACGTGCCGGCGACGCTCGCCGATCCGATTGTGGCGGCGAGCGCCGTCACCCTGATCGTCTCACACGTCGGCGTCATCAACCGCGAGTACTTCCGGAAGCGGCGCCACGAGACGAGCACCCCCCGGGACGTGATCGGAAGCGCGAAGAACGAGGCCGGGGTAGCCGTGGTGGTGCTCTGGTTCGCGGCCGCCGGTGGTCCGACCGGCGCGCTGGTCGCGTTCGTCGCGGTGAAGCTACTCGCGGAGTGGCGGGGCTACCGCGGCGGGCAGTCGTCCGACCCCGACGAGGCGGCGGGGACGCTCCCGCCAGTGGCGGCTCCGGACGCGGCACCGACGGCCGAGATCCGTCCGGACCGGCGCGCCGTCCGCGCCGCCGCGCTCTGGCGGGGCGCGACGTCCGCGATCGGCGGCGGCCCGGCGTACCTCCTCGCGTGGGTCGGGCTCACCGGCGGGTCGGCGGGGGCGGTCGCCGCCACGGTGATCTGTTTCGGCCTCCTGCCGGCCGGCCTCGGCGGGCTGAAGGCCGTCGAGTACGCTCTCACCCACGGCACGCTGGCGTACCAGCGCCGCGACGACGCGGTGGTCGCGTACGACGACCTCACCGGGGCGGTCCAGTGGGCGACCCCCGTCGACGACCTCCGGGACGCAGAGCTGTGCGAGGGAGAGCTCGTCGACCGCGCCTGCGACACTCGGACGTTCTCGCTCACGCCGTCCGCGGGGGAGTACGACCGCAGCGTCGCGCACCTCCGGGAGTACGTCCGGGCCGTCGAGGCGTTCGAACTCCCCGTCGAGACGACGGCGTTCGGCCCGTTCGACCGACGCGTGGCCGGGGCGGCGGCCGCGGCCGGAGCCTGTGGCGTCGCCGCCGTGGCGGGCGTCGCCTACTACGCCCCCTCCGTCGCGGCGGTCGCGGCCGGGTTCGGCGGCCCGTTCGGCGTCGTCGCCCTCAGGTCGGCGTGGCGGTGGGCGCTCCCGGCCGCCTGAACCGACGCCGACGGCGGGCGGCGGCGCCGCGGCCGGTCACCGCGACGCGGCCGGGGACATCGTGACCTGGGGGCCGCTGGAGTGCTCGAAGACGGGGTCGGGGTACAGCTTCCCGCCGATCTTTCCCTCGGCGGGGAACTCGAGAACGAACGTACCGCGGCTGTGGTCGTCCGCTACGAACGCCAGCGGATCACACTGCTGTGAGACTCGCTGACGTCGACCGCTGGACGATGCGTGACGTCCTCCGTGAGCGCGGCGTCGAACTCCGCCGCCGACTCGTCGACGAAGACGACGCAGCTTACGAGGTAGGGACAGCACGCGAACTCGAATTCGCTGATGCGGACTCGGACGACGTGGAACCGCCCGCGAAGTGACAGGTGACGATATTCCGGCGACCCCGAGCGTCGTGTCCCCTCGGATTTCGCCCACATCGATCAGCTGTGGGTCGTCGTCGACCTCTCCGGGAACCGTAGGTACCCGTCGTTCGCGAGGAGATCGAACACGGCGTTGATACGCGTCCGTATCGCCAGTCTGCAGTTGAGACACTCGACGGACGGGATTCCAGTCGCGACGATTTCCGACACCGTCACAGACAGGGAGGCGGTCGTCAGTGACCGTCTCGATGCCGGTGAAACACAGGTCCACTCTCCCGCTACGAGTCGCCGGGGTCGCGTGTCCGACACAGCGACGGGTGCGTACCGCCGTTCACGATACGCGGGACGCCTTGCCCACCGGGCGGAGGGAAGCGGGTAGCGACGTGTGGCCGGGGTGGTTCCCGCCGTGTTGCTGCCCGACGGCTGCGTTCCCGACCGTGACTGTGCCGTTCGCGGTCGGCGGGGTCAGTCGTCCTCACGAACGGGTCCGATCCCTGACTCGAACTCCACGACCTCCTCCTGGATGAGGTCGCGCTCGAAGTAGAGGAGTTCGACGGCGAGCACGACGGCGGCGATACCGATCACCATGTAGAACGTGTTTGGCTCGCGATCGTAGAGGTTGTACAGCATCAGCGGAAAGAACGCCAGAGCGCCGACGGTTCCGACCGCGGGAACGACGGCGTTCACCTCGTCGTGGCCACGCCGGCGGAACGCGAGATAGCTCATCGCACCGAAGACCAAGATGAACGACAACGACGCGAACGAGGTGATGGCACCGAGACTCCCGTACCACGTGAACGCCGCGGTGATCGCGCCGAGGACCAGAACCGTTCGTTCGGGGATGCCGTCGGCGGCCGCGTCCCCGATCTGATCGGGGAGCAGGTCGTCACTGAGCATGCCCTTGGCGAAGTGCGCCGACGAGAACAGGGTCGCGTTGATCGCACTCCCCGTCGAGAACAGCGCCGACAGGGCGAGCACGACCGCCCCGGCGCGTGCCAGACCGTACGGCTGCATCACCATCGAGGCGGCGTCCTTCAGAGCGACGTGTGGGTGAGACTCGAGCGCCTGCGGGACGAGGTTCACCGTCACCATCCCCGCGAGGACGTAGATGGCGACGGCGACCGGGATGGAGACGTACACCGCCTTCCGGATGGTTTCGACGGGGTCCTCGACGCTCTCTTGGTCGTAAAACAGGAGCTGCCACCCCTGGAAGGCGACGAACGAGATAGCGGCCGCCATGACCGGTTCGAACCCGCCGAGCCGGCCGACGCCGTATTCGAAGGAGGCACCGCTGACGCCGAACGCATACACGAGCCCGAGGATACCGAACGCGACGAGGATGCCGACCTTCAGCGCGACGAGCACGTTCTCCGCGGCGCCGGTCGTCCGGGCTCCGAGCAGGTTCAGACCGACGAACGCGGCCACCGCGGAGACCGAGATGAGCGGCCGGGCCGGGAAGCCCCCGAGGCTTTTCGGGACGACGGCGAACGCGACCGTGAACTCCCCGAAAGCGAACGCGTACATCGCCATCGAGCCGATGTACCCGAACAGGAGCGTCCAGCCGACGATCCCGGCCGCGGTGGCGTTTCCGAGATAACACTGGACGAACGTCACGGATCCGCCCCGGTTGTCCGTGAGGCTGTTGAGCGTGTTGTACGAGTAGCCCGCACACATGGCGACCGCACCGGCGAGCAAGAACGCGACCCAGATGGCGGACATCGTTATCCCCGCCACCACGCCGAGGACGGCGTAGATGCCGCCACCGATCATGCCCCCGAGTGCCATCGAGACGGCTTCTTTCAGTCCGAGCGTCTCACTCATGGCTATCGACCTCCATCGAACACGCTCCTCTCGGTGCGTTAGTGAGCCGCGAGGAGAGAATCCTTCGCTTGAGAGTGCAAGGACCCGGCGAGTGCACGCCGCGCGTTCACCAGGTGTGCGCGCTCCGACTCCCCGGGAACTCCCCCCGTCGACGTGGTCGAGCGCTCCTGCTCGGCCACGCCAGGGGTCCTCGTCGCCGGTCGCTACGTCCGGACCATCGAGGAGGACCTCCGGACCATCGAGAGGCGCCTCTAGTCGCCCTCCGGCGCGAAGACCGTCACGTCGCCGTCGCGGGTCAGGCCGAGTTCGACCGCCGTGTCGAGGCGGTTTCTCGTGGTGTGCGCCTCCAGTCGCCCGAACAGGTGCGTGTAGAGTTCCGGGCGGCAGTAGGCGAGTTTCGTCCCCGTCTCGTCGCCCCGCTCGTACACCCGGTCGACCAGAGCGTCGAAGGTGGTGCCCGCCTCGACCGTAAAGCGAACCGGCGACCGGACGACCCGGATCAGATCGAGCGTCTCCCGGGCTTTCTCGACGTTCTTCTCCGCGGCCCGCTCGATGGCGCTCACGTTCGAGTCGGTGGTCCCCAGCATCTCCGCCACCTCGCGCTGCGTGTGGCCCGCCTCGCGCAGTTCCAGCACCTCCACCTGTCGTTCGGTCAGCGTCGTCGACGCGGCCGAGACCATGCGGGTCAAACGAACGTGTTTGAGATAAGCCTTTACCTCAATCCTTTCTTTGCCAGGCGTATGGACGAACTCTCGGTCGGCCGCCGCGGTGCGCTCGCCGCCATCGCCGCGGGAGTCGGTGGCTGTGTCGGGCGAACCGCCGATCCACCGCCGCCCGTGTCGATGCTCGCGGCCGGCAGCCTGAACGACGCGCTCGAAAACGGCCTTCGCCCGCGCGTCGACGCCCGGTTGCGGGTCGAGGCACACGGCTCGGCCCGGGTCGCCCGACTCGTCGCCGCGGGCACCAAGGACCCCGACGTCGTCGCGTTGGCGGACGTGGCGCTGTTCGACGCGCCGCTCGATCCGCCGTGGTACGCCGAGTTCGCGACGAACGCCGTCGTCCTCGCGTACGACGCCGACAGCGAGGGCGGGCAGCGGGTGGCCGACGCCGCCCCCGGACGCTGGTATCGGCCCCTCCGCTCCGATGCGGTGTCGCTCGGGCGGACCGACCCCGACCTCGACCCCCTCGGCTACCGCACCCTGTTCGCCCTCGAACTCGCCACCGACCACTACGGGTTGGACACGGACCTCCGGGCGGCGATCCCCCGCCGCGAGCAGATCTACCCCGAGACGCAACTCCTCAGCCAGTTCGAAACCGGATCGATCGACGCCGCCGTCACGTACCGCAGCATGGCCGAGGAGCGGGGATACGACTACGTCTCCCTCCCCCCGGAGGTGGATCTGAGCAGCCCTCGGTTCGCGGACCGGTACGCCGCCGTCTCGTACGAACTCCCGAGCGGGCGGGTCGTCGCCGGCGCCCCCATCAGTTACGGGGCGACGATCCGCCACGACTCGGCCCCGGTTCGTGACGTGTTCGCGCGCGCGACGGCCGGCGACTACCTCGACGAGTTCGGCTTCGCCGTGCCCGACGACTACCCCCGGTTCACCGGCACCGTTCCCGATGGCGTCGCGACCTGACGGCGCCGCCCGCCTCGACTGGCTGTCCGCGACCGCGCTGCTGGGCGCGGTGTTGCTCTGTTACTACCTCGCTCCCCTCGTCTCCCTGGTCGTGGCCCAGCCACCGGGGGCGGTCCTCGCCCGACTCACCGCGCCCGAGGTGATCGGCGCCGCCCGAACGTCCCTGCTCGGGGCGGGCGCGAGCACCCTGCTCGCGACGGCCCTCGGCCTCCCGCTTTCCTACTGGCTCGCCCGCTCGGAGGGGCGTCTGCCGGCCCTCCTCACCGCCGTCGTCGTGTTGCCGCTCGTCCTCCCGCCGATCGTCAGCGGCATGGTGTTGCTGACGGTCGTCGGCCCGGACACCGCCCTCGGGAGCGCGGCCGCCGCCGCGGGCGTGCCGCTGACGCGGTCGCTCGCGGGGGTCGTCCTCGCCCAGACCTTCGTCGCCTCGCCGTTCGTCGTCGTCACCTCGAAGGCGGCCATCGAGGGGGTGAACCCGCGGCTCGAACACGCCGCCCGCTCGCTCGGCAAGCGCCGGCTCACGACCGTCCGTCGCGTGACGCTCCCGCTGGCGTGGCCCGGGATCCTGGCCGGCATCACCCTGGCCTTCGCCCGCGCGATGGGCGAGTTCGGCGCGACGATCATGCTCGCGTACTACCCGCGGACGATGCCGGTCCAGATCTGGGTCTCCTTCACCACGCTCGGCCTCGACGCCGCCTTCCCCATCGCCGTCGTCCTCGTCGGCCTCGCCGTCGCGACGCTGATCGCCCTCGAAACGCTCGGCACCAACCCCCTACAGTGACCCTCGACGTCACCGGCCTCGCGAAGGCCTACGACGGGTTCGACTTCGGCCCCCTCGACCTGCGGGTGTCGTCGGAGACCCTCGCCGTCCTCGGCCCGTCCGGCAGCGGCAAGTCCACGCTCCTCTCGCTCGTCGCCGGCATCCTCGCCCCCGACGCCGGCCGCGTCACGCTCGACGGCCGGTCGCTCGTGGGCCGCCCGCCCGAGGACCGCGGCACCGGAGTGGTCTTCCAGGACGGCGCCCTCTTTCCGCACCTGACGGCCCGCGAGAACGTCGCCTTCGCCGCGAGCGATCCCGGTCGCGTCGACGACCTCGCGGCGCTTCTGGAGATCGACTCCGTCCTGGAACGCCGCCCCGCCGCGCTCTCCGGCGGGGAGCGCCAGCGGGTCGCCCTCGCGCGGACGCTCGCGGCCGACCCCGACTGCCTCCTCCTCGACGAACCGCTGTCGAGTCTGGACGCGCCGACCGGCCGTCGACTCCGCGACGAACTCGCCGGACTGTTCGCCGACCTCGACATCCCCGTCGTCTACGTCACCCACGACCGCCGCGCCGCGACGGTCCTCGGCGACCGACTCGCCGTCCTTCGGGACGGGAGCCTCGAACAGGTCGGGACGCCGGAGGCGGTGCTGAACCGGCCGCGGACGGCGTTCGTCGCCCGCTTCACCGGCGCCGAGAACGTCTTCGAGGCGACGGTCGTCGAGCGGACCGACGCCTCGGTCACCCTCGCCGTCGGCGACGCCACCCTGCGGGCGCGGGTCGAGGACCCCGTCCCGTCGCCAGCCCGGATCTGCGTTCGCCCCGCGCGGATCGGCGTGACGGCGGCGTCCGACGGCGACGACGGGGGCGACGGCCTCCGGGGGACGGTCCGCCGCACCCTGAACGAGGGCGACGACCGTCGGGTGCTCGTCGACCTGGACCGGGCGGGGGTGACCGTCGTCGCGGCCGTCCGCGCGGGAGCGGTCGACGCTCCGGCGCTCGACCCGGGGACGGCCGTCCGGGTGTCGATCCCGCCGGCGGACGTCCACGTGCTCCCGGAGGAGTGAGGCCGGTGCCGCGGCTCCCGACTGTCGGGCGGGACGACGGCGTGACCGTCCGAGGAGGGCCGAAGGCGGGTATCGGTGTCGTGGCCCGTCGACGTCGTTCCCCGGCGACCGTCTCGGGGTCTGAGAGATCGGCGCGAGCGACCGCCGGACGAACGATTTACGGCGCTCGGGACGGGTGTGTCAGCCATGTCATCGCTCCGCTCCGGGTCGATCCGGGTCGCCGTCGTCGGGGGCGACGGGACGGCGGCGACGTTTCGATCCGGCGTCGGCGCCGCCGACCCGCCGGTTCGCGTCGAGTCCGTTCCTCCGGCGGCCGTTCGCGAGGGGGACCCGACGGTCGACTGCCTCCTCGTCGACGACGGCGACCCCGGGGTCGACGCCGCCGCCCTCGCCGCGGACGTCGACGACGGTCCGCCGGTGGTCGTGCTGATCGCGGACGGCTACGACCGGACGACCGCGGCCCTGTCGGCCGGCGCCGCCGACACGATTCCGCGTCGGATCGTCCGCGACGACCCGCACCTCCTGGCGACCAGACTCGCCGCGGTGGTGGACTGCGAGTACGAACGCGCCGTGGCGGAGGAGCGCGAGAAGTACTCGACGCTGGTCGAGCAGAGTTCCGACGGCGTCGTCGTCGTGCAGGACGGCGAGTTCACCTTCGTCAACGAGCGGTTCGCGGAGATCACGGGCTACGACCGGGAGACGCTGCTCGACGGGCCGTTCCACGAGGTGTTCACCTCCGAGAGCCAGGAACTGGTCAGGAACCGGTACCGCCGTCGGGTCGCGGGCGAGTCGCCCCCGAACCGGTACGACGTGCAGGTGGAGACGGCGGACGGCGACGTGCGGACGCTGGATCTGGTCGTCTCCCGCATCCGGCACGGCGGCGACCCGGCGACGATGGTGAACTTCCGGGACGTCACCGAGCGCCGCCGGCGCGAACGCGAGTACGAACAGATCTTCGACGGCGTCAACGACACCATCTCGGTCCACGATCCGGAGTCCGGCGAGATGATCGACGCCAACGAGAGCCTGTGTGACCTCCTCGGCTACGAGAAGGGGGAACTGCTCGACGCGGGTGCGGCGGCGATCAGCGTCGAGGAGGAGGGGTACACCGGGGACCGCGGCAAGGAGATCATCAGTTCGGTCGTCGGCTCGGAGGAGCCGACGCAACTGGAGTGGCAAGTCGAGACGAAGGAGGGCGAGCGGCGCTGGCTGGAGATCAACGGCACGACCGCCCGGATCGGCGGCGAGACGCGATATCTGGCCATCGGGCGCGACGTGACCGAGCGCAAGCGTCGCGAGCGCGAGTACGAACAGATCTTCAACGGCGTCACCGACATCATCAACGTCTACGACCCCGAGACCGGGGAACTGGTCGCGGTCAACGACACCCTCTGCGAGTTGACGGGCTACGACCGCGAGACGATCCTCGACCGCGGAATCGGTGCCTTGAGCGCCGACGAGGAGGGGTACACCTCCGAGCGGGCGATGGAGGCCCTCGAGGAGGTGATGGCGGGCGGCGAGCCACGGGAACTCGACTGGGCGCTCGAAACCGCGGACGGCGAGATCCGGTGGCTGGACGTGACCGCCACGCCGACGACGATCAACGGTGAGGACCGCCTGCTGACCATCTCGCGCGACGTGACCGAGCGGCGACGCTCCGAGCAGCGACTGCGGGCCATCCTCGACCGCATCGACGAGGCGGTCTTTCTGGCGCCGGCCCACGAACTCGACCGGGCGTCCCCGGACCCCGACTTCCTGAGTTCCGGCTACGGGGAGATCTGGGGCCAGTCGCTGTCCGACCTCCACGACCGGTATCCCGACGGCTTCTTCGGGGCGCTCCACGAGGACGACGAGGCGGCGTACCGGCGGTTCGTCGAGGGGATACAGGACGACGTCGAGTCCGGGTCGGCCGACGACCGCTACGCCCACGAGTACCGCATCGAGCGGCCGGACGGCGAGATCCGGTGGGTTCACTCCGACTTCTACCCGACCGCGTGGCCGAACGGGCCGCCGCGGATCGTGATCGTCAGCCGCGACGTGACCGACCGGAAGTCGCGGGAGCGCCGGATGGCGTCGTTCAACGCGGCGACCGAGGACCTCGCGACGGCGGACCGGCCGGTCGAGGCCGCCCGCCGGGCCGTCGAGGCGGCGACCGAGACGCTCGACCTGCCCGCCGTCTGTGCGTTCCTCTACGACGACGACGAGGGCGTCCTCCGCCCCGAGGTGTGCGCCGGCCGCGTCCCCGACGGTCACCGGGATCGGGTCGTCGACGCCGGCGACGGCCCCCTCTGGAGCGCCTTCGCGACTGGGACGGTCGTCGACGCCGACGATGGCGACCTCGACGGACTCGCCGACTGGCGGGCCATCGCGCTCGGCAACCACGGCGTCCTGCTGGTGGGGGCGCCGGACCGGTCGCTCGATCCCGACGCGATTCAGGCCGCACACGTCCTCTCGGCCACGCTGGACGCCGCACTGAACCACCTCCGTGGGCAGCGACGCCTCGCGGCACAGGAGGAGCGCCTCCGAACGCAGACGGAACGCGCCGAGCGCCTGGACCGCATCGCCACCCTCACCCAGCAGGTCGAGGCGGCGATCACCGACGCCTCGGGCGCCGCGGAGGTGGAACGCGCGGTCTGCGACCGCCTCGCCGATGCCGGCCCCTACGAGCGCGCCTGGATCGGCGGCGTGGAGGTGGGGGGCGACCGGCTCACGCCCCGCGTCGGCGTCGGAGCGTCGTCCGGCGCCGTCGGCGAGCGGGGACTGTCGACGGCGGACGCCGGGGCCGACCCCCATCCCGCCGTCCGCGCCTGGCGATCCGACGAGGTGGAGGTCGCCGACTCGCTGGTGACCGACGGCCCGAGCGGCGACTGGCGGCGGGACGCGCTCGCCGAGGGCGTCCAGTCGGTCTGTGCCGTGCCGCTGACCTACGACGGCATCACGCACGGCGTCCTCGCGGTGGGCGCGTCCTCGCCCAACGCCTTCGGGGAGCGCGTTCGCGACTTCCTCGACCAACTCGGCACGTCCGTCGGCTACGCCCTCACGGCCATCGAACGCCGTCGCGCCCTGGAGTCGGACGAGACGGTCGAACTCGTCTTCCGCGACGGCGACGGGGCGGCGGCCCGACTCCCCTTCGCCAGGGCCGCCCGCGAGGCCGACTGCCGGGTGCGCCACGAACGAACGGTCACGCGCGACGGGGACGTGAGCGTCTTCTTCACCTTCGACGACGGGGGCGAGGACGTGAGGGCCGTCGCGGAGCGGACGCTCCCGGGGTCGGTGTCGGTCGTGACCGACGACGCCGACTCGACGCTCGTCGAGGCGCGAACCGACTCCTGGTTCGGGTCGCCGCTGGCCGAGTACGGCGCCGTCCTCCGGCGAGCGGCGGCGACGCCCGCGGAGACGACGATCGTCGTCGAGGTGTCGGCGGGCGCGGACGTGCGCTCGTTCACCGACCGCCTCCGGGAACTCGCCCCCGCCGTCGAACTGGTCGCCAAGCGACAACACCAGCGCCAGGAGCGGACGCCCGAGGAACTCCGCGATCGGGTGACCGAGCGCCTCACCGACCGCCAGCGCGAGGCGCTGACGGCCGCGCTCTCGGCGGGCTACTTCGAGTGGCCCCGCGAGAACGACGGCCGCGAGGTGGCCGAACGCCTCGGCATCACCCAGCCCACCCTCAACAAGCACCTGCGCCTCGCGGAGCGAAAGACGCTCTCCCTCCTGTTCGACGACGGCGCCCTCGACTCGACGTAGCCGGCTCCGGGACACTATACACGTAGCCCCGCGGCCGAACCGGGACGACGTTCGTAGACAGCAGGACTGGGTGGCTGGCGCGTGAGGCTAGGGACGAGACCGATGACCGCATCCACGCCGTCGCTCACCTCCACCCCCGAGGAACGCGAGTCGGATCGAACGGACGAGGTGTTGGCCCTCCTGGAGGACGACTACAGTCGTGCCATCCTCGAAGCGATCCACGCCGAACCCCGGTCGGCCCGCGACCTGGTCGAGGAGTGCGCCGCCTCCCGGGCCACCATCTACCGCCGACTCGACCGCCTCGACGACGCCGGTCTGGCGGAGTCGTGGCTCTCCTACGACGCGGACGGGCACCACCGAACCGTCTTCGAGGCGACCCTCGACGCCGTGACCGTCGGCCTCGACGCGGACGGCATCGGCGTGACGGTCGCCACCGACGACGCCGAGGGCCCCGCCGACGGCTCCGTCGCCGGGGACTGAAGGGGACCTTACCTTTATTCCGCCCGACGCGGCTTGTACGCACGTCCACATGTCACTGGATATCCCCGCTGCGATCGAAGACGGACTCTCCCGACTCCCGACGCGGGTGGCCGCCATCCTGTTCGTGGCCTATCTCGTCGTCGGCGTCCTGTCGACCGTCGCGTCCCAGACCGTCGGACTGGCGGTGATGGAACGGCTGCAGGCCATGCTCGACCCCGCCAACGCCCCACCCGGCGGCCCGGGCGCGATGTCGGGCGGCGCCTCTCCGCTGGCGCTCGACGTCGGACTGGCCGTCGCCGCCGTCCTCTTTCTGGCACAGATCGTCGTCGCGCAGGCGCTCGGCGTCGTCACCATCCGGACGTTCGTGAGTTCGGCGCGCCGGGAGTTCCCCGACTCCCTGTCCCGCCGGTTCGGCTGGGTCGTGGTGAACGCGCTCGTCGCCGGCTTCGTCGTCAACGTCCTGATATTCGTCGGTGGCATCTTCCTGATCATCCCGGGCATCTACCTCGCCGTCGCGCTCTACTTCGTCCAGTTCGAAGTGATCGTCGAGGACAAGAACGTCGTCGACGCCCTCCGCGACGGCTGGGCGCTGACCTCGGGCCGACGACTCCATGTGTTTCTCCTGTTGCTCGTCATCTTCGCCATCGGGCTGGCGAGTGCCGTCCCGGCGTACCTCCTCGGGATGGTGAACGCGCCGGCGCTCGCCGTCGTCGCGGTCAGCGTGGTGCTGGGCGCGGTGACGGGGCTCGTCGTCGCCGCCATCGGCTCCCGCGCGTACGTGCAGTTGAAACCCGACGGCTGGGCGCCGGCCGGCGAGGCCTCGCCGTTCGACTACTAGCGCGAGGTTTTTGACGACCGGCGCGTCAGTGTCACGCGTGCGCATCGAGAACAGTTTCATCCCGATCCGGGGGGTGGGCGAGACGACCGAGCGCCGCCTCTGGGAGGCGGGCATCACCCACTGGGAGGAGTTCGACGGCTCCGTCGTCGGCCCGAAGACGGCCGACCGCATCCACGAGTTCGTCGACGTGGCGACCGACCACCTCCGCCGCGGCGACGCCCGCTTTTTCGACGACTCCTTTCCCTCGGGCGAGCGCTGGCGCCTCTACGAGAACTTCCGCGACGACGCCCTCTTTTTCGACATCGAGACCACGGGCCTCGACGCCGACCGCGACGACGTGACGACGGTCAGTTGCTACCGCGACGGCGACGTCGAGACGTTCGTCCGCGGCGACGACCTGACCGCCGGCGCGCTCCGCGACCGGTTCGCGGACGCCCCCCTGCTCGTCTCGTTCAACGGCGCCCGCTTCGACGTCCCCTTCCTCGAGCGGTCGTTCGACCTCTCCATCGACGTCCCGCACCTCGATCTGCTGTACCCCTGTCGCCGCCTCGACCTGACCGGCGGCCTCAAACGCATCGAACGGGAGGTGGGCATCGACCGCGACCGGCCCGACGTCTCCGGCGAGGACGCCGTCCGCCTCTGGCGCGAGTACGAACGCGGCGACGACGCCGCCCTCGACACCCTCGTCTCGTACAACCGCGAGGACACCGAGAACCTCGAACGACTCGCCGACCACGTCACCACCCGCCTGCACGAGACCTGTCGTCCACCCGATGCGACGTTTTAGGCAAACCTAAACGTTCAAGTGGAGCGGGCTCCTGCACGCTGCCATGGGCGAGTACACCTTCGACGACGTGGCCGTCGTCATGGGGACGTACAACGAGGAGGCGGCGATCGGGAGCGTGCTGGCCGACATCGACCGCGTGACCGACGGACGGGCCGAGGTGGTCTGTGTCGACGGGTCGAGCGACCGGACGCCGGAGATCGCGCGGGGGATGGGCGCCCGCGTCGTCGAACAGGAGCCCCAGGGGTACGGCGTCGCCGTCCGCGAGGCGGTGCTGACGCCGGAGCGGCCGGTGGTCGTCACCACCGACTGCGACGACACCTACCCGATGGAGCGCCTGCCCGACTTCCTCGACCGGATCAACGAAGGGTACGACGTGGTGAGCGGCGACCGCATCACGCCCGGCGCGGAGACGATGCCCGCGCTGAACCGCCTCGGCAACCGCGCGTTCGCGGCGCTGGCGAGCCTGCTCCTCGGGCGTCGCCTCCACGACGTGACGACGGGGATGCGCGCCTACCGGCGTGACCTCCTCCACCGGATCGAGTGGACCGAAAACACGGGCCTCTCGGCGGAACTCCTGATGCGTCCGGTCGCGCGGGGGTACCGGGTGACGGAGGTGCCCATCGAGTACGACGAACGGGCGGGCGAGACGAAACTGGACCCCGTCCGGGGTGGCGCCGCCATCGCGAAGTCCATCCTGCGTGTCGGCTTCGCCGAGCGCTTCGACCGGGACGTCGAGCGGACCTCCGAGACGGTCGAACGCGCCGAGACCTACAGCAGCGATTGACAGTCATCGCACATCGGATCGCAGTACGGCGTCCGATCCGATGTGTGCACAGTTTCAATCGCTACGATGGCCGACGATGTCGCCGATCCGGCGCGGTTCGCCCGTCAGCGCCGGCTCCTTTTCGACCATCTTCAGCACCTCGTGGTCGGTCACGTCCGGGTAGGTCTTGCCGACGGCGTCCTCGATCAGCGCCTTCTCCAGTCGGAACTCGGTTCCCTCGTAGACGACGTCGACGCCGCTGTCGTCGAAGGAGAGCGCGGTCATATCGGTCGTAATCGGTGCGCCCTCAAAACCCTGCCTGTCCGTCCGACGGTCGTCTGACGGCCGTTTTAATAACAGCAGCGTCTATTCACGCGCGTGTCACTCGGGACGGACCCGCTCGATGCGCTGGAGATCCCCGACGGAACGACCGTCGAGGAACACGACCTCGTGACCGACGGCGACGTGATCGTCGGCGGGCAGAGCACCGTCGAGTTCGGCGTCCGCGGGCGGAACCTGGTCGCGGGCGAGCGCGTCCGCTTCGGCGGCGACATCGAGGCCGAGGGGGACTGCCGGCTCGACATGTGGTGTGACGTGGCCGGGAACGTCCTCGTCGGCGACGACGCCTACCTCGGCGAGCGCGTCCACGTCGGCGGCCAGCTGATGGTGTCGGGCGACCTCGACATCGGCGACGACGTGGAGATCGACGAGGGGTTCGAGGCCAACGGCTGGATCGTCATTCGGAACCCCGTCCCGACGCTCGTGTTCTACTTCATCGTCCTCTCGCAACTGCTCCGGGTGGGAGAGCAGGGCGCCGCCGAGGAGATCGCGGACGCGCTCTCGGGCGACGCCCCCGAGGACCCGCTCGTGATCCCGCGCGGGAGCGAGGTGTCCGACGACTCGTGGCAGGTCTCGACGCCCGCCCGGATCGGCGACGACTGCCGCCTCCACGGCAACGTCCGCGCGACGGAGATCGACGTGGGCGCCGACAACAACGTCTTCGGGAGCCTGCGCGCCCGCGGCGACGTGACCGTCGGCGAGGGCACCCGCATCCACGGCGACGTGACCACCCGCGGCGGGGCCGTGCGCTTGGACCCCGACGTGCGCGTCCTCGGCGACGTCTCCTGCAACGACCTCGAACTCCACGAGGACGCCGTCGTCGACGGGTCGATCCGCTCGCGCGGCGAGATGCGCATCGTCCGCGCCGAGGCGAGCCGCGAGGTGGAGTGAACCGCCCGTCGACGACTTCCCAAGCCTGATACGGCTCCGGCGTCCAGTCGGCACATGACCGAACCGGGGTCGGGTGCCGCCGTCGACGGCGACACCGGCGGATCGGCCGACGCCCGCCGGTACGCGGACCTCCGTGCCGACTTCGACGAACTCGGCCCCGGTCACCACGTCGCGCTGTTCTACGACTCGCTCGACGCCCAGCGGCGGGTCGCGGCCGCGTTCGTCGGGAGCGCGCTCGACCGATCCCGGCGGTGTCTCTACCTGACCGATCGCAACGACCCCGCGGACGTCAGGGCGGCGTTCCGGCGGGTCGGCATCGACGTGGCCGCCCGGGAGGACGCCGGCGACCTTCGGATCGCCCCCGCCGCCGAGGTGTACCTCGACGACGGCTTCGACGCCGACCGGATCGTCGACACGCTCGGGGCCGCCGCCGAGGCGAGCGTCGCCGACGGCTACGACGGGTTCGCCGCCGCGGGCGAGAACTCCTGGTCGTTCCGGACCGGGGCCGACTTCGACGAAATCGTCGAGTTCGAGGCCATGTTCGACGCCCACGACACCGACCACCCCGTGACGACGCTCTGTCAGTACGGCCTCGACGACTTCGACGAGAGGGCCGTCGCCAAGGCGCTTCGTACCCACGAGTACGTGGTCTACCGGGACACGCTCTGTCGCAACCCCTACTACCTGCCGCCGGAGCGGTACGCCGAGGCGTCCGACACGGGGCTGAACGCCACCCTGATGCTCGAACAGACCTACGGGCTCGCCCGGAGTCGGCAGGCGGTCGACCGCCACGAACAGCGCCTCGCCGTCGTCAACCGCATCCTCCGACACGACATTCGGAACGACCTCAACGTCGTCCTCGGCACGCTCTCGCGGGTGCGGGAGGGCGCGTCCCTCGACGAGGCGGAGCGAGCGCAACTCGACCGGGCCTACCGGGTGGCGAGTCGGCTGGTCGACCGGGCGGAGAAGGCCCGGTACGTCCAGCAGACCCTCGCCGACTCGGCGGTCGAGCGGTTCGACCTGCGGTCGGTGGTCGACGACGCCGTCGCGAGCGTTCGCGAGGAGCATCCGGCCGCGACCATCACCGTCGACGACGTCCCGGCGGTGTCCGTCTTCGCCGACGGCCACCTGGAGGTCGCGCTCGTCGAACTGCTCACCAACGCCGTGATCCACGGCACCGCCGACCCGCCGTCCGTGACGCTCGTCACGTCCCGCGACGCCGACACCGTGACCGTCGACGTCGTCAACCCCGGGCCGCCGGTCCCGGAGTCGGACCGGACGGCGCTGGAGCGCGGCCTCGAAACCACGCTCGAACACGCCGGCGGCCTCGGCCTCTGGCTGGTGAAGTGGATCGTCGACAACTCCCGGGGGCGACTCCACTTCCCCGACGCCGACCCCGAGGAGTGCCACATCGCCGTCGACCTCCGGGTCGTCGACTGACCGAAAGTAAGTTGCCGCCGACACGCCACCGTCCGGTATGCTCTCTCTCGCACTCGCGGGCAAGCCCAACGCGGGCAAGTCCACGTTCTACAAGGCGGCCACGCGCGCGGACGTGGACGTGGGGAACTACCCCTTCACGACCATCGACGCCAACCGCGGGGTGACCCACGCACGCACCGACTGCCCCTGTCTCGCACGCGACGAGCGCTGTGGCAACGAGCGCTGTCACGACGGCAAGCGATACGTCCCCGTCGAACTCCTGGACGTGGCCGGACTCGTCCCCGGCGCCCACGAGGGGAAGGGACTGGGCAACCAGTTCCTCGACGAACTCACGAACGCCGACGCCATCCTGAACGTCGTCGACGCCTCCGGCGGGACGAACGCCGAGGGCGAACCGGTCGAAGTCGGCACGTACGACCCCGTCGAGGAGGTCGACTTCGTCGAGCGCGAGATGGACCGGTGGCTCGCGGGCATCGTCGCCCGCAACTGGGAGGGCGTCGAGCGCAAGTCCCGCTCCCCCGACTTCGACGTCGACGAGGCCCTGACCGACATGCTCACCGGGTTCGGCGCGACGGTGGCCGACGTGGCCGCCAGCCTCCGGTCCCTCGAGTACCCCGAGGACCCGATCCAGTGGACCGACGAGGACCGCGCCGCCCTCGCCCGCGAGATTCGCGCCCGCACCAAACCCCTCCTGATCGTCGCCAACAAGGCCGACGTGGCGCCCGCCGAACATCTCGACCGCCTCCGCGACACCGACAAGCCCGTGATTCCGACGACGGCGGACGGCGAACTCGCGTTGCGCTCCGCGGCGGAGGCGGGCGTCGTCGACTACGACCCCGGCGACCCCGAGTTCACGGTCACGGGCGACGTGACCGACACGCAGCGCGAGGGACTGGAGCGCATCCGCGAGGTGATGACCGAGTACGGCGGCACCGGCGTCCAGGCCGCCGTCGACGCCGCCGTCTACGACCTGCTCGACCGGATCACCGTCTTCCCGGTGCAAAACGAGTCGAAGTGGACCGACGGCGCCGGGAACGTGCTTCCGGACGCCGTCCTCCTGCCGCGGGGGGCGACGCCCCCCGACCTGGCGTACGCCATCCACACCGACATCGGCGAGGGCTACCTCCACGCCGTTGACGCGCGCTCGAACCGTCGGATCGGCGAGGACCACGAACTCGACGAGGGGGACGTCATCAAAATCGTCAGCACCGCGAAGTAACGGTTCGGTGGGGGAGTCGGACGGTCGGTCGTGTCACACCATGTCGGGGTCCTCTCCGGCCCACTCGCTCGTCCGTCCGACTTCGGTCGGAGGCCCTGCGCTCCTTGAGGCCGGAGGCTCCACCTCGAAAACCTGAGGGGGAGGGGGATAGCCCGAGTCGCCAGCGGGCAGTCAACTTACGACGCGTGGATAGTTTAACGTAGTGTTTTCACCACCCTCGCGAGTTTATTCGAGTTCCTTCACGGCGCGTCGACCGTCCCGGGCCGGGCGAGCCGACGTGTGAGCCACCGCCGGCAGTCGCGCCCGCGGTCCCAGCGCGACGGAGCGGATGGGACGATCACGCCACTCCACCACGTATTAGTGGAGATACGTCGTATGACTCTCCGAATAGTAGGACGAATAGAAATAAGTCCCGGGGGCGACACGTACGGTACGTGAACGCACGCTCAGCATCGGCCGTCGATCCGTCCGTCCCCGGGCGGGCGGCGGAGTGAGTCGCCGATGGGCGACGCTCGGACGGTCGGGTTCGGCATCGAATCGCTCCGCGAGGCGTACGCCGCCGGGACGCGTACGCCGACCGACGTCGTCGACGAACACCTCTCGCGGGCCGCGGCCGGCCCGGACGAGGTCTGGATCCACCGGCTCGACGGGGACACCCTGCGCGAGCGGGCCGCAGCGCTCGAAGCGGCGGCGGGCGACGGCATCGACTGGGAACGACGGCCCCTCTACGGGATCCCGTTCGCGGTCAAGGACAACGTCGACCACGCCGGGTCGCCGACGACCGCGGCGTGTCCGGCCTACGAGTACTCGCCCGACGACCACGCGACGGTCGTCGAACGGCTGCTCGACGCCGGGGCGATACTGGTCGGCAAGACCAACCTCGACCAGTTCGCGACCGGGCTGGTCGGGACGCGCAGTCCGTACGGCGCCCCCCCGAACGCCGTCGACCCCGAATACATCTCCGGCGGGTCGAGTTCCGGATCGGGCGTCGCCGTCGCCCTCGGGCAGGTCGCCTTCGCGCTCGGAACCGACACCGCGGGTTCGGGGCGTGTTCCGGCCGCACTGAACGGTATCGTCGGCCTCAAGCCGTCGCGCGGGATGCTGAGCACCGAGGGCGTGGTCCCGGCGTGCAAGAGCCTCGACTGCGTCTCGATCTTCGCCACGACGTGTCGGGACGCGCTGGCGGTCGAGCGCGCGGCCGCCGGGTTCGACCCGGCCGACGAGTACTCGCGGCGGCAGGCCGACGAGGTGACGCTGACGCCGACGTTAGTGCCGGACGACGTCGTCGTCGGCGTCCCCGAATCCGAGCAACTGTCGTTCTTCGGCGACGAGGAGGCGGCGGCGTGTTTCGAGGAGACGGTCGAGTGGTTCGATCGCCTCTGGACGACCCGGCCGGTCGATATCACGCCCTTTTTGGAGGCCGGGAAGCTCCTGTACCAGGGGCCCTGGGTCGCCGAGCGGCTCGCCGCCATCCAGGACGTTCTCGCGACCGATCCCGACGCTCTCCTGCCGATCACCCGGGAGATCATCACTCGCGGCCGCGAGTTCTCCGCGGTCGACGCCTACACCGCCGAGTACGAACTGCGTCGGCTGGAGCGAGCGGCGACCGACCGGCTCGAGGGCCTGACCGCCGTCCTCACGCCGACGACGGGGACGACGTACACCCACGACGAGGTCGACGACGCGCCGATCGAGCGAAACAGCACGCTCGGCCACTACACCAACTTCGTGAACCTGCTCGACCTCTCGGCCGTCGCCGTCCCCGGAGGTCGCCGGCCCTCCGGGCTCCCCTTCGGGGTGACGCTGTTCGCCGACGCGTTCGAGGACGCCCTGCTCGCGAGCATCGCGGACGCGTACTGCACGGAACGAAACGTCGCGCTCGGCGCGCTCGGGGATCGGTACGACGAGCGCTCGGAGCCGGCCGACCCGTGACGGGCCTCCCGGTGCGACGCTCAGTACCCGCTAACGGTCCCGTCCTTGCGTGGGTCGGTCCCGCCGGACAGCACCCCGCCGTCGTTTCTCGCGATCTGACCCCCGCCGAAGTGCCCGACTGGGGCGTCTTCGAAGACGGTCGGCGGGAGGACGCGGACGTCGTGTCCCCGCCTGAAGAGCCCGGAGACGATTTCCGCGTCCATCCGGGACTCGACCGTCACCTCCCCGTTCGCCAGGTACCGCCAGCGCGGCGCGTCGACGGCGGCCTGCAGCGACATGTCGTAATCGACGAGGTTCGAGACGACCTGTAGGTGCCCCTGCGGTTGCATGGCTGCACCCATGACGCCGAACGCCGCCCAGTCGTCCGGCCCGAAGCGGGCCAGTCCCGGAATGAGCGTGTGGAACGGCGTCTTCCGGGGCTCTAAGCGGTTCGGGTCGTCGGGATCGAGGGAGAACGCCGCCCCGCGGCTGTGTAACATCACTCCGGTGTCACCGGCCGCGATCCCGCTGCCGAACGCGTCGAACAGGGAGTTGATGAACGAGACGACGTTCCCGTCGCCGTCGGCGACCGTCAACAGGACGGTGTCGGAGGCGTCCGGAACCCCGGGCGTCGGATCCCGTGTGGCCGTGGCGGTGATCTCGCTTGCTCGCTGGCTGGCGTGCGCTTTCGAGTGAAGTTGCGGCACGTCCGCGTGATTCGGATCCGCGATGTACCGATGGCCGTCCTCGAACGCGAGTTTCATCGCCTCCACGCCGTAGTGGACGCGCTCGACCGAGTCGTGAGCGTACTCCCGGAGGCCGAGTTCGTCGGCGATGTTGAGCGCCTCGAGCGCGATCGCCCCCTGGTTGGCCGGCGGGAGTTCGAACACCTCTACCCCGCCGTAGGTCGTGCTCACCGGGTCGACGAATTCGGCGTCGTACGCCGCGAGGTCAGCCCGGGAGAGCAAGCCGCCCCTCGCCCGGACGGTCTCGACGATGGCGTCGGCGATGTCGCCCTCGTAGAACGCGTCCGCGCCGCGGTCGGCGATGCGTTCGAGCGTCTCTCCGAGTGCGGGCAGCGTGACGACCTCGCCCGGCCGCGGCGCCCGCCCGTCGATCGAATACTCCTCGCGAGCCCCCTCGTTCGCGAGGCGGTCGTGGCCGTACGCCCACAGATTCGAGATGACCTCGGAGACCGGGTAGCCGTTCGTGGCGTAGTCGATCGCGGGACGCAGGGCCTCGCCCAGCGACCCCCTCCCGAACTCGTCGAGGAGCGCCTCGAACCCCCGAAGGGCGCCCGGGACCGTGACCGCGTGGGCGCCGCTCTGTGGCATCGTCTCCCGGCCCGTTTCCTCCCGCATCGCCTCGATGGACGCCGCCGCGGGCGCGACGCCGCTCGCGGCCATCGCACCGACGTCGCCGTCCGCGGTCCGGTAGAGCGCGAAGGCGTCGCCGCCGATGCCCGTACTGGGCGGTTCGACCACGTTGAGCGCGGCGGCGGTCGCCACCGCGGCGTCGAACGCGTTTCCCCCGCCTCGCAGTACCGACACGCCCGCCTCGGCGGCGAGCGGTTGGCTGGTCGCGACGATCCCGTTTCGAGCGTGGACGACCGACCGGCGCGACTCGAAGCGGTCGATGTCGACCTCCGCCCCCGAGGGCGCTCCCGTGTCCTGCATACTGTTCGGAAATACGCCCATATAGAAAATGGTTACCCAAATATATGGGAATTTACTGCTGATATTGACACTATATCCGGAGTTAGTTATTCGTGATGGATGTTCGACGCGGCCATCGGCGGCTCGCGCCGACGGCGGAGTCGATCGGGTGGTCACGGGGCCGTTCGGCGAGCGATACCGGCCGTCGCTCACGGGGCCGCCGCGATCGCTTCGATCTCGACGTCGATGCCTCCCCACAGCCCGGTAACGCCGACGACGCTTCGCGCCGGATAGTCGTCGAAGAACTCGCCGTAGGCCTCGTTTACGCGGCTCCACATCTGGGGATCGACGACGTAGACGGTGGTCTTCAGGACATCGTCCATCCCGAGTCCTTCGGCATCGAGCACCCGATCGAGGTTCGTGAGACACTGTCTGGTCTGTTCTTCGATCGACGCGTCCCGTAGGACCTCTCCGTCGGCCGTCTCGGGCACCTGGCCGGCGGTGAACACCAGATCGCCGTCGGTCGTCGCCAAACTGAAGTTGCCCACTGGTCCCGGAGCGCCGTCCACATCGACAGTTCGTTTCATCTTCGACGAGAGATTCGCGACATAATACAACAATTTTTCCCTTTGATGGTTTTAAGAAAACTAATGGTCGGTAATTTTGGAATCTGCTGGACGAACAGGAACTGATAGTTTTCGGCGGTCGCCCGTCTCCTCAGAGGATCGGCAGGTGGTCGACACCGATGGCCGTCTGGTCGAGGAGTACCCTCCGCCGGGCCAGCGAGAGGCCGCCGTCGTCGGCGCGGAGCGTCGAGTGGCGTTCGGCCGAGAGAACCGTCGGGTCGCGTGCGTCGCGGTCGTGGCGGACGACCAGCAGGTAGTCGGTCGCGGTCGCGAGTTCCCCGTCCGGTTCGACGAGGACGTTCGAGACGAAGCGACGGATTCGAGACGGCGGATTCGCCGACCAGGCGTACTCGTTTTCCAGTCTGTCGATCCGGACCTCGAGAGACTCCCGGTCGTCGTCGAAGTGCCACGACTCGGAACTGAACTCGGACCGCGTGTTCTTCTCCTGTGTGGTGTGTGTCGGCACCCGGTACGTCACCTCCTCGGCGAGAAACTCGTCGACCCACCGTCGGTAGCGCCGCCGGTCGAGCGTGCGGGCCTCGCGGTAGAGGAACTCCCGGACCGGGGTGCGGATCGAGTGCGTCCCGTCGGTCACCGTTCGTCGGCCTCCTCGGGGCGGCCACGCGACCCCGATCCGGACATCATCTCGGCCCACCCGCTGTAGACGGTGTGGCCCGCCATATCGGAGGAGGGGGCGGCGTCGACCTCGCCCGGCCACTCACTCTCGTTCAGTCGGTCCGCGTACTCGGCGTCGTCGATCATCCCGAGGTGTTGGAAGTTGTTCCGATACGTCTCGAGGTCGTGTTTTCTGGCCGTGATCGATTCGGCGGCGTCGGGGATGCTCCGCCAGACGGCGTAGTCGTCGGGTTCGAAGTTCCCGGAAGGGGAGAACGTCGCGTGCATCGCCCTGTAGGCCTCCTCCCGGTACTCGTCCGAGACCCCCGTCGGAACGAGGATCCAGTTCCAGATCTCGGTCGTGTTCGGGCCGATGGGACGCCACTTGCGAACGCTCATGGCGGACCTGAACTCCTCGCCGTTCCGGGTCGCGTCCATCGTGAGAAAGGAGAAGTTCGGGAAGAGGTTCCCGACGAACTTCTGGGCCACCTCGAGGAAGGCCCGCTGCTCGTCGTCGAGCCCGCTGGCGTCGATCACGTCCGCGGGGAAGTCGAGCAACTCGTCCGGTGGCCCGGTGATGAAGTCGGCGCCGTGTTTCCCCTCGCACGCGACGAGGCGGGACATCCCTCCCGAGAAGGTCTCGTGGAGGCTCTCCTCCTGGCCGAATCCGTACGCCTCGGTCAGTACGGAGTGGTGCGTCGAGGGATGGTGGTACGTGTCGCCGGCGAAGTTCTCCGCACCGAGTTTCCAGTTCGTGTCGAGTTCGTAGCGGTGTGGGTCGCCCACCACCTCCCAGCCGTCCGTGGCTATGTCGAAGTTCACGTCGAGATACCACTCGAAATCGCCGATCCACTCGTCGAACGGGTCCGTCCCCGCGTCGAGGCAGGCGAAGTAAAACCCCGCATACGAGTCCACCTGTGGCGGTTCGAAGAGGTCGACGTCCTCCTCCTCCAGGTCGAAGCAGTCCTCCCGGAACGTCTCCTTGAACGGGACGCCGGTCAGCGAGCCGTCGTTCGAGAACGTCCACCCGTGATAGGGACACCGAAAGTGCGAGGTGTTACCCTTCTCAGATCTGCAGACCTCGGTCCCCCGGTGGCGGCAACTATTGAACAACACCCGGATCGTTCCCCCCTCGTCCCGGACGAAGATGTACGGATCCGTCCCGATGTAGCGGAGTCGATAGTCGCCGGGTTCGGGAATCTCCGACGCGTGGCCCACGAACACCCAGGACCGACCGAAGATCCGTTCGAGTTCGAGTTCCCAGACGTCTCGGTGGCTGAACACGAACGCGGGCACCTTCGCGTCGGACTCGATGGCTCGACAGGCCGCTTCGACGCGCCCGTCGACGTCGCCGACGTTCGACGGCGAGTTCGATCCACTCATGATATTGTCGAACGTTCATGCTAATCGGGTATAACCTTGAATACAATAGCTATATTCGCAGATAACTCAATATTTATAAGATAGTACGGAGAGATAGACGATGAATGAGGAGTTCTTTCAGGGACGTCCGGAACTTCCTCGCCGGAGCGAACGCGCCGGTCGACGAGGCGGACACCGCCGTTCGCTGGAAGACAGCGGATAACCGAACGGACAGTAACCATGGACACCGACGAGAGATCGACGATACGATTCCGGCAGACGGTGGCGTTGGAGAAGGCGTACACGCCGAACGGGAACCGACTCCGGGTCGGTTCCCCCTCGCTCGACGAGGCGGTGTGTCTCGACGCCGTCCAACTCGAATCCCTGACGTGGCAGGAGCGATCGGACCTCCTCGGGTTCGTGGACCGGAGCGAACTCGTCGCCGACGTCGACGCCGACGCCGTTCGGACCCACTGGCGCGGCCTCGGTGAGGGCACCCCCGAAGGACGGGCCGACGTCGCCACGATCACGAACGAATACGCCGAGTCACACGTGCGGAGCGTCTCCCTCGGAGACGCCCGGTGTTGCGAGATCGTCGCGCCGAAGATGGGGTACGGGATTCGACTCACCCCCGCGGAACTCCTCGCCGTCGCGGAGCGGGGACACGGCGTCTTTCGGCAGTTCCTGCGAACCCCGTTCGGTCCCCGTTCGGTCTACAGGTGACTCCGCCGGGGCCGATCCCGCGGCGGGAGTCCCCGCCGACCCGCCCGAGCCGCCGGTTCTCGGCCCTCACCATGTCCTTATATTCTTGCCGAGTTTCTAGGAATATCCTGAATTCTAGTGAAAACTACTAAGTATAGGTGAGATATGCTGGATGTATGTCCAAGATAAGCAGGGACAGGCGCAAGTTCTTGAAAGTAGCCGGCACCGTCGGCGGCGCGACCATCGTGGCGGGCTGTACGGGTGGCGGCGGCGGCGGAGAGAGTACGGATTCCGGTGGCGGCACGACGGGAACGGCGAGTTCCTCCGGCGGCACGTCGTCCGGCGGGGACGACATCCTCATCGGATACGGTGGCGGGCTCACGGGCAAGTGGGACTACCTCGAAGACTCGATGGGGCCGCTCCTGAACATGGCCATCGAGGAGGTGAACGCGGCGGGTGGACCGCTCGACCGGACGCTGACGCTGTCCCGACGGGACACCCAGGTCCAGGTGAATCGGGCGCGGCAGGTACTCCAGCAACACATCAACACCGACGACGCGAACGTGTTGATGGGCTACAACAGTACGGTTCTGGTTCCGCTGTGGGACTTCCTCCAGGAGCAGGAGGTGCCGCTCGTCACCCCGTGGATGGGGTCGACGTACAAGGACACCCGCGGCGGCGACAACGGCACGCCGGAGGACCTGAGCGACGACGAGTGGGTGTGGCGGTCGATGGTCAGCGACTCCATCTCCACCGCGACGGGCGCGATATCGGCCGCGGATCGCGGCGTCGAGAACTTCGCGGTCCTCAACGGGACCAGCGCCGGTGAGCGCGCGTGGTCCGACGCCTACATCGCGTCGACCAAGCCGATCGATCAACTGGAGATGGTCAACCGCGTCGAGGTCGAGGAGGGGAAATCGACCTACCAGTCCGAACTCAGCCGACTGTTCCAGAGCGACATCGACATGTGGGTGTTGGCGATCGGTCTCCAGGACGCACAGACGATCATCCGCGAGTGGGAGCAGGGTGGGTACGGCGTGCCCGTCACGCTCGAAAACGCGCTCCAGCAGGAGCAGTTGCTGGAACAGATCAAGAACTCGGTCGGGGAGGTGTCGGCCGAGATGTGGATGTTCTCGGGCAATCCCACCGGGCCGGTCCGGGAACGCGTTCGGGAGAGCTACACCGAGTACACCGACCAGGACATGATCCCCTGGAACTACGCCGGGTACGACGCCGTGATGTCCACCGCGCTCGCCATCGAGCGGGCCGGCTCAGCCGAACCGGACGCGATCCAGCGCAACCTCGGGCCGGTGACCCGACCCGGCGACGACAAGGTCACCGTCACCTCGTTCGCCGAGGGGAAAGAGGAGCTGGCGGCGGGCAACGACATCAACTACGACGGGGCGCTGTCAAAGTTCGACTACTCGGACAAGGGGAACGTGTTCGCTCCGGGGCAGACCTACGAGGTGGACGTGCCGAACACGTCGTTCAACGCGGCCGAAACCATCTCCGAGGAGGAGGTCCGGAGCATCCTCACCGACCAGGCGTACCAGGACGCCATCCAGGGTTGATCACCGGGAAAGAATGGTCTCACTGGCACAAGTCCTGATATTCAGCGCGGAGTTCGGCTCGTTCGTCGCCATCGCGGCGATCAGCTTCAGCATCGTCTACCGCGTCGTCGGCATGATCAACTTCGCTCACGGCGAGTGGCTGACGATGGGGGCGTACATCGGCGTGTTGACGGTGCAGGCCCTCGGCGGGAACGCCCTGCTCGCCTTGCCCGTCGTCGTCCTCCTGTCGGGGGTCGGCGGGTACGGGCTGGCACGCGGGTTCTATCGACCGCTGCGACGCTCGGGTGCGGGGCCGATCATGCTGATGCTCGGCTCGATCGCGGTCGGCTACATCCTCCGGGCCGGGTTTCGGATCGTCTTCAGCAGCGAACCGAAGACGGTCGTCATCCCGACCGACGTCTACCGGTTCGACGTCCTCGGCGGGTTCTTCGTCAACACGACGCAGCTGTTCGTCATCGGAATGGCGGTGATCGTCTTCACGGTCGTCCACCTGATGTTCAAGCGGACGAACGTCGGCATCGCCATGCGGGCGACCGGGAGCGACGAGGATCTGGCCGAGGTCTGCGGGATCGACACCAGTCACATCCGCCGGAACACGTGGCTGTCGATGTCGGGGCTCGCCGGGCTCGCCGGGTTCCTGATCGGCGTCAGTACGAACGTGTACCCGCTTCTGGGCTACCAGTATCTCCTGCTGTTGATCGCGGCGGCGATCCTGGGCGGGATCGGTAGCGCCTACGGGGCGATCGCGGGGGCGTACGTCATCGGTCTCGCGGTGACGTTCACGACCAGTTACCTGCCGACGGCCGTCTCGACGCTCGGTACCGCGGTCGCGTTCGTGCTGCTCATCCTGGTGTTGCTCGTGCGGCCGAGCGGGATCGCCGACGTGGAGGCGGCGACATGAGCTACCTGTCGGACACCGTCGACCAGTCGGAGTGGCTGCAGCGCGTCCTCTCGCCGGTCCCCGTCAGCGTCGGGCTGATCGTCTTCGGCGTCGCCCTCCTCTCGGCGCAGGTGGGGATCGGCTATCCGAACTTCATGATCGCCGCGCTCGACCTCGCGGTGCTGGGTCTGACCTACGGGCTCGTCGTCCTGGGGCTCAACCTCCAGGTCGGGCACACCGGCCTCATCAACTTCGGGCCACACCTGTACTACGCCATCGGAGCGTACACGACGGCCATGGTCGCCTCGGAGTCCACGATCGCCGGCGTCGCCCTGGGACTTCCGGTGCCCGTCGGCGTCGTACTCGGCGTGGTCCTCTCGATGGTCGCCGGGCTGTTCATCGGGGCGACGTCGCTCCAGTTGCGCACGGACTACCTCGCGATCGTCACCCTCGCGTCCGCCGAGATCATGGTCCGGGTGATAAACGGGATCCAGTTCGTGTTCGGCGGCCAGACCGGGATCCTCAACGTTCCCCAGCCCATCCACGAGGCGGCGGTGAACTACAAGAGCGAACTCCTCGTGACGCTGTTGATCCTCGGGGGGGTTCTGCTGCTCGCCTACGCGGCGGTCGACCGGCTGACCAGTTCGCCGTACGGGCGCGTGTTGCGGGCGATCCGCGCCGACGAGGAGGCGGCCCAGTCGCTCGGCAAGGCCGTCCCCCGATACAAGCTCTGGGTGTTCATCTACGGCTCCGCGTTGATGGGGCTCGCGGGGACCATCGTCCCCCTGTACAACGGCTCGATGGCCCCGACGTTCACGACCATCCAGATGACGGTCACGGTCTGGATCGGGATGCTCGTCGGCGGCGCCGCCAACAACCGGGCGGTCATCGGCGGCATCGGCATCATCATCGGCCTGCGTCTGGTCACCCGCTATCTCCAGCAGTACTCGCCCGTCGGCGGCGGCGTCTTCGCGCCCCTCCGACTCGTCCTCATCGGGGCGGTCCTCTGGGCGGTCATCTACTACCGACCCCAGGGGATCTGGGGCGACCCGGACAAACTCGGGGAGGTGTTCACCCGCAAATGACGTTCTTCGAGGTGTCGGACCTCCGGAAGGAGTTCGGGGGTCTCAGCGCGCTCGACGGCGTCTCGTTCACGGTGTACAAAAACGACATGATCGGCCTCATCGGACCCAACGGGGCCGGGAAGTCGACGCTGTTCAACTGCATCACCGGCTACCTGGAGCCGACGAGCGGCGCGGTCACGTTCAAGCGAACCAACGTGACGGGCGAGGATCCGGACGAACTCGCCCGGCGGGGGCTGGTCCGGACGTTCCAGATCCCGCGGGTCTTCCCGACGATGACGGTCCTCGAGAACGTGAAGGTCGCCGCACAGGGGCATCCGGGAGAACGCGTGTACGCGGGCATGGTCGGGACGGACGACTCCCTGGAGTTCGAGGCCGAGACGACCGACCGAGCCCTCGAACTCGTCGACCAGTTCAACCTGAAGCGGGTCGTCGACGAGTACGGCGCCAACATCTCCGGGGGACAGCGAAAGCTCCTCGACCTCTGTCGGGCGCTGATGGTCGACCCCGACCTCCTGTTGCTCGACGAACCGTTCGCGGGCGTCCAGGAGGAACTGGTCAAGGAGATCACGGCCCAGATCCGACGACTCAACGACAACGGCGTCACCGTGATCGTCATCGAACACGGGATCGAGACGCTGGTCGACCTCGTCGACCGCATGATCGTTCTGGACAACGGCGCGGTGCTGGCCGACGGCGACCCCGGGGCCGTCGTCAACGACCGGGAGGTCCTCGAAACGTACATCGGCGACGTCGACGAGGCGGCCGTGGGAGGCGAGCAATGACGCTCCTCTCGGTCTCGTCGCTGGACGCCGGCTACGGGGACCTACAGATCCTCTCGGACGTCGAGCTGTCGGTCGAGGAGGGTGGGTACGTCGCGACCTTCGGACCCAACGGCGCGGGGAAGAGCACGCTGATCAAGTCGATCATCGGACAGACGACGATCATGGACGGCGAGGTCTCGCTCAGGGACCAGCCGATCCACACGCGCCCCACCGACGAGATGGTCGAACTGGGAATCGGCTACGTCCCGCAGAACGACAACCTGTTCCCGGAGCTGACGGTCCTCGAGAACCTGCGCATGGGGGCCTACACGCTCGAGGAACTCCCCCAGTCACAACTGGACGACATCTACGCGCGATTCCCGCGGCTGGAGGAGCGGAAACACCAGCAGGCGGGGACGATGAGCGGCGGCGAACAGCAGATGCTCGCCATCGCGCGGGCGCTCGTTCCCGATCCGGACATCCTCATCCTCGACGAACCCACCGCCGGCCTCCAGCCGTCCCTCATCCCGGAGCTGTTCGACGAGATCGATTCGATTCACGACGACGGGACCGCCATCCTCATCAACGAGCAAAACGTCGGCACGCTGCTCGAACGGGCGGACTACGGCTACCTCCTCGCCGAGGGCAAGGTGAGCGAGCGGGGGCCGACCGAGCAACTGCTGGCGAACGACGAACTCAGGCGGAGCTACCTGGTCGGCGGATAGCGACTCCGCCCCTCCCTCGGCCCTTCATCCTCACCCGTCCACCCGATCGTAGGCGTCGTGCCACGGCTCGACCCGCTCGAAGGCGCCGCTGAGCGCGAGGACCCGAGCGTCGTCGAACCGCGGGCCGACGATCTGGAGCCCCACCGGGAGCCCGTCGTCCGTGAATCCGGCGGGGACCGATGCGGCCGGGTGACCGGTCAGGTTGAACGGCCAGGTCAGGGTCCACTCGAGGGGCGGTTCGACGGCCTCGCCGGCGACCGACTCCGGCCCCCACGTGCCGTGCTCGAACGGCGGCACGGCGATCGTCGGCAGCAGTAGTGCGTCGTACTCCCCGAAGAAGGACTGCATCGCCTCGAACAGTTCGGTCCGGACGACGTCCCAGCGTCGGTACTCGACCGCGCTCATCGCCCTCCCGCGCTCGGCCAGGTCGACGTTCGCCGCGTCGAGGTCGTCGCGGTGGTCGCCGAGCAGATCCCTCCCCTCCCGTTTCAGGTTCTCCAGCGTCTCCGCGAGTACGACCGCGAACCCGGCTTTCCAGCACGCGTACAGTTCGGTGCGACTCCTGGGAAGGTCGGGGCTCGCCGCCGTCACGGTCGCGGGCGTGGACTCGAAGGCGGAAATCGCCCCCTCGAAGACGTCCCGGACCCGGGGGTCGATGGGAAAGGCGCCGTCCAGATCGACCGTCCAGGCGACGGTCAGGTCCGCGACGGACTGCCGGGTGGCGGCGACGAGGTCGACGTCGCTCGCTTCGAGCGCGAACGGATCGGCCGGGTGCGGGCCGGCGAGGACGTCGAGCATCATCGCCCCGCCCTCGACCGTTCGGGTCTGTGGACCGCGGCCGCGCATCGGCGTGTGGTGGCTGAAGCCGTCGGGGCGGAGCGCTATCGGGACCCGGCCGAACGTGGGTTTGATGCCGAAGACGCCACACGCGCTCGCCGGGATCCGGAGCGACCCGCCCCCGTCCGTCCCCAGGGCGAGCGGGACCATCCCGGCGGCGACGGCGGCCGCACTCCCGCCCGAGGAGCCGCCGGCGGTGCGATCCGGGTCGAACGGCGTGCCGGTCGGCCCGAACAGGTCGTTGTCCGTGACCGCCTTGGTGGCGAGCTCCGGCGTGTTCGTCTTGCCGAGGACGATGGCGCCGGCGGCTCTCAGCTGTCGGACCGTCAGGTCGTCGGCGTCGGCGACGTGGTCGGCCAGCGGCACCGACCCGTTCGTGAACCGCTTGCCCGCGACGGCGTAGTTGTCCTTCACCGCGACCGGGACGCCGTGCAGCGGACCGAGTTCGTCCCCGGCCTCGACGGCGCGTTCGGCCTCTCTCGCGGCGGCGCGCGCGTCGTCCTCGTAGACGTCGACGAACGCGTTGATCTCGTCGTCGCACGCCGCGATGCGGTCGAGGTACGCGTCCACGACCGCGACCGGCGAGAGGTCCCCTCGTCGGATCCGCGTGGCGAGTTCCGGCGTCGGCAGGCGGTGCGATCGTCGCCCCATCAGGGGTCCCCGGGCGTCGTATCGGTCCCGCCGCGTGACGGTCCCTCGGTCGGCGCCGGCTCCGTCGTACTGGCGTGGTCGTCGTCCATCATTGGGAAGTATCGGCGCTTTCTCTGGACATTGTTTCGTCTATTGGTAGATACCCGAACGAATAAAAACTTCTAGGGCGAACTACGTGGGATTCTCGCACCGCGGTCCCGCCCGAGCGGCTCCCGGCGTTCCGGGGACCGACGACCCCCTACCGCAGGTCCGACACCACGTCCGCCATCACGTCCAGCGCCTCGTCGAGGGTGTCGGTATCGTTGGCGTAGGAGATGCGGGCGTGGCCGGCGCCGTTGGCGCCGAAGGCGTCGCCGGGGACGACGATCACCCCCCGCTCGATGCAGGCGTCGACGAACCCGTCCGGGACGCGGGGCATCGCGTAGAAGGCGCCCTGTGGGGTCGGCACCTCGACGCCCATCTCCGAGAAGCGAGCGAGCAACAGGTCGCGCCGCTCCTCGAAGGTGTCGCGCATCTCGTCGACGACGTCCTGTGATCCGGTGAGCGCCGCCTCGGCGGCGTACTGCGCCGGCGCGGAAGCGCAGGCCTGGATGTACTGGTGGACGCGGAGCATCCGCTCGATCCGGCGGGTCGAGGCCGTGACCCAGCCGAGGCGCCACCCCGTCATCGAGTAGGTCTTCGAACAGCCGTTGACGACGACCACGCTGTCGGTGTCGGCGTAGGAGAGCGGCGAGTGGTGGTCGCCGTCGAAGACGAAGTGTTCGTACACCTCGTCTGAGAGACAGATCACGTCGTGTTCGTCGGCGATGCGGGCGAACTCGCGGACGTCGGCCTCGGTGGAGACGGCGCCGGTGGGGTTTCCGGGGCTGTTGACGACGAAGGCTGCGGTGTCGTCGGTGATGGCGTCCTCCACCGCCGCGGGGTCGAGGGTGAGGTCCTCGCGCAGGGGGACCGGCACCGGCTCGCCGCCCGCGAGTTTCGTCAGCGCGTCGTAGGAGACGAAGCCCGGATCGGGGATCAGCACCTCCTGGCCGGCGTCGACGTGGGCCTCCAGGGCGAGGTGGAGCGCCTCGCTCCCCCCGGCCGTCGCGATGACGTCTCCCGGGTCGACGGCGACGCCCTGGTCGCGTTCGTGCTTGGCGGCGATGGCCTCCCGGAGCGGGCGGATGCCCTTGTTGCCGGTGTAGGCGTCGGCCTCGCCCGCCTCGATGGCCTCCACGGCCGCCGCGCGGGCGTGCTCCGGCGCCGGGAAGTCGGGTTGGCCGAGGCCGAGGTTGATGGCGTCCTCGCCGGCGGCCTCGAACACCTCGCGGATGCCGCTGATCGAGATGGCCTCGACGCGCGGGGAGAACTCGGACATCTATTCGTCCTCGTGGGCGTCCCGCAGCGTCGACACGTGATCGCCGAGCAGCGAGAGCGCGCTGTCGGCGTCGACGTAGCCGTCGTCGTACTCGTCGTAGACGCGTTCGGCGGCGTCGAGGAACTCCGCCACCGCCGCATCGAGGTCCGTGTCGGGGTCGTCGGGTGCCATATCGGACGGGGGTGCGGAGGGCATATATTTCCACCCCTCCAACCTCGCGAGCGTGACCCTCGTCGCCCGGTTCGAGGACGGCACGATCAGGCTCGACGGCGACCCCGACCCCGCCGTCGTCGACGTCCTTCCCGTCGAGTTCGACGACCGGAGTCGGACGCTTCGGGCGCCCGCCCACCGCTACGCCGCCCTCCGGCGCGCCCTCGACGACGCCGGCGTCGACTACGAGGACCGGGTGTTCGACCTCCCGAGCCTCGACCTCTCGACGAGTTACGACCTCCGGGCGTACCAGCGGGAGGCCCTGGAGGCGTGGGAGTCCGCGGACCGCCGGGGCGTCGTCGAACTCCCGACGGGCAGCGGGAAGACCGTCGTCGCCGTGGGGGCGATGGCCGCGCTGTCGACGCCGACGCTCGTGGTCGTGCCCACCGTCGACCTGCTGACCCAGTGGCGCCGCGAACTGGAGACGGAGTTCTCGGTCCCGGTCGGCCAGCTCGGCGGCGGGGAGCAGCGGGTGGAGGACCTCACCGTCGCGACCTACGACTCCGCGTACCTTCGCGCCGACGAACTCGGCGACCGGTTCGGCCTGCTGGTCTTCGACGAGGCCCACCACCTCGGCGGCGAGGGGTATCGAGACGTCGCGCGCCTGATGGCCGCGCCGGCCCGCATGGGCCTGACCGCGACGTTCGAGCGCCCGGACGGCGCCCACACGGTCGTCGCGGACCTGCTCGGCCCCGTGGTGTACGAGCGCTCGGTCGACGACCTGGCGGGCGACCACCTCGCCGACTACGAACTCCGGCGGGTGGAGGTGGAACTCACGCCCGAGGAGCGCGAGGCCTACGAGGACGCCCAGGGGACGTTCGTCGACTACCTCCGGACCTCGAACCTCACGCTGACGAGCGGGAGCGACTACCAGGAACTGGTCAAGCGGTCGGGGTCGGACCCCCGGGCCCGGGAGGCGCTGCTCGCCAAGCAGGAGGCCCGGGAGATCATGATGAACTCCGACGCGAAGGTGGCGGCGCTCTCGCGCCTCCTCGACCGCCACCGCGACGACCGGATCATCGTCTTCACCGCGCACACGGACCTCGTGTACCGCCTCTCGGAGCGGTTCCTGATCCCCGCCGTCACCGCCGAGACTGGCGCGAGCGAGCGGCGGACGATCCTCGACCGGTTCCGCGAGGGCACCTACTCCCGCGTCGTCGCCGCGAACGTCCTCGACGAGGGGGTCGACGTGCCCGACGCGAGCGTCGCCGTCGTGCTCTCCGGCAGCGGGAGCGAGCGCGAGTTCACCCAGCGACTGGGGCGGATCCTCAGGCCCAAGTCCGACGGTCGGATCGCCATCTGCTACGAGGTGGTGAGCGCCGAGACGGCCGAGGAGCGGGTGGCCGAGCGTCGGCGCTAGCGGAGCGAGGACTGCAGCGACCCGTCGCCCGTGAAGTCGTCGTACGCGACGGTTTCGAACGCGAGGGTGACCGATCGCTCCCCGTCGGCGGGGACGGTCACCTCCCGGGAGCGTTCGGTCGCGTCGTCGCCGACCGTCACCCGGACGCGGAGCGTCCCGGTGCGTTCGGTCCCCGTGGGGTTGACGACCGTCGCCAGCACGCGAAGGTGTCCGTCCTCGGCCTCCTCGACGCCGAGGTCGGCCACGCTCATCGACCCCGCCTCGCTCGGTGCTGCGGTCGGCTCGCCGGGCGTCGGCGGGGTCCGGGGGCCGGTCGCGGGCGTCGCCGAGCAGCCGGCGGCGAGGACGAGTCCGAGGAGGGAGAGCAGGCGGCGCCTGTCCATACCGGTGGGACCCCCGCGACCGACAAGAGCGTTGTCCTCCGTGTGTCGTCCGCGGTAGCGGATCGGGAGGCCGGCGGGACTTTATCCGCGGAGCCCCGAGTCGCCCCCGTGCTTCGGAAGGACCTGCTCCGGGTGTCGCGGGCCGGCGGCGGCTACCACCCACAGTTCGCGGAGCGCGCCGACCGACCGCTCGCGGCGCGCGTCCTCGGCACGTTCGCCGAGCACGTCGGTCGGCCGCGGGCCGACCTCGACGCCGCGCTCGCGGACCTGGAGGCCGACGCCGACGACTTCAAACTCGTCCGCGGATTCGCGTCGCTCTGTGAACGCGACGCGACCTTCGAGACGCGGGCCGCGGTCCCTCCGGAACGGGCGCGGCGGGTCGCCTTCGAGGCCGCGGAGGCCGTCGGCGTCGTGAGCGAGGCCGACCGGGAGCGGGCGCTCTCCCGCGCCGCCGACCGCCTCGGCGTCGACGCCGACGCCGTCGCCGACTCGCTGCATGCCGACCGCGAGTCCCGGCAGGTGCTCGCCGACTTCGACCCGCGGTGGTCGCCCGACGAACTCCTCGACCAGTACGACCTGTCGCTCGCCCAGACCGCCCTGTTCGACGCCGTCGAGGTGCGGGTGCGGAGTTCGGACCCCAGGGCGTTGGTGTCGGCGGTCAAGCGCCTCGGCCTCATGTACGAGGTGCGCCGGACCGACGGGGGACGCGAGGTCGTCGTCACCGGCCCCGATCACCTCTTCCGGCGGACCCGCCGGTACGGCACGGCCTTCGCCCGACTGCTCCGCTCGGTCGCGAAGACCGGCGACTGGCGGCTGACGGCGACCATAGACGACCGCGGCACCGAACGGGAACTCGTCCTCACGGACGAGGACGTGGCCGTGCCGGGGGTCGACCCCGTCGCGGACCCCACCTACGACAGCGGCGTCGAGGCGGACTTCGCCGCGCGGTTCGCGGGGCTCGACCTCGACTGGGACCTCGTGCGAGAGCCCGAACCGCTCGCGGTCGGTGCGCGGGTGATGATCCCCGACTTCGCGTTCGACTACCGCTTTTCGGACTTCCGGGTCTTCTTCGAGATCGTGGGGTTCTGGACCCCCGAGTACGTCGAGAAGAAACTCGGGCAACTGGCCGACGTCGAGGACGTGGAGATGCTCGTCGCCGTCGACGAGAGCCTCGGCGTCAGCGAGGAGATCGAGGCGCGGGACCACCGCGCCATCACCTACTCGGGGTCGGTCCGCGTGAAGGACGTGGTCGACGCCCTTCGGCGCTACGAGGCGGACCTCGTCGCCGAGACGCGCGCGACTCTGCCGGACGAACTCCGGCCCGAGGCGGACGCCGTCTCGCTCGCCGACCTCGCGACCGACCGGGGCGTGAGCGAGGACGCCCTCGACGGCGTCGCGTTCCCCGACCACGAGCGCGTGGGGCGGACGCTCGTCCGCCCCGGCGTCCTCGACGACCTGCGCGAGCGACTCACCCCCGGTCAGTCGCTCGCAGAGGTGGAGTCGATCCTCGACGAGTACGGGATCGACGACGCCAGCGCCGTCCTCTCGGCGCTCGGCCTCCGCGTCGAGTGGGAGGGACTGGGCGGCGGAACGATCCGGCGCCGGTAGCCCCGATACATCGCTATTCGCTATACGAAACCGGGATCGGCCTGCTGATGCGATTCGGATCTCACTTCAATCCCTGGTCATCGGAGATTGGATATGTCCAACCGAATCTGAATCTCCAAGAGGAACAGCGATCAAAGAGGCTATCCTCGACGTTCGTACCGGACTTCGCTTCCCTTCTCTCCGAGACTCCACAGGCAGTCACCGAACTTCTCGGCCTCATCGTCGGCCGGCCCGAGACGTGTTCCGAAGGAGCGGATAATGCACAGGTCTGACGACGACCACTCGCCGCGATGACCGGTCACGCGCACCCCTGCCCACGAGTGAAATTCGGGGTTGTCTCAGAACTACGAGAGAAATCTACACATGCTTATGTTCTATGGGATCATAGGACATACTGAGTGGGAGGATGCCGGAGAACCAGCCGATTGAACTCAACCGCGCTGTCCCAGGTGGCCGCGTAGAGTTGTTCGCGATCCGCGACGACGAGTACCCCGGCGGCTGGTTCTACCGGTTCTAGTACTACCACCCGGAAGAGGGCGAATTCCTGCGCTACGACGACGCACACGCTGACGACGACCTCGGTTGGCACCATCGCCATGTTCGGTTTGGCGAGGATACCGAGATCCCGTTTCGGAACCTCATGTCGCACCTCGTCCTCTTCTTCCAAGAGATCGCTGAACTAACCGACACCGAGCATTCCAACCCATGACCGACACCGATCACGACGGCTGGCCCGACAAGTACCGTGACCCTCGCGACCGCCCGCACCCGGCCGTCCTCCGCGTGACCGTCGAACGATTCGACGAGGCCCGTGAGAACACACTCGAGGTCGCCGACGCAGCCACCGAGGGAGAGTCATCGCCGGCGGTCGTGTCGTTCGCGACGGTCGGGGAGCTGCGGAAGATTCTGACCGACCGCCGCATCGAACTCCTCCGGGCCCTGCTGAACACCGACGGCGCTGCCGAGAGCATTTCGGCGCTGGCTGATGAACTCGACCGCGACTACCGGACCGTCCACGGCGATGTCTCCCTGCTCGCGGACTACGGCCTGCTGTTTGTCGTCGACGAGGGCCAGTCCAAGCGGCCATACCTGCCCTACGAGCGGGTTCATCTGGACGTTGACCTCGTTGGCGGCGAGTCAAGCGAAGAGCCAGCGCCTGCGTGAAACCTCTTCTGCTATTTACAACCGACAAATCACGTAACATACAAGTTAGCGGGACTTATTCCGGCGGCGACACCGACGCCCGTCGCCCCTTCGGAACCACCGACCGCAACTCGTCGTGGACGTAGAGGCCGACGCCGATGGGCTCCCGGTCGCCCGCGAGTTCGTGGGCGACGATCAGGTAGCCCCAGTCGCCGTCCCACGCCGGGTCGAGGTCCTCGCCGGCGAGGAAGCGCCGCGCCTCGTCGGGCGCGAGGTCGATCACGTTCCGCGTCGCCTCACGACCGAACCGCTGGGCGGCGTTCGTCGTCGGCTTCCAGTGTTCCTGCCGGGTCCGAAGGAACGTCATGCCGACGCCCTCGGCGTCGACGGGCGTGGGGAGGTCGGCGGCGAAGATCCAGACCTTCCCGGCCCCCTTCTCCCAGAACGTGTAGCCGTCGAAGGCGTCGGCGGGGAGGCCGAAGCGGTCGACCCACCACTCGATCACCTCGGCGCGGGTCGCCCGGCCCGCAACCTCGCGGTCGTCGGCCGTCGCGGGCAGGCGGTCGAACACCTGCCCGTCGTTCGTGGGGGCGTCGCTCACGACCCCACCTCCAACTTCGCACAGAAGAACCCGCCCGTGTCGTTGTGGTGTGGGTAGATGCGGAGCGCCTTCTCGACGCTCGGGTCGAACCGGTCGCCCTCCCACTCGGTGACGCCGGGGACGCCGTCGAGGGGAGCGTCGACGTCGACGAGGCGGCAGTCCTCGCGTTCGAGGACGTGATCCAGCACCGCCTCGTTCTCCTCCGGGGCGAAGGTGCAGGTGGAGTAGACGACGGTCCCGCCGGGGCGGGTGGCCTGCACCGCCCGCCGGAGGATGCCCTTCTGGACGCCGGCGACGCTCCGGACGTGATCCAGCGACCAGGTGTCGAAGGCGTCGGGGTTCTTCCGGATCGTCCCCTCGCAGGAACAGGGCGCGTCGACGAGGACGCGGTCGAAGGCGTCGACGCCCGCACCCTGACTCCCCAGGGGTTTCAGCGAGAAGTTGCGCGCGTCCTGGTTCGTGACGACGAGGTTCGTGACGCCCAGGCGTTCGGCGTTGTGTCGGAGCGCCGAGAGCCGACCGAGGTTGTTGTCGTTGCCGACGAGGAGCCCCCGGTCGCCCATCAGCGCCGCCAGTTGCGTGGTCTTGCTTCCCGGGGCGGCACAGGCGTCCCACACCCGGTCGCCCGGGTCGGGGTCGAGGACGAGCGCCGGCAGGTTCGACACCTCCTCTTGCCCGTGGATCCAGCCGTGAGCGTGCGGCCAGTTCCGCCCCGGCGAGTCCCGGGGGAGACGCAGGACGCCGGGGTGCCAGTCGGTCGGTTCGTGGGCGATTCCCGCCTCGTCGAGGGCGGTCCGTACCCGGTCGGCCGTCGCCTTGATCGTGTTGACGCGGACGACGGCGGGCAGCGGCCGGTCACAGGCCGCGCGGAACGCCTCGGCGTCGTCGACGAGCGATTCGTACCGCTCCAACGGAGTCATCGACGGCCCTTCGGGGGGACCGGCTTAGTGGGTTTCGACCCGGCGGCTCATACGGATTATTGTACGTCAGTGCCGGTGGTTCGCCGAGACGATCCGGCGAACCACCGGTAAACAGTTACAATATTCCGTATCAGTTCGGAACGCCCGTGCCCGCGTCGCTCTCGGTGCCGACGGTCGCCGACGCGTCCTCCCCCTCGAGGACGCTCACGTCGAAGTCGGCCTCGAGGAGGCGGGACCCGCATCCCGAACAGGACACCGCGATCACGTCGTAGTCCCGACAGCAGGACTTCACGACGTCCTGTTCGAGCGTGACGGGGGCGTCACAGGCCGGACAGCGGTCGAGGAACAGGCGGAGCGAGCCGAGCAGTTCGCTGCGGACCGCCAGCGGGAACGAGCGCCAGCGCGGCACCCAGTCGTCGAGTTCGCGCGCGGCGGCCACGTCGGCGGCGAAGGCCGCGTGGGACTCCCAGCGGCCGATGCGCTCCGCACCGAGGGTCGCGACGACCGCCTCGCCGTACCGCTGGATCGTGAGCGCGTCGGGGTCGAGGTCCGTCAGCGCCGCCAGCGCCACCACGTCGACAGGGCTGTCCCCTCGGGGCGCCGCCTCGCCGTTCGCGCCGTCTCCACCGGTCCGTTCGGCGTCCATCTCGCGGAGCCGTTCGTCCCACGCCGCCGCGAACGCGGGCGAGAGTTCGAGGTCCTCGGGCCCGTCGACGAGGACGCCCGCCGCGACGAGCGTCCCCTCGACGTCGAGGCCCGTGGGAGCGGGGTCGGCCTTGTCGAAGACGGCCAGGAGCCAGTCCGGGAAGTACCGCCGGGTGAACGCCGGCGTTCCGGGGACGAGGTAGCCCCGGAGGTAGATGGCGAGGAGGCCGACGACGAGGAAGGCGACGCCGAGCGGCGGGACGAGCGCGCCGAGCGCCAGCGCGCCGACCGCCGCGATGGCGACGTTGGTGATCGTACACGGGACACACCGGTTCGGACCGGTGTACTGGGGATTTCTGAGGTCGTCTACGAGTGTGAACATGAGGTCTCCGTGACTCGCCGTCCGGGCGAGTGACGGTCCTCCAGACGGTCGAATCGGGCATAGGTATGGGCCACCTGCCGCCTGCCGCCTGCTACCTGCCGCCTGCCGCCTGCTACCTGCCACCTGCCGCCTGCTACCTGCCACCTGCCGCCTGCCGCCTGCCGCCTGCCGCCTGCCGCCTTGCCATCCTCCCGCCGCCTACCGCCGTCGCCGGAGGAGGTTCCGGACGGTTCGGCGGACCCGCCACCGGTCGTCCCAGAGTTGGACGGCGCCCGAGACGGCGAAGGTGACCAGGGTGCCGCTGGCCCAGAGCAGCGGATCGACGAGGCTCACGACCGGCAGCCCGGCCAGCGCGGCGATCACTAGCACGAGACCGAACACGCCGAGGCTCCGGTAGTAGCCGCCCCAGGTGACCCCGAGGCCGTTCACCACGTCCATGTGACGGTCGACCTGCCGGACGGCCGGACGGAGGTGGACCAGGCTCCGCTCGCGGTCGTACTCGACGACGCCCGCCTCGTGGAGTTTGGGCAGGTGGGTCTGGTGGAGCGAGGTGTAGACGCTGTCGCGGACCTTCGGCGGCGGCGGCGACTGACTCGTCTCCGCCGCGGCGACCCACGTCGACAGGTCGCGCACGGTGACGGTACCGGTCGAGGCGTCGAGGCGCTCGATGACCGCCCTGCGGCGCTCGTTGGCGAGCAGTTGATGGATCTGACACTCGGTCATCGACCGACGGGTCGTCTCCACGGACGTCACTGACACACACGACCAAGCGCCGCGGAGGGGTATAGGTATGATCGGACCGACGGGGATGGCGGTTCGGCGGGGACCGTACAGGCCCGGCCTTCCGGACGGGCGGTCGGCTTCAGGCGTGCCCTTCCCGCGTCCTAACGATCCCGTATTCCCCGCTAATCGGACCGTAGAAACCGCTACTCGAAGGTTTGGAAGCAGGGTCGAGGTCATTACCTATACTCATAGCCCTCGGAGGGGGTGGTGTCCCGAACCGGTGGCCGACCGACCTCGGTCGCCGCGGGCATCAACCAACAATGAACGACGACCGACAATTCAGCGTTTCCCGGCGGAAGGTACTCGCCGGGCTCGGCACGATCGGCATCGCCTCCGCGGGCGCAGGACTCGGCACCACTGCGTACTTCTCGGACCAGGAGACCTTCGAGAACAACCAGCTTACTGCCGGTACCCTCGACCTGCTCGTGGACTGGGAGGAACACTACTTCGACGGCTCCGCGGGCATGGATCACGTCGAATACGTCGATCCCGATGCGGACGGCGCGTACGTCCTTCCCGCGGTCGCGAACCCCGACGCCCGCGCCATCGCGGTGCGGTTCGTCGGTGAGGGAACCGACCAGGAGAACAAGGACGCCTTCTGGGACGCCACCTCCATCGAGGCGCTCCCCGACCCCGACAACGACGGCGTGCAGGACTCGCTGGACAACGTCGACGTCTGCGCGCTCGGCCCCGAGGACGGCCTCCGACTCGCCAACGTCGGCAACGAGGACGCCGAGGAACGGAGCGAGGGGCTCTACCAGTCCAACCGCACCAGCAACGACCACACGTCGTCCGGCGACCCCCTCATCAACCTGGGCGACGTGAAGCCCGGCGACTTCGGCGAGGTCACCTTCAGCTTCCACCTCTGTGACAACCCCGGCTACGTCTGGGTCAACGGCATGCTCGACGAGGAACTGACGGGCGAAGGTGTCATCACCGAACCCGAGCGCAACGATCCCCACGAGATCGACGGCGTCGTCGAACTCCTCGACGAGATCCAGGTGCGCATGTGGTACGATCCCGACTGCGACAACCAGGCCGAGCGAACCGGCGACGTGGACGTGATGCTCGCCATCGACACCTCCGGCTCGATCCAGGGCCAGGAACAGGACGACCTCGAGAACGGCATCATGGAGTTCGTCGACGCGCTCCCGACCGACGGCTCCGCGCGCGTCGGTGCGGTGAGCTTCGGCGGCGGCAGCGTCACCGGCCTCTCCGGGCTCGTGAGCCCGGACTCGTTCGGCCTGCCGAGCCTGAGCTACGGCGGCAACACGCCCCTGCCCGCGGCCATCGACATCGCGGACCAGGTACTCGACGATCAGGGTCGGCCCGACGCCCTGCCCGTCATCGTCGTCATCTCCGACGGCGGCCCGAACTACGACGACGACACGGGTCTCGTCTACACGGCGACCGTCAACGGGACGGATTACGACGCCCCGCGCGGCGCGGGCTTCTCCGACGACGACGGCACGGCCGGCTACGACGGCGGCACGGACAACAGCGAGGTCGACGCCACCGAACAGGCCGAAACCGCCGCGGTCGCCACCGCGGTCAAGAGCGGCATGGACGGCGCCCGGATCGCCGTCCTCAACATCGGCGACGACCCGAACGCCGACCTCGGTGACGGGACGGACCTGAGCGTCTACCTGCAGAGCCAGATCGCGTCCTCCGGGTTCTACCGCGAGACGCCGGTCAGCAACTTCCCGGACGTCGCCGACGACATCGCCAACGAGGTCACCGTCGAGGAGGAGATCTTCTTCAACGGCAGCCTCGGCGACGCGCTCGACGCGATGATGGGCAACGACGGTCGCGGCATCCCGCTGGACGGCGACCGCATGACGGAGTTCAACGAGATCAACGACCCCGAAGACGACGCGGACCGCGATCCGTTCACGGGCGCGGGCGTGACCCACTGCCTGGGCTTCCAGTGGTGGGTGCCCGTCGACCACGCGAACCAGATCCAGGGCGACACCGTCGCCTTCGACATCGGCTTCTACGCCGAACAGGGCCGCCACAACGACGGCGCGGGGCAGGTCCCCGAGAACGAAACCGCCCAGAACGGCGACGCTCCGGAGTTGACCCCCTCGTAATCCGTCCGATCCGGTGAGCCCAATCCCCGTCCTCGTTCGCTGACCGCGCTCACCGTCGCCCACCCGGACCGTCATCGCGACGGCGGCCGCCCGGCGGTTCGACTCCGCCGGTGGGCATCCCCCCGTGGGAGTTGACACACACATGAGTACATTCACCATCACCAGACGCCGACTGCTCGCCGGTCTCGGCACCGTCGGCGTCGCCTCGGCCGGGGCCGGTCTCGGCACGACCGCCTACTTCTCCGATCGGGAGTCGTTCGAAGGCAACCGGTTGACGGCCGGTCAGTTCGACCTCATGGTCGACTGGCAGGTCACCTACCGGGGTCCGAACGGGTTCGAATACGTCACCGCGTACCCCGACCAGTACGAGAACGAGGACCTCGACACCATCGCGACCAACCTCATCGGCGACCGGATCACCGTTCCCGACGACGTTCGCGACCCGCTCTTCACGCGCGACGACATCGCGTTCAACCGGGAGGGCGTCCCCTACGCCGACCTGTCGGACGCCGACCGCGACATCGTCGAAGCCGCCTTCCGGAACCAGTTCGCCGACGTCCCGCAGGACCTCGACGGGCCGATCCTCGACGTCGAGGACGTCAAGCCCGGCGACAGCGGGTCGATTTCGTTCAGCCTCCACCTGTTCGACAACCCCGGGTACATCTGGCTCGACGGTGGCCTGGTCGAGGCCCGCGAGAACGACGTGACCGACCCCGAACGGACCGACGACGAGGAAGCCGGCTCCCCGTCCGAGGTGGCGACGTCGCTCGACAACGACGTCGAACTCCTCGACGAGATTCGGGTCACCGTCTGGTACGACACCGACGGCGACGCCGAGGTCGACGCCGACGAAGCGGTCCTCCTCGGCGGCAACGAGGATCCCACGGCCAACCCGACGCTCAGACAGGTACTCGACCTCCTCTCGACGGGTTACGGCGTGCCCCTCGACGGGACCGGTGCCGTCGACGCCGGCGCTGCGGACCGCGCCTGCTTCGAGAACTCGACGACGTACTACGTCGGCTTCCGCTGGGAACTCCCCGTCGACCACGCCAACGAGGTACAGTCCGACGGCGTCTCATTCGACGTGGGCTTTTACGCCGAACAGTGCCGGCACAACGACGGAAGCGGGATCGGTTCCTCGGTCCGCATCACGAACGCGTCCACCATCGAGACGCCCGACCTCGCCCCCGTCGGTCTCGGCTTCGACGTCGAGAACGGGTTCGACGAACCGGTGGCGATCACGTCCCTCGGCGTCGCGCCCGCCGACCCGGCCCTGACCCTGCTGAGCGACGACGTCGACGACACCGGGAGCCGCTACGGCTACGAGGTGTACGTCGACGCGTCGACGCCCGGGTACACCGACGTCGCGGGTGGCGTCACCCTGCCCGGAACGGTCGTCCTCGGGAGCGACGGGTACGCCGACGTCGCCGACCGGGAGCCGATCCTCGCGCCCGGCGAGGTCGGGTACGCGACCGTGTTCGCGTTCCGCGACGGCGACGGCGACGGTATCGACATGAACGGCCGGTCGGTCACGCTCACCCTCGCCTACCGCGGCGAGACCAGCGGCCAGACCGGCACGGAGGTCGTGACCGTCGTCGGGTGATCGACGCCGGCGTCGATCACTCGCCTTCGATCCGGAGGTTCACGTGGACACGAATACGCCTCCCCCACTCGGCCTGTCGCGGCGACGAATCCTGCTCGGCGTCGGCGCCGTCGGCATCGCCGCCGCGGGCGCCGGCGTCGGCTCGCTGGGCTATCTCGCCGACCGCGAGCGGTTCCGGAGCACCGTCGCCGCCGGCAGCCTCGACCTCAAACTCGGTTACCGGACGACGTACAACGGCGAGGTGGTCGCCGAGGCGCCCGGCGGCGACGCCGGCGCGGTCGACTGCGGGACGCCCGGCCTCGTCGACGGGGCGGGCGTTCCCGTCGTCTCCCTCGACGACGTGAAACCCGGCGACTGCGGGACGGTCACGGCCGACCTCTACGTCTGTGCGAATCCCTCGCGGCTGTGGCTGGCGGTCGGCCTCGTGGCGGCCGCCGAGAACGACCACCGACCCGAGGAGGTGGCCGCCGGCGACGCGACGCCGGCGACCGGCGAACTCGGCGACGTCGTCGAGGTGACGGTGTGGATCGACGCCGACGGCGACGGCGTCGTCGGCGACGACGAGCGAGTCCTCTACGAGGGGACGCTCGCGGGCCTGACGACCGACGCCGCGGGTGGGCTCCCGGTGACCGTCGACGACGACGGCGCGCCGGCCTGTGTCGACGGCCCGGACGGTCCGGTTCCGGTCGCGCTCTCGTGGTGTCTGCCGCTCGACGGCCCGGACCACAACCGCGCCATCACCGACGCCGTCCGGTTCGACCTCCGGTTCGCGGCGGTCCAGTGCCGCCACGACGCCGTGGGGCTGAACCCCTTCGAGACGGGCCCGTCGACGCCCGAGAACGAGTCCGGAACGGCGCCGATCCGGTCGGGTAGGGCCGCCCTTCCCGGCGCGGAACCGGGGTACGGGAGCTATACCTAACTCCCGATCCCGCGCAGTAGAGATCGCGGGCTGCGACGGCACCCACTCACGGTGGCACGACGGCGGTTCGACTCCGCCGGTGGGTCTCCCCCCCTGGGGGTTTCCATGACAAACGGTTCATCACTCTCGCGACGGCAACTCCTGGCCGCCATCGGCGGCGTGGGACTCCTCGCGGCCGCGCCGCGGGTAGCCGGCGCCCTCGGCCGGGAGCCGTCGTTCACGCGGTACACGTACGCCCAGTCCGTCGAGGGCGGCCCGAACCTTCGGGTGGCCTGGTACGAGCGGTACAACGGCGCCCTCCTCGAGGAGAGCAACCGCTTCGGCGGTCGGGCGCCGCTCACCAACTCCTCGGACTCGTTCAACGAGTCGGCCGCCGCGGGGGCCTTCGTCGACGTGACCGGTCCCGACGCCGTCGACGCCGGCCCCGTCCTCTCCATCCCGAACGCCCACCCGGGCGACGAGGGACTACTGGTGATCGGCCTGCGGGCCGAGGAGGCCGACGCGCGGGCGTGGCTCCGGGTCACCGCGAGCGAGTTCGCGGAGAACTCGCTCGTCGAACCCGAGGTCAGCGACGGCGACGCGCCGACGGCGGGCGATCCGGCGGTCGAGGGCGGCGAACTCCAGGACCACGTCGACGTCGAACTCTGGTACGACACCGGTCGCCTCGGGGTCGGTGGCTGCAACGGCCTCCGCGACTTCTCCGAGGAGGCCGTGATCGGTCGGGGGACGCTGGCGGCCGTCGACGTCGCCCTCGACGGTGGCGTCCCGCTCGATTTCGGCGTCGTCGAGGCGGCCTGCATCCCCGAGGGGGCACAGCGGTGTCTGGCGCTCCGGTGGGCCATCGACCCCGCGGTGAACAACGTGATCCAGAGCGACTCCGCCCGCCTCGACATCGCCGTCGCGGTCACGGCGTGTGGGGACACGACCAACCCGTTCGAGGGATCGGTATGAGCGACGCGACGGGGCCGCGGCTGAACCGCCGGACGCTGCTCGCGGCCATCTCGACGGTCGGCACCGTCGGCGCCCTGACGGGTCGCGGCGCCGCGGCCTACCTGCAGGACGAGGAGTCACTCGCCACGAACGCGATGACCGCGGGGGCCGTGACGCTCTCGCTCGACGGCACCGACACCGGGCGAGTGAGCCTCGGGTTCACCGTCGACGACTACGGCTACACCCGGCGGGACGAGCGGACGGTCTGTCTCGGCCTCGACGAGGCGTCGAACCCGGGGTGGGTGTGGATCCGGGCCTGTCCGCGGGTTCCCCACGCGGAAGACGACCTCTCGGCCCGGGTGACCGCCGACGGCGCGACGGTGTTCGACGGGACGCTCGGCGGCCTCCTCGCCGCCCTCTCCGGCGGCGACGGCGGGGGCGTCCTCCTCACCGAGTTCGTCGGCGAGGGGACGACGCCGCTGTCGCCCGGGCCGGACGGCGAGGTCTGTCTGACCGTCGCCGTCTGGGCGCCGGCGGCCCTCCGCGACGACCCGGACGCGGTTCGGGCGCTGCGGGCGGCGTCGCCGCTCTCGTTCACGCTCGACGTGTACGCCGAGCAGTCCCGGCACGTGCCGACGCCGCGGCGGCCGGTCGAGGGGACGAACCCCTCCTTCGCGTTCCCGGCGTGCGAGGACCCGGAGGACCCGCCCGAGGAGGACCGCGACCGCGGCCACGGCATCAGCAACGTCTCGCTGTGCACCGACTCCCCGGTCGATCCCGGGGCGGTCACCTGGGTCGTCCGCGACCCCGAGACGGGCGCGGACGTGACCGGGACTCCCGGCGAGGTGTACGTCGTCGAGGTCACGTCGCCGGTCCCGATCGACTACGTCGTCGTGAAGGCCGGCAGCAGGGCCGCGCCGAACGGCGGTCACCGCCGGTTCGACGTCGGCGGCGTCACGACGGCCACCGTCGACTCGGTCGGCGGAGCGCTCCTCGACGTGCCCCCGAACTTCTCGCGGTGTGCCTGCGAGGGGGAGGGAATCAAACTGGAGTTCGACGAGGGCTCGGGGTCGTTCACCGACCTCGAACCGCTGTCGTGCGGGACGCGGCGGGGCGGCCCACCCGTCGCGGCCGGCGAGGACGGAACGGACGACCCCGAGGACCCCCCTCGGGGCCGCGGCGGCCGGGGGCGCACTCCCCCGAACGGAGCAACCGAATGAATCTCACCACACACTCACGGACGGCCGGTCGGGCCCTGCTCGTCGTCGTCCTCCTGGCGTTGATCGCCCCCTTCGTCGTCTACGCGGTGCCGGGCACCGTCGGCGCCGAGGCGAGTTACGTCGTCCTGACCGCGAGCATGACGCCGGCCATCGCCCCCGGCGACGTGGTGGTCGTCGACGAGGTGCCGGCCCGGTCGGTCCGCGTCGGCGACGTGATCGTCTTCGAACAGCAGGCCGGCGGGGAGGTGCCGGTGACCCACCGGGTGATCGGCGTCGAACGGGCGGGGGACGGCACCCCCGCGTTCGTCACCAAGGGCGACGCCAACGAGGACGCCGACCTCGGTCCGGTGACGCCGGACCGGCTGATCGGTCGGGTGGTCCTCACCATCCCCCTCATCGGTCACGTCATCCAGTTCGTCGGCACGCCCCTCGGCTTCGTCGCCCTGGTCGTGTTGCCGCTCGGCCTCCTGATCGCCTCGGAGGTCGCCGACCTGCTCCGGTCTGGGCGTCCCGATCCGGCGGCCACGACCGCCGCCGACGGCGACGACGACGGCGACGGCGTGCCGGCCACGGGGACCGGCGGCGACGGCGGACCCGACGAGTCGCCCGCCGGGACGGACGATCAGTTCACCTTCACGCAGCGGGACCTCACGCTCGCGAGCGTCGTTCTCGGTGTCGTGACGGCCTACGCCGGCTACTCGGCCTACCAGCGCCCCTCGGGAATCGCGGTCGGCGTCGCCGTCGCCGCGGGGGCGGGGTTCGTCCTCGCGGCCGGCATGCGGTCGTTCGCGCCGTCCGCGCCCGTCGGGACGCAGCCAGCCGTGACCGACGGCGGCGACGGCACGACTCCGGTGGGCGTCCCCAGCGTCCGGATCGACCGCGGGGCGACGGCCGGCCCCACCGTCGAGGTGGCCGGCCCGGCCGACCTGCGCGCCATCGCCGCCGCCGTCTCCCGGCCGCTCCTTCGGGCCGACGACCGCTACGTCGTCCTCGACGGGGCGGTGACGTACGCCTGCGACGTTCCCGCCGACCCCGACCCCGAGGCGACCGCCGCGGCGGACGACGAAGCGGTGACCGACGCGGCGGACGGTCCCGAGACGGCCGACGACGCATCCGACGCCGACGGGGTGACCGAGCCACGCGACGACGACGACGGGGCGACCGAGCCACGCGACGACGACGGGACCGTCACGACCCTCTCGCCCGACGGGGGTGCCGAGCGGTGACGGCTGCCGACCGGCGCGCGGTCCTGCCCCTGCTCGCGGTGGCCTGCGTGGTCTTCGCGGCCGCCCTCGGCGGCGGCTACACGCTCGCGGTGTTCAGCGACGCCGCCGGCGTCGACGCCACCGTCGACGTCTCCGACCTACCGGTGATCGAACCGCAGGTGCAGGCCGCCCCCCTCGCGCTCGACGCGCCGTCCGGGCCGGCCTCCGCCACCGGGAACGACACCGACGTCGCGGGCACGGCGCCCGCGGGCGAGCCGACCGGCGGCGGTGCGAAGGGGGCGGGCGACGTCCCGACCGGCGCCACCTCGACCGGCGCCACCGACGACGAGGGTGACGGCGCGGGCGACGCACCCGCCGCGGACCCGAGCGGATCCGACGCCCCCGCGCAATCGCCCGACGACGGCGATGGCGACGACGGAGCGTCGGCGGGCGGGGGTGTCGGCGAGGACGGTGTCGGCGACGATGATGCCGGTGAGGACGGTACCGCCGAGGACGACGTCGGTGCCGGTGATGCCAGCGAGGACGGTTCGGACGCCGGATCGGCCGACGCCGGTGCCGATACCGGAGCCGCCGGCGACGACGAGGCCGGCGGAGCGGGCAACGACGAGGCCGGAAGCGACGCGGACGGTTCGGACGCCGGATCGGCCGACGACGGTGGGTCGGCCGGCGATCCGAGCGACGGATCGAGCGGCGCATCCGATGCTGGCGGTTCGAACGGCGATTCGGACGACGCCGGTGGGGCGAGCGGCGGATCGACCGACGGTGCAGATGGCGGCGACGGTGACGGCGGTTCGGACGCCAGTGGATCGGACGCTGGCGGGTCGAGCGGCGGCGACTCGGACGCTGGCGGATCGAGCGGCGGCGACTCGGGAGGGAGCGATTCGGGAAGTAGCGATTCGAGCGGCGGCACCGCCGACGGCGGCGCGGACGCCTGATCGGTCAGATCGGATCGATCCCCTCGCGTCGGCCGTCGAGTATCGCGAACCGCTCGCCGCGTCGGCGTTCGAGCCATTCGAGCAACCGCTCGGCCCACCTCAGTTTCTTGCGTTTCGTCGCGTCGACGGCGGGGTCGTCGAAGTCCCACCCCGGGAACCGCAGGGTCGCGGCGCCGAAGGCGTCGGCGAGGAAGGCCGCCCGGTCGCCGTCGGTGAACCCGCCGTAGTTCGCGACGGGGCCGCGGGGTTCGGTCTGCGTCGTCGGGACGACGTGGTCGCCGTCGAGACGGGGGACCCACTCCTCGACGGCGGGGACGTTGTCGCCGTGGGCGTGGACGGCGACGGGGACGCCCTCGCGGGTCAGGTCCCGGGCCGTCGCGGGCGTCTTGTCGAGGTCGGTCACCATCAGGTCGACGCCGACGCCGGCCTCCCGGAGCGTCGCCGCGGCGGTGGAGGCGGCGACGACCAGGTCGGCGTCGGCAGCGACGCCGACCTGGTCGCCGAGGGAGGGTCCAGCGCCGGCGACGGCGACGGTGGCGCCCGAAACGGGGTCGAACCGCGACTCGTCGAAGGGGTCGACCAGTTCCGCGAGCACGTCGCGTGCGCGCTCGTCCTCGGCGCGGGAGTAGCCGAAGTCGTCGAGGATGCGTTCGTACACCGGGACCCACGTCTGGTAGTTCATCCAATAAGGTCACAGTAGCCGGAACGACACCAAGTACCCCTACCCGTGTGTCGCCCCGGCTTCCACGCCCTCGTTTTCGAAGCGTCTGGCATAAGCTTTCTCTTAGCCGGCAACGGATTCGACCGCGGCGAGCGCCCGGTCGAGCGCGTCGGAACCGCCGGTAGCGGCCTCGACGACGGCGGTCAGGTCGGCGGGCGTCCCCGCGAGCAGGCGGCGGTCGTCGTCCGGGGCGCCGGCGACCACGGCGGCGGTTCCCCGGGCGGCGGCGTCCAGGACGTCGCGGTCCGCGGGCGAGAGGCCGCCGAGTTCGAAGGTGCGGACGGTGCCCCGGCGGGCCGCCGACGGGTCCCCTCCGAGTCGGTCGAGGTGGCGGCGCATCTCCCCGACGCCCGTCACGTCGAGTTCCTCGACGGTCACGGCGCCGCCGGTGGCCCGGAGTCGGTCGCGGGCGAAGGCGTCGCCGACGAGGGCGGCGTCCCGCGTCTCGGCGACGTCGTGGGTGCGGATCACGTGTGCGCCGCGCTCGACGGCCATGGCGGTGGCGGCCAGGGAGACGGGCAGGGCCGCCTCGGTCGAGCGGCCGGCGATGTCCCGGAGGAAGTTCTTGCGGTTGATGGAGACGAGGATGGGACGGTCGAGGGCGCGGAACTCCCGGAGGCGGCGGAAGGTCTCCCGGTCGTCTTCGAGGGTCTTGTCCTCGCTCCAGCCGCCGAACGCGGGGTCGACGACCGTCTTCTCCGTGAGCCCCTCGCGTTGCAGCGCGTCGTAGATGTCGTCGACGTCCTCGACGGCCCCCGGTCGCTCCAGGTCCGGCGGACTCGCCATCTTCACGACCGCCACGTCGCGCTCGGCACAGACCCGCGGCATCTCGGGATCGGCGAAGCCACAGATGTCGTTCACCATGTCGAAGCCAGCGTCGAGCGCCGCCTCGGCCACCTCGTGATAGCGCGTCTCGATGGAGAAGACGGCGTCGCCGGAGACGCTCTCGATGGCCTCGACCGCGGTGTCGAGGCGGTCGAGTTCCCCCTCGGCGGAGAGCACCTCGAAGCGCTTGTTCGCGGATTCGAGGCCGACGTCGACGATGTCGGCGCCCTCGTCGATGAGTTCCTCGTCGACGTACGCGGCCGCCTCGCCGGGGTCGTCGAACACGCTCGGCTCGTACGGCGACTCCTCGCTGACGTTCAACACCCCCATGAGTCGTGGCGGGTAGTCGTCGCCGATGCCGAGGCCCGCGGCGTCCACGTTTCGCATGGGCGGCCTTCCGGCCCCGATCACCATATGCGAACCGGTCGGGGGAACGGTGCGGACTCGCCGCCGGGAGCGCGGCCGAGTCACCGGTAGCGAACGGCGATCAGCACGGCACAGAGGCCGGCCACGGTGACGAGTCCGCGGGCGAGCAGGACGACGCCGGCGCCGGCTCCCACCGCGTCGACGACGGTGACGACGAGGAAGACGCCGGCGGTCAACAGGCCCACGCCGACCGCGAGCGCCCGCATCTGCGGGGCGTCGTTGCGCCTGTATCCACGGTACGCCAGCGTCGCGACGAAGAGGCCGACGACGGCCGTCAGCCCACGCGACGCCCACGCGACGCTCTCGGGAGCGAGCGGGAGGTCCGGAATCACTCCGACCCACCCCCGTAGACCGCCAGGATGATGGTTCCGAGTCCCAGCAGTTCACAGCCGCTCACGAGGAGCGATCGACCGACGTCGCCGGCGGCGGTGACCGTCGGGAGCCCGATCCGCAGGAGCTCCGGCACGGTGGTGAGCAGGATGAGCCCGACCGCGAGACGCAGCATTCCGGCGTGGCCCGGTCCGCGGCGGTAGCCACGGACGAGGAGCGCGGCGATCGCCACCGAGAGGGCGATCGAGAGGAGCGTGAGTCCGACGACGGCGACCGACAGCAGGGGATCGGCCCCGCCGGCCCGCAGCTGTAAGGGGAGCGAACGCATTTCAGGACACCCCCTCGAACAGGTCGGTGAACCGATCGGCCGGGTTCGTCGAGGATCTGGTGACGGACACCTCGCACGATCCGTCGGCGAACGCGACGGTCACCTCCTCGACGGTCGCGGCGTAGCGCTTGTAGTGGTGGCCGTCCGGGTCGATCGCCTGCTGCTCGACCACGAGGTCGGCCGCCTCCAGCCGTTCGAGGCGACGGTACGCCGTCGGATCGGACATCTCACACGCGGCACAGAGTTCGGAGGCTGACATCGGTTCGGTGGTGAGTTCGGCGAGGATGGCCCGCGCGTACTCGTCGTCGAGCAACGCGAGGAGTTCGTCGTCCCCGTCCCCGTCCATACCGGTACCAACGGGCGGCGGCGAATAAAAGGGCCGTCCGGCTTCCGTATCGGAAGCCGTGCCCGCACCGATAGGGTGGCTCCGTCGGTCCCTCCGAGCATGTCGACCCCGACGACCGATCGATCCCCGTGGCGACGGATCCGGCGATGGCTCGCGTGGCCGATCCGGACCCGCGACGGCCGCCGACTCCGGGCGCCGATACGGGCGGTACTGCCCCTCGTGACGACTTTTCTCGCCCTCGCGGTCGTCCAGACGGCCGTTCGGACGCGGTTCGAGCATCCCGTCCGCGAACTGCTCGAACTCCTCGGGATCGCCGCGATCCTCGCCGTCGCCGTCGTCGCCAGCGCGCGACTGATCGACCGTCGACCGACCGCCGAGTACGGCCTGGCGGTCGACCGCCGGTGGGTCCGATCGCTCGCCGTCGGCGCCGGCATCGGCACGGCCGTCAACGCCGGCGCCCTCGCAGTGGTGCTCGGCGCCGACTGGGCCGCCGTGACCGGCGTCACCGAGGCACCGGGCGTCCTCCCGTTCCTCCCCGCGACCGTCGGGGCGTTCGCGCTCGTCGCCGTCGCGGCGGCGTGGGAGGAGTTCGTCTTCCGGGCGACGATGCTGAAGAACCTCGCGGAGGGCGGCCAGGACTCGCTGGGGCGGCGGCCGGCCGTCCTCCTCGCCGTCCTCCTCAGCGCCCTCGTCTTCGCCGCCCTCCACGGCGGCAAGGTAACCCACCCCGGACAGTACGGCTACTACCTGCTCGCCGGGGCGATCCTCGGGGGCGTGTACGCCCTGACCGGCGACCTCGCGCTACCGATCGGATTTCACGCGCTCTACAACTACACGCAGGGACTGTTCGGACTCGGCGTCTCGGGGGCGGTGCCCGAACTCCTGGCGCTCGACCTCGTGGGGCCGTCCCGGTGGGTGGGTGAGGAGGGCCTCGTCCACGTGGGCGCCGCCGCCGCGGGTGGCGTTCTCCTCGTAGCGTACCTCCGCCGGCGCGACGGGGCGCTCAAGGTCGCCGACCGCGTGACGCGGTGGACGCCACGCGACGGGGGCGAGTGAGCCAGGGCCGAGCCGGCGGCGTCAGGGCGTCGAAGACGCGCTCTTTTTATTCGCCCGGGCGCTACCGCCGTCCAATGGCAAAGGTCAGTATCGGGCTTCGCGGCTGGCGCTTCGAGGAGTCCGAGGTGTTCACCGACGACGGGGAGTTCAAGCCCCTCGACGAGATGCCCGCGGACTCCCGGGACCGGCTCGTCCGCCTCACCCGCCTCGTCGACCAGCCCTGTGACGCCTGCTATCTGGTGTACGGCGAGGAGGACGTGGAGCGGTGTACGCAGGCGGCCATCGTCTACGGCGAACCCGGCGAGGAGATCCTGCTCTGTGACGCCCACGAGGCGGACTTCCTCTACTGGTACCGCGAGGCTGGCGGCAAGGCCCACCGCGGCACGGAGCGCTTCCGCGACGCGTTCCACGAGTGGTTCGACGACGGCGGCCGTGCCCCCGAGGGGTACGGCGGCCTCGATCACGTCGAGACCGACCCCGCGGAACTCCCCTCGCTGCCCGATCCACAGGAGATCCACCGCCGACTCAACGAGGACTTCGACGGCCGACGGATCGACCTCCGCGAGAGGTACGACGGCGAGAGCGACGACGGCGAGAGCGACGACGAGGACGTCGACCTCGACGACGTCGACCTCGGCACCGACTACCCGTCCCGATGAGCGGCCAGCGACCGGTCGTCGTCGTCGTCGACGCCGAGACGCCGGGCAACGTCGGCACCATCGCCCGCGCGATGAAGAACTTCGGGCTGACGGATCTCAAGCTGGTGGACCCGCCGGAACTCGACCCCGACGGCGAGGCCTACGGCTTCGCCGGCCACGCCCGCGAGGACGTGCTCCCGAACGCCGACGAGGTGACCCTCGACGAGGTGGTCGCGAACTACCACACGGTCGGCTGCACGGCCATCACGGGTGAGGACAGCCGACGACACGTGCGCTTCCCGTTCAAGACGCCCCGGGAGTTGGCCGACAGCCTGGAGACGGTCGACGCGCCGACCGCTCTGGTGTTCGGCCGGGAGGGGCGCGGCCTCGACAACGAGGAACTCGGCCGGCTCGACGAGGTGTGTTCGATCCCCGCGAGCGCGGACTACCCCGTCCTGAACCTGGGGCAGGCGGCGACGATCCTGCTCTACGAACTCCGGGGGCTGACCGTCGAGGAGACGCAGTTGCCGGACGTGGAGCGCGAGCGGGCCACGGAGGCGGACGTCGAGCGGTTCCACGACTTCGTCGGCGAGTTCCTGGACGCCAGCGGCTACCGCGAGGTCAAACGCGACAAGACCCGGCGGCTGGTGCGGCGGCTGATCGGCCGCGCCCACCCGACGGACCGGGAGATCCACACCCTGCTCGGGGTCTTGCGCCGGGCGACCGGGCAGTTGCGCCACCGCCGGGAACTGCTCTCTGAGTACGACGAACCCGACCGGTGGTGACGTCGTCGGTCGTCACGCACGCGCGACCAACACCAGCGCCTCGAACGCCAGCACCGTCTTCTCGCCTCCCCCGGCCGTCGTCTCGACGCCCCAGCGAACCACCCCGTAGTCGTCGGTACCGTCCGATCCGTCGACGCCGTGGATCGTCGAGTGGACCGTGAGTTCGTCGCCGGGGACGACCGGCGCGGGCCAGCGGAGCCGATCCAGCCCCTTCGCGCCGAGCGTCGCCGTCTCGCCGAGGAAGCCGTCGACGAACAGCCGCATCGACATCGCCGCGGTGTGCCAGCCGCTGGCGATCAAGCCGCCGTAGATGGAGTCGGCGGCGCGGTCGGGGTCGGTGTGGAACCACTGCGGGTCGTAGCGCTCCGCGAACTCCACGATTTCCGCCTCGGTCACCGCGTACGTCCCGTGTGACTCGCCGTCCCAGCGGTCGACGTCGTCGAGGAAGACCGTCATCGGTCGATCCTCGGCGGCCGGGGTGAAGTGCGTTCCCTTCCGCGGCGACGCACCTGTCGGTCGTTCGATGTTGGGGACTTATGATCGGGGGCGGTCAGACGTAGGATATGAGGGTCCTGTGTGTCGATCCCGCCCCGGAGGACGGACGTGCCACGCGGGCCGCACTCCGGGAGGCCGGTATCGACGCGACGCTCAGTGGCTCGCTGGCCGAGGCCCGCGAGGCGCTCGACGAGTCGGTCGCCGGCGTCGTCACCGAGTACGACCTCCCCGACGGAACCGGACTCGAACTCGTCGAGCGAGCGCGCACGACCGTTCCCGACGCGACCTGCGTCCTCTTCACCGACGCCGGGTTCGACGAACTCGACACCGCCGACCTCGGGACGGCCGTCGTCGAGTACGTCGACAAGGGGGCGCCGGACGCACGCGAGGAGTTGGTCGACCTCCTCGAGTTCAGCGTCGACAACCGGAGCCAGACCGCCTACCCCCTCCCCGACGACGAGGACGCCCGCCTCGACGCCGTGACGAAGTACGTCGACGACCTGCCCGGCGTTCCCGACGCGTCGCTCGACCGCCTCACGAGGATCGCGGCCGCGCTGTTCGACGTCGACGCGGCGACGGTCGGCTTCCTCGACGCCCACCAGGAGCGGTTCGTCGCCTGTCACGAGGTCGACGTGGATCGGTTGGACCGCGAACGGACGGTCTGTACCTACGCCATCCTCGACGACGGGGTGACGGTGATCCCCGACACGCAGGCGGACCCGCGCTTCGAGGGCAACGAGGCGTTGATCGAGGCCTCGATCCGGTTCTACGCCGGGGCGCCGATCCGGACCGCCGCGGGCGACGCGGTCGGCGTCTTCTGCCTGTTCGACGACGAACCGGGGACGCTCACGGCGGCGGAGCGTGACCTGCTCTCGGCGCTCGCCGACGACGTGATGGACAGACTGGACCTCCGCAGGCGCCTCCACGAGGCCACGGCGGGTGAGGCCGATGAGTGACGCGGACTACACCTTCGAGGGACTGCCGATCGATCCCGTCAGGCCCGGGACGACCGTCCTCGTCGCCGGGCCGTCGCACGGCGGCACCAAGGAACTCGCCTACCGGATGCTCGCCGGCGACGATGGGGTGATCGTCCTGACGACGAACACGACGGCCGCCGACACCGCGGCCGACTGCGAGACGGTCGGCATCGAGCCAACCCCGGACCGGATGGGCATCGTCGACTGTCTGGACAGCGACGACAGCGGCGTCCCCGCCCGCGTGATGACCGTCTCCAGCGCGCAGGACCTGACGGGCATCGGGATGCGCTACTCCAAGCTCTACCGGGAGTTCCATCGGGAGGGGGTTCGGCGGGTCCGGACGGGACTGTTCTCGATATCGACGGTCCTCTCGCTCACGGAGCTACAGACCGTCTCGCGGTTCGTCCACACGCTCGCGGGGCGGGTGAGCAAGGTGGACGGCCTCGGCGTCTTCCTCGTCGATCCGGCGATGCACGACGAGCGCGAACTGCGGACCATCGCGCAGTTCTGCGACGGTCGGATCGACGTCCGCGAGGGACCGGAACTCCGGTCCCGTAGCTTCCTCGGCGGGGCGTCGGAGTGGGTGCCCTTCGATCCCGTGCCCGCGAACGCCGACGACTGAGACGATCCCACCGCCGTCCGTCAGACGGGGATTTTCATCAGTGATATTCGGCGGCAAAGGCCTTACTTTCGGCGGCGCGACGAGGCAGTATGGTCGACGTGGGCCGAGAGCGCATACGGGTCCTGCACGTCGACGACGACGTGGACATCGGCGACCCGACCGCACCGCACCTCGAACACGAGGGCGACCGATTCGACGTGGAGACGGTACCCGACGCCGGGACGGCGCTCGGCCGCTTGGACGCGGGCGGCGTCGACTGCGTGGTTTCGGGTCACGACCTGCCGGACCGGACCGGCCTCGAGTTCCTGCGCGCGGTCCGCGACCGTCGTCCCGACCTCCCCTTCATCCTCTATACGGCCGCCGGGAGCGAGGCGGTCGCCAGCGAGGCCATCTCCGCGGGCGTCACCGACTACCTCCGCCGCGGGGTTCAGGGCGACGACGCGCTCCTGGCCAAGCGGATCCACGACGCGGTCGAGGGGTACCGCGCGGAGCGGACGTTACGGCGGAGCGAGCGCCGCCTCGACGCCGTCTTCGAGGACCCGAAGATGCTCGTCGGCGTGCTCTCTCCCGACGGCCGACTCCACGACGCCAACCACACCGCCATGGAACTCGTCGACGCCGACCACGAGGACCTGGTCGGCGAGCCCTTCTGGGAGACGCCGTGGTGGTCCGACGAGAACCGAGCGGACGTCCGCGAGTGGGTCGAGCGCGCCGCCGGGGGCGAGTACGTCGAGTACGAGGCCGACCACGTCGGGGTGGACGGCGACCGGCGGAGCGTGAGCGGGACGATCCGACCGGTCACCGACGAGTCGGGGACCGTCGTCTCGCTCATCGCCTCGGCCCGCGACATCACCGAGCGGCGCGAACACGCGCGGGAACTCCGGCGCCGGAACGAGCGCCTCGATCAGTTCACGAGCGTCGTCTCCCACGACCTCCGGAATCCGCTGAACGTGGCGACCGGCAACCTGTCGGTAGCGCGCCGGGACGCCGAGTGCGACCACCTCGACGAGGCGGCACACGCCCTGGAGCGGATGGGGAACCTGATCGACGACCTGCTGACGCTCGCCCGCGCCGGCGACCGCGTGAGCGACGTCGAGACGGTGGATCTGGCGGCGACGGTTCGGGAGTGCTGGCGAAACGTCTCGACGAGCGGGGCGTCGCTCGACGTCGAGACGACCCGCTCGATCCGCGCGGATCGGAGCCAGCTCCAGCACCTCCTCGAGAACCTCCTCCGGAACGCCATCACCCACGGCGGCGAGGACGTGACGATCACCGTCGGCGACCGTGCGGACGGGTTCTACGTCGCGGACGACGGGCCGGGGATCCCCGAGGGCCAGCGCGAGACGGTGTTCGAGAGCGGCTACTCCACGTCGAGTGACGGCACCGGATTCGGGCTCTCCATCGTGGCCGAGATCGCCGACGCCCACGACTGGGACGTCGCGGTGGCCGAGAGCGCGGCCGGGGGAACCCGCTTCGGGATCACCGGCGTCGCCTGCGTGACCGACCCCTGCACGGCCGACTGAGCCGTCAGCGTGGCTCCCGCCGCGGCGGGAGTCCGTCGCTCAGGCCCGCTTGCCGATCTCGTCCCGAAGGACGTCGCTGACGACTTCGCCGTCGGCCTTGCCGCGGAGCGCGCCCATGCACTCGCCCATGAGCGCGGAGAAAGCGCCCATGCCCTCGCGTTCGACCTGGTCGGCGTTGCGCTCGACGACGTCGGCGACGGCCTCGCGAACCTCGTCCTCGGAGACGCCGGCGAGGCCCGCCTCCTCGATGGCCGCCTCGGGCGAGAGGTCGGGGTTCTCGGCGAGCGTCGTCAGCACCTCGTCGACGCCCTCCTTCGCCAGGTCGCCGTCCTCGACCAGCCGGAGGACCCCGAGCAGGTGGGCGTCGGTGAGGCGGTCGACCGGCACGTCGTCGCGGCGGAGTTCGGTCAGCGTTCCCTCCAACACCCCGGCGGCGAAGGTGGCGTCGACGCCCGCCTCGACAGCGTCCTCGAACAGCGACATCCGTCGGCCGTAGGCCACCTGTTCGGCCAGCCCCGCGTCGAGGCCGTGGTCGGACTGGTAGCGCTCGACCTTCTCGGTCAGCAGTTCCGGCCGGTCGACCTCGCTCGGATCGAGTTCGACCGGCGGCACGTCCGTCTCGGGGTACATCCGCGCCGCGCCGGGCAGGGGCCGGAGGTAGCGGGTCGTCCCCTCCTGTGTCGCGTCGCGGGTCTCCTCGGGGACCCCCTCGATGCCCGCCCGGGCGCGGTCGGCGACGGCACCGATCGCCAGTTCGGCCGTCTCGGCGTCGTCGGCGACGATGGCGACGGCGTCCTCGGGGCCGGCGTCGACGGCGTCGCGGAGCGCCTCGACTTCCGCCTCGGTGACGCCGTAGGCGGGGAGTTCGTCGGTGTGGAAGATCCCCCCGGCGCCGTGGCGCGTGGCGTGATCCGAGAGTTCGGTGCCGAAGCGGCGATCCGGCTGGAGTTCGCGGCCGACGAGGCCGTCGAAGCCGTAGAGCGGGACGGCGGTGACGCGGCCGCCGGAGTCCAGGGCGCCGCGGATCACGCCGCTGTCGGTGTCCGCGAACACGTCGCTCACGTCCTGCGGGTCGCCGACCTCGGCGTCCCGGGCGTCGAGTTCGGCCGCGACGTCGAGGAGTTCGACCTGTCGTTGCACCTCCAGCCGGACGATGTCGTCGATCTGATCCAGCGCCTGGACGCCCTTGATCTCGACGCGGGCGCCCTCGGCGATGGAGACGTTCACGTCCTGGCGGATGGTGCCGAGGCCGCGCTTGACCGACCCGGTCGAGCGCAGGAGCATGCCGATGCGCTCGGCGGCCTCGCGGGCCTGTTCGGGCGTGCCGATGTCCGGACGGGTGCCGATCTCCACCAGCGGGATGCCGAGTCGGTCGAGGCTGTAGCGGACGCCCTCGTCGGTCTCCTCGACGCGGCCGGCGCTCTCCTCTTCGAGCAGGAGGTCCTCGACGCCGACCGGTCCCTCGCTCGTCTCGATTTCGCCGTCCTGACCCACCAGCGCCGTCCGCTGGAAGCCGGAGGTGTTCGAGCCGTCGACGACGATCTTCCGCATGACGTGGGCCTGATCGACGGCCGTCATGTCCAGCAGGTCGGCGATCTGGAGGGCGACGTCGAGCGCCTCGTCGTCGATCCGCCCCGGCGGTTCGTCGTCCTCCTCGACGAGACAGGTGGTGTCGAAGCCCAGATACTCGAACTCGCGGTCGACGCGGCTCTCCTCCACGGCCGCCTCGTCGAGTTCGCCGAGTTCGCTCTTCGTCGGGTGGAGATACCGGGAGAAGGTTCGGGTCGCCTCCTCGGGGTCCCGACGCTCGGTCGGGCACGCACAGAACAGTTTGGTCGCGGTGTCGAGTTGCTGGTGGATCTCCAGCCCCGCGACCAACCCGAGCGCCTCGTAGTCGTACTCGCTCATCGTCGGTATCTCGACCCGGCGAGCCTAAAAGCGTTCAGTCTGCGCCCGGGGCTCTCATGGTCGATGAAGACACTCGACAACGGACGAATTCGCGTTCGTCAGACCTCGAAAATACGGCGACTAAGGAATCTTTATCAGCCAGCGAGGGGGTCTTACGGGTGGTGGAAACATGTCTGAAGACGTAGAACTCCGTCGCACACAGCTCGCGACGCCGGCTAGCGACCCCGACTTCATGGAGAGCGCCTCCCGGAGCGACGCCGACGAAGTCTTCCTCGACCTGGAGGACTCCGTCGCGCCGAACGCGAAGGCCGAGGCCCGAGAACCGCTCATCGAGGCGGCCCAGGAACACGACTGGTCGGACAAGATCCTGTCGTTCCGGATGAACGGCATCGACACCAAGTGGTGGTACGACGACATCATCGAGGTCGTCGGCCAGGCGGGCGAGTACATCGACGACATCATCATCCCGAAGGTCGCCAGTCCGAGCGACGTCCACACCGTCGAGAACCTCCTCGCGCAGGTCGAGGAGAACAACGGTCTGGAGGTCGGCGGCATCGGTCTGGAGCCCCAGATCGAGGACGGCGAGGGCATGCACAACGTCCACGACATCGCCCACTCCTCCGACCGGCTGAGTTCGATCATCTTCGGCCCCGGCGACTACTCCGCCGCGATGGGGACCCCCGGCCTGGACATCGGCCAGTTCCCCGACTACCCCGGCCACTACTGGCACCACGCGCTCTCCGAGTGTAACGCCGCCGCGAAGAGCGCCGGCCTGCCGTGCATGGACGGCCCGTACGCCGACATCGACGACCCCGAGGGCTTCCGCGAGTCCGCGGAGAACGCCAACATGCTCGGCTGTGACGGCAAGTGGGCCATCCACCCGAGCCAGATCGAACTCGGCAACGAAGTGTTCGCCCCCGATCCGGAGGTGGCCGAACGCGCCGAGCGCATCGTCGAGGCCTACGCCGAGGCGATGGAGGAAGGCAAGGGCGCCGTCTCCGTCGACGGCCAGATGGTCGACGAGGCCACCAACAAGATGGCCCAGGACATCGTCGACAAGGCGCGGGCCGCCGGCATCCTCTAGATCGGCTTTCGTTCTTTCGACTCCCGCTATTTTTTCGCGTCGACCGGACAGCCGCGGATCTCGCCGCCCCGCATCCCGTCGGCCAGCCAGTGGATCGAGAGGAGCAGCGCCACCAGCGCCAGGAGGGCGAACTCCAGTCCGTCGAGCGGCAGGAGCGTCGCCAGCCCCGCCGCGCCGACCAGCGACAGGAGGCCGGCGACGACGGCCGATCCACAGGCCGCACAGCCGGCACCGAGGGTGCCGAGGACGACGCCGAGCAGGCTCCCGCCGCTCCCCTCCGCCGAGAGGCGGTGTTCCCGGACGTGGTAGGCGACCATGGCGATGTCGACGCCCACGAGCGCGGCGACGAGGACGACGACCGATCCGGTGAGGGTGCCGTAGGAGGTGCCGACGAAGGGGAACAGCTCCAGCAGGAGTCCGGGAGGGATCCGGCCCGCGAGCGCGTCGCCGACCGTCGTGGGGTTCCCCGAGAGGACGAACCCCGCGAGGGCGACGGCGGCGGCGACGAGGGCGACGAGGGCGTAGACGGGCCCGCCGAGGACGAGTCGGGCCGTCCGGCCCATCAGCCGCCAGTCGTCGCGGCGGAGCGGGAGCCGGACCGACATCACAGTCCCAGTGCCCCGGTCACGAAGTCGAAGCTGACCGATCCGGTCGCGCGCGTCCGGTACTGGCCGTCGCGGAAGAGAAAGACCGTGGGCGTCCCGCTCACGTCCGCCGCCTCGCTCGCCGCGAGGTCCGCCTCGACGGCGTCGGCGTAGGCCTCGCTCTCGGCGTCGGCGACGACGCCCGACGCGTCCACCTCGGTCTCCGCGGCGAGGAACGCCTCGGTCCGGTCGAGGACGTTCCCGGCGTCGAAGGCGTCCTGTTCGTCGAAGTAGTGGCCGGCGAGCGCCCAGAACGCGTCGGCGTCGCGCGCGAACGTCGCTTCGAGCGCGTGGACGGCGGGCTCGCCCCACGGGTAGACGACGGGGATGGTCCGGGCGACGAACGTCGCGTCGCCGGGGTCGACGAGTTCCGACCGGATCCTGGGGACGGTGTCGCGTTCGAACGCGGCACACCGGGGACAGGAGGGGTCCTCGAAGGCGACGACGGTTCCCGTCGCCTCGCCCGGGGGCGGCCCGAGACGGGGCTGGGCGTCCAGGTTCGCGCCGACCGGGTGGGTGGCGAGGCTCGCCGCGTCGCCCTCGCCCTCGCTACCGCCACCGCCGGCCGACCCGAGACAGCCCGCGCCGAGGGCCGACAGTCCGCCCGCGAGGACCCCCCGTCGCGTCGCTCGGATCGGCGCCGACTCGTCGTTCATGGACGGAGAGACAGCGGGGGAGGAAAAGACGTTTCGCCGGGTGTGAGCGGGCCGCGCACGACCCGCCTACTCCATCGGCTCGACGAGTTCGACGACGTGGCCGTCGGGGTCCTCGACGAACGCCGTGCGTGCGCCGGCGGCGGGCTGGTCGCCCGGTTCCTCGACGACGCCGTGGTGATCGATCCGCTCGAAGACGGCGTCCACGTCGTTGACGCCGATGGCGACGTGATCCCACGCGGTTCCCATCTCGAACTCGGTTTCCCCTTCGGTTTCGGAGAGCTGAATCTCGACGCCGTCCTCGTCGGCGACGTAGCGGTTCTCCGTCTCGCCGTCCGGCGTCTCGAACGACCAGGATTCCTCGAAGCCGAACTGCCGGTAGAACTCGATCGACTCCTCTGCGTCGGCGACGTTCAGACAGACGTGAATCAGGCTCATTCCGTTCGGGACACGCCCCGCTGCCGACAAAAAGATGTCCTAGTCGGGTCGCCGCCGGAGGTGGGCCGGTCGGACGTCGCCGGCACCCCACCGCCGTCGGACGTCGCCGGCACCCCACCGCCGTCGGACGTCGACGGGAGGGGCGCCCGCGGTCCGTGGTCCCGATCAGCCCGCCGATTCCGGAGCGATCGGGCGATCGTCCGCGTGAGTCGGTATGGATACCGGCAACAATTTCGTCCGAACGTTCGTGTAGAATACCGGACGGCGGCGAGTAGCGTCCAGTCGGGTTGCGTAGGAGTTAAATTGGCCCAGTCCGGTGTGGGAGGCATGGCCATTGATGAACGATCCACGGGATTAGAGACCTCGGCGGACTCACTGGGGCACGACCACCCCGACGCCGAGGAGTACCGGGCCCTGGCCGAGGACCTCCGTGAGGGTGTGCAGGGGGACGTTTCCTTCGACGAGTACGCACAGGTACTCTACGCGACGGACGGGAGCATCTACCAGGCGAAGCCGGCGGGCGTCGTCCTGCCGCGGACCGTCGACGACGTCCAGCACACGGTGGAGACGGCGGCCGAACACGGCGTGCCGATCCTGCCGCGCGGGACGGGGTCCTCGCTCGGCGGCCAGACGGTCGGGCCGGGGTGTGTCGTCGTCGACTTCACGCGGTACATGGACGACATCGTGGACGTCGACCCCGACGGGCAGCGGGCGGTCGTCCAGCCCGGGGTCGTGCAGGACCACCTCGACAACCACCTCGAACAGTACGGCCTGAAGTTCGCGCCGGACCCGGCCTCCTCGAACCGGTCGACCATCGTGGGCGGCATCGGCAACAACTCCACGGGCGCTCACTCGGTTCGGTACGGCATCACCGACGCCTACACCGAGGAACTCGACGTGGTACTCGCCGACGGCTCGCTGATCCACACCGAGGAGGTCGTCCTCGACAGCGACGAGTGGGACGAGAAGGTCTCCGGCGACGGTCTCGAAGCCCAGATTTACGAGACGACCCGCCGCCTCGTCGAGGACCACGAGGAGGAAATCGAGGAGAAGTACCCCGACCTCAAGCGCTCGGTGTCGGGCTACAACCTCCAGAAGGTCATCTACGAGAACGAGGACGGCGAGGAGGTCATCAACCTCTCGAAGCTCTTCGTGGGCGCCGAGGGGACCCTCGGCGTCATCGTCGAGGCCGAGGTGTCGCTGGTCACGCTGCCCGAGGAGACGGCGCTCGTCCTCTACTGCTTCGACGACCTGGTCGAGACGATGGAGGCGGTGCCGCAGGCGCTCCAGTTCGACGTCGGCGCCGTGGAGTTGATGGACGACGAGGTGTTCCAACTGGCCGCCGACTCGACGGAGTACGCCCAGTACGTCGAGATGATCCCGGAGGGGACGAAGGCGGCCCTGATGTTGGAGTTCGACTCGGAACTCGTCGACGACTTCCACGAGGCCATCGAGGAGACCAACGAGTTCTTCGTCGAGAACGGCGACGCCTTCCACGCCATCGAGGCCTACACCGAGGAGGACCAGGCCGACATCTGGAAGCTCCGGAAGGCCGCCATCCCCCTGCTGATGGGGATGAAAGGCGACCCCAAGCCGTACCCGTTCATCGAGGACGCGACGGTGCCGCCGGAGGAACTGTCCGAGTACGTCTTCGAGTTCGAGGAGGTACTGGAGAACCACGGCACCTCCGCCGCCTACTTCGCCCACGCCGGCAGCGGGACGCTCCACATCCGTCCCATCCTCAACCTCAAGGAGGAGGAGGGCATCGAGAAGATGCACTCCATCACGGAGGACGTGACCGACCTGGTGCTCGAACACCACGGCTCGTTCTCTGGCGAGCACGGCGACGGGATGGCGCGGACGGAGTTCAACCCCAAGATGTACGGCGACGAACTCTGGCAGGCGTTCAAGGAACTGAAGACGGCGTTCGATCCCGAGTGGCAGATGCATCCGGGGAACGTCGTCTACCGCGACGGTCCGGAGGACGTCGGCCCGGACTCGGACCGCGGCGTCGGCGCCGACATGCGGGAGCACCTCCGCTACGGCGCCGACTACCAGTCGGTCGAGCCCCAGACGGCGCTCGACTTCGAGGACGAGGGCGGCTTCTCGCACCTCGTCGAACTGTGTAACGGCTGTGGAACCTGTCGCCAGACCGACTCCGAGGTGATGTGTCCCACCTACCGCGCCTCCGAGGAGGAGATTCAGACGACGCGCGGCCGGGCGAACATGCTCCGGGCCGCGATCAGCGGCGAACTCGACGAGGAGGAGATCTACTCCGAGCGCTTCCAGGAGGAGGTCATGGACCTCTGTGTCGGCTGCAAGGGCTGCAAGAGCGACTGCCCGACCGGCGTCGACATGGCGAAGCTGAAGACGGAGGTCAAACACCAGTACCACCAGGAGGAGGGCGTCAGCCTGCGCGAGCGCGTCTTCGCCAACATCGACACGCTGTCGAAGCTCGGGTCGATGACGGCGCCGCTCTCCAACCTCGCGCCGAAGGTTCCGGGCGCCCGCGCGGTGATGGAGGAGGCGCTGGGCGTCTCCCGGGAGCGGGAACTGCCCACCTTCGCGAGCGAGAGCCTGGAGGCCTGGTTCGAGGAGCGCGGCCGCTGCAAGGTCGCCCCGAGCGAGGCCCAAGACCAGGTGTTGCTCTTCCCCGACACCTACACGAACTACATCTACCCCGACGCCGGGAAGGCGGCCATCGAGGTGCTCGAAGCCGCGGACGTGTTCGTCCGCATTCCCGACGACGTGGCGCCCTCGGGGCGGGCGGCCTTCTCCTCGGGCATGCTCGACCTGTGCCGCGAGCGCGCCGAGCGGAACGTCTCCGCGCTGCACGAGGCGGTCGACGACGGCTGGTCGGTCGTGTTCATCGAGCCCTCGGACGCGGTCATGTTCCAGGACGAGTACCGCGACCTGCTCTCCGGGTCGGCCGTCGAGGCCGTCTCCGACGCCGCCTACGGGATCATGGAGTACGCCGACGTCACCGGGCTGACCGACGGGGTCGAGTTCGACGCGCCGTCGCGGTCCCTGGCCTACCACGGCCACTGCAACCAGAAGGCGACGAACAAGGATCACCACGCCCTCGCCGCCCTGCAGGGTGCGGGCTACGACGTCGACCCGCTCAACACGACCTGCTGTGGGATGGCCGGCTCCTTCGGCTACCACGAGGAGCATTACGACATCTCACAGGCCATCGGCAGCCTCCTGTTCGAGGAGGTCGAGGAGAGCCCCGCGGATCAGGTGACCGCCCCGGGCGCCTCCTGTCGCTCCCAACTGGGCGACGAGTACGACGACCACCCGCCCCACCCCGTCGAGAAACTCGGGGACGCACTCCGATGAGCGACGGACGCTTCACCGTCGTCGTCGACGGGACGGACATCGGCGCCACGTGGGCCGAGGAGAGCCCGGAGACGCGCCGGGCGCTCGTCGACGCCCTCCCCGTCGAGGGGGAGGCGACGCGCTGGGGCGACGAACTCTACTTCCGCGTGCCGGTCGACGTCGAGGCGGAGGACCCGCGAGCGGCGGTCGACCCCGGCACCGTCGCCTACTGGCCACAGGGATCGGCGCTCTGTCTGTTCTGGGGGCCGACCCCGGCGAGTACGGACTCGACGCCGCGGGCCGCCTCGCCCGTGAACGTCGTGGGGCATCTCGACGACGTCTCCGCCTTGTCGAGCCTCCCGAGCGGTGCGGGCGCGACGGTTCGAGTCGTCGACGACTGACACATCACCGACTGATATCCGCTGTTCTCCTCTCCGACCGAGAGTCGCTTAGGCACCGTTTAGTGGTGGCTCCGTCCGGTTATTCGGCGCGAATGGTAACCACCCTGTCACGCATCGATGATTATTTATGATATGACAAACCTGGATAACATGGATCGCACAGACGATGGTAGCATGACCCACGCAGTATGATCCCATCCAACTAGGGGAGACAATGACAGACAACAACGACGACAAACGAGTCGAAACCGACGGTGGTCTCACGGAGGACGACATTCACACGACCGCCGAAGTCGGAGAGCAGTATCGTGCGACGGTGTACCGTGACATCGACTACGAATCGCTCGAGGTCGCACCCGAAACGAGCGAGTATCCCGACACCGACGGCAAGTGGGGCTTCCGGAAGTACGACATGCCGAAGGTCCCGAAGGTATCCCACCTCGTCGGGCCGAGCGCCATCATGCTCGGTGCGTCGCTCGGGAGCGGGGAGACGATGTTCTGGCCGACGCTGGTCGCCCAGAACGGCTGGGGCCTGTACTGGGCCTTCTGGGTCGGGGTGATCACCCAGTTCTTCATCAACACGGAGATTCAGCGCTGGACCATCGCCACCGGGGAGAGCATCTTCCGGGCGTTCGACCGGATGAACGGCATCTGGCCGTGGTTCTTCCTCGTCGCCGGCTTCTTCCACGTCGGGTGGCCCGGCTGGGCGGCCGGCGCATCCGAAGTGTTCGCCGTCTGGACCGGCGTCGTCCCGCGGCAGGACTGGGCGATCATCGGCGTCGCCACGATGGTCCTGATCTGGCTCAGTTACCAGGCTGGCCCGATCCTGTACAACGCCATCGAGAAGGCCCAACTGGCGCTGATGTTCATCGCCATCTTCGGCGCGGTGATCCTGGCGTTCATCGCCGGTTCGGTCAGTCAGTTCGCGAACGTGCCCGGCGGCGCGGTCAACTTCGGCGCGCTGCCACAGAACATGGACATCGCGACGTTCCTCGGTGGCCTCGCCTACGCGGGTGCCGGCGGGTACATCAACCTCGCACAGGGCATCTGGGCCCGTGAGAAGGGGTACGGCATGGGTACCTACCAGGGCCGCATCAAGAACCCGCTCCGCGGATCCGAGCCCGAAGAGGTCCACGGCGGCTTCACCTTCGAGCCGACCGAGAAGAACCTCCTCCGCTGGAAGCAGTGGTGGAAGGTCACCCAGCAGGAGCACTTCCTGACGTTCGTCGTCGGCCTGCTCGTCGTCGCGACGGTCGCGATGACCATCTCCGCCCAGTACGCGGCCGGAACCGATCAGGGCGCGATCAACATGTGGCTCGACGTGATCATCCCGCAGCTCGGCGGCGTGCAGACGCAGTTGATGTACGCCGTGATCTTCATCGCCCTGTTCAGCACGCAGTACGCCATCCTCGAGGCGTTCGTCCGCAACAGCGTGGACATCATCTTCGAGGGGTACGGGCGGTCGGCCGGCTGGGACCTCTCGCGGGTCTTCCTCGGCCTGCTCACGCTCTTCACGCTGTGGGGCATCCTCATCATCGTCGCCCAGTTCCAGCAGCCGTGGATCCTGCTGGTCATCGGTGCCGCCATCGCCGGTGCGATGATGTGGCCGTACAACGCGCTGGTCACCATCCTCAACACGACGCGACTGCCCGAACACACCCAGCCCGGCTGGGGTCGCATCGTCGCGATGTGGTGGGCGACCGGCTTCTTCGGGTACTTCACCATCCTGCTGATCGGTGGCGTGCTCAACTCGCCGGACGCCTACGGGCTCAGCTTCCCGATGTTCGAGACGACCGTCGGCGTCGTCGGCAGCGCACCGGGTGGCTACGCGCTGTGGGTCTTCGCACTCGTCGTGCAGATCTACACGATGTACCGCTCGGCGACCGCGAAGATGAACGCCTCCGGCACCGTCGAGGGGGCGGACACCGCTCGCGGCTTCCTGTCGTAACGCGACTTCCGACCAACCGTTTTTATTTATCGGCGCCGTCAACGGGACGGTATGGCATCCCAAACGCAGTCGCGGGACCGTGCTTTCGGGACCCTCATGCGACTTCTGGTCACCTACCGGCTGTTCGTCTACCTCGGTGGGCTGATCGCCATCGGGATCCCGCTCCTCCTGCAGCGGGCCTACGGGATGGAGCTCTCGCCGGGCGCGCGCACCGCCATCGTGGTGGCGAGCCTCGCCTTGATGATCGTCACCTACGTCGCCGAACGACGGGTCGGGCGGGACCACCTCGACGAGCGAACGGGGGAGTCGCGGGAGTCGTACTCCCTCCGACTGCGCGCCTCCGTCGCGACGGCCGTCGTCGGCCTCGCCGTCGGCATCTACGCCATCATGGAGATCAGTACCGCGACCGGCGCGCTCTTTATCCTCGGAGCGTTCCTGTTCGCGTACATGGGTTACCGCACCGAAGGGGGCGACGGCCGTGGCGTCTGAGGCCGACGAGGTCGACCCCGAGGAGTTCGAGGACCTCCCGTCGACCGACATCGAGACGGAACTGCACGTCCACTTCGGGATGGCCGGCTCGTTCCCGTTGCGGCTCGCGGACCTGTTTTTCGCGTCCGACGGTCTCCACATCGTCGAGTACAGTTACATCACGCCCATGTTCGGGCTGGGAACGAAGAAACACCGCCGCGAGGCGGGGGCGATGCAGGACGTGTACGACGTCCACGGGCTCGACGAGGTGTTGCTGCAGGCCGACAGCGTCTACTGGCTGCACTACGACGCCATCGACCGGGTCGTCCTCCACCGCGGCGGCCTGCTCGGACGGCCGAAGATCACGGTCTATCCGAGCGACGAGACGGCGCGGTCCCACGCCTTCCGTCTCCACGAGAACGACGACGCCGACGCCCTCGCTGCGGACCTCCGCGACGTGGCGGCCGACCGTCCGTTCGACGTCGTCGTCGAGTCGGGGACCGGGTTCGACCCCCGCGAGAACGTCGAACGCTTCTTCGGTTGAGCCGGGCGTTCAGGCGAGTTCTCGGGCGCGGAGCCAGGCGTGGGCCAGCGCCGCGAGTCCCACGCCGACGACGTAGAGGGCGATCAGCGTCACCGACAGGGCCGCCCGCGTGGCGTCGGAGCGGGCCGCTCGCCGCCGGTCGGCGAGCGCGCCGCAGCGGTCGACGAGGCGGCGGACGGCGGCGGTCGCGGCGGCGTCCGGATGCCGGCCGAGCGTCGCCGCGATGGGGGGGCTGATCGTCTCGTAGGTGCGAAGGAGGCAACGCCCCACCAGGGTCGGTGCCATCACCTCGGCGCGGAAGCCCCGCAGGGAGTCGAGGGTTGGTCCCTCCCCCGCGGCCGCGGTGGTGACAAAGCAGTTCGAGTGGTGTTGGGTGATCTCGGCCCGGTGGAGGTCCGACTTCCGGTAGCGGGTCGTCTCGTCGGCCGGGAACTCGGGGTCCGGCGAGACGAGGTACTCGGTCTCCGTGTGACGGAGGTACACCTCCTCGTGGTCGATCTCCTTGCCCGACTGGGTCACCACGTGGAGGTGTTTCTCGCGGCCGTCGCCGACGCCGACTTCCGAGGGGGAGCGGTCGTCGCCATCGCCGTCGGTCCCCCCCGTCTCCGACCCGTCGTCAGTGCTCATACCGTCACACGAGCGGGCAGGGTTATGAGCGTTGTCCGACCGGGCGGCGACTTTTTGCTGTTCGAACCCCTATCGTGCCCGTGTCCCGGTCGTACAACGTCCTTCTCAGTGTCCTGCTCTTTCGGACGATCATCGTCGCCGCGGTGGTGCTCGTCCTGAAGTTCATCTACGAGGGGGTCTTCATGCAGGCGGGGATGTTGCTGCTCGCCATCTCGTTTTTCGCGTATCTGTCGTTCACCGAGGCGCGGTTGCTGGAGTGACCGATCCCTCGTACGGTTTATTGTACGTCAGTACCGGTGGTTCGCCGAGATGACTCGCCGAACCACCGGTAAACAGTTACAATACTCCGTATCAGTCGGCGTGTTGGTGACAGGCGTCGGCGATCCGGTCCAGGTCGACGTCCGCACCGCTGTCGATCGAGACGAACGCGCCCGAGAACTCCCCTCTGGCGTAGTGGATACAGACCGCCCGCTCGAAGCGATGCATCGTACAGTGCCAGCGGCCCACCTGAAACAGGTGCTCCAGATACTCCCGTCCGAGTTCCTGTAACACCAGTTCGTCGTGGATGCGCTCGATGACGGTTTCCTTCTCGGCGACGTCCGGCCGCTCGTAGGTGATCTCGATGCCGTCACGGTCGTATCGGGCGACCGCGCGCAGGGCGGGGCCGGCGACTTCCTCCAGCCGTTCGACTAGCGGGGACGACATGTCGTCCGGAATCTACCACCCGACGAACATGAAGGTGGTGGGTCGGTCCCGGGGGTAGGGAGGGCGCCTACAGGTAGCCGTTCTCGACGAGGAGTTCGCCGTTCAGCACGCTCGCGCCGGCGGCGCCGCGGACGGTGTTGTGTGCGAGGCAGTTGAACTTGACGCCGCGGCCCGTGGACTGGATGCCGCCGACGCAGATCTGCATGCCCTGCCCGCGCATCCGGTCCATCCGGGGCTGGGGTCGCTCGGGGTCGTCGAAGACGTGAATGAGCTGGTTGGGGGCGCTCGGGAGGTCGACGCCGGGGAACTCCCGCATCGCGTCCGCCACCTCGCTCGGTTCGGGGTCCGCCGACAGGTCGACGAAGGCGTTCTCCAGGTGGCCGTCGAGGGTCGGGACCCGGTTGCAGGAGGCCGCGACGTCGACGTCGTGCCAGGAGAGTTCCGCGCCGTCGAACTCGCCCAGGAGCTTCCGGCTCTCGGTCTCCATCTTGTCCTCCTCCCCGCCGATGTGCGGGAGGACGTTGTCGATGATCTCCATCGAGGTGACCCCGGAGTAGCCGGCGCCGGAGACGGCCTGCAGCGTGGAGACGTCGACGCGTTCGAGGCCGAACTCGTCGAGGGCGGCGAGCGGCGGGATCATCGTGATGGTCGAGCAGTTCGGGTTCTTCACGATGGCGCCGTCCCAGCCGCGTTCGTCGCGCTGCACCTCGATCAGGTCGAGGTGGTCCGGGTTGATCTCCGGAATCGTCAGCGGCACGTCGTCCGCGAGGCGGTCGTTCGAGGAGTTCGAGGAGATGACGTAGCCGTCGCGAGCGAAGTCCTCCTCGACGTCGACGGCGACGCTCGACGGCAGCGACGAGAAGAGCAGATCCACGTCGTCGGGCACCGCGTCCGGCGTCGTCTCGCGGACGGTCATCTCGGCGACGTCGACGGGGATGGGGGCGTCGACCCGCCACTTCGCCGCGGTCCGGTAGGGCTCGCCCGCGCTGTCCTCGCTGGCGGTGAGCGCCGCGAGTTCGAACGTCGGGTGGCCGTCGAGTAGTTGGATGAATCGCTGTCCCACCGCGCCGGTCGCTCCGAGAATGCCGACTCGTACTGACATAGGTGTCCGTGCGGGTCACTCACATAAGGCGGTTTGGATTCGGCGCCGACCCCGGTGACCCCTCGAATCGACCGTTCGGTCGATTTTCCCCGATTCCCGGCGGAGAAACCGTCGGTTCGTCCCCGAACCTCCGGATTCGGTTCCGAACCGGAACGGAGCCGTCGCCCGCGGGGACCGGTCGGATGACCGATACACTAACGGGGCAATCGCCTGTAAGGGGGCACATGTTCCGCAAGGTTCTCGTCGCCAACCGGGGCGAGATCGCGGTGCGAGTGATGCGTGCCTGTGAGGAGTTGGGCGTTCGGACGGTCGCGGTCTACAGCGAGGCCGACAAGCACGCCGGTCACGTCCGGTACGCCGACGAGGCGTACAACGTCGGCCCGGCGCGAGCGGCGGACTCGTATCTCGACCAGGAGGCGGTGCTGGAGGCGGCCCGCAAGGCCGACGCCGACGCCATCCACCCCGGCTACGGGTTCATGGCGGAGAACGCGGCGTTCGCGGCGCGGGTCGTCGAGAGCGAGTGTACGTGGATCGGGCCGCCGCCCGAGGCCATGGAGCGCCTCGGCGAGAAGACGAAGGCCCGGCGGGTGATGGACGCGGCCGGCGTGCCGGTCGTGCCCGGGACGACCGACCCGATCGAGGACCCCGCCGAGGTCGCGGCGTTCGCCGAGGAACACGGCTACCCGGTCGCGATCAAGGCCGAAGGCGGCGGCGGCGGCCGCGGGATGAAGATCGTCGAACACGAAGGCGAGATCGAAGAGCAGTTCGAGGCGGCCAAACGCGAGGGGGAGGCGTACTTCGACAACGACTCCGTCTACCTGGAGCGGTATCTCGACGCCCCGCGACACATCGAGGTGCAGATCGTCGCCGACCACCACGGCAACGTCCGCCACCTCGGCGAGCGGGACTGCTCGCTCCAGCGTCGCCACCAGAAGGTCATCGAGGAGGGGCCGAGCCCGGCGCTCTCGGACGACCTCCGCGAGCGGATCGGCGAGGCGGCCCGCCGCGGCATCGCCGACACCGACTACACGAACGCCGGCACCGTCGAGTTCCTCGTCGAGGACGGCGAGTTCTACTTCCTCGAGGTCAACACCCGCATCCAAGTCGAACACCCCGTCACCGAGATGATCACGGGCATCGACATCGTCAAGGAACAGATCCGGGTCGCCGCCGGCAACGAGATCAGCTTCGAACAGGAGGACGTGGAGGTCGATGGCCACGCCATCGAGTTCCGCATCAACGCCGAGAACGCGGCCAACGACTTCGCGCCCGCGACGGGGCGGCTCTCGACGTACGATCCCGCCGGAGGGATCGGCGTCCGCATCGACGACGCCGTGCGCCAGGGCGACGAGATCGGCGGCGACTACGACTCCATGATCGCGAAGCTGATCGTCCACGCCGGCGACCGCGAGGAGTGTCTCGCACGCTCCGAGCGCGCCCTCCGCGAGTTCGACGTCGAGGGGTTCCACACCGTCATCCCGTTCCACCGGCTGATGGTGACCGACGAGCGGTTCACCGCGGGCACCCACACGACGAACTACCTCGACGAGGAACTCGACCCCGAGCGGATCGACCGCGCCGTCGAGCGCTGGGGGCCGGACGACGACGCCGAGGAGGAGACCGACGAGGAGGTGAGCGAACGCGAGTTCACCGTCGAGGTCAACGGCAAGCGCTTCGAGGTGAACCTCGAGGAGCGAGGGGCGCCGTCGATCCCGACCGGCGGCGGGAGCGGCGGCGGTGGCGGGATGGACCGCCCCGACGCCGCCACCGGCGACGACGGCGGCGGGGCGGTCGCCACCGGCGAGGGCGAGCGCATCGACGCCGAGATGCAGGGCACCATCCTCTCGGTCGAGGTCGCGGCTGGCGACGAGGTCGCGGCCGGCGACGTGGTGCTCGTCCTCGAAGCGATGAAGATGGAGAACGACGTCGTCGCCGAGAGCGGCGGCACGGTCGCCGAGGTGCTGGTGAGCGAGGGCGAGAGCGTCGACATGGGTGATCCGCTGGTCGTCCTCGAATGAGCGACACGCGCCGTCGCCTGCTCGACGCCCTGGCCGCGGCCGACGGCCCGGTGTCGGGCCCGGAACTCGCCGACCGCCTCGGCGTCTCGCGGGCGGCGGTCTGGAAACAGGTGGAGGCGCTCCGGGAGGCCGGGTTCGACGTGGCGAGCGACGCCGCGGGCTACGCCGTCCGCGGCGTCCCCGACTACGGCGCCGACGCCATCGCCTACGGCCTCGACGCCCCCTACGCCGTCGAGTATCACGACCGGCTGCCCAGCACGAACGACCGGGCGCGCGAACTCGCCGTCGAAGGGGCGACCGACCACGTGGTCGTCGCGGGCGAGCAGACCGGCGGCCGTGGCCGCCTCGACCGGCCGTGGTCCTCGCCGCCAGGCGGCGTCTACGCGAGCCTCCTCGTCCGGCCGGATCGCCCCCCTGCTCACGTTCCGGTCTTCACTCTCGCCGCGGCCGTCGCGGTCACTCGCGCCTGTCGCGAGGCGGGCGTCGACGCGGTCATCAAGTGGCCCAACGACGTGTTGCTCGCGGAGTCGGAGCGGAAGCTCGCGGGCGTCCTCACCGAGATGGAGGGCGAGGCCGACCGGGTGTCGTGGCTGATCGTCGGCGTCGGCGCGAACGTCGACGTGGCCGCCGAGGCGTTACCGGAGACGGCGACGAGCGTCCGCGCGGCCGGCGGCGTGGCGGACCGCCGGCGCTTCTGCCAGCGGGTGATCGAGGCGTTCCACGGCCTCGATCCGGAGGCGACGCTGCCCGCCTGGCGCGACCACGCCGTCACCCTCGGTCGCGAGGTGCGCGTCGAGACGCCCGGTGGCGTCGTCGAGGGCGAGGCCGTCGACGTGGAGTTTCCCGGGGCGCTGGTCGTGCGGACCGACGACGGCGACCGGGTCGTCCACGCGGGGGACTGCGAGCACCTTCGGCCCGCCTAAGGTTCGACCGGGACGGTCGTCACCGGGATCGAGGACGCGCGGATGACGGACTCCGCGACGCTCCCGAGGAGGAGGCGGTCGATGCCACCCCGGCCGTGGGTGCCCATCACCACGAGATCGCAGTCCTCGTCCTCGGCGTAGTTGACGATTTCGCGGCTGGGCTTGCCCTCGACCACCGCCGTCCGGACGGGGACTGCGGGATCGTCGCCCTCGCCCATCTCGGTCGCGATCTCGCGGACCCGCGCGACGGCCGCCTCCGCGTCCTCGCGGAGCAGGCTGTCGACGCTCTCCCACGAGGACTCCATCGCCAGCCCCGCGTAGGCGTCCGCGTTGAGGACGTAGAGCCCGTGGACGGTCGCGCCGTGAATCGTCGCCACCTCGACGGCGTGTTCGATGGCCCGCTCCACGCCGTCGGAGCCGTCGGTCGGAACGAGGATGCGTTCGTACGCGACCATGTGTATCAGTACCATGCCTCGCTACATAACTCTTGACACCGTGGGACGCTCCGGACCGCGACGTCGCTCACCCCTCCCCGCTCCGTCGCGCCATGTTGATGTTGACCTCGATCAGGTTCGCCGTCCTCGTCACCAGCCGTGGGATCTCCTCGTGGTACCGCTCCTCCTGCATCCGGCTCGTCGGTCCCGAGACGCTCAGGGCTCCCAGCACCTCCCCGTCCGGCCCCCGGATCGGCGCGCCGACGACGCGTAACCCCGCGACCTGTTCCTCGTCGTTGAACGCGTAGCCCCGCTCCCGGATCTCGGCCAGTTCGTCCCTGAGGCGGCCGCGGTCGGTGATCGTCTGTTCCGTCCGTTTCGTCAGGCCGTGATTGTCGACGATCCGCGAGACCCGCCTCTCGGGAAGGTGGGCGAGGATCGCCTTCCCTGCCGCCGTGTAGTGGAGATCGAACGTCTCCTGCTGTAGCCGGGCCTGGAACGCCTCGCCGATGGCGTCGTCGCCCTGCGTCTCGTAGACGATGATCCCCTGGCCGAACTGTTCGACGACCAGTTGGGCGTACTCCCCGGTCTGGGCCGCGATCTCCTCCAGTTCCTCGCGGCCGTGTTCGTAGAGGGTGTTCTCCTGGCGCACCTGTTCGCCGAACAGGATGTGTTTGCCACTCAGACGGTACTCCTTCCCGTCCTTGACGACGAACTCGTGTTCCCTGAGGGTCGTGAGCTGGTTGTACGTCGTCGTCTCCGAGAGATCGAGCCGCTCCGCGAGGTCGGCGGCCGTCGTCCCGCCAGTCTCCTTGAGCACGTCGAGAACGTCGAGGGTGGTCGCGGCCGTTTTCAGCAGCCGAGACGGCTCGTCGCTGTCGAGGGGGGTGGACATACGCCTCCCTAGGCGTGTTCTCTGTGTTAGTCGTTTGCATGGGGGTTCCGGGCCGGTGTCGGGACTCTCTCCCTGCGAGGCCGCTGTCGACATGTGCCACGCCCGTCGCCGTCGCGGAATCGTCCGACGTCGGCGGGATTCCGGCGCGCGTCGCGCGAATCCGGGCGACTCGGCCGCGCTCTCGGCTCCGGAATTGTGACAATCTAATCTCCAGATTTCGAGGGGTAGAGGAGCCACAGATTGATAATTTCGGAACCACGCCGGTCGGTATGGACGTCAGTGTCGAGCGGCTCCGAGACGATATCGAATCGACCGCCGAGTTCGGCGCCATCGACGTCGAGACGGGACGTGGCCGGTCGGTGTTCACCGGGAGCGAGGCCGACGAGCGGACCCGGAACTACCTCGTGTCCCGACTCGACGAGGCGGGGCTGACTACCTCCGTCGACGCGGTCGGGAACATCGTCGGCCGATGGACCCCGGAGAGCGCCGATCCGGCCGCCCCACCAGTGGCCGCGGGGAGCCACCTCGATTCCGTCCCCGAGGGCGGCATCTTCGACGGGCCGCTCGGCGTCTACGCCGGCCTCGAAGCGGTCCGCGCGATGCAGGAATGTGACCTCCGTCCGAACCGACCCATCGACGTGGTGTGTTTCACCGAAGAGGAAGGGACGCGCTTCGACACGCCGTTGCTCGGCTCGAAGGTCGCGTCGGGGACGCTCCCCGTGGACGAGGCCCTCGATCTGACCGACGACCGGGGGGAACGGCTGGCGGATGCGCTCTCGGGGATCGGATACCATGGAGAGGACCGACTGGCGGCCGAGGAGTGGGACGCGTGGCTCGAACTCCACATCGAACAGGGGACCCGCCTCGAGGATCGGGACGTCCCGGTCGGTGTCGTCACCTCGATAACGGGGATCACGCACTGTCGTGTCGAGATCAGCGGTGAGGCAAACCACGCGGGGACGACGCCGATGGGTGGCCGACGGGACGCCCTCCTCGGCGCCGCCGAGTTCGCCCTCGACGTCGAGGACGCGGCTACCGAACTCGTCGAGACGGCGAGCGACACGGCGGTCGCGACGGTCGGCAGGACCGACGTCTCCCCGAACGGGACGAACGTCGTCCCCGGACACGTCGAACTCGGACTCGATATCCGCGACGTCGACGCCTCGTCGATGGCGTATCTGGTGCGCCGAGCGCGGGAGAGCCTCGCCCGGATCGAGCGGGAACGCGGCGTCGAGACGAGCCTGGATCGGTACGTCGACATCCAGCCGGTCGCGATGTCCGACCGGTGTCGGGACGCGATTCACGCCGCCGGCGAGCACACCGACGTCGGGACCGTCGACCTGCATTCGGGCGCCGGCCACGACACGATGGAAGTGGCGCGCGTGACCGACGCCGGCTTGCTCTTCGCCCCGTCCCGGGACGGCATCTCTCACAATCCCCGGGAGTGGACGGAGTGGGCGGACTGTGCTCGGGCGACCCGCGTCCTCGCGGCCGGACTCGCCCGCCTCGCGACGTCGTAGCCGTCCGGCGGAGCGACGCTCGCGAACGTTCCGCATTATGTAAAATTCTCTCAGACATTTTGTCAGATGTCGGATTTCGAGGAGACTTAGATGAATTCGAATCTTCGACGAAACGGGTAATAATATTGTATTCAAAGAAACTACTCGAAAATAGGGCTACAATACAAATTTCTATCGGGTATTAAGACGAGATTATAAATTTCTCATATCAAACATTAATAAGGTATATACGTCGAGCTACGTCACGGGATTGTGTACCATGGCACTGTTATCGACGATGACCTGGGTCTACCTCGCGATCGGATTGTTACTGGTGTTGACGGGGCTCCTGATCGCCCCGTACTTCGGCGTGTACGGAACGAGATCGCCGCCGAGCATCGAGGATACGGGAACCGAGGAGTCCGCGCTCGCGGACGAGCAATCCACCACCAACTGAGGCAGAGATCATGGCACTACCCTGGATCAACATCGGCATCGTCCTCGCGCTCGGACTGGTGTTCATCGCTGCCGGCTGGTACTTCTCGCGGCGTGTCGAGGACGCCGACGAGTACATCGTCGGGAGCGGGAAACTGGGAGTCGCGTTCGGGATGACCTCGCTGCTCGCGTTCTGGATTACGGGGAACACGATGCTGGCTGCCCCGGAGAGCGCGTACAACTTCGGTATCACCGGCGCCCTCGGCTACGCGCTCATCGGCGGCAGCGGCGTGGTGCTCTTTGGCTTCCTCTCGAAGCGCATCCACCAGGTGATCCCTCACGGCAAGTCGGTTGGGGATTACTACGGCACCCGCTACGACGGCAAGAACTACTTCCTGTTCATCGCACTGCTGATTATCTACGTCCTCGGATTGATCGTGACACAGGGCATCGGTGGGGGCGTCCTCCTCGAACAGATATTCGACATCCCGTATATGGTTTCGGTCGTCCTCACCTTCGCCGTCGTGATCACCTACTCGTACTTCGGGGGGTTCCGGAGCGTCGCCGGCGTCGCGTACTTTCAGGTCCTGTTGATCCTCGTCGTCGCCATCGTCGTCCCGCCACTCGTCTACTTCAAGGTGGGGTTCACCCCCGTCTATCAGGGGATGCTCGAAACGACGCCGTCGAGTCTGAACCTCACCAACCAGGCCGCACTCCTGTTCATGTTCGGCGGGGCATTCTTCGGGATTGGCGAGGTGTTCATGGACAACACCTTCTGGCAGCGGGCGTACGCGATCCGCCAGGAGGATGTCCTCAAGACGTTCATGATGAGCGGCATCGGCTGGGCACTCGTACCGCTCGCGGTCGCGAGCCTCGCGTTCGTCGCCCTGGCGTTCGGCCGGGAGCCCGAACAGATCAATCAGGTCGCACCGCTGGTCGCGCAGGTGTACGGCGGCCAGTTCGCCGGCTGGCTGTTCCTGGTCGCCGTTTGGAGCGCCCTCGCTTCGACGACGGCCGCGAGCATCAACGCCCTGGCGACGCTCTTGATGCACGACCTCCTCCCGCGAGTCAAGGAGGACGTCTCGGGCGACGAGAGCCTCCAGTACGGCAAGTACCTGACCGTCGTCGTCGGCGTTCTCGGACTCCTGCTCAGCCTCCCGAAGATCCTGACGATGCTCCAGATGCTGATCTTCCTGGGAGTGATCAACGCGGCCTTCATCTTCCCGATCGTCCTCGGTCTCTGGTCGGAGAAGACGAACCCGAACGGCGTGTTCGTGGCCGCAATCGTCGCGATCGCGGGCGGATACGCGGTCTACTTCACCGTCGGGAACCTCCAGGGGATCATCGCCAGCGGGTGGCTGTCGTTCCTGATCACCGCCGGCAGCACGGTCGTCTGGCCGCGCGAGTTCGACTGGCGAAAGCTTCAGTTGGCCGGGCGTTCGGCGTCCGAGGGGGGTGACTGACGGATGGTTCCGATTCCCCTCACGGTCAGCAGGAGTTCTTCGTCGCAGTCGTCGGACTGGGAATCGCGGGTGCAGTCGTCGTGAGCATCATCATCATCGCGTACACGATCCGAGAGTTCAGAGCCAAGGAGATCTGGTAACACATGACGTACTCCATCTGTGCGACACAGGACGGCGTACACGGCGTCGCCATCGCAACCAAGGCCCCGGCGGTCGGCTCGCTGGCCCCGTTTCTCTCGCCGAACGGGGTAGTGAGCACGCAGTCGCTCGTCAGCGTCCCGCTCGGCGTGAAGGCGACCCGCCTCATGGACGAGGGAGCGAGCGTTGACGACGCCGTCGGGACGCTCGTCGCGAAAGACGAGGACGCGGCGGTCCGACAGGTACACGGCGTCGATCGGTGGGGGAACACGGTCACCTTCTCCGGTGACGACTGTGTCGACTGGTACGGCTCCCGCGAGCGGGACGACTTCACCGTCGCGGGCAACATGCTGGTGGGTGAACGGGTCGTCGACGCCGTCGCGACGGCATTCGCGGATACCGACCCCGAACGGCCGCTCGCCGAACGGCTGCTCGCGGCCCTCCGTGCCGGCGAGGAGGCCGGCGGCGACAAGCGCGGTGACCACGCACAGAGCGCGGCGCTCAAAGTCTACCACCCGGAGACGCCGGCGCTGCAGGACGACCTCAGGGTCGACGATCACGAGGATCCCGTCTCGGAACTCGAACGGATCTACGACGTGGCGAAAGCCGACAACGAGGAGTGGCAGGCGGAGTTCCCGGAGGCCGTGCTCCAGCGAACCCTGGAGTAGCCGGGAGCGGATCGCCTACAGCACGACCCGGTCCACGTCGGCCACGCCGGCCCGGCGGACCACCGCCCGAACCGGGTCGCGGGCGCCGGCGAGGTTATCGGAGTCGCCGTCGAGGACGAGCAGTTTCGCCGGTCGTCCCACCTCGATCAGGCCGCAGTCGAGGCCGACGAGGTCGGCGCCGTTGACCGTCGCCATCCGCAACACGTCGCGGGCGTCGACGCCCCCGACCTTCGCGGCGAACTCCATCTCGCGGAACATCGAGGGGCTGTTGAGCATGACGTTGTCCGTCCCCAGCGCGACGGTCGTCCGGTCGAGGAGGTCGGCGATGGGGGGCGTGCCGACGCCGGTGACGAGGTTCGAGCGCGGGCAGACGACGACCGGAACCGACCCGTGTTCGATCCGGTCGAGGTGGTGCGGTTCCGGGTGGACGACGTGGACGAGGAAGGTCGGATCGAGGTCGAGTGCGGGGTCGATGTCGGCCGCGTCGCGCTCGCCGGCGTGGATGCCGAACGGTTTGCCGGCCTCGCGGGTCGCGGCGCGTTCGGCGGTGAAGTCGGCGTCGCGGGCGCCGCTCGCCCCGAACCCGTCCGCCTCGTGCATCGCGGCGACCGTCTCCCGGCCGAGGACGACGGCCTCGACGTCGAGGCCGTCCATCGCCTCCCGTATCGCATGGACGCCGTCGACGCCGCCTTCCCGGAACTCGACGGTCGCCGCCGTCCCCGCTCGCTGCATGAAGCGGAGCGACCGGCGCATTGCCGCGACTTTCTCCGCGTCGGTGGCCGCCCGGAGGAGGCGGTGTTTGAGGCCGTCCGGCGGCGCCACGAGTTCGTCGAGCGACAGGCCGGCGCCGGCCTCCTTGGCGATGGAGTCGCCGATGTGCGTGTGGGCGTTGACGAACGCCGGACAGACGACCGCGTCACTCTCGGTCTCTCCCTCCTCCACGGCGACGACGTCGCCGTCCTCGACGACCACCCGGCCCTCGACCGGTTCGAACTCGCGACCGCGGAGGACGGTCCCCTCGATCTGCATACCTCGACTGGGGCGTGCGTGGCCCTTGAAGCTACCCGAACTCGTCGAGCGTGGCGTCGAGTCCGCGGCGCACCTCCGAGACGAGGGCGCCGTCGATGTCGAGACCGAGCGTCCGGGCCGCCGTCCGGCCCACGCGGTCGACGGCGCCGGGTGGGGCGTAGACGCCGAGTCGCCACTGGTTGCGGCCGGCGGTCCGGAGCGCGGACACCAGCGGCGACTGCCGGTCGAGCCGTCGGATCTCGCCGTTGACGACGACCCGGGACGACGACTCCCGCATCTCCGGCGGCGGCGGGACGTCGATGACGACGGCGTCGGGGTCTACGTCCGCCGCGGTCGCCACCTCGCGTTCGAGGTCACCGATGCGGTCGTGATCCGCCTCCAGCAGCGACTCGGGCACGTCGTCGAGTTCGGCCCACACCGCCCGCTTGTAGAGGTCGCGGGTCGAGAGGCGGTCGGCCAGGTCGGCGGTGGCGTCCGTCCGGCGGAGCGCGACCAGCAGGTCGGCGTCGTCCCACCGACGCACCGTCTCGGCGTCGTAGCCGGCGTCCTCGATCAGCCGTTCGGTCGCCCGCCGGAGCATCGCCTTGCCGATGCGGGCGACGTGGTGTTGGTACACCGTCGGGTTCATCAGTGCCCGGGCGAGGAGCAGGCTCTCCGCGGTCTGGACGTTCCCCTCCGCGATGACGAGTTCGTCGTCCTGGAATGTGAGCTCCCGAACCAGTCGCCCGTGGTCGATGGTGCCGTACGGCACACCCGTGTGGTGGGCGTCGCGGACGAGGTAGTCCATCCGGTCGACGTCGAGCTCGCCCGAGACGAGCTGGCCGTACCGCCCCTCGCCGGCCACGAGGTCCGCGACGGCGTCCGGATCGAGGTCGTGTTCCCGGAGGACGGCGCCCACCCGTCCGCCCGCGATGAGGTCGGCCACGTCGTCGTGGAGCTTCCCCGTGTGGCGATAGAGGAGTCGCTCGACGTTGTGGCTGAAGGGGGGATGGCCCACGTCGTGCAGGAGGGCGGCGGCGCGGACGCGTTCGGCGGTCGTCCCCGCGACGCCGAGGTGATCGAGCGCCTCCGAGGCGAGGTGGTAGACGCCGAGGCTGTGCTCGAAGCGGGTGTGGTTGGCCGACGGGTAGACGAGCGAGACGGTTCCGAGCTGGCGGATCCGCCGGAGTCGCTGCATCGCCGGCGTGTCGAGGAGCGCCTCGGCGACGCCCGTCACCTCGATGTGGTCGTGAACGCTGTCCTTGATCGTCGCCATGGTGACACCTTCGGCGGCATCGACCATATACTCCCGGCCGTAGCTCTATGGTCGCCGGCGCCGACGTGAGGGTATGACGACCGTCGCGATACTCGTCTACGATGGCTTCGACGAACTGGACGCGGTGGGGCCCTTCGAGGCCTTCGAGATGGCGGCCGACGAGGGCGCGCCACTCGACGCGTCGCTCGTGACCCTCGACGAGCAGCCGACGGTGAGGGCGGCCCACGGCCTCCGGATCGACCCGGACGGCACCCTCTCACTCGCCCAGCCGCCGGACCTGCTCGTCGTCCCGGGCGGCGGGTGGAACGACCGGCGGCCCGAGGGCGCGTGGGCGGAGGCGGAACGGGGCACCCTCCCCGACGCGCTGGCCCGGGTCCACGACGCGGGCGGGACGCTCGCGGCGGTCTGCACCGGCGGCATGCTCCTCGCCCGTGCCGGTCTCCTCGACGGCCGGCCGGCGGTCACCCACCGTGGCGCCCTCGACGACCTGCGGGCGACGGACGCCGACGTGGTCGACGCGCGCGTCGTCGACGACGGCGACGTGCTGACCGCGGGGGGCATCACGTCGGGGCTGGACCTGGCGCTCCACCTGATCGAGCGGTTCGTGGACGCGGAGACGGCCGGGAGAGTGGCGGAGGGACTGGAGTACGACCGTCGAGGCGAGGTGTGGGTGTCGTGAGGGAGTGGGTCGGTGCGCGTCGACGGTCGGTGGACCGTCGAGGCGAGGTGTGGGTGTCGTGAGGAGGTGGGTCGGTGGGCGTCGACGGTCGGTGGACCGTCGAGGCGAGGTGTGGGTGTCGTGAGGGGTGAGTCGGTGAGGGAGCGATAGCGGCCGACCGATCCGTTCCGTCCGCACGATCCGTCGTGTGACGTGTTATCGTACGTTTCCTCAAAGCTTAACAGCGTCCCGATACATCGTCTGTGTGGAGGTTATTCCAATGAGCTACGAACTCGACCCACTCCCGTACGATTACGACGCGCTGGAGCCGCACATCTCGGAGCAGGTGCTGACGTGGCACCACGACACCCACCACCAGGGCTACGTGAACGGCTGGAACAGCGCCGAGGAGACGCTCGAGGAGAACCGCGAGGACGGCGACTTCGGGTCCTCGGCGGGTGCCATCCGGAACGTCACCCACAACGGCTGTGGCCACATCCTCCACGACCTGTTCTGGCAGAACATGTCGCCGGAGGGTGGCGACGAGCCGAGCGGTGACCTCGCCGACCGCATCGAGGAGGACTTCGGCTCCTACGAGGCCTGGAAGGGCGAGTTCGAGGCCGCCGCGAGCGCCGCCGGCGGCTGGGCGCTGCTGGTGTACGACAGCTTCTCCAACCAGCTTCGCAACGTCGTGGTCGACAAGCACGACCAGGGCGCGCTCTGGGGCAGCCACCCCATCCTCGCGCTCGACGTCTGGGAGCACTCCTACTACCACGACTACGGCCCGGCCCGCGGCGACTTCGTCGACAACTTCTTCCAGGTCGTCGACTGGGAGGAGCCGAGCGCGCGCTACGAGCAGGCCGTCGAGCTGTTCGAGTAGCCGAGATCGTCGCAGGGCCGCGGAGAGCGGCTCCAGCCCGACAGATCGCACGATTTTTTCGCACCCGACCCGCAGCCGGTAGCGTTTACCGTGCGACTCGCCCTATCCACGGGCATGCCCAGACCGAAGGACGCGTTCGAGGGGATCTACCCCTGCGAGTTCTACACGCCCGAGGAGTTGCTCGACCCCGAGCAGATGTACACGATCGACGAAATCGCCCGCCTGTTGCAGGGGCTGGACCCCGACGCCGACGTCGACGAGGGGACGGAGGCCGTCCTCGTCGACTGGGCGGTGCCCTGGGTGATGACGAACGCCGACGACCTCGTGATCGGCGAACCGCCGACCGAGGACGACCCCGGCTACTACGGCCTGCGGACCGACGAGTAGCTACAGCCGCGCCGCCTGTCGCGCGCGCTCTATCGTCGCGTAGGCGCCGTCCGTGACGCTCGGGCCGTGGCCCGGATGGAGCGCCGCGAGGTCGGGACCGACCGTCTCCAAGAGCAGGTCGATGCTCCGGACCAGGGCGTCCCGATCCCCCTCCTCCAGGTCCGTCCGCCCGAAGGCGCCGTTCGCGAACACCAGATCGCCAGCGAAACAGACCGTCGTCGCCGGCGCGTACAGGCAGACGTGGTCGTCCTTGTGGCCCGGCGTGTGGAGGACGGTGAACTCGTCGTCGCCGAGTCGGACCGCGTCGCGGAGTTCGTTGTCGACGGCTGGCTGTGTGGGATCGTACCCCCACGTCTCGACGCCGAACGCCTCGCGGACGGCGTCGACGTTGCCCACGTGGTCGCGGTGGGTGTGGGTGAGGACGACGGCGTCGAGGCCGTCGGTCCGGGCCTCGAGTTCGCTCACGACGTCGAAGTTGGCGCCGGCGTCGACGAGGACCGTCCGGTCGCCGTGGACGAGGAAGACGTTGCTGGTGAAGGCCTCCACCCCGGCCGCCAGGTTCTCGATGTCGGTCATCGCTCGCCCCTTCCGTCTCCGGGGGCTTGACGCTGCCCCTCCAACAGTACGTTTAGGTTGTGGGGGCTCCCCCACGAAGGCATGGAGGTCCAACTGCTCGAAGCGACGCCCGATCCGGAGCGCGTGATCTGTACGGCGGCGCGAAACGACTACCTCTCGGAGTTCGTGGGCGACATCTCGTTCGCGGAGGCGATGGAGGGCATCGAGGGGGAGACGGAGGAGGAGAAACGGCGGACGCTGATCGGTCACCTGCTGGATCACGGCCACTTCGGGCCGTTCGAACACCCCCAGGCGACCTTCGCGATCAAGGGCGTCAGCCGGTCCTGTATGGCCCAGATCACGCGCCACCGCCACGTCAGCTTCGACGTCCAGAGCATGCGGTACGTCTCCTTCGACGACGTGGACCCCGCCGAGGTCGAGGAGGGGGCGATGGTGGTGACGCCGCCGTCGGCGACCGACCCGGACTGGATCGGTCGCAACCAGTCGAGCGGGTCCGTCGACGAGGAGACGGTCGCGGAGCGCGAACGCGTCTTCCGGGAGACGGTCCGGAACTCGGTGGAGTCCTACCAGCAACTCCTCGATCTGGGAATGCCGCCCGAGGACGCCCGCTTCGTCCTCCCCATCGGCACCGAGGTCAACATCGTCATGTCGATGAACGCCCGGATGCTGATGCACGTCGCGGACATGCGCGCCGCGGCCGACAGCCAGTGGGAGATCCGCGAGATGACCGAGTCGGTCCTCGACCTGGCCGCCGAGTGGTGTCCCATCACCTTCGAACACTACGAGAAACACATGAAGGGCCGCAAGAACCGCCTCGCGCCGTAGCGGCGACGTGTCGACGCCGCGACTTATTTCCGTCTCCGTGTGGTACTGGGTGCCATGACCGACCGACCGGTCACGACCGGCGAGACGTACGTCGTCGCCATCGAGGAACTGGGGTCCGAGGGGGACGGCGTGGGCTACGTCGAGGAGTTCGCCGTCCTCGTCGACGAGGCGTCGCTGGGCGAGACGGTACGGGTCGAAATCACCGACGTCGGCGAGTCCTACGCCCGCGGCGAGGTTGTCGACGCCGAGTTCGGCTTCACCTGATCCGAACGTCTTTCCGAACCCGCGTCCCACGGCCGACCATGCACCTCACCTTCCTCGGCACCGGGAGCGCGATGCCGCTCCCCGACCGGGCCCAGACCGGCCTGTTGCTCGAACGCGGCGAGCGACGCCTCCTCGTCGACTGCGGCGCCGGCGTCCTCCACCGCCTCGCGGGCACCGACGCCGGGTACGAGGCCGTCTCGACCGTGTTGGTGACCCACCTGCATCTGGATCACGTCTCGGACCTCCTGGCGCTCCTGAAGGCGCGGTGGCTGGCCGGCGAGGCGTTCCTGGAGGTCGTCGGCCCGCGGGGGACGAAGGCGCTCCTCGACGACCTGCTCTCGGCGTTCGACTACCTGGACGGCCGGGTCGACCTCCGGGTGCGTGAGGTCGGGGCGCACGAGTTCTCGGTCGCCGGCTTCGACGTGTCGGCCCGCGAGACGCGCCACTCCGTGGACGGTCTGGCCTACCGGTTCGCGGACGAGGCGGGCGACCTGACGATCAGCGGCGACACCGAGGCCTTCGAGGGGCTGGCCGCCTTCGCGGACGGCTCCGCCGTGCTGGTCCACGACTGTTCCTTTCCCGACGACGTCGACGTGTCCAACCACCCCACGCCCTCGAAACTCGGCGACGCCCTCGCCGGACACGACTACGGCCGGGTCTACCTGACGCATCTCTACCCGCACACGGAGGGGCGCCACGAGGAGATGCTGGCGGCGGTCGACGGGCGGTACGACGGCGACGTGCGCTTCGCCCGCGACGGGTTGCGGATCGAGCCCTAGGTCACGCCCCCGGTCGCGCCCGGCCGCCACGCGACGTCCCGGTAGCGTCGGCCCCGTGGCTCCGAGCGCGTCGCTACACGGGTGAGGTCTCGAACAAACGAATCGGTGATCGACCGTCGCCGTGTGGCGACGGTTCGAAATCGGTAGTTAGTTGCGGACGACGTTGGTCGCGCGCGGACCCTTCGGGGAGTCCTCGATCTCGAATTCCAGCTCCTGTCCCTCTTCGAGGTCCGGACCGCCAACGTCCTCCATGTGGAAGAACACGTCGTCGTCAGCATCCTCAGTCTCGATGAAACCGTAGCCGCCAGTGTCGTTGAAGAAATCAACAGTTCCGTTTGCCATTGCAAACGAACGTACAGCCGTCTCGGGCATAACGCTTGCGAGGGTCGTGGTACCACGACCGCCGGCCGGTTCAGCCGATCCGCGTGCCCGGTTCGCCGCCGTCGAGGAACGCGGCCAGGTCGTCGGCGCCGAAGACGGACGCCGGAACGTCGAGGTCGAGGAGCGTGCGCACCTTCCCGGCCATGCCGCCGGTCACGTCGGTGGCGTCGCTCTCGCCGAGGGCGTCGGCCACCTCCTCGAACGACGTGATCCGGTCGATCACCTCGCCGTCGGCGTCGTAGACGCCGTCGACGGTCGAACAGAGCCCCACGCGGTCGGCGGAAAGCCCCGTCGCGAAGCGAGCCACCACCTCGTCGCCCGAGATGATCGTCGCCCCCTGGCCCTCGTGTGCGATCACGTCGCCGTGGGAGACGGGGACGAACCCCTCGCCGAGCATCGTCCGGGTGGAGGGAAGCGGGAGGCGGAGGGTCGCCCCGTCGTCGCGGGCGCCCGCGGAGAGCGGGTGGACGGGGAGGGCGGGCACGTCCCGGTCGTGCAGACGCGAGAGGACGAAGCGGTTCAGGGTGGTCATCGAGCCGTGGATTTCGAGGGCGGCGCCCGCGTCGGCCGTTCCCTGGCCGACGCTCACGCCGTGTTTCTCGGCGTAGTGGTGGCCGAAGCTCCCGGCGCCGTGAACGAGCGCGAGGTCCGTCTCCGCCTCGGCGATGGCGTCGGCTGCGGCCGAGAGCGCGTCGTCGTCGAGCGTCTCGCGGCGGTCCTTCTCGGTGATGAGGCTCCCGCCGAGTTTGAGGACGGTCGTCATTCCACCCTCCGGACGCCGTCGGTCGCGAGTTCGGCGCGAAACGCCTCCTCACACCCCGGCGTGAACCGGAGCGCCGTCAGCGTCTCCGGCGTGGAGTCGAGCGCGACGATACAGCCGCCGCCCCCGGCGCCCGTGAGCTTCGCGCCGTGAGCGCCGGCCTCGCGGGCCGCCCACACCATGCTGTCGAGCGACCGCGAGGAGACGCCGAGCGACTCAAGCAGGCCGTGGTTGAAGTTCATGAGTCGGCCGAGTTCCGCGAGTCGGTCGTCGGCGCCCGCGTCGGCCTCGGGGTCGAGGACCCGCTCGCCGATCCGCACCAGGTCCCCGATCGTGGCGACGGTGTCGGCCGCGAAGTCGTACTCCTCCTTGAGCGCGCGGACGCCGGCGACGAGTTCGCCCGTGTCGCCCGCACCGCCGTCGAAGCCGACGACGATGGGGAGGTCCGGCGCCTCGATGGAGCGACAGTCGTCGCCCTCGACCCGGACGGCGCCCCCCACGGCCGAGCAGAAGGTGTCCGCGCGCGACGCCTGGCCGTCCTGGACCGCGGACTCGGCGCGGTAGGCGTAGTCGGCGAGTTCGCGTGCCGACAGCTCCCGGCCGAGTTCTCGCGTCGCCGCGTCGATGCCCGCCACCGTCACCGCTGCCGACGACCCCAGGCCCGCGCCGAGGGGGATCGAGCTCTCGACGGTGATGTCGAAGCCGGCGTCGGGCGCGTCGGCGGCCTCGCGGGCCTGTTCGACCGCCGCGTCGACGTAGCCCATCGCCGCGTCCACCAGCGACGCCGGCACGTCGACGTCCGGTCGGTCGCCGGTCGACCCCGCGTACTCGACGGTGAAGCCGTCGAGGCTCAGGTCCGACGCCTCGACGCGCACGTGATCGTCGTCCCGCGTCTCGACGGTCACCGTCGCTCGCCGCTCGATGGCACAGGGTACGGCGGGTTCGCCGTAGACGACGGCGTGTTCGCCGAAGAGGTACACTTTGCCCGGCGCACTCGATACCGTCATACCCGTCCCTACGGACCGGCCGTCGCTTAAGGTGTCCGGATGCTCACTCCTCGTCCAGATCCGAGAGGTCTTCGAGTTCCTCCAGGTCGTCGTACTCGCTGCTCCCGAGGAGCTTCTTCGCGACCAGCGCGACGACCGCCAGCAGAAGGACGGCGACGAGCAGTTTGCCGACCGTGCGGCCGGGACAGCGGCCGTCGTCGTCCTCGTCGTCGAGTTCGACGTCGTCGTCCAGGTCCAGGTCGAGGTCCGGTCCGTCGATCCCGCCCCCGTCGCCGCCGAGCGTCGCGGGTCCGATCTGGAGGGTGCCGTCGCCGAGGTTGAGTTCGAGGAGGGTGAACTTCTTCTCTGCCATACAGGGGATAGTCCCACTGACGACTTGACCGTTGTGTCTCCGTCGTCGACGTCGGGACGCCGGCCGGGGGCGGCTCCCTCACTGCCACTCCGGCGGGAGCGTCTCGGGATCGTTCGCGATCAGTTCGAGTATCGGTCTGATGTCGTCGAAGTTGGGGCCCTCGGAGATGGCTCCGGTGTCGCGGTCCCACTCGACGTAGCCCGCCTCGGCCAGCGCCCGGAGCGACTCGTCACGGCCGTCGTCCCCCTCGGCACCCCGCGCCATCACGTCGGTCTCGTGAGTGGCGTTGCCGGCCAGTATCTCGAGGAGGACGACGCACTGTCTCCGGTCCGGGAGGGTTCCGAACGGCTGGTTCGTCGACGGCCACTCGTACTCGGTGGTCCGGTCGCGGTACTCGGCGTAGAGCCCCTCCGCCCACGCGACGGCCTCCTGGGCGTCGGTTTCGATGACGCCCATGCCGGCCCACGGCCCCTCGAAGACGAAATACACCGTCGAACCCCCGTCGTGTTCGACGAGGGCGAGACAGAACGGCGGCACGTCCCTCGTCTCGTGTATCTCGAGGTCGGCGACCGAGAGCATCGGCAGGTATCGGTCCGTGACGTACGCGTCGAGTTGTGAGGCCAGCCCCTCCTCGATGAGAACTTCGAGTTCGACGTCCGGATTCGGGTTCCGGAACAGGAGGATCGAAAAGACATACGGGACGCGTGGGGCGATCAGCCGGGTGCGGCCGTCGTGGGTCAGCAGTCGCTCTGCGAGTTCCGGGGCCAATCCCTCGTGGAACGAGACGGTCGCCGACGCCAGTATCTCCGGATCCAGGTCCACCTCCTCGGACAGCGTCCCCAGCGGATCACGCAGTTTGATGAGGTGGCCCAACTGCGTCCGCACGCGGTTGAATTTCAGCGTCACGACCCGACCGAACAGCGTCAGTTCGAACCGGTCCCCGGGTCGGTGTACGAGCGACGCCGTCTCGAGTTGGTTGATCCAGCGGTCGACCGTCGTCCGCGAGACGTCGCATTGCTCCACGAGTTCCGGCTTCGTCTTCGGGGCAGAAAGCAGAGAGTTCAGAACCTCCGTGTGCGTGAGTACCAGTTCGATTAGTTCGCGAGCGTCGACCATTCCGTGGTTCTCCTCTCGGCACAAAAATATCAGTATGACCTGATTAATCCCCCGACGTGTCGTTCAATCGATGTTATACCCGTGAGACCACGGCCTGCACTCGGGGGCGAACCGACAGCTTCTGTCCGTCGGACCACGGTTCGAACGAGCGATCACGCTCTGTGCAACTCCCCCGTCCGCTCGTCTGCTGGACGATCCGCGTTTTCCGACGTGAGTGCAGGCCGTGCAGTCGCGTGCAGGGGATAGGGTAATTTGCCCCCGAATTATTGGATATTTTGCATGATGCTCGAAGAGAGGGGATATCGATGACCGACGGCGTTCGGGGGTTGCTGGAGTACGTCGGGAGTCGTGTGCGTCCGCGCTCGGGGGGACGGGCGCGAAGTCGATCGGACGGGTCGTCGTATCGAACGGGGGATCGACCGGGGGAACCGACGGATCGGGACCGTCGACCGCGGCGGCTTCGGGACGGACTGTGGCCACGTCCGTTCACCGGGTGCCGTCCGACGCGCGGCGGACCCGCACGCCGATCGCCCGACCGGACAGGGCTCTGACGAATGGCAGGACTCGAACGGGACGAGGCCGAGGGAGCCCCGCTCCTCTCGGACCCCGTCTACCAGGTGCTCGGTAACGAGCGACGACGGCACGTCCTCCAGGTCCTGGCCGCGGAGGACGATCCGATCGACATCGGGACGCTGGCGGAACGGGTCGCGGGACTGGAGAACGACCGGCCCGTCGCGGAGGTCACGTACGACCAACGCAAGAGCGTCTACACCGGCCTCCACCAGAACCACCTCCCCATGATGGAACAGGTGGGTCTCGTGCGGTCGGAGGGCGGATGGGACCGGATCGAACTCACCGACCGCGGCGCCGAAATCCAGCGACGCATCGCCGGACGCGACCGGCGGTCGGCGGCCAGGGATCGCCTCTCGGTCGCCCTGGCCGCCCTCGTCGTCGGACTGTTCCTCGGCGTCGGGGTCGTTCCGCCGTCGATGCTCTCCCTCGTCGACCCCCTCTACGGGCTCCTCGTCGGCCTCAGCCTCCTCGCCGTGGGATACGTCTTGATGAAGTAGCGCCGCGCCGACCACCGGCCCGGCGACCGGTTATGCGGCCGTTAATCGCAGGACGTCGGCCGGTAGCCGTACGACGCCGACGCGGAGCCGGGTCGTCCGCGTCGCTCCCGTTATCGTCTCGTTAGCGCTCGGGGCCGCCCGTTCATCGGCCCGATACCGAATCGCATCGTTCCGATACCAGATGTCATCGAGCTAATAACTACCCGTGCGTGTGTGTGAGCGTTTCCCGTAGCAGGTGAATGCACTTGCCGGGAACGAACAACCGACTGGCGGCGGTACTGGTCTCGATACTCATGGTGACGTCCGTCTTCGCGGGGACGGTCGCCCTGGGTTCCGGCGTCGCGTCCGCGGCGCCCACGACCCTGTATCGAGTGAACGCGGGCGGGGACACGCTCACCGCCCTGGATTCCGGGCCGGACTGGGAGGGGGTGAGCGCCTCGTCGACGACCTACTTCAACGGGGATGCGGCGGGCGATACACCGTCCGGTTCGGCGGCCTCCTCGATCGATGCGAGCGTGCCGGCGGACACACCCGACGAGGTGTTCGTCAACGAGATCGGCGACCCGCCGGGCGGCGAGGAGATGCAGTGGGAGTTCGACGTGCCGGACGGCACGCAGGTCGAAGTGCGTCTCTACTTCGCGGACCAGCACGCACAGGACCGCTCCTTCGACGTGGAGATCGAGGGCTCGACCGTGCTCCAGAGCTACGATCCCAACGACGACGTCGGCCACAACGTGGGCACGATGAAGTCGTTCACGACGACCAGCGACGGCACGGTCGACATCGACTTCTTCCACGGATCGGGCGCGTCCGACACGAACCCCTTCGTCAACGCCATCGAGATCGTCCAGTCGGAGCCGTCGCCGAACGAACTCGGCGCCGCTCCCTCGACGGTCGACTTCGGACCGACCGTGATCGACGACACCACGACCGAGTCGGTGCAGTTGACGAACCTCGGCGACGACGGTGATCCGACGATCACCGTCGAGAGCACGTCGATCGTCGGCCCCGACGCGAGCGAGTTCTCCGACGGCTTCGACGACTCCGGCAGCGTCACGCTCCAGCCCGGCGAGTCGACGAGCATCCCGGTCACGTTCGCGCCCGACAGCGCGGGCGCGAAGGGAGCGACGCTGGAGGTCAGCCACTCGGGTAACAACACGCCGACGACCGTCGATCTGGCGGGTGACGCGAGCAGCAACATCCCGGTCGGGTTCGACTCCAGCGTCCTCACGACGAACATCACCAGCGGGACCGCGCTTGACTTCGGTCCGGACGGGCGGCTGTACGTCGCCCAGGAGTCCGGCGTCATCAAGGCGTTCACCGTCGAGCGCCAGGGTGAGAACGACTACGAGGTGACGGGCGTCGAGGAGATCACGGGCGTCGTCGACGACATCACCAACCACAACGACGACGGGAGCGTCTACACCGGCTCCGACGCCGACGAACGGCAGGTCACCGGGATCCTCGTCGAGGGGACGGCCGAGAACCCCGTGATCTACGTCTCCTCCAGCGATCCGCGGTTCAACGTCGGCGGACACGATCCGCCGTCGGAGTCCATCGACACGAACTCCGGTGTGGTCTCCCGGCTGACGTGGACGGGATCGTCCTGGAACCACGTCCAGCTCGTCCGCGGCATCGCCCGGTCCTCCGAGGCGCACTCGCCCAACGGACTGGCGCTGAACGAGACGACGAACACGCTGTACCTGGCCAACGGCGGCCACACGATGCACGGCGCGCCGGGGAACCAGTTCCGCTACCTCCCCGAGTACGCCACCTCGGCGGCGATCCTCTCGATCGACCTCGATCAGATCGACTCGATGCCGACCGAGACGGACGCGGACGGCGACCCGATCAAGTACGACCTCCCCACGCTCCAGCCCGACGAGTCCGTCGCGCCGACCGACGCCCCGTGGGGTGGCCTCGACGGGCGCAACCAGGGGAAGCTCACGGTGAACGGCCCCGTGCAGGTCTACTCGCCCGGCTACCGCAACCCCTACGACGTCATCATCTCCGAGGACGGGCAGATGTACGCCAGCGACAACGGGCCGGACGGGAGCGGGGGCGTCCCCGTCTCCGTTCAGGGCGGCTGTACCAACGCCGACAGCTCCGGTAGCTTCGGCGGTCCCGACCAGATCCACTACATCCCGGGCGAGGGCTTCTACGCCGGCCATCCGAACCCCACGCGGGCGAGTCCGAGCGTGGCGGGGCTGTACGATCCGGCGACCGGTGCCACCGACAAGGTGCTCGACTTCAACGCCAGCTTCACGCCGGTTCCGTTCAGCATGGCCAACCCCGAGGAGTGCCAGTACGAACACCCGTCGAGCGGGGACTTCCCCGACGACGGCTCCATCGCGGAGTTCGGTGCGTCGACGAACGGGATGACCGAGTACACCGCCTCGAACTTCGGCGGGGAGATGCAGAGCGACCTGCTCATCGCGAGCTTCGACAACACCGTTCACCGCGTCCAGCTGACGGCGGACGGCACGGACGCCACCTCGAACACGCAGATCTTCTCCGGGTTCGGGTCGATCCCGCTCGACGTCACCGCACAGGGTGACGACGAGAAGTTCCCGGGCACCGTGTGGGTGGTGCGGTACAGCAGCAACCCCGCTGGACCGGGCTTCGGCGGCAGCGACGGGATCGTCGCGTTCGAGCCGAACGACTACGAACAGACCGATCCCGAGACCTGTACCGGCGCCGACGACCCGACCCTGGACGAGGACGGGGACGGCTACGACAACGCCGACGAGATCGACGCGGGGACCGACCCCTGTTCGGCGGCGTCACAGCCCACCGACTACGACGACGACGGGACGTCCAACCTGAACGATCCCGACGACGACAACGACGGCATCCCCGACACGGAGGATCCGTTCGCCATCGACGCCGACAACGGGCTGTCGACGACGCTGCCCGTCGAGCGGAACTTCCAGGCCGCCTCCTACCCCGGGACGCTCCTCGACCTCGGGTTCACGGGCCTGATGACCAACGGCACCGACTACGCCGACCTCTACGAGGACGAGAACATCTTCAAGGGCGGCGCGTCGCAGGACCTGGTCATCAACGAGGTCGACGCGGGCGACGCGGGCACGCCGGAGAACGACATGAAAAACGGGTTCCAGTTCGGCGTGAACCCGCCGAGCGAGAACTTCACGGTCCACACCGTCGTCCAGGACCCGTTCCCCGATGACGGCGGCCAGACCCCACAGGGTGGCTCCGACGGCAACCAGCAGGTCGGGGTCTTCCTCGGCACCGGCGATCAGGACAACTGGTCGAAACTCGTCGTGACCGCCCACGGCGGCGACGGCGGCGTCGAGTTCACGAAGGAGGTCGACGGCTCGCTGAGCCTGGTGAACATGCCCCAGGACTCGGCGGTCGTCGGCGACAACAAGCGCATCGACCTCTGGATGCACGTCGACCCGACGAACGACACGGTGACGGCCGAGTACGCCGTCGACGGCGGGCAGAACGTGACCGTCGGGACGACGTCGATCCCCGACGCCTGGCTCGACGGCAGCGACGGCGGGCTGGCGGTCGGGACCTACTCGACGACCAACGGCTACGCGACCTTCCCGGCGACGTGGGACTTCATCGAAGTGACGCCCGAGGATCCCACGGCCGTCGAGCAGGCGCCCTCGGCCTCGTTCTCCGTGGTGCCGTCCGCCCCGGAGACCGGCGAGGACGTCGTCTTCGACGCGTCGGGATCGACCGACTCGGACGGGACGATCCAGTCCTACGAGTGGGACTTCGACGGCGACGGCACGACCGACGCCACCGGCCAGCAGGTCGTCCACAACTACTCGACGGCCGACACCTACCAGGTGAGCCTGACCGTCACTGACGACGACGGGCTCTCGGACGGCGAGACGGCGACGATCACCGTGACCGACGCCGGCGACGGCGATCAGCCAACCGACGGCGAGGTCGTCTACCGCGTCAACGCCGCCGGCCCGTCGATCACCGCGACCGACGGCGGTCCGGACTGGGACGCCGACACCGGGAGCGATCCGTCGCCGTACCGGATCACGACCGACAGCACCGCCACCACCGACGACTCGATCACGTTCGACCCGTCGGTGCCGCCGGGAACGCCGGAACTCATGTTCCAGTCCCACCGCTGGGACGGCAACGACAACGGCTCCCAGGAGTGGGAGTTCCCGGTCACCGCCGGCCAGAGCTACCAGGTCCGCCTCCACTTCGCCGAGACCTCGTGGTACGGTCCGGACGGGACGCAGTCCGACTCCGGCGAGGAGAACGGCCCGCGGATCTTCGACGCCGAGATCGAGGGCCAGCAGGTGCTCGACGACTACGAGATCCACGAGGACGTCGGCCACGACGTCGGCACGACGAAGAACTTCACGGTCACGCCGTCCGACGGAACCCTCGACATCGACCTCCTGCACGTCAGCGACGACCCGATGGTCTCGGGCATCGAGATCGTGGCGGTCGACAACGGGACCGACGGCGACCAGACCCTCGCCGAGGTCATCGCGGGGCAGAACGCGCCGGCCGACGAGATCGACACGCAGGAACTCCAGCTCGCCATCAACTGGTGGGCGGAAGACGAGGTCGTCCCGGGCTACGGTGAGACGATCACCACGCCCGAACTGCAGCTGCTGATCGACACGTGGGCGGAGGGCGAGACGGTCGAGCCGTCGAACCAGGACCCGAGCGCGTCCATCGCCGCCAACGAGACGTCGATCACCGCCGGCGACGCGGTCGCCTTCGACGGCTCGGGGTCGACCGATCCCGACGGCTCGATCGTCTCCTACGAGTGGGACGTCGACGGCGACGGCGTCGTCGACGCCACCGGCCAGCAGGTCACCCACGCGTTCGCGAGCCCCGGCACCTACGCGGTCGAACTGACCGTCACCGACGACGACGGCGCGACCGGCACGGCGACGGAGACGATCCAGGTGAGTCCGGCCCCGACGGCCGGGCAGGTGCTCTACCGGCTGAACGCCGGCGGGCCGAACGTCTCGGCGGTCGACGACGGGCCCCAGTGGCTCGGCGTCGCCGCCGGCGACACGACCTACTACAACGGCGTCGCCGACTCGCCGAATCGCGGACCGGCCAGTTCGGTCGACTCGACGGTGCCGAACTCCACGCCGGAGCAGGTGTTCGCGACCGAACTCGGCGATCCGCCCGCGGGACCCGAGATGCAGTGGGAACTCGACGTGCCCGACGGCGAGACGGTGGAGGTGCGCCTCTACTTCGCCGACGAACTGGCTCCGCAGCCGGAGCCGAACCAGCGGAACTTCGACGCCGAGATCGAGAACCAGACGGTGCTGGACGGCTACGACCCGATCGCCGAGGCCGGCTACAACACCGGTCACATGGAGTCGTTCACCGTCACGAGCGACGGCACGATCGACCTGGACTTCTTCCACGGCTCCGGGACGCCGGATACGAACCCGTTCGTCAACGCCATCGAGGTCGTGTCGGTCTCGGGCGACGGTAACACCCCGCCGACGGCGTCGTACACCTACGCGCCGAGCGCGCCGGAGGTCGACGAGCAGATCACCTTCGACGCGGCCGGGTCGAGCGACCTCGACGGTTCGATCGCGTCCTACGAGTGGGACTTCGACGGCGACGGGACGACCGACGCGACGGGACCGACGGCGACGACGAACTTCACGAGCGCCGGCGACTACGACGTCGCACTGACCGTCACCGACGACGACGGCGCCACCGACACGGCGACCCAGACGGTCACCGTCAGCCAGCCCGGGGCCGCGAACCCCTCGGCGCTGATCGAGGTCACCACCGACAACACGGCGGGCGTCGACACCGCCATCTCCGGCGGCAACGGGAGCTACGGCGTCCGGATCGAGAACACGGGCGACGTGCCCATCGAGAGCGTGGCGATGGACCACGACGCCGCGCTCCTGCCGGATCTGGTGCTCGATCCGAACGGCACGGCCGGCGACGTCGCCGGCGAGGGCTTCGACGTCTACGACGGCGTCGGCGGCTCGACGACGACTGGCTTCGCGGAGTACCACAACGGCGCCGACCCGGACGACGGCTGGGACGTCCAGCAGCTCGAGTTCACCGACTTCGGCGCCGGCGAGACGCTCCAGTACACGGTCGACATGGACCCCAACAGCATCAAGGGCGCGAGCGCGCCCGGCCCGGCGACCACCGGCGGCGTCTCCGGCCTCGAACTGTCGGGGACCGAGGTGACCGTGGAGTACGCGAACGGCGCGACCCAGACGACCCACCTGTTCAGCGACGGGAGCGTCGCCGGCGGACAGGCCGTCGCCGACGCGACGGTCGCCCCGGCGCCGAGCATCGACGCGGCGAACGTCACCCTCGGCGCGGCCGGCGGTGCGCCGACCTACAGCGGCGCGGTCGTGACCGACGACCAGCAGACGATCACGGTCACCGGCCAGCCGGGTGAGACGGTGCATCTACTCCACACGGAGGCGGCGCTCTACGTCCAGGGCAACGGCCTGTCGGGCGGGTACGACGTCGACACCCTGGAGGCCAACAAGGTCGTCGGCGCCGAGGACGCCTACTCGACCGCTTACACCGCGACGATCGGAGGGGACGGGACGGCCGAGATCCCGGTGACCCTGCTCAACTCCTCCGCCGAGGGCGGCTACAACTACTTCATGGCGGTCGCTGACGACGGCGAGGGTGACACGGGGCTCACCTCCGACGTCGTCGTGCTGAAGTACGATCCGACCGCCGCGACGAACCAGGACCCGACGGCGTCGTTCACCGCCGCGCCGACCGACCCCGAGACGGGTGAGGACGTCACCTTCGACGCGGCCGGGTCGAGCGATCCGGACGGTTCGATCGCGTCCTACGAGTGGGACTTCGACGGCGACGGAACGACCGACGCGACGGGACCGACGGCGACGACGAACTTCACGAGCGCCGGCGACTACGACGTCGCACTGACCGTCACCGACGACGACGGCGCCACCGACACGGCGACCCAGACTGTCACCGTCACGGCGTCCGTCCAGGGGCCGGCGGACGTCCTCTACCGGATCAACGCCGGCGGACCGACCGTCGAATCGCTCGACGACGGTCCGGTCTGGAGCGTCGACAACTCGTCGTCGCCGAGCCAGTACCACAACACCGGCAGCGATGCCTTCAGCCTGGCGAACAACCCCAGCAGTTACGACGCGGTCACGAGCACGGACGGGACGGTCCCGGAGTACGTCCCGCTCGTGGTCCTCGAATCCGAGCGCGGTGACCCGCCGTCGTCGCCGACCATGCAGTGGGAGTTCCCCGTCGAGGCCGGCACGACCGTCGAGATTCGGCTCCACTTCGCCGACATCTTCTCGGACACCGCCGCGCCCGGTGATCGACACTTCAACGTCTCCGTCGAGGGGACCCAGGAGCTCACGAACTTCGACATCATCGCGGCCGCCGGTGGCGACGCCACGGGCCACACCGAGACGTTCACGGTGACGAGCGACGGCACCGTGGACGTCGACTTCGCCCAGGGATCCGACGCCGGCGACGTGAACCCGGTGATCCAGGGGATCGAGGTCGTCAACGTCTCCGATCCCGGCGACACGAACCAGCCGCCGACGGCGTCGGTCGCGGCCAACGAGACGTCGGTGACCGCCGGCGACGCGGTCGCCTTCGACGCGGCCGGCTCCGGCGACACCGACGGCTCGATCGTCTCCTACGAGTGGGACTTCGACGGCGACGGCACGACCGACGCCACCGGCTCGCAGGTCACCAACACGTTCGACAGCGCGGGCACGTACGCGGTGAACCTGACCGTCACCGACGACGACGGCGCCACCGACACGGCGACGACGACGGTCACCGTCGGCGCGGCCAACCAGCCGCCGACGCTCGCCCCGATCGGGGACCAGAGCGTCGAGGCGGGCCAGAGCCTCGACGTGGCGGTCACGGCGAGCGACGACGCCGACACGCCGACGCTCTCGGCCTCGGGCCTCCCGGCGTTCGCGACGTTCACCGACGACGGCGACGGCACCGGGAACCTGACGCTCGACCCGCAGTCCGGCGACGCCGGCACCTACCAGGTGACCGTCACGGCGACGGACGGCGCGGGGCTGACCGACAGCCGGACCGTCAACGTCACGGTCACGGAGCCGGCGCCGTCACCGTCGATCCTCTACCGGCTGAACGCCGGCGGGCCGAACGTCTCGGCGGTCGACGACGGGCCCCAGTGGATCGGGGTCCCCGCCGGCGACACGACCTACTACAACGGCGTCGCCGACTCGCCGAACCGCGGACCGGCCAGTTCGGTCGACTCGACGGTGCCGAACTCCACGCCGGAGCAGGTGTTCGCGACCGAACTCGGCGACCCGCCCGAAGGCCCGGAGATGCAGTGGGAACTCGACGTGCCCCAGGGTGACACCGTCGAACTGCGCCTCTACTACGCCGACCAGTTCGCCGGATCGGCCGGCGTCCGGGCGTTCGACGTCGCCATCGACGGCACGACCGTCGAGGAGAACTACGACATCGTCGCCAACTCCGGGGACAACGTCGGTCACATGGAGAGCTACACGGTGACCAGCGACGGGACCATCGACCTGGACTTCTTCCACGGGCCGAGCAGCGTCGACGACCCGAACCCGCAGGTGAACGCCATCGAGGTGATCGAGGTCGGCGGATCGGCGCAAAACGAGGCCCCGTACGCGTCGGCGACGGCGAACCAGTCGTCGATCACCGTCGACGAGACGGTGAGCTTCGACGCGGCCGGGTCCGGCGACCTGGACGGGACGATCCAGTCCTACGCGTGGGACTTCGACGGCGACGGCACGACCGACGCCACCGGCCAGCAGGTCGATCACACGTTCACGAGCGCCGGCGACTACGACGTCGAACTGACCGTCACCGACGACGACGGCGCCACCGGCACGGCGACGACGACGGTGACGGTCACCGAACCGGTCCAGGGTAACGTCCTCTACCGCGTGAACGCCGGCGGCGCCGAGGTCGCGGCCGGCGACGGCGGCCCGGCGTGGGGCGGGGACACCGGCGGTAGTCCCTCGCCGTACATGGTCAACGGCCAACAGACCTACAGCGACGACTTCGACATCGCGTTCGACTCGTCGGTGCCCGCAGGGACGCCGGAAGCGCTGTTCGAGTCGGAGCGGTACGACGGCGGGACGCTCGCCTACGAGTTCCCGGCCGAGGCGAACCAGAGCTACGAGGTCCGGCTCTACTTCGCCGAGATCGGCACCTACGGCGGCGACTACGAGAACAGTTCGGCCGCGCCGCGGCTGTTCGACATCACCGTCGACAACGAGACGCTCGTCGAGAGTTACGAGCCCTACGAGGCCGCCGGCGGCAGTCGGTTCGTCGGGACGGTCGAGACGTTCCAGGTGTCGGCCGACGACGACACCCTCGACGTCGACTTCGAAGCCGTCAACGACAACGCGAAAGTGTCGGCCATCGAGATCGTCGAGGACTCCTCGGGAGGGAACACCACCGCGTAGACCGCGGTCCGATCGCCGATACCGATGACGGATCACCCCCGTACCGCCCCGGACCGTGACCGGTCGACCGCCGTCGGCGACGCGACCGCCGTCACGGCCCGTCCGACCGAGCGCACGTCGGATCGGCGGTGTGGATCGGTGGTGGAGACGGGACCGCTCGGGGATGCCCCCGACCGGCGTCGAGCGCCGGCCCGTCCCCACCACGTCCAGAGGACCACTGCGGTGATCGGCCTCCGACCATCCGAGAAGTGCTCTCGGACGACCCGCCCTCGGATCGACGGGGCGGGATGCGACCCCGACAGCGAATCCCAACGGCAACCACACGACAGATGAACTACACGAATCACGGCACGTTCAGACGGGGACTCGCCGCGCTCGTCGCGGCCATGATCGCGCTCTCGACCGTCGGAGCGGTCGGCATCGCGAGCGCGGACCCCACGCAGGTATCGGTTACACAGACACCGTCGACGACGACGGTCGGCCCCGGTGACCAGGTCACGTTCACGGTGCAGGTGGACGCGACGGACAACAACGCCCCGTCGGTGCAGGCGAACCTCCCGAGCGGGTGGACGCTGATCAGCCAGAACGCCACCGGGGGAGCGACGTTCAAGTCCTCGACCAACGAGTGGATCTGGACGTCCGGCGGGACACACACGGTCGATTACACCGTACAGGTCCCGTCGAGCGCCAGCGGCGACGGGACGGTGACGGCCGATCTGTCGGCGATCAACCCCAACGACGACAGCTTCGTCACCGCCTCCGCGTCGTCGACGGTCACGGTCGACGCGGGGCCGTCGAATCAGGCCCCGAGCGCCTCGTTCACCTACTCGCCGGCCGACCCGGAGACCGACGAGTCGGTGAGCTTCGACGCCTCGGCGTCGACCGACCCGGACGGCTCCATCGCGAGCTACGACTGGGACTTCGGCGACGGAGCGACCGCCACGGGCGCGTCGCCCTCGCACACCTACACCAGTAGCGGCACCTACACGGTCGAACTCACCGTCACGGACGACGACGGCGCGACGGCGACTGCCCAGGAGACGGTGACCGTCTCCGACGATCAGACGCAGCCCTCGCCCGACATGGAGACGACGGTGAGCATGGAGCCGTCGAGCAGCCAGACCTTCGTCGGCGGCACGACCGCGTACGACCTCGTGATCGACGACGCGAACGGCGGCGTCGGGGCGTACTCGGCCACGGTGTCGGTCGACGACGCGGCTGTCGGCGGGATCACCGACGTCGAGTTGCAGGGAAGCCCGGCCGGCCAGACGACGAACGTCGACATCGCCGGCGACGGCTCGTCGGTGGCCATCGACGCCGCGCTGATGGACACCGACGACACCGGGAGCGTGACCGTCGCGACGATCACGCTCCAGGGTAGCGCCGCGGGATCGACCGACCTCTCCCCCTCGATCAGCGCGATCGGGAACGAACAGGGGACCAGTTACACGGTCGCCGGCACCAGCGGCGCGATGCTCTCCGTCACGGAGAAGTCGACGTCGGTGAGCCTCTCGCCGACCAGCAGTGAGATCGCGACCGACGACTCGACCGAGTACGCCCTCGTGGTCGACGACGCGAACGGCGGCGTCGGCGCCTACACCGCGACCGTCTCGCTCGACGACGCGAGCGTCGGCCAGATCACCGACGTCGAACTGCTCGGCAACCCGGCCGAACAGACCTCGCAGGTCGACATCGCGACCGACGGCTCGTCGGTGTCCATCGACGCCGCGCTGATGAACACCGCCGACTCCGGGAGCGTGACCGTCGCCACCATCACCGTCGAAGGTGTGAACGCCGGCTCGACCGACCTCGACACCTCGGTCACGGCCCTCGGCGACGAGGACGGCAACAACTACGCCGTCACCGGCACCAACGGGGCGTCGCTCACCGTCACCGAGGTCGTCGTCGGCGACTTCGCCAACCCGGTGACCAACGCCGACGCAGACGAGCAGTACGAGGACATCAACGGCGACGGGAACTTCAACATCGTCGACGTCCAGGCCCTGTTCGCCAACCTCGACGACGACGCGATCCAGAACAACCCCGACAAGTTCGACTTCAACGGCGACGGGACGGTCAACATCGTCGACGTCCAGGCGCTCTTCTTCGAGCTGACCGGCTAGGTCGGCGTTCTCCTCTCCCCTTCCCTCTCGAAACGACCCACCACACATGAACCGAGACACAGCTTGCGACCTGCTGACGGGACGCGGACCGAGACTCGCGGCCGTCGTCGTCGTGACGCTCCTCGTGGCCGCGGCGACGGTCGGCGCGGCCGGAGCCACGACGGTTCGGCTGGCGGCGGCCGACGACGTCGCCGTCTCCGAGACCACGACGGTCGACGTCGTCGTCGACGACGCGAGCGGCGGCGTCGGCGCGTACAACGTCACGGTCGCACTCACGGACCCGAGTATAGCGAGCATCACGAACGTCGAACTGCTGGGCGATCCCTCGGCACGGACCAGTCGGGTCGACCTCGCCGCCGACGGCTCGTCGGCGACGATGGTCGCGGCGCTGACGAACACCGCGGACACCGGAGACGTGACCATCGCCAGGGTGACGCTCCGGGGCGACGGCCCCGGCTCGACCGGCCTCGATCTGACGGTGGCGGCGCTCGGCGACGAGCGCGGCGACAGTTACACCACCGACGCCCGGGCGACGAACCTGACCGTCCTCGGGGACGGCTCGGGCGAGCGCGCGGGGGCGACGGACGGCAGCGACGGGGGGTCGAGCGAGAACCGCGACGACCACTCCGGCGGTGCCGCCGCGGCGGAGTCGTCCGCCGACGGGACGCCGCTTCAGGGACAACTCCGGAACGCGCGGCTGGACGCGATCACGAAGGATCCCGTCTACCTCGTGGCGTTCGTCGGGCTGGCGCTGGTCGCGCTGATCGCGCTCCGACGACTCTCCTGATCCCTTCTTTCCTCTCGGCGAGCGCGGTCGAGCGGCTGCGCTCCGGAGCGGCCGGGAGCACGCGTCCGCCGAGGCGGCCGGCACAACCCACTTGGTCGTCCGCACCAACCTCGTACCGATGGACCGGCCCGAGGAGGGAGTCGTCGACGCGCTTGCCGACTGCGACGTCGACGCGTCGGCCGCGGCCGACGCCGACGTCCTCGAACTGCTCGACCCCGCCGTCCGCGACTGGTGGATCGACCGGTTCGGCGAGTACGTCCCCGAGAACGGCGGCTTCTTCACGCCGCCACAGCGCGAGGCCATCCCCCTCGTCGCCGAGGGGGAGCACGCGCTCGTCTGCGCGCCGACCGGGAGCGGCAAGACCCTCGCCGCCTTCACCGCCATCATCAACGAACTGTTCCGCCGGGAGCGGGCGGGCGGACTGGAGAACGCGGTGTACTGTCTCTACGTCTCGCCGCTGAAGGCGCTCGCGAACGACGTCCACCGGAACCTGGCGGAGCCCCTCGACGGGATTCGGGAGCGACTGGCGGCACGCGGCGAGTCGACGTCGGTGCGACACGCCACCCGCCACGGCGACACGGACGACGCCGAGCGGCGGGCGATGCTCGCCGAGACGCCACACGTCCTCAACACGACCCCGGAGACGCTCGCCATCCTGCTCAACTCGCCGAAGTTCCGCGAGAAACTCCGCCACGTGGAGTACGTCGTCGTCGACGAGATTCACGCGCTCGCGGCGACCAAGCGCGGCACCCACCTCTCGGTGTCGCTGGAGCGACTGACGGAACTGGCGGACGGCTCGCCGACCCGGATCGGCTGCTCGGCGACGGTCGACCCCGTCGGGACGATGGCCGAGTTCCTCGTCGGCCGGGAGTCGCCGGGCGGTCCGCCCCGCGACTGCGAGGTGGTCGACGCCCGCTTCGCCCGCGAGTTCGACCTGCAGGTCGACTGTCCGGTCGACGACCTCGTGGCCACGCCGGGGGCGGTCGTCCGCGACCGCTTTTACGACCGGCTCGACGACCTGATCGACGCCCACACCAACACGCTGGTGTTCACGAACACCCGGTCGGGCGCCGAGCGGGTGTTGCAGGCGCTGCGCGACCGCCACGGGTACGACGAGTCGGACTCCGGTTGTCACCACGGCAGCCTCTCGGCCGACCGGCGGCAGGCGGTCGAGTCGGCGCTGAAGGCCGGCGACCTCGACGTGGTGACCACTTCGACCAGCCTCGAACTCGGGGTCGACATGCCCCACGTCGACCTGGTGGTGCAGGTGGGGTCGCCGAAGTCGGTGGCGGCTCTCCTCCAGCGGGTGGGCCGCGCCGGCCACCAGGTCGGACAGGTCGTCGAGGGGCGGGTGGTCGCGCTGGACCGCGACGACCTGGTCGAGTGTGCCGTGATGGCCCGCAAGGCCGAGTCCGGGTTCGTCGACCGCGTGTTCGTCCCCGAGAACGCCTACGACGTGGCGGCACAGCACGTCTACGGGATGGCGATCAACCGCGTCCGCCCCGAACGCGAGGTGCGGGGGATCCTCCGGCAGGCCTACCCCTACCGGAACTTCGGCGACGACGACTTCGAGACGCTGTTTCGCTACCTCACCGCGGACTACGAGGGGCTGGCGGAGCGGGACGTGTACGCGAAGATCTGGCGGGACGCCAACGACCCGCCCGACGGCGACCACCACCACCCGGAGTTCGACGTCGGCGAGCGCCTGATCGGCAAGCGGGGGCGCCTCGCCCGGATGATCTACCTGACGAACGTCGGCACCATCCCCGACTCCTTCTCCTGTGAGGTGATCGTGCGGGGGAGCGACGAGTGGGTCGGCCACCTCGACGAGGACTACCTCGACACCCTCGACCCCGGCGACGTGTTCGTCATCGGCGGCGAGCGCTTCGAGTTCCGCTACCGCCGCGGGTCGAAGGTGTACGTCGACCGGACGAACGCCCGGCCGACGGTGCCCTCGTGGTACTCCGAGCGCCTGCCGCTCGCGTTCGACCTCGCGCGCGAAATCCTCGCCTTCCAGCGCGACGTCCTCGACCGCCTGGACGCCGGCGGGCCGCCCGCGCTCCGGGACTGGCTCCGCGGCGACGTCCTCTCCGAACGGGCGGTGCGCGCCCTCACCCGCCTCTACGATCGACAGGTCGCCTTCGCCGGGCCGGCGGGCGTCTCGACGCCCGACCGGATCGCGATCGAGGAGGAGCGCGACCGGGAGGAGTACCGCCGGCGCTACTACGTCCACACCGTCTATGGCCGGCGGGTCAACGACGGCCTCTCGCGCCTGCTGGCCGCGAGGTGTGCAAACCAGACCACCGCGAGCGTCACCGTCGCCGTCGCCGACAACGGGTTCGTCCTCTCGATGCCGCTGAACCGCCGGCTCGACGTCTCCGGGCTCCTCCGGGGCCTCGACCCCGACGCGGTCCGGGCGGACCTCCGGTCGGCCCTCCGCGGGACCGACCTCCGCAAGCGGTACTTCCGCATCGACGCCACGCGGTCGCTCATGATCCTGAAGCGGTACAAGGGCACGGAGAAGTCGGCGGCGCGCCAGCAGGTCGAGAGCGAGACGCTGCTGTCGCTGGCCGACGACCTCGACGACTTCGCGGTGATCGAGGAGACCGACCGCGAACTGCTGGAGGACAAACTCCACGTCGCGGGCATCGAGTCGGTCCTCCGGCGGATCCGCGACGGGGGGATCGAGGTGGTCGAGCGAACGGTCGAGACGCCCTCGCCCCGGGCGTTCGGCCTCGCGACGCTCGCGGCCACCGACACCGTCCTCGCGGACGACGAGGACGCCGTCCTCCGGGAGTTCCACGAGCGCGTGACGGCGGAGATCGAGGGTGACGGTGACGACTAGCGCCGCGCCCAGTCCAGCATCCGGGCGTAGAACGGCTCGGATTCGAGCGCCGCCGCGTCCCCCACGAGGACGAGCGCCTTCTTCGCCCGCGTGAGCGCGACGTTCACCCGTCGGGTGTCCTCGAAGATGGGACCGTCCAGATCCCCGGTGGCGACGAAGGAGACCACCACCACCTCGGCGCTCGATCCCTGGAATCGGTCGACGGTGTCGACGGCCACGTCGACCCGGCGGTCGATCTCCGCCACCTGCGCCCGGAAGGGGGCGATCACCACGACGTCCTCGGGATCGACGCCGGCGTCGAGGTACTCCTCGACGACCGCGGCCACCCGGTCGGCCTCGACGGGGTTGGCGTTGCCCTCGCGCCGGCCGCCGGGATCGAGAAAGCGGACGCCCTGCCGGAGTTCCTGGGGAAGTCGGTCGCCGTCGACGCCCGGCAGGTCCGCGAGCGTCCCGCCCGCCACCTCGGGCGTGGCGGGACGGAGCGCGCCGTCGTAGAACTCCCGGGAGGCGAAAGCCTGGATGCGCTGGCTCATGCGGTACTGGCGGTCGAGCATGACCGCCGCCTCGGGGTGTTCGTCGTGGAGGCGCTCGAACAGCGAGGTGGCGAGTCGCTCGTCGCCGGACTGGACCACCGGCGGGAGTTGCTGGTGGTCGCCCACGAGGACGAACCGGTCGGCGAGGTTCAGCGCCAGCAACGTTCCCGGCTCCGTCAACTGGGACGCCTCGTCGACGACGGCCACGTCGAACTCCTCCTCGCGGAGGGTTCGGGAGCCACAGGTGGCGGTGGTGGCGGCGACGACGGACGCCGACCGGAGCGCGGCCGCCCGGTCGTTCGGCTCGCCCCGGCGTTCGAGGCGCACGTCGAGCATGTCATCGCGGACGCCCGTGGTCGTCCCGATGCGGGCCACGTCCTCGAACCCCTGTTCCCGGAGGGCGTCGAGGGCGTTGTCGACCGCGCGGTTCGTGAACGCCGAGAGGAGGACGCGCTCCCCCCGGTCGACCAGCGCCCGGATCAGGTGGGCGATGGTGTAGGTCTTGCCCGTCCCCGGCGGGCCGTGGACGAGCGCGAAGTCCTCGGCGCCCAGGGACCGCCGGATCGCGGCGTTCTGGGCGTCGTTGTTGTCGACGAACGTCTCGGTCACGTCGTCGAATCGGGGGTCGCGGCGCCCGAAGAGCACGTCCTTGCGGTCGGGGTCGCCCTTCAGCAGGGCGTCGTGGAGCGCCGTCAGTTGGCGGGAGACGGAGAGTTCCGAGGGGTAGACGTCGAGACGGCGCAGGTCCAGCGGTTCGTCCACCGTGACGACCGCCTCGTCGCCGAGCGAGCGGATGCGGCCGAGTTCCGCGTCGCCGTGGATCGGGTCGCCCGAACTGGCGAGCGCCACGTCGCCCTCTCGGAGCTTCGAGACGGCGCCGTCCGGCACCCGCGCCCGGAGTTCCCAGTCGCCGCCCGACAGTCGCCGGCGGCCGAGCGGGTCGAGGTCGATCAGCGCCCGGTCGGCGTCGGCGCGTTCCGCCGCGCTCTGCTCCCACAGTTTCCGGTACTCGTCGTGGACCGCCCGGCGTTCGTCCTCGATGGCGCGGTAGAACTCCTCGAAGTACGCGCGCTCCGCCTCGGGGATGGCGGTCCCGACCTGGCCGGCCTTCGACTCCTGATCGAGGCGGCCGGAGACGACCATGCAGGTGTCCTGCTCGAAACACCACTCGCACTTCGCGTCGGCCTCGTAGCCAGTCGGCACGCGGCGCTCGGCCTCGGCGGCCGCGATCTCGTTGCGCGTGCGGACGACGAACTCCAGCAGTCCGCGCCCGACCGAGAACTCCTTGGCCGGCGAGAGGTCGCCGCTCGCCTCCGACCGGTCGAGGGCCGCGTTCTTCGTGTAGAGGAGCGTCCCGGTGTCCGGCGGGTCGCCCGACTCGCCCAGCAGGAGGGCGTACGTCGCCGCCTGGATCTTGTCGTGGAATCGCGGGTCGCGCTTCGTGTTCTTGCCCGTCTTGAGTTCGACGGGCATGCCGCGGCGGAGCGCGTCGGCCCGCCCCTTGATGCCGAAGGTGGGGCTGATGAGCGTGTACTCCGAGCGCCACTCGTCCTCGTCGGTGAGGGTGTCCTGTGCCAGCCACCCCTCGATGGCCGACGCGTTCCGCCGCACCTCGTCGCGCACCTCGTCGGCCTCCCGCCCCAGCAGACCGAGTTCGAGGCCCGCCGCCTCGACGTGGTCCGCGACGGCCGAATCGAGGTCACGCCCCCGCAACAGGTCGCCGAACACCTCGTGGACGATGGTCCCCTTGACGACCGGGTAGGCGAGCGGCACGCCCGAGAGTTTGTTCAGGTAGTACATCCGCGGGCACTGCACCCACGACCGGACGTCGGTCACGTCGACGAGGAAGTCGGGTTCGACGACGACGTAGGAGTCGCCGGTCGTGGCGTGGCTCCCGTCCTCCCGCGTCTCGACGTCGGTGACGAGGAGGTCCATCCCCTCGGCGGCGTGGTCGGCGGTGTGTGTCCACTTCCCCCACAGCGTGACCGTCACCGACCGGTCGTCGACGGCGCCGGGGAGCGTCGTCTGCCCGCCGTCGCCGTCGGGACGGATCACCGTCTCGACCAGGTCGCGCTCGCCGTGCCGCGTCGAGACGGTCCGCACCTCGCCAACGTCCAGAATCGTCCCGCGGAGGTTCACGCCCGAGGGTGGGCGGTCGGCGGCGAAAAACCCTGTGGGTGTGGATCACTCACCGCCGCCCCGAACGTCGCGGAGGCGGTCGACCGCCTCGTCGTCCGCCTCCGACACCGCCGTCCGTCCCTGCCCGATTTCGGCGGAGTCACCGCCCGAGGGACCCGACACCGGTCGCACGTCCGTCGAGCCACAGAGCGGGCAGCCACCGCTCGGGTCCTCGGCGCGCGTCCCGCACACCGAACACGCGAAGGCGTCGGCGTCCTCGGCCGCCGCGGGATCGGACGCCTCTCCCTCCCCCGCCCCGGATCCGTCCCCGGCGTCCGTCGGCGCGCCGCTCCCCCCGGCGTCCGTCCGCTCGGCCTCCGGGACGGACACGGCGTCGCCTCCCTCGGCGTCGGGAATCTCGACCCGCCCCGGGTCGCGGTCGGCCGTCGCGGCGTCGCGCCCGTCCGCCGGCGGCGACCCGTCGGGCTCCCCCGCCGGCGGCGACGGATCGAGGGTCGCCGGCGTCTCCAGCGGCCGGTCGTCGCGGTGGGCGACGGCCGACGCGCTCCCTCCGTCCCGGTCGTTCGAGGCCGTCGTCTCCGCCCCCTCCTCGTCTGCCTGCTCGCCGCCGGCACCGAAGCGGCCGCCAAGCCAGGAGCGCAGTCCGTCGAGGAGCCCCGTCATCGGTAATGCTCGAACAGGAGCGCCTTCACGTCGTCCTTGGTTCGCACTTGCTCGGTCCCGCCGTCGGGCAGTTCCACCTCGTATCGCTCGTCGCCGCCGGACTCGCCCCACTTGTCGTCGTGGGTGTCCAGCAGGCTCATCATCTCGTTCAACATGGCGTCGTCACCGCCGGACGTCTCCCCGTCGGTCGCCCCCTCTTGGTCGACGACTCGCGCCGTCGCCGACTCGCCGTCGGCCGCGTCGTCGAGGGCGGCCTCCGGTGCGTCGGCGGCCACCTCATCGGGGTCGGGTGTCTCGTCGGCGGCAGCGGCCGCCCCATCGGTGTCGGCGGCAGTAGCCGCCCCATCGGTGTCGGCGGCAGTAGCCGCCCCATCGGTGTCGGCGGCAGCGGCCGCCCCATCCTCGACGCCGTCACCCGGATCGGCGTCCTCGTCCTCCGCGTACCGGTCGAGGAGGAACTCCACCGCGTCGCGGGGGCGGACGTGGCCGTACTTGCCGACCACGTCGCGCGCGATGTCCTCTTGGAGCGCGCGCAGGCGCTCCTCCTGTTCGGGCGTGATCTCGATTTCGGGCATCGGCGGGGGTTGTGTCGCGTGGAGTATGAAGGTGGGCGTCTCCCGCCCCGGGGCGACCGACAGGCTCACCTGAGCCGCGCCCCAACGGCGACCCATGCGGGTCAGAGACTGGGAGGACATCCTCGACGACGTGAGCGAGGGGACGGCGGAGCCGGACGGCTGGCGCGCCGTCGCCGGTCAGCGTCGGGACGGCGTCGGCGAAGACCTCTATCTCGGTCACCCCGGGGTCGGGGTCTACCACCTCAAGACGTACGCGAAGAACCCCTACGACGTGCGCGGCGTCGGCGCGAAAGTCGCCAGAAAGATCGACGACGGGATCGATCCCCACCTCCCGACGCGGGACCGCCCTCGGCGCTTCGCCGTCCAGTCCGCTCCGGAGGACGAGGACGAGGCCGAATCGACGGCCAGACGGCTCGCGGAGACGATCAGGGTCCACCAGGAGGCGCCGACCACGCCCGAGGACTTCTTCGAGGACGTGATGGACGCCATCGACAGCCCGGCCCACGGACCGATGTCGTTCGACCTCTCGGATCGATCCGAGGACCTCGACGCGCTCTCGGAGACGTTCGACGAGGCGGAGGAACTCCTCGACGCGGAGCTGGAGGACCTCATCGAGCGCGACGGCGTGGACCGAGGCTTCCAGTGATTACGCGTCCGCCGCGCCCTTCGCTTCGAGCAGTTCCTTGTACCGGTTGCGGATGGTGACCTCGCTGATGTTGGCCACCTCGCTGACCTCGCTCTGGGTCACCGTCTCGTTGGTGAGGAGTGCGGCGGCGTAGACGGCGGCGGCCGCGAGGCCGACCGGGCTCTTGCCGCTGTGGACGCCGCGCTCGCGCGAGGAGCGAAGCAGTTCCCGGGCCTGCCGGCTCGCCTCCTCCGAGAGGTCGAGTTCGGAGGCGAATCGGGGGACGTACTGCTCGGGGTCGGCGGGCTTCACCTCGAGTTTGAGTTCGCGGACGATGTACCGGTACGTCCGGGTCAGTTCCATCTTGTCGACGCGGGAGACGGTGGCGATTTCGTCGAGGGAGCGGGGGGTGCCGGCCTGTCGGGCGGCGGCGTAGAGGGCGCTGGTGGCGACGCCCTCGATGGAGCGGCCGGGCAGCAGGTCGTCCGAGAGGGCGCGCCGGTAGATGACCGAGGCGGTCTCGCGGACGTTCTCGGGGAGGCCCAGCGCCGAGGCCATGCGGTCGATCTCGCCGAGGGCCTGCTTGAGGTTGCGCTCCTTGGAGTCGCGGGTGCGGAACCGCTCGTTCCAGGTGCGCAGGCGTTGCATCTTCTCGCGCTGGCGCGAGGAGAGGGTCTTCCCGTAGGCGTCCTTGTCCTGCCAACCGATGTTCGTCGACAACCCCTTGTCGTGCATCATCTGGGTCGTCGGCGCACCCACCCGCGACTTGGAGTCGCGCTCGCTGGAGTCGAAGGCGCGCCACTCGGGGCCGTGGTCGATCTCGTCCTCCTCGACCACGAGCCCGCAGTCCGCACACACCGTCTCCCCGTGTTCCTCGTCGGTCACGAGGTTGCCGCTACACTCCGGACAGCTCGGCGCCGTCCGCTCGTCCGTTCGTTCCCGTTCTCGCTCGGCCGCTTCCGTGGTACTGTAGGTCTTGGTTTCGCTCATTGTGACTGTCGGATACCCCCGTATCGAGGGAGAAGCGAAGAGACGAACGGGGGTGAGTCCTTACCATAAGTACGTCCGTAACACTTAAAAATGTTCCGGCATCGGAACGTCGGAATTCGGGTCGTTAACGGTCTTATACGCAATTTTGCCGTGTGATCGGTTCACACGTCGAGATGCTGTCGTATATATAAATATTGTGGTCAACCGAGATACGTGACCTCGACGCGATGCGGGCCGGCCGCGGTGGGCAGGTCGACGGCGCCGACGAGGCTGTCTCGGACCGCCCTGCGCCACGCCTCGACGGCCTCGGCGTGACGCTCGTGGTGACGTTCCGTCGTGTACGCGTCCGCCTCGCGGAGTCGGTCCGCCGTCTCGTCCGGGGTGGGATACGGCGGCGGGTCCGCGACGAGCGCCGACGGATCGACGTGGACGGCGTCCCGGGCGTCGTCGCCGGGGAGGGGCCGGTGGAGGCGTGCCCGCATCCGCCCGGCGAACGGCGGAGTGATCCGGAGGACGGTGTGGCGGTCGCTCCGCCAGTTCGTTTCGAGGGCGGTCACCACGTCGTCTGCGGTCACCGCGATCACGGCGACGGCCGTCGGGTCGGTGCCGTTCCCGGATCCGTCCTCCGGCATCGGTCGACCAAGGGAGTCGGCGGACGAAAGCGTATCGTTCAGTGTACCCGCTGGCGCCGGAGCGGGCCGCCACAGTCCGGACAGGTGGCCCGATAGGCGGTCGGACTCACACGCTCGTTACACGACTCACATTCGAACGGCGACCGTTCCGACATCGACACGACGTAGGCGGTTCCCCATGTTAAATGTTGTCACGGGGTTCGGTCGGCGATCGATCACTCCCCGTCGAGCCCCAGTCCGGTGATCTCGAAGCGGGCGCCGCCGGCCGCGCTCTCGGTGACCGCGACGTCCCAATCGTGGGCGTCGACGACTTCCTGCACGATGTCGAGGCCGAAGCCGGTGCCCTCCGCGGTCGTCGAGTATCCCGCCTCGAACACCTCGTCGCGCTCCGATTCGGGGATCCCCGGCCCGTCGTCCGCGACGTAGAAGCCGTCCGCGACGTGTCCGACGGTGATCGTCACGCCGTCGTCGGCCGTGTCCGTCGAGCCGTGTTCGACGCTATCGTCGGTCTCCGACCGACTGTTCGTGGAACCGTGTTCCACACTATTCCGAAACAGGTTCTCGAACAGCTGCGTCAGCCGGCCGGGGTCGGCCGTGACGGTGCCGCCGACCTCCACACGGAGGTCGCTCGCCGGGGCCTCGACGCTGTCCCAGGCCGAGCGGGCGAGGTCGGCGATGTCGACCGATTCGACCGCGTCGACGGAGCGCCCCTCGCGCGCCAGTTCGAGCAGGTCGTCGACGAGCACCTCCATGCGGTCGAGGGCGTCGACGGCCTCCTCGACGTGTTCGGTGGAGACGTTCGTTCCCTCGCGCAGCCCGACTTCGTGTGTGAGCCGTCCCTGGGCGACGTTCAGGGGGTTGCGCAGGTCGTGAGAGACGATGCTGGCGAACCGTTCGAGCCGCTCGTTCTGACGCTTCAGTCGCCGTTCCTGACGATGCCGTTCCATCGCGTACCGGATCGCCCGTTCGAGCAGGGCGCCGTCGAGGTCGCCCTTGAGCAGGTAGTCCTGTGCGCCCTCCTGAATGGCCTTGAGAGCCGTCTCGTCGTCCGTGAGTCCGGTCAACACCACGACCGGGAGCCGCGAGACGTCGTCGTCGCTCTCGATTCGCTCGTTCAGCCGCTCCAGCGTCTCGATGCCGCGGCTGTCCGAGAGGCCGAGATCCAGGAGGACGAGGTCGAAGTCCCCCTCTGCGAGTCGGTCCAGGGCCGCGGGGAGCGATTCGACGTGTGTGATGTTCGGCGGTTCGAAGACGGAACTGGTGTTCGTCCGGAGGTGGTGACGGATGAGGCGTGCGTCGCCCTCGTTGTCCTCGACGAGGAGGACGTCGAGTCCGTCGGCTGGTCCCGTCGCCATCTCACTCGGGGGGTAGTTTGACGACCTGCAGCCAGAACTCCTCGAGGGTGCCGACTACCTCGATGAAGCCGTCGAAGTCGACGGGTTTGGTCAGATAGGCGTTCGCGTGACGCTCGTAGGATCTGATCACGTCCTCCTCGGCCTCGGAACTCGTCAGGACGACCACCGGAATGCGCTTGAGGTCGTCGTTCTTCTTGATCTCTTCGAGGACCTCCCGCCCGTCCTTTCGGGGCATGTTCAGATCCAGCAGGACGAGGTCGGGGCGGGGCGTCCCCTCGAAAGGTTCCTCACCACGGAGGAACTGCATCGTCTCGACCCCGTCGTTGACGACGTGGAGGTTGTTGGCCAGCTTCCCCTTCTCGAGGGCCTTCCGAGTCAGCTTGACGTCGCCGGGATTGTCCTCCGCGAGGAGAATCTCGACGGGCTCGCGCTTCGACATGCGTCAGTCCTTTCGACCCCTCGGATTTGACTGTTGCGGCGAGCGATCCGGGAACCGAACGTAGAAGGTCGTTCCCTCCCCCTCGTCCGATTCGATCCAGATGTCACCCTCGTGTCGGTTGACGATCCGCTGGCAGATGGCGAGGCCGATGCCCGTCCCGTCGTCGTCGCGGCTGGACTGCTCGAAGAGTTCGAACACCTTCTCCTGCTGGTCCGGCGGGATGCCCGGGCCGTCGTCGGCGATGGACAGGACGACCCCGTCCGCGCGCTCCTCGCCGCCGACGTGCACCGTCGGCGGGTCGCCGTCGTCCGCGTGTTCGACCGCGTTCGAGACGAGGTTCTGGAGGAGTTGGCCGAGCTGGTTCTCGTCGGCGACGACCGACGGGAGGTCGTCGTAGGTCACCGTCGCGTCCGTCTCCGAAAGCAGGAGTTCGAGGTCCCGCAACACCCGTTCGAGGACGGCCTCCGTGTCCGTCTCCTCGAAGGCCTCGCCCTGGGTGTGGACGCGGGAGTACTGGAGCAGGTCGTCGATCATCGCCTGCATCCGCTGGGCGCCGTCGACGGCGAACTCGATGTACTCGTCGGCCTCGTCGTCGAGTTCGTCACCGTACTCCGAGGCGAGCAGGTCGACGTAGCTAGAGACCATCCGCAGCGGTTCCTGCAGGTCGTGGGAGGCGACGTAGGCGAACTGCTGGAGCTGTTCGTTCGAGCGTTCGAGCTGTTCGACCGTCCGCTCCAGTTCCCCCTCCGCCTCCTTGAGGTCGGTCACGTCCTGAAAGATGGCGTAACTTCGCGTTCCCTCCACGGCCCCCTCGTCGAAGGGCACCAGTTCGACCACGAAGTGTCGCCGGCCGTCCTCGGTCTCGAGGGTGGCCTCCGTCGTGAACCGCGCGTCGTCGCTCACGCGCTCGCGCAGCGTCGCGACGACCGACGCGTCAAGTCCGGGGACGGCCTCCCCCAGCGTTCCCCCACTCGACGGCGCGAACAGGGACTCGAACCGGGGGTTCGCCGACTCGACGACGAGTCGGTCGCCGTCGTCCCGACCGCCGTCGAGGCGGAGGGCGGCGATGCCCGCGGGGTCGTTCTCGAACAGGGACTGGAAGCGCGCCTTCTCGCGTTCGGCCTCGTCGCGCGCTCGCTCGACGGTCGCGGTCCGCTGGCCGACCAACAATCCCGCCGCCGCCCCGACGACGGTGGTCTGGAGGACGATGATCGCGGGCTTCAGCTCGTTCTGGACGACCTGGATGCCCACGACCCACGCCGTCAACCCCCCCATCGTCACCACGCCGGCGACGGTCCACTTCGTCACCAGCCCCACGAACGCGTCGTCCTCCCCGCGGAGTTGCCACATCGAGTAGAACAGCCCCACGAGGAGCGCGAACGGCAGCGCGTTCTCGACGACCGTCGTGACGAGCGCGTTCCCCTGAACCGCCCAGTCCTCGTAGACGTCGAACAGCAACACGCCGGTCAGTACCAGCCCGATCCCCGACACCACGGCCAGTGACGCTCGTCGGTTCAGTCGCATTCGGTCGCACCTTCCGGGATACGCACTTAGTCCTTTGGCGGTCCCGCTTTCACGGATGATAGCCGGCGGTCGCCGCCCGTCCGTCGGACGGCCCACCGGCCGGAACCGGGAACGAATATACCTACCCGGGCCGTAGCCACGTCCGTGACCGAACACGACTCCGCGGGATGGTTCACGGCGGTCGACCCCGCCGACCCGGCGGGCGCCCGCGAGGCCATCGAGGGCGGGTCCGCCGAGGCGCCGGCGAACTGGCCCGCTCGCGCCGTCGAGGCCGAGTTCGCCGACGACGAGGACGACTACTACAACCTACTCCACGACGCCACGGTACACGCGACTCGGGAGGCGGTCCGCGAGCGCGAACGGGCAGACGACCAACAGTTGAAGTACAGTATTCGGGCCATGGACGACGCCGAGCGGACGGCGAACGAACTCGCGGAGCGAGTGGCCGAGTGGGCCGGCGCGCTGTTCGACGACGCGCCCGCGGGCGTCGACGGCGCGCGCGGCGTCGCCGCGCGCGACCCCGAGACGGCCGCCGAGCGCCGCGCCGTCTCGCTCGCGGAACGGGTGGTCGACCTCGCTGACGAGGCGGACGACCTGCGGGAGTACGTCGAGCGGACGGCCCCGGCCGTCGCGCCGAACCTGAGTCGGATGGCCGAGCCGGTCCTCGCGGCGCGGCTGATCGCCCTCGCCGGCGGCCTCGACGACCTCGCGAAGATGCCCTCGGGAACGGTGCAGGTGCTCGGCGCCGAGGACGCCCTCTTCGCACACCTCTCGGGCCGGGCGCCGTCGCCGAAACACGGCATCATCTACACCCACGACTACGTGCGCAACACCCGCCCCGAGGACCGGGGGTCGGCCGCCCGCGCGCTCGCGGGCAAACTCGCCATCGCCGCCCGCATCGACCACTACAGCGGCGACCTGCGGCCGTCGCTCCACGAGGAACTCGACGAGCGCATCGCGACCATCCGCGCGAGGGCCGAGCCGTGAGCCTGCCGGACGGCGTCGAGCGACGGAGCTTCGACGGCGGCGAGCGACTCGCCACCCGCGGGGAACCGGTGTACGGCGAACCGACCGACGGCCCGTGGCGGGTGTGGGACGCCGGCCGGTCGAAACTCGGGGCGATCCTGGAACTCGGCCTCGACACCGGCCTCGTCGGCGGGGAGTCGGGGCTCTACCTCGGCGCCGCCAGCGGGACGACGGTCAGTCACGTCGCCGACTTCGCGGGGCCGACCTACGCCGTCGAGTTCGCGCCCCGACCGGCCCGCGACCTGGTGGACGTGGCGGCGTCCCGCTCCAACCTCTTTCCACTCCTGAAGGACGCCCGCAGGCCCGAGACGTACGCCCACGTCGTCGAGTCGGACCTGGACGTCCTGATACAGGACGTTGCGACCCGCGGACAGGCGGACGTGGCGGTGCGCAACCGGCAGTTCCTTCGGTCGGACGGCCGCCTCCTCGCGGCGATCAAGGCCCGCAGCGAGGACGTGACCCGGGACCCCGCGGCCGTCTTCGACGACGTCCTCGACGACCTGCGGGGGGCCTACGAGGTGCTGGAGACGGCGCGTCTGGACCGCTACCACGACGACCACCTCGCCGTCGTCGCCCGTCCGCGCGACGAGTGACGGGGCTGATCACCGACTGATACAACCCGGAAAAACTCTTGGGTCGGGCGCCCCGATCACCGCACATGGCCTTCACCGACGACCTGGAGCCCCTCGCGGACGACCTGTGGGACGAGATCGTGGCCCACCCGATGGTCTCCCGCCTCGGGGACGGGAGCCTCGACGTGGCGCCCTTCGAGTACTGGGTACGACAGGACTACGTCTACCTGATCGACTACGCGCGGGTGTTCGCCCACGGCGCCGCCAGCGCACCGACGCTCGATCACATGGGGACGTTCGCGGAACTGCTCCACGAGACGGTCGACACCGAGATGGACCTCCACCGGGCCTACGCCGCGGAGTTCGGCATCAGCGAGGCCGATCTGGAGGCCACCGACCCCTCGCCGACGACCCGGGCGTACACCGACTTCCTCGTGCGGACGGCCGCGACGGGGACGTTCGGCGACCTCGTCGCCGCGCTGTTGCCCTGCATGTGGGGGTTCAACGAGACGGCAACGCGCCTCGAAGCCGACGGACTGCCCGACGACGAGCGATACGCGGAGTGGATCCGGACCTACGCGGGCGCGGAGTTCTCCGAACTCACCGCGTGGTGCAAGGACCTGCTGGACGAGGTGGCGGCGGACGCGACGGACGGGGACCGCGAGCGCTATCGCGACCTGTTCGTCACGTCGGCGCGCTACGAGTACCGGTTCTGGGACGCCGCGTGGCGCGAGGAGACGTGGACGGTCGGTCCCGAATGACTGCCGACGACCTCCGGACGCTCGCCGAACACCTCGACGCCACGGCGGAACTCCCGGTGCGACCCGACGCGAGTCCGTGGCTCGGCGAGGCGGCGGCCGTCGCCGCGGACCTCGACGGCGCCGACCTCCCCACGTCCGTCGTCGTGGAGCGCGTCGCACACGTCTCGGCCCTGCTCGACGAGGTTGACTCGACCGGCAATCCGACGGCCGACGACCACGTCGCTGCCGCCGAGCGCGCCGCTCGGCGGATTCTCGACGCGGCCGAAGCCGAGGACGCGGACCCGCGAGGTTGAAGCAGTTCGGCGACCTATCGATCACTGCCGCGTCGAAGGTACGGCGCCACCGGGGTACCCCCCACCCCGACGGACGCGGCACCGTATTCAGGCCGGCGTCGCCTCTTCGATCAGGTCCGAGACGTACTGGTTCTCCCACTCCCGCCGCGCTTCGAGTTCCCGGCGCCCTCGACGCGTCAGCGTGTAGTAGTTGGTCCGGCGGTCCCGTTGACCCTTGTCGATGAGACCCTTCTCGACGAGCGTGTCGAGATTCGGATACAGTCGGCCGTGGTGGATTTCGCTCTCGTAGTAGTCCTCGAGTTCCTCCTTGATCGCGAGCCCGTGTGGTTCGTCGAGGCCGGCGATCACGTACAGGAGATCTCGCTGGAAGCCGGTCAAGTCGTGCATCGTCGTCTCCCATTTGTATCTCGATACTTATATGTCTTCCGTGGAGGAACACGATTCTCGCCGACCCTCCCGAGAGCCGTCGAAATTACCCTGTCGACCCGAATTGTCGGTGTCCACCCGACGTCGTGACCCCGACGCCGAGCGTCGTCACGACACAACGTCACTGTCCGCTGATACTGGCGCGTGGGACCGATCCGGGGCGGGTCGGAACGGTGCGGTTTCGGCGCGCCACGCGTCCGGCGACCGAGTCGCGGCCGGCCGTCGGTGGACGGTCGGTTCGAACGCGTCCGGGGCGGTCGGCGACCGGGAACCTCTCCGTCGTATTACATTCGAGGGCCGCGCGCCGGCGGGCGTCCACGACTTATTTAATCGGCGGCCTCGAACGACGCGCCGATGGACCTCGGCTCGCGGGACGCGTTCGAGCGGATGGGAACGCTCGGCATCGAAGAGGAGTTCTACATCGTCGACGAGGCGGGCCGTCCCACCGCCGGGATCGACGACCTGGTGTACGGCAGCGACCCTCCAGAACCGCTGATCGACCGGCTCGATCACGAGCTCTTCCAGTTCACCATCGAGACGCAGACGCCGCTGATCGAGCGGCCGGCGGACGCGGCGGACGCGCTGACGACGGTTCGCGAGGCGCTGGTCGAACACGCGGCGGACCACGGCTACCGCATCGCGGCCGCCGGCCTCCACCCGACGGCGAAGTGGCGGGAACTCGATCACGCGACCAAGGAGCGGTATCGCGCTCAGCTCGACCGGATCCAGTACCCCCAGCACCGGAACACCACCGCGGGGCTGCACGTCCACGTCGGCGTCGACGACGCCGACAAGGCGACGTGGATCGCCAACCACCTCCGGTGGTATCTGCCTCCAATCCTCGCGCTCTCGGCGAACTCGCCGTTCTGGAACGGCTTCGACACCGGCCTCGCCTCCGCGCGCGCCAAGATATTCGAGAACCTCCCGAACACCGGCATCCCCACGGCGTTCGAGGATTTCGACGCCTACCGGCGCTTCGAGCGGCGGATGGTCGAGACCGGATCGATCAACGACCGCGGCGAACTCTGGTACGACGTGCGCCCGCACACCGGGCACGGCACCGTCGAGGTGCGCACGCCGGACGCCCAGGCCGACCCCGACCGCGTCCTCGCCATCGCCGAGTACGTCCACGCCCTGGTGCTCGACCTGGCCGAGCGCTACGACGACGGCGAACGGCTCGCCTCCCTCCGCCGCGAGTTCCTCGACGAGAACAAGTGGCGCGCGACCCGCTACGGACACGACGCGGCCTTCGTCACCCGGTCCGGCGACGACACCGTGTCGCTCGGATCGTTCGTCGACCGGGAGTGTGACCGGCTCGGCGTCGACGGCATCCGGGACGTGTTCGACGCGCCGAGCGGGGCCGCCACGCAGCGGCGCCTCCTCGACGAGGACGGTGCCGACGCACTCCGCGAGTTCCTGCTGCTCCCCTGATCGGAGCAAACCTTTTGTTCGCAGGCTTCTGACCTCCCAAAGAGAACACATGTCTGACGAGAACGGCTCCGACGGGCTGGACGTAGACGAGGAGGTGGACGCGGAGGAGGACGTCTCGGCCCGCGAGCGCCTGGAGGCCGAGGCCGACCGCGCGGTCACGGAGTTCGACGAGGGCGTCGTCGACCTGCTGGCGTGGGTGCTGGACACCGAGACCCGCGCGCGGATCTACGTCTACCTCCGGCAGCACCCGGGATCGACGAGCGAGGAAGTCGCCAAGGGAACCGGCCTCTACCCCAGTACGGTCCGCGAGGCGCTGGCACAGCTCAACGAGGAGGAGACCGTCGAGCGCCACAAGCGCGAGAGCGCGGGCGCCGGCAACAACCCCTACGAGTACGAGGCCATCCCGCCGAGCGCGCTCGTCCAAGACGTCGTCGGACAGGTACAGGAGCAGTTGAACGCCGTGTTCAACCTGGACCGGCGACTCGACGGGGACGACGCCGACGAGGAGACCGCTCCCGTCCGCATCACCGTCGAAGACGACGAGTGAGCGTTCCCCGAGTCGACCCGTTTAAGTCGCACCGATTCGTGGGGCCGGACATGCAGGTCGCGCTTGGCGGGACGTTCGACCCGGTTCACGATGGACACCGCGCCCTGTTCGACCGGGCGTTCGAACTCGGCGACGTCACCGTCGGACTCACGAGCGACGACCTCGCCGCCGAGACGCGGAAGGTTCCCCGTCGCGTCCGGTCCTTCGACGAGCGGCGGGCGGACGTCGCCGCGGAACTCGACGAACTCGCGGCGGAACGCGACCGAAGCTACGAGATCCGGCGCCTCGACGAGCCGACCGGCATCGCCGTCGAGCAGGGCTTCGACGCCATCGTCGTCTCGCCCGAGACTCGGGCAGGCGCCGAGCGCATCAACGAGATCCGCGAGGCCCGCGGCCTCGCTTCCCTCCGCATCGAGGTGGTCGATCACGTCCCCGCCGAGGACGGCGAGCGAATCTCCTCGACGCGCATCGTCCGCGGCGAAATCGACCGCCACGGCAACCTCACCCCTGAACGGACGCCCGAGACCGACTGAGGCGGGCGCCGTACCCAGCCGGCGTCCCGACGACCGCCGCATCGACACCGGCTACCACTCCGGGGGTCGGAACCCCGACTCCGCCAGCAGATCCTTCCACCGGCCCTGGACGCTCAGCCGCGTCACGTCCATCGCCGCCGCGACCGACCCCTGGGAGCGCTCCTCGCCGGCGATCAACGCCCCAGCGTAGAGGCTGGCCGCCGCCACGGCGGGTTTCGACCGCTCCTCGTCGGGCACGTTGGAGAGAAACAGGTCGACGGCGTTCGACCGCGACTCGGCCCCCAGGTCGAGGCCGTCGGCCGCTCGCGTCAGGCGGGCCACCCACTCCTCCTCCTCGATCCGGTCGCGTGCGCGGTACACGCCCCGGTCTTCGGCGTCGGCGCACTTAAACCCCGAGCGGAGACGACAATTACTTACTCCGCTCGGCGGCAAGTCCGTGGTGCGCGCGGGTAGCCAAGCCAGGAAACGGCGCAGCGCTTAGGACGCTGTCCCGTAGGGGTCCGCCGGTTCAAATCCGGTCCCGCGCACTACCGCCTTCTTGCGGTTTTCGGTCTGTCCAACGACCCGAAAACCACCCAAATGACCCTCGAAAAGCCAAGATACCTCGAACGCTGTCCCGGTTTCGATTCAGATATGATGGAGCCGAATAGAACAATCACCATCGTCCAAAAGCGACAGGAGGAGTTCCTGACGGACAAGCAGGTCGTCGACTACTACGAGCACCGCAAGAAGTTCCTCGCCCACCTGCTCCGGATGGGCAAGGACCCGGAGAAGGCGGAGGGCTACTCCCCGTACACCGTCGACGGAACCGCCGACCGAACCGCTCGCTTCGATTTCTGGCGGTGGAAGAATCGCGGCGGCTACAGTCTCCCGCCGACCCAAGAGGACGCTTCCGCGTACATGGAAGAGGTTGCCTTCTGGGATGTGACCGAAGCCACGAAGGGGAAACAGATGGAGGCGCTCCTGCGCTACTCGACATGGCTTCAACGCAAATTCAACCGCGACCAATGGGAGTTCGATTGGACGTTCCAGAGCGGCGGCGGCAACACCGGGCCGCGCGACTTTCTCACGAAGGAGGAGCGTCAGAAGATTCGGCAAGCCGCCCTCAAGAAGGACGGTAATCCGACTTACGGAGTCGACGAAGAGGACCTCCCCGGTGGCGGACGGCGTGACAGTTGGAAGTACACGTCGTTGGTATGGGTGAGCCTTGATGCCGGTCTCCGTCCGGTTGAGGTCGGGCGGGCCAAGACCTCGTGGTGTGACACCGACAACGGCGTGCTACGCATCCCTCGTGAGGAGTCGTCGAAGAACAAGGGGAACTGGACGGTCGGGCTCACAGACCGAACAGCGACCGCTCTGAGCCGCTGGTTGGACGAGCGGGCGGAGCACCCAAGGTACGATGGCACCGACAAACTCTGGCTTACGCGTCGAGGCAACCGTTACGGCTCAAACGAACTCCGCCGGATAATTCAGGACCTGTGCGACCGCGCCGACATCCCCCACGAGGACCGGCAAATGTCCTGGTACACCATTCGCCACAGCGTCGGGACGTACATGACCAAAGAACGCGACCTCGCGGCGGCGAAAGCCCAGCTACGTCATCGAAACGCGAAGACGACGATGAAATACGACCAGGTCCCGGTCGAAGACCGACGCGATGCGCTCGACAATATGGGCTGACGCGTAGACGGTAAGAGTAGTTTCAGCCGCCTCAGAAGTCCCTAACACCACACACGCCCTACTTTTTATCGGGTTCTCAGGCCCAGAAGACCGATGAGTGGCGACCACGACCAGTTCCGGTTCGGCGAGGACGGCGAACTCGAAGAACCGGACGACAACGACGGTGATGAGGTACAGACGAACGACTTCGGCGAGGAGATGCCTTACTGGCAAACAGCGGGCGGATTCAGACGAGATGTTATCGTATCAGCCCTCCAGTCTGCAATACGCCGTTCCGATGACGAGGTAGCTTCGTTCTGCGCCTTCGAATTAGTGCGTTCGGGGCCCGGTTATGAGACCCAAATGTGGAATCGACTTGCCCTAATATGCGTCGAGGACCTCGTCGCAGGCAACGAGGCGATAGAACACGTCCTTCGATATGAAGACCTCGCCAAGAACAGATGGGAAGACAGCGAATGGCAACGGCGGCTCTGTGCGATTGCCGCCGCTCTCGTAGCCGCGCGGGCCAGGTCAAGCCGAGCCACGACCCACTACCAGCAGTTCAAGCGCGAAGTCATAGCGAATCTCCCCGAGGACAGGTGGACACTCAGAACGTCGGACCTCGATGCGTGGCGTCGGGAGGTGGTCAAGGCATGAGTCGACCCGACCCAGCGGCGGCACTAAACGGGATGCGAACAGGAAACGTCTGCTCAGGGTGTAGCAAACGCGTCCGGACTGGTGACCTCGTCCGAGGCTACGTCACCCACTACGACCGCGACGGGTGGGTGCTTCGACTCCTCTGGTGCGACTCCTGCGGTGATACGACCATCGAACGCGGAACCGAGGGCGCTGACGAAGCGGTCATCAAGGCGGTATACTGGAACCATCGACTCGCTGGGGTCAGCGTTCTCGACCGGAACCTTCCAGGAGACCAGCCATGAGGTCAAACGTCGTCTTCGAGCGCACGTACCAGAAGCTCGCCACGGTCAGTCAGTTGGTAGATTTTTCTGTCGCCCTCCTCCTCGGTGACTTCAATCATGCCTTCCTCACGGAGTTCCTTGAGATGCGTGTAGACGTAGCCGCTACTCAGGTCGAGAGCCTCAGCCAAGTCATAGCCATATGTAGGCTCGTTCCGAATAGACTGCAAGATGCGGAGTTTCGTCTCCGAGATGAGTCCCATTTCTCCGGAAATGCTGACCCTCAGCGATTAAAGACCGTAAACGGTAAATCTGAGTCTCAGCAAAATCAAACAAGTCAAAAGAATATTGTGTCTGGGTATGGCACAGGTGACCGTCAGATGTCGACCCAGTCATCAAGGCGTAGATTTCTCGGATTTTCGGCAACTGCCCTCAGTCTAAGTATCGCGGGGTGTGCCTCTGAACAGGGTAGTAGCGGGCAACCCGACGAGCCAGAGCAAACGCCGTCTTGGCAAGACAAGGTCAACTCATGGCTCGATAATCACGAATCCAAGGAGAAGGAGGCTCTGGGGCACTTCAACGATGGAACTGACGCTTACCAGAGCGAGGATTACTCAAGGGCATATATGCACTTCCAGAAGGCCCGGAAGCGGTATGAGGACTTGCACAAAGCCGCCGATAGTAAGGCTGACGAGTACGATGAGGGAACCAACCCCGGGAAAGTTTCCTGTTGCTCACCCAGTATTACTGGCGGATGATGCAGGCGTCAGCGGCTCGGGAAAACGCAGCGTTCGCAATGCCCGACGACCCGACAGAAGCTAACACCCAATTGGGGAGAGCAAGCGACCATTTGGAGGTGGCGAATCAGCGCAAGGAGAAGTTCCGTGACAAGCTAAATTATGAGACGACTACAAACGGATAACCTAATTTATGTCTTCAGACGATTTTGAAAGTATCTCGATGGAGAAGAATAAAACCTGGAGGATAGCCAACCGCGATAAAAGAATCGTTCTGATAGCGAGCATCGCTTTTCCGCCCCTTGGTTACTGGCTCTTGGGAAAACGAAAGTATAGCGTGCTCTGTCTGTTAACCTTCTTTTATGTTTTTCTCGGATTTATTATTGTCCCGGTCCACACAAGGATTCTCGTCAATCGTGCCCGAAAAATAGTCGATGATGAGGTCGAACAGAAATCCCATCATCGAATCTACGGTGAGTGTCCGAGTTGTAGTGAGCAGATGCTTCGGGTTTCTGGCCCTCTGTCTGTCGTATGTGAATCATGCGGTGAACGTTATTCGCAGAAGGATGTTGAACGTCAAGGATTGATACAGTCACTTACATCCTCCGAATCGGACGAGGGTCAGGTAGAACTCCCCGACTTTGATGGGGTCGATACTACTGAGCAAGCGGACATAACCGAAACTGCGTCCAAAACACCCGAAGTAGAAGGGTCAGAAATTTCAGAGCGGGTTGACCGAATTGAAGGGGAAAGCAAACCGGCATACGGCATCGGAGCCGGTTTGTCGCTAATGGCTCTGGGCTCACTCATCTCGATAACAGGTATCGGCGCAATCATCGGCATCCCTATGCTCGGAATTGGCCTCATTATTGTTGTCATAGGGGTTATCGGCCAAACAGGGAAGACCGCGAAAAAGTCGATGTCAGACTCTGTCTGGAAAGGGACAGAACTCGAAGAGGTCACACCAGGAGTTGTCCGTCATCGTAAGGTCAATAAGAAATTCGGGGGGCGGTGTGTGGTCTGCGGGGAGTTCGCCTCTCTACGAGAACGGAGCGGCAAAGGCGTCTCAGATGAAGTACAGTGTAAGAACTGTGGGGCACGATTGGAACGAGAAGAGTCGGATGGTTGGCGGCTGGTCGAGGGTGACGATGAGCGAATCGGCGAACGGAAGAAAACCGACCAGTGGAAGGACGAGCTTCGAGAGCGCGAATTAAAGGAGACGAACTAACTCTGATAACCAACCCCTCCGTCATCTATTTGTGATGTCGACGGACCAGTAACTACATCTCGAATGAGTCAGGCTACGCTCTCCGACCGACCCTACGTTAACGCGAATCTGTTCTCCGGTCACTACCTCGACGAGCGGGTTCAGGAGCGCGACGAGTGGGACTGTGACGATGACGCCCGCGAAGCGATGGATGACCTCCAGACGCTCTATGAGTTGGAGGGCTCGCTGGTCGACCGGCTGGAGACGATAACGCTTCCCGACCCAAACGACGTGGCCGACGACCTCGAACGGTATCGGGAGGCCGTTGAGCGAGCGACGGAACTCGACGAGAAGATTCAGCGCACCGATGACCTGATTGACGAAATCGTCTACGACCTCTACGGGCTGACCGACGAGGAAATCGAAATCGTCGAGGAAGCCGTCGCGGATGACTGAGAGCCGACTCGACGATTTCGACCACATCGCCGAGCGTGTTCGCCAACAGCTTCGCACGTTCCCGCTCAAATTCAGGGAGTTGGGCGAGGGCGGCAAGCTCAGTCTCATTCTCACCGACGACGAGACCACGGCCCTCCCTGGACCCTACGTCGGCCAGCAACCGGAGGTGTTCACCGAACAGTATCTGATTGAGCCGGTTCTGCACGGCTTGGGGTACACCAATCCTGCATCGACCGAGTACGACCGGTCCGCATTTCGTTCGCAGACCGACGACGTTCCGACACGTCGAAAGCAAACGTCCGGATTATCTGCTAAAACAGGTCGACCCCACGCTGGTCTGTATCCTCGAAGCCAAGGCCGCGAACAAGGAGCAGAAGACGAGGCGAGCGGCGACCAGCGACATCCGCGACTATATCGAAGTGAACGCCTTCTGCAAGTACCTTCGAGAGATGGAGCACGAGCAGATGGTCGCCATCGGCACAGATGGACTTCGTTGGACCCTGTGGCGTTCACACCTGCATGAGGACACGCAGGGACAAGTCTGTCGGGTCGACCTTACGGAGGTGCTTCGAGCCATATCGAGACGGCACGACGTAATCGAGGGTCAGACGGACTGGAGTGCAAACGATGTACGGAATCGAATCGAGGAGTTCGTCGACCACTTCGCGGCGGCTCGGCTTCCGGGTGTGATTGAGTAGCGGCTGAACCGACCGCGCCGAGGATGGGCTGGCTCCGGTGACAGCCTACGCTGTGAACCGTGTGTATGTACGTACGTGTGTTGGCGGTACGGAGTTGGATATTCTGTTGTTTCTGAGAGGACTCTGCTATCAACCCGTCTGCTCGTTGTCCGGTAGTTGTCCGAATTGAAGAGTGGTACACAAGCAATAATCTTCTAAGACCGTTAACTTAGACTTGAGACTAAGTACAGGATAAGTTTTAACGCCCTGTGGATAGATAGTGGTAGATATGGCGCGAAGCATCAAGCTGGCCGACGAACTGTACCAAGAGCTCGGTCGCTACGGTAACCGAGATGAATCGTGGAATGACGTGGTCGCTCGTGTGCTCGCACACGTAGACGAAGACGCGGCCCTCGAAGACCGCGACAACCGCGAGACGACACACAACAGTCAAGCGGCGGAACCAGAGGATTCCGCACTGAGCCAGTTACCCGATGGCACCGTGGTCCGTCACCGCTACCAGCGGGGCGACTACAGCGGCGAAACGGTCGAGGCGACGGTTCAGGGCGGACGGCTCTCTGTCGAGGGCGACACTCAAGAAACGCGAAGCCCCACGGGAGCCGCGCGGGTTGCAGACAAACAGCTTCGCGGGGATGACGCGCGTGGCGAGGGCTACAACGGCTGGACGTGGTGGGAGTACGAAACCGAGGACGGCGACTGGGAACCGATCCAAGAACTCGCGGAGTGAGAAAGTTTAACAAGACAGTTTACGACGCTATACAACTATGGCAAAGAAACTATCCGAACTTCCCGACGGCACAGGCGTACGGTTCGACCATCTGAAAAGCACCGGCTTCAGGTACATCGGTGAGGTCCAAGACGGCAAGATCGTGGACCCTAACGGTGACAAACGGTCACCGACTGGTGCCGCGAGAGAAGTTGACAAGATCATCCGGGGTGAAGACGCCCGTCCATCCGGTAGTGGATGGAGCCCGAGTGACTGGAAGTGGCTCTCAGGTGACGGGTGGGAAGAGCTCACCACTGCTGACGATTGACGAGGATCGGTAGGTCGTCGGAGTGTTCAGCCATGACGGAGCCAGTCCAGTGTCCGGAGTGTGGGTGGACGGGACAGGAGGACGACTTGGTGCTGAGTGACGGTGACCACGAGTGTCCCGTGTGCGCCGGGGTCATCGAGTTCGTTGTATAATCTATCTGGACAACAGTCGAGTTTACTCTATCTGTATAATGATTATACGATACCCGTAAATTACTTATTTCGGTAGTGTGTACTGTCTTCTGTAATGACCCAGAAGACCATCCGTGTGGACGGACCAGTTCATGCCCATCTCGAAGATAAGAAGGCTGAATACGGCGCAGAGACGTTTAACGAAGTGCTGAAACGGGAACTCGGAATCATTCCCGATCCGAGCGAACTCGACAAACTTGCCGCGTACTTTGCACCGGAATTACAGGACGCAGTACAACAGACAGTCGAAGTCATCCGCGACATCGACGACTTACATGAACACGTCGAGGAAACCGAGTACGGTGACGACTACAAACTGGTCTTCACCGACCCTGAAACCGGCATGGATATTGCCTACATCGAGTTCGGTGATAATCGGTTCGACTACTATTACCGCAACACCAAGCGGGAGTGGGAACAAGCGGCGGCTGGTGACTATCGGAAACGAAACGACGAGCTTCAGTTTGGAGATTCTGGCGCAGGAACATATGACCACATCGAGTTGGGCGACGTGAAAGATACTGTCCGCCAGACCCTCTCAGGTGCTATTCAACGATGGCGGGACTGACCAGGGCGGGCCAGACTGACTCGGGGGAGCCGTATCTCTGGGACTGTCGAGAAATCGATGTTCCTCACACGGCTGGCCTCGTCCACGAGCGGGGGACAGAAGATGGACTTCCGAACTATGCCGCACAAAAAGATGGCCAGGTACGTGTGACGATCTGCTCGAAGTGCCACCCCCTCATACCCGGTCACATCGTGACTGTAATGCCAGATACCCTTGAGCCCTATTTTGGTATTGAGGACACAGATAAGTTGTTTGACGCACTCCCTCGTGGGTTTTCGGGATCGGGCGCTTCGCGGAACATTCGAGAGCGAATTATGCGACACTGTGTGAACGGGCCGTATAACCTCTACCAAGGACACGCGGGCAAGACCTTTCGAGCCGCATTGGCATACCAACTGGACCGCCCCGAGTGGAAACCGACCGAGAGAGAACGATGACGACCTACCGCTTCCGCGTCAAGTACGAACACGACCCGACCTCGCTGTGGCGGGACATCGTCATCGGAGCGGACCGCACGCTCAACGAGTTTCAGTCGGTGCTGAACAGCGCGGTCGGACTGAATCAGGACCACCTCTGGTTCTTCGGCACTGATCAGGACTACTGGCAAAGCCCCGTCCAGTATAAACGGCCCGAGGAGTTGGAGCAAGCAGTCCCAACGATGGGTGACGAAGAAGAATACAATGCCGCCGAGACGACGGTGGACGAAATGATTCAGGAATTGAAGCTGCAAGAGCGTGACCGTATCTGCTACCTGTTCGACTACGGTGACGAGTGGCGGTTCTACGGCATCCTGAAGGAGGTCGACAATGATGGACCCAGCGACAGCGAGCCGGAGGTGGTCAACGAGAAGGGCGACCCCGTCGACCAGTACGCTCCGCCGGGCGAACGACTGTGACCGGATTCCCGCCACGTCCTCGACCTACTGGGGCCAGCAAAACCGTTGTCACTATGAAGGCCTGTCTTAATCTAATGCCGGTCAGCGTCGAAGTGACGCCGCGCTACGTCCGCCGGGCTCGGCAACTGGCGAAGGAGCGTAACCAGTCGTTCGAGGAGGCTGAAGCGTACGACAACGACGATGACACCTGGGGAACGAAACCGGAGCGTCGGAACTTTGTCGGGCTAATGGGCGAGTTCGCTTTCGCGGAGTATGCCGACCTGAAGGTCGACACGTCGACGAGAGAGTGGAGCGACGGAGGCTACGACTTCGAGGTCATGATGGAGGGCGAAAAACGTACTGTCGACATCAAGACCGCACAGAAGGAGCCATCGGCGCTGCTGGTCAAGGAATACGCGGTTAACGCCGACTACTACATCCTCGGCCACGTCGACGAACCCACCGTGACGTTCTACGGTGGGGCGACTAAGAAGACCGTAGTGAACGGGGTTCGGAAGGAGTCCCGGAAGTTCGACCACACCAACTACACGCTCGGTGTCCATTCGCTCGAACCGCTCCCGGACCCATCGAATATCGAGCAGGTTAGTTGACACGTTTACCCCGCTCAACGGGAGTTGCGGTTAGCGCTGTCCCAGGGCCAGCTTTATGTGCTATCCGGCTGATTTCGGGGTAGACAGGCCGAGTCTCGGCACGCCTTGCCGCGATTACCCCGCAAGAAGGGTGGGAGACTCTCGACCCCCTTAGGACGCTGTCCCGTAGGGGTCCGTCGGTTCGAATCCGACCCCGCGCATCGAGCGAGGGACCGGAGAGAGCGAGCGAGAGAGCAGGGAGGATTCGGGGTAGACCGAGGTTCTGCGCCGAAGGCGCAGGTTCTCGGGCGTGGTTCGAATCCGGTCCCGCGCAGTGAGGAGCGAAGCGACGAACGGGCGGGATCCGTCGCCCGAACGAGTCGCAGCATCCGAGCGAAGAGGCCGTCTCTGTGCGGTTCGATCCGGCCTTCGCGAAGACGGATCGGCCCGCCGTGCGTCATCTATTTGTGAGTTCCCCGAACCACTGTGGTGTATCTCGAATGAGTCAGGCCACCCTCTCGGAGCGACCGTACGTCAACTCGAATCTGTTCTCCGGCCACTACCTCGACGAGCGGGTTCGCGAACGCGACGAGTGGGAGTGTGACGAGGAGGCCCGGGCGGCGATGGACGACCTCCAGTCGCTGTACGAGTTGGAGGGATCGCTGGTCGGCGGCTACGGGGAGGACGCACTCATCGACAACTGGATCGACGAGGTGCTCGATGTCCTCGGCTTCGGAACCCAGGAGGAGGTGACGCTTCCGAACGGCGGCGGATTCGTGGACGAACTGCTCTTCGAGACGCCGACCGCCAGACGGGACGCCGCCGAGGTGTATCTCGGCACCGAGGACACGACCGACCTGTTCGAACGCGGCATCGGGGTGGTCGAAGCGAAGCAGTGGGACGCCGACTTCGCCGCCCGATTCAGCGAAGGGCGGCCGTACCGCAACGCCTCCCACCAGGTCAAGCACTATCTGGAGCACACGACCGGGAACGTCCAGTGGGGAGTGCTCACGAACGGGCGGAAGTGGCGGCTCTACGGCACCAACGACTACGAGACGCAGACGTACTACGAGGTCGACCTTCCCGAACTCCTCGAACGGGGCGACCTGGAGGCGTTCAAGTACTTCTACGTCTTCTTCCGTCCCGCCGCGTTTCACGAGACGGCGGGTACGACCTTCCTCGACGAGGTGTGGTCCGAGAGCGAAACTGCCTCGCAGGAACTCGGTGAGGACCTGCAGGACAACGTCTTCACCGCACTCCGGGTACTCGGGCGGGGGTTCGTCGAGACCAACGACGACCTCGACATCGATCCGGGCGACGAGGCGGCGCTGGACGAACTGAAAGAGCAGTCGCTCGTGTTCCTCTATCGGCTGATGTTCGTTCTCTACGCCGAGTCGCGGGGACTCATCCACCCCGAGAGCGGGTCGGCGCGGGACGAGTACGACGAGAACTTCAGCCTCGACGCGCTTCGACTCGACGTCCACGACGCCATCGGGGAGGTCGACGAGGGGTTCGCGGAGGAGTTCAGCGACTACTCGACGACGATGTGGAGTCGGCTGGAGGACCTGTTCCGGCTCATCGACGAGGGGGAGGCGGACCTGGGCATCCCGCCGTACAACGGCGGCCTGTTCGACCACGAGACCCACGGCTTCCTGACCGACCACGAGGTGAGCAACCAGTACCTCGCCGAGGTTATCTACCGGCTGTCGACCACGCGGAACGACGAGGGGCGGTACGTCCTCGCCGACTACGCCGACCTCGACACCCGCCACCTCGGGAGCGTCTACGAGGGGCTGCTCGAACACCAGTTCCGCATCGCGCCCGAGGGGTACGCGGCGGTCGCGGAGGACGGCGGCCAAGTCTGGAAACCGGCCACCGAAGTCAGCGTGGCCGAGGCCGTCGAGACCGTCCCCGAGGGCGGGCTGTACGTCGTCAACGACGAGGGCGAGCGGAAGGCGACGGGCGCGTACTACACCCCCGACTACGTCGTGACCTACATCGTCGAGGAGACGGTCGGGCCGCTGGTCGACGAGATCCGCGAGGACCTGATCGAACAGGGGTTCGATCCCGGGACCCAGGAGTATCTCGGCCCCTTCCTTCGCCGCGTCACCGACCTCCGGATTCTCGACCCCGCGATGGGGAGCGGGCACTTCCTGACGAAGGCGACGGGCTACCTCTCGGAGCGAGTCATGGAGGAGGTCCGTGACATCGAGGTGGAACTCGGCGGCTACTGGGACGAACAGCACGTCCGCCGGGAGATCGCCAAGGAGTGCATCTACGGCGTCGACCTGAACGGGATGGCCGTCGAACTGGCGAAGCTGTCGATGTGGCTGGAGACGCTCGCGGCCGACCGGCCGCTGGCGTTTCTCGATCACCACTTCAAAGAGGGGAATTCGCTCGTCGGGAGCGACATCGAGGCCATCGAGGAACTGGAGTCGGACGCGAACGGCGACGACGGACAGGCCTCGCTGGCGGAGTTCGGGGCGACCCGCGAGGGCACTATCGAGCGCCTGATGGAGATCTACGGCGAGTTCCTCGCCATCGAGAACGAGGACATCGCCGACGTGCGGGAGATGAAGCGGAAGTACGCGGAAATCGAGCAAGACGAGTTGCGCCAACGACTGGTCGCGATGGCGAACGTCCACACCGCGGAGCGGTTCGACCTGGACGTCCCGAGCGGGGCCTACGAGCGGATGGCGCGGGCGCTGGAGGACGACGGGGAGTGGGCCGAGGTCGAGGAGACGGATTGGTTCCGGTCGGCGCAGGCGACGGCGACGGAGCAGGAGTTCTTCCACTGGAAGCTCGAGTTCCCGGAGGCATTTTACGACGAAAGTGGGTCGATCAAATCTCAGGGCGGGTTTGACGCCGTCATCGGGAATCCTCCGTACGTACCAACCGAGCAGATTCCTGAGAGACAGAGAAGCTACCTTACCACCGTTTTCGAGGTTCTTCATCGGAAGTACGATCTCTCGGTAGCGTTCTTACAACAAACAATCAGACTGGCCCGCGACGAAGGAAGGGGCGGAATGATTACACCGGTAGCGTGGGAAACCGGAGAGAATTACTCTAAATTCCGTAAAACGAACCTAACGGAAGGGATGATGAATCTTGAAAAGATAATCAACCTTCCGTTTGATGTTTTCCAAGATGCCTATATCGACACGAATATATCGATATTCAGAAAATCACAGCCATCTGGGAAATTTTTAGCCAAAGAATTTGAAAAACGATTGCGGATCGAGTCGGCTGACGTAATGGAAGAAGGGTCAGAACTGATTCCGCAGAGCTATTTGAGTGAAACTGATGGTGCGAAGATTTTCTTCCGGAAGGGAACTTATGAAATGCTAACCCGATTTAATCGCGAAGAGTTCACTGATTTGGGGGAATTGACCGACGCGACACAGGGAATCGTCGCTTCATTTCATGAATATTCTAATAGCAAAGAGAATGGAGATTTTCTTGAATATCGAGAGTGTGACGTATACCGGTACGAACTTGAGACGACGGAGCAGAGATATATTGACTTCGGTGACGAGGACAATCTCAGACGGTATTATACGAATCCGAGAATCCTGATCAGGCGTCTGGTAAACCGGGATGATCGCCTTATGGCGACCATAGCAAATGATAGTTTCGTGGTTAAAAAGGATCTAAATCCATTTATCAAGACCTCCGACACACCACTTAAATACATCCTCGCTTGTGTGAACAGTTCTCTTCATTCGTATCTCTACATCAGCCAGTCAGCTTTGGCTCTCAAGGACGACTTCCGTCAAACCACCCTTGCGGAATTACAGAACCTCCCCATTCGTGTGGTTAACGAGGAACCTAATGGCTCGGGACACGCCAACAAATACGATGAACTTTCGGCTATCCTGAGCGAAGGAGTCCAATCGACAACAAAGGTGATCGATGAATTGGATATGTCCAGCGAAACAGACGTTTCCGTCGGACAGGAGTTACTGATCGATTTGGCTGATGAGATAATCGATTTGAAAGAGGATAGAAGATCGATTAATACTGCTCTCCTCGACTACATCACCCCCTACACCGACGGCCCTGCCATCACCGACGTCGCCACCTACAATCCCCCCTCCGGCGTCGCCGACACGAAACTCGCCGCCACCGCGGAGGACTACGAGAACCTCCGCATCGGCACCGTCACCGTCGACCGCGAGGGCGACGGCGCGGTGACGATCAACGCCACCGCTCGCTACAAACCCGACGACGAGGACGCCCACGACACCGACCAGTGGGGCTACACCGAAACCGACCCCATTCCCGCGATGCGACTGACCGACCTCTCGGCGACCGAGGCCGACCTCGTCGAGGCGTTCGTCCCCGTCGCGGTCGAGGAGGCCGGTGGATTCGCGGGCTTTCGCGAGACGGCGACGAAGACCAATTCGTTGATCGACCGCCTGGAGGCGATCACGCTCCCCGACCCCGACGACGTGGCCGACGACCTCGAACGGTACGTCGAGGCCGTCGAACGCGCCGAGGAGTTGGACGAGAAGATTCGGCGGACCGACGACCTGATCGACGACGTCGTCTACGAACTGTACGGGCTGACCGACGAGGAAATCGACATCGTCGAGGACGCCGTTGGGGACTGACACGCCGTTGGCGTCCCCTCGCGTGCCTGTGGTGCGAAGTCGTGTCCTCCGCGAGGGATTCACCGTCGCTCTCGTGCGTTCGTCGCTTTCGAGAGGCGTGGACCCCGACGGGGGCCAGGCCGCCGCCTTCGGGGGCGATCAGTCGGACGAGCCGTCGACGACTTCCTCGCCCGCTTCGAGCAGGCAGAAGCCCTCCGAGTCGCCGCGTCGGTGACCGCTGTAGTTGTTGTTCACGATCACGTTGTCGGCGACGTCGAGAGCGACGACGTAGCCACAGGACTGCATCCCGCTCGTCTCCAGTTCCCAGTCGCCGTCGCCGCCGCCGCGGGCCCGGACGGTCCCGGGGCCGGCGGGTGGGCGCTCCCGCGGTCGGGCACCGCTCGCCGGCCCGCCGGGGCGGACGACGAACCGGTACGGGGCCCAGGGGGTCGGCCCGGTGCGGAAGTGTTCGTCGTCCGCGGTGAAGGTCCCCCGGATCGTGTCCCCGATGTTGAAGAAGTCACACTCCGCGGCGGGCTCCGCGTCCCCGCTCCCGCCGGGGACGACCTCGGTGATGTCGATTTCCGCGTCGGGCGCGGTGTTGTCCAACTGGATCACCAGCTCCGACTCCGTCGTCCCGTCCGGATACGTGACTGCGGCGGCGTCGACGGGCTGGCCGTCGCCGCGTTTCGCCTCGACCTTCAGATCGTAGACGCCGTCGTCGCTGGTGTGCCAGAGGGCGAGGAGGTTCTGCTTGGCGCCGGGCACGTACGTGTAGAAGCCGTCGCCGTCGACGGTCACGGATTGGAACGTCCCCGGGTTCTCGTAGGTGGCGACCTGGAACTCGTTGGTGAGCGGTCGATAGGCGCTCGTCGGGGCGCCGTGAGGTTTGACCGAGACGCGGTATTTCAGGCCGTTCGGCCCGCCCGCGGACGGCGAGATGCCTTCCGGTCGGCCGGTGATCGTCACCCGGCCACCGAAGGCGGCCGCGGTCGCGCGGACCGACCCGCCGCTCGACACGAGCGGCCCGGTCGCGGTTCCGGTGGCGTCGCTCCCCGGCGTCTGCTCGATGTCCGTCGGGATCACGTTCCCGAGGGTCCCGACTTCGAGCAGTCCCTCGCCCGGGTCGGGACCGGGTGCGACCTGGATCACCGTCTCGACGCGGTTGCCCCACGTCGGGGTGAAGTTGGGGTCGGTCGACGGCGGCCGCCGGTTCCAGGCCAGCACGGCCCGGACCTTCACGAGGCTCGGTCCCTCCTCGCACGGCGTTCGGTGGTGGCTCAGATCCGCCGGGAGGTGGACGGCGTACTGGAGGCCGTCGGCGGGGAGGCCCGGAACGTCGTGAACGGTGACCGATCCCGTTCCGAGGTGAGTCCAGGCACCCCCACTCACCGGCTTCTCCCAGAACGCGACGTACTCCGGACTCCCAGCGGTGCAGAGCCCGCCGCCGTAGCCGGCCGGTCGCTTGATCGTCAACAGCCCCGTGAGGATGCCGCGCCGGAAGCCGACGCAGTCGAGTTCCTCGTAGCTCGTGTTGCCGGCCGTCTCCGAGAGGTCGTCGATCAGGTCCTCGACGTCGACGTCGAGTTCGGCCGGGAGGTCGAACTGGGGATCCGGTTCGGGGAACGGCTCCGGAAGCGGCCCCGGGAACGGGCCGGGCGACGGCCCGTCCGGACCGGACGGTCCCGCCGGCATCGGGAGCGGCCCGCTCAGTAGTCGTTTGAACTCGCCGAACCCGGCGCGGTGGGGCGGGACGCTCGTTCCCCGGTATTTCGTGAGGAGCTGACTCGGCGCCATCTCCGGGGGATCGAACGGCATCGACGCCGCGAGGTCCAGCCCGCTCAGTAGCTCGGGGGAGACGAGTTCCGGATCCATCAGATCCCCCGCCGTCGGCTCTCGGGCTTCGAGTTGGACGTCGGCCTCGTGGCGGTTGCCCCACACCGGACGGTACGTTTCGTCGGCCGGGGGCTCCGTCTCCCAGCTCAGGATCGCCCGCACCCGCGGCAGGACCGGCGAGTCACACGTCTCCAGCTCCTGATCCAGGTCGACCGACACCGCGTAGTCGACGGGCTTCCGACCGGGCATGTCGTACACCCTCGTCGACGCCACGCCGACGTTCTCCCACTGCCCGTTGCGGTCGCGGTCGAGGAAAAAGCGGACGTACTCGATGGAGCCGTCGGTGCAGACGTCGCCGCCGTAGCCGACGTCGCGCTCGACGCTCACGACGGCCTCGAGCTGGCTCGACCCCGGATCGTACCCGACACAGGTCACCTCCTCGTAACTGGTGTCCGTGATCTTCTCCGTGACCGGTTCGAAGTCCAGCTCCGGCTGATTGCCGAAGTAGTTGGGGTTTTTCGTCACGAACTGCCGGAACTTCGAGCGTGCCTCCTCGATCTCGGGCACGTCGATCTCGAGTCCCAGTTCCTCGGCGATTTCGGGTGTCACGGCGCCGCTCGCCGTCAGCCCCCGTTCCCGCTGGAGTTCGGCGACCGCCGCGCGCGTTCGGCGGCCGAACCTCCCGTCGACCGCCCCGACGTCGTAGCCGCGCTCGGCGAGTCGGTCCTGTAGTTCCCGCACTTCCTCCCCCTCGGCCCCGAGCGCTACGTACATCCCGTGGCTCCCCCGAGGTGGTCCCCGTACCGGACCGCAACGCTACGCCGGTCGCCGGCGGTCGCTGCGCTCGGTGTGGCTCCCGACGGTCGCCGATACGCCACGCAACGCCCCAGTTCTGATGCGGAATTCATCATTATCTTTCACTATATTTCGTCCGTCCCTACAGATGATACTCGGATAAAACTATTGGCAGAACGACTGTTCCGGGCGGGGAGTGGTCACTCGATCCGTCGCGCCCGAGCGCACGCCTCACCGCCCGGAGTGCGGGGGCGGGTGGCCGGTCGGACGGTCGCCGACGGCTACCCGTCGACGAAGTCGACGCCCGTGATCTCGAAGCGGGCGCCGCCGGCCGCGCTCTCCGTGACCTCGATGGTCCACCCGTGGGCCTCGACCACCTGTTCGACGATGCTCAGCCCGAACCCGGTGCCGTCCGTCGACGTGGTGTGGCCGGCGTCGAACACGTCCTCGCGCTCGTCCTCGGGGATGCCCGGGCCGTCGTCCGCGACGTAGAAGCCGTCGCCGTCGAGCGCGCCGACGGTGACGGTCACGTCGTCGTCCGTGTCCGTCGAGCCGTGCTCGACGGCGTCACCGGCGTTCTGCTGGTTGCTCGTCGAGCTATGCTCGACGGCGTCACCGGCGTTCTGCTGGTTGCTCGTCGAGCTATGCTCGACGGCGTCATCGGCGTTCTGCTGGTTGCTCGTCGAGCCGTGCTCGACGGCGTTTCGAAGGAGGTTCTCCAGCAGTTGTTGCAGTCGGCTCCGGTCGGCCCGGACCGTGCGCTCGGTGCGGACGTCGAGGGTCGCACCGTTCGTCTCGGTGTTGAGCCAGCAGTTCTCGGCGAGGTCCCCGACCGGGACCGATTCCACGTCGTCGATGTGCTGGCCGCTCCGGGCGAGCGTCAGCAGGTCGTCGATCAGCGACTCCATCCGCTCGTGGGCGCGGATGACGGCGTCGAGGTGGTCGAAGTCGCCGGTCTCCCGCGCCAGTTCCGCCTGTCCCTTGGCCACGTTCAGGGGACTGCGCAGGTCGTGGGAGACGATGCTGGTGAACTCGTCGAGGCGCTCCTTCTCGCGTTCCAGTTCCTTCCGCTCGCTCACGTCCACGTAGAACGCGAAGGTTCCGATGACGTCGTCGGTGACGTCCGTCCGGGGGACGGCCCGCAACAGCGTCTCGACCGTCTCGCCGTCGGCGGTGACCAGTGTTCGGCTCTCGCGCACGAACTCCCCGGTCAGCGCGCGGTCGTACCCGCCCTGATCGAGCAACTCGCGTTCGGAGTCGGCGGTGTAGAACGCGGCGAGTTCCCGTCCGAGGAGGGCCTGCTTCTCGTGGCCGACCGTCTCGGCGAACCGGCGGTTGCAGTCCTCGATGACGGGCCGGCCGTCCTCCGCCCGGGTGACGACGCCCATGATCGGCGCCTCCTCGAAGAGGTAGCGATACTGCTCCTGGAGCCGGCGGTTCAGCGCCTCCAGTTCCTCGGTGCGCCGTTCGAGTTCCCGCATCCGCTCTTTCTTCTCGGTGACCTCGTGGGCGACGCCGACGACCGCCTCGACCGCCCCATCGACCACGAGGGGCGTCAGCCGGTAGGCGACGACCTCCTCACCAACGCCCGGGAACTCGCCCGACACTTCCCCGCGGATCTCCTCCCGGTCGCCGTCGGGGAGTTCCCGGTAGGGGTCGCCGTCGGCCGCCGCCCGTATCTTCGGGATCAGTGCGCTTCGCTCCCCCTCCAGTTCCTCGGGGGTCGTGTCGTAGAACTCCGCGAGGTACTCGTTGACGACCGCGAACCGGCCGTCCTCGTCGTAGATGCAGGCGGCTTCCTGCATCGTGTTCACAATCCGCATGTAGCGTCGCAACTCGCGTTCGCGCTCCTTGCGCTCGGTGATCCGTTGGGAGACGGCGATGCCCGAGGCGGCCTCCCCGTCGTCGCGGACCGGCAGGGTCCGGATCCGGTATCGCTCCCCCCGATACTCCTGTTCGAAGGTGTTCGAGCGCCCGGCCAGCGCCTCACGGTAGTGGTGAGCGAGGTCGTCCGCGACGTCCTCGGGAAACAGGTCGTGGGGCGTGGCTCCCTCGACGTCCGCGGACGACAGGCCCACCGCCGAGAGGCCCTCCCCGCCGGCGAGGACGTACTCGAGGTCCGCGTCGAAGAGGAACACCGCGCCGTTGGGGAAGTTCTCGACCAGCGTCCGATACCGGTGCTGGCTCTCGCGGAGCGTCCGCTCGCGCTCGATGCGGGAGAGAGCGGTCTCGGTGTTGGCGGCGAGCATCCGGGCGAGCGTGACGTCGGCCTCGTCGAACGCACCGACCTCGGTCGCGGCGACGTACATCACGCCGTGGTCGCCGAGCGGCAGGATGATCTCCGAGCCGAAGACCGTATCGGCGTTGTACCGGCCGGGCTCGGTGGACACGTCCTCGAAGACGCGGACCTCACCCGAGTGGAACGCCTCCCAGGACAGGCTCTCGCCGGCCTCGTACGTCGGCGGTTCGCCGATCAGTTCGACCGCCTCGTCGGTGATCGCCGCGGGTTCGAGGACGTCGGCGTCGCCGTCGTACAGGTAGACGCTGTTGATCCGGAGGTCGAGGACCTCCCGGGCCGTCTCGACGGCGCGCTCGGCGACCGCCTCGCAGGTCGACGCCGTCATCAGTTCGCGCGTCGCCTCGTGGAGCGCCTCGATCCGTCGCTGTCGCTCCTCGCGGTCGGTGACGTCCTGAAACTGCGAGAAGACCGCGACCACGTCGTCGTTCTCGTCGGTGACGACGCGGTTGTGCCACTCACAGAGGATGTGTTCGCCGTCCGCCCGGACGTTCTCGTCGATGCTGTGGTAGCCGCCCTCCCCGCGCGCCAGCGCCGACGTCACCTCGTCGACGTCGTCGTAACTGTCCTCGGCGACGATTTTCTCCCAGGTCTCCCCCCGCAGTTCCGCCTCGGCGTAGCCGAGTATCTCCTCGCCGGCCTCGTTCAGCCGGACGATCTCGAAGTCGCTGTCGTACTCGATGACGCCGAGCGGTGACTGCTCGATGAACAGGGAGAGGCGCTGCTGACTGGCTTCGAGTTCGCGCTGGGAGCGATACTGGGAGACCGCGTTCTCGATCCGGTTCGCGAGGACGGTGTACTGGCCGGTTCCGCCCTCCTTCTGGAGGTAGTCGGTCACGCCCGCCGAGATGGCGTCGCTCGCGACCTCCTCGCTTCCCTTCCCCGTAAAGAGGATGAAGGGGAGGTCGGCGTACTCCTCCCGGACGGCACCCAGAAACTCGATGCCGTTTCGCTCGGGCATGTCGTAGTCGCTGACGATGCAGTCGAACGACGTCTCCTCCAGTCGGGCCAGCGCCGCGTCGCTGGTGGTGGCCGTCTCGACGTCGAACCGGTCGTCCTCGCGTTCGAGAAACGACGCGGTCAGCTCCGCGAAGTCGGACGAGTCGTCGACGTGGAGGACGCGTATCGCCCCGGGCTCCGTGCTCATCGGTACCGACTGTCGATGATTCGACGCCCGAGCAGTTAAGCCCCGGGGTCGGACCCCCTACCGGCCTTCAGTCGGCGTCGGGGATGGCGCCCTCCTCCCGGAGCGTCCGCAGGTCCGCCTCGTCGTACCCCAGTTCCCGCAGGATCGCCTCGGTGTCCTCGCCCAGGAGCGGCGGCGCGCCGTCGAACCCGGCCTCCGCGTGTTCGTAGTTGAGCGGGTGTTCGATCACCGGCACCGTCCCCAGCGCGGGGTGTTCCACCTCCCGGATCACGTCTCGGGCCTCGGTCTGTTCGTTGTCGAGGGCGGTCGGCACGTCGTAGACCGGGCCGACGGGGAGGCCGCGTTCGTCGGCCAGCAGGTCGACCCACTCCTCGGTGGGGCGCTCCCGGAACACCGCCGACAGTTCCTCCTCGAGGGCGTCCATGTTGGCGACGCGGTCGGGGTTGCTGGCGAACCGCTCGTCGTCGACCAGGTCGGGGCGGTCGATCGCCGCACAGAGTTCCTCCCAGAGCTTCTGGTTGCCACAGCCGACGTTGAGGTAGCCGTCGGCGGTGGGGTAGGCCTGATACGGCGCCAGCACGGGGTCTTTGGTCCCCATGCGCTTCGGTTGCTCCCCGACGAAGGCCTTGCCGGCCTGCTTGCTGAGCCACGGGAGCGCGGCGTCGTGCATGCCGATCTCGATCCGGTCGCCCTCGCCCGTGAGTTCCCGTCGGAAGAGCGCGCCGACGATGCCGAAGGCCGACCACATGGCGGTGATGAGGTCGGTCTGCGGGAGGCCGACCTTCACGGGGTCGCCGTCCTCGGGTCCCGTGACGCTCATGATGCCGCTGGTGCCCTGCACCAGCAGGTCGTAGCCGGGACGGCTGCTCCACGGCCCCGTCTCGCCGAACGCGGAGATGGAGCAGTAGACGACGTCCTCGTTCACCTCGCGCAGGTCGTCGTAGCCGACGCCGAGGCGCTCGGCGGTGCCGGGGCGGAAGTTCTCGACGACCACGTCGGCCTCCTCGACCAAGTCGTAGAGCGCGGCCAGCCCCGAGTCGGTCTTGAGGTCGAACTCCACGCTCAGCTTGTCGTAGTTGATCGTCCAGAAGTAGGGCGACTCGCCGTTCTCGTCGGCGGTCCGCCCGGGCCCGTCGTAGTCCGGGTCCGGGGAGACGAAGGGCGGCCCGGAGTGGCGGTTGTCGTCGCCGAGTCCGGGGCGCTCGACCTTGATGACCTCGGCGCCCTGGTTCGCCAGCATCAGCGTCGCGAACCCGCCGGTGACGAAGGTGGTCAGATCGACGACGGTGACGTCGTCGAGGATGCGCGTCGCCTCCTCGTCGTCGGTCGCTGTCATACCCCCCCTTCCGGCCGACCCGACCAAAGGCTTTCCGGGGCCGGCGGCCCGGTTCGGCGTTCAGCCGAGAAACCGGTCGCGGACGTCCTCGTCGGGGACCAGACACTCCTCCCGGCGGCCGAACCAGTCGTAGCGGTTGGCGGCGACGACGTCGTAGCAGGCGTCGCGCACCCCCCGCGGCACGACCCGAGCCACCCGCGCGAGGCTGTAGGGCCACCCGAGCAGTTCCGCCACGCGGATGACGGCCGCCGACCTGGTGTACGCCCGGTCGCCCTCGACGAGGACCACCGTGTCCACGCCCTCGGACAGCCCCGCCCGATCCAGCAGCGCCCGCCCCGCGTCCGACTGGAGGGGGGCGTAGCGGAGTCGCCCCTCCGGGTCGCGCGGGACGAGGAACCGGACGACGCCGTTACAGAGGGAACAGACCCCGTCGAACAGCAGGACCGGCGCCGTCGGGAGGTCGGTCGCGTCGCCGTTCGGATCCCCGGTCATCGGCTCACCCGCCGCGCTCCCAGCGCTTGCTCCGCGAGGCCGTCACGTCGACCCCGGGGCTGTAGTAGTAGGTCGGCGTCGACGACGGGCGCGCGAAGCCGTTGGCTTCGAGCAGCGAGTTCCGCGTCACCGTGGCCGTCGCCGGGTGGAGCGTCCACGGGTCGTGGTCGACGTCGGCGTAGCGGAGGGCGCCGTCGGGCGACTGCGTGTAGAACCGATACCGCTCGACGAGGAAGCGAGCGAGGGGGTCCTCGGGCGCGGCGAAGCCCGGCCCGGTCGGCCGGTAGGTCGCGTCGTACGCCGCCGGGCGGGCGCCCGGATGCCGCCGGCGGCTGGCGAAGCGGACCGTCCCGTCCGCGGCGTCGAGCGAGATGCGCGCGTAGTAGTAGGGGAGATGCTGGAAGCAGCGCGCGCCGATCACGCCGAGGAGCCCCGCGGCGTCGAGGCTGAAGAAGTAGACGCCGGGGTCCCCGTCGCGGGTGACGTAGGTCCGCAGGTTGAGTTCGGGGAGCGGCAGGCCGAGGCGGGCGGGCAGCCCTCGCGGGCGCACCGCGACGTTGGTGAAGGGGACGGCCGAGAGCCACGCGTCGCCGTCGTGCGTGTCGACCGTCAGCGCGTCGGGCAGGTGGGCGTCGACGACGGCGGGGTCGACCGGCCAGTTCTCGAACAGCAGGTGTCGCCAGCCCATCTCCAGCGGGACCATGGCGGGGATGGGGCCGCCAGCCCCAAAACGCCGCCGGCGGTCACTGGAAGAGGACGACCAGCGCGACGAGGACGGCACCGACGACGACGCCCGCGCCGAGGAGGACCAGCGGGCTGTCGACGGCGTTCGCGACGGCCGCCGCGACGCCGATGGCGAGGAGACCGAGCAGGAGGACGGGCAGCGCCCGGCGGCCGGGGAGGGCGCCGGCGACGCGCCGGCGCAGCGGCGTCCGATCCGGGGTCGAGTCCGACTCGGCCGGCCGCGAGAGCGTCTCGTCGACGTCGACGGAGCCCCCGTCGTCGGCGGGTTCGACCGTCACCTCGACGGTTCGGCTCTCCGCCCCGTAGCCGGTGGCGATCTCCAGGGTTCCGGTCACCGGTGCGTCCACCTCGCTCACGCCCACGGGCACCGACCGGGTGGTTTCCCGCTCCACGAAGAGGTTCCCGTCGGCGTCGATGCGTGCGACTGCCGACAGCGCGTCGTCGGCGCGGACGTGGACGTGGACGGCTTCACCGTGGTTGCGGAGTTCGACCGAGAACGGTTCGGCGGTGGCGAACTCGGCCGGGGCTTCGACGTCGTGAAGCTCCCCACGGTTCAACTCGACGAGCAACACCGGTGTCACAGGCCGAGGGTCGCACCCAGGGACGAAAAAACTTCAGGCCGAACTAGTCGTCGCGCATGTCCGGCGGCAGCAGGTTCGGGATGCCGTCCTCGATGGGGTACACCTCGCCCGTGACGGTCCCGATCAGGCGGCCCTCGATGATCTCCTCGCCGTCGCGCTCGTCAACTTCGAGTTCGAGATCGCTCTTGTCGAGGGGGTCACAGAGGATCTCCATCAGGGATTCCTTCATTACCCGGCAGGTGGCGGCCGGTCGGTAAAAATCCACGGATCGGGGCGGGTCGTCACTCCGTCCAGATGGCCGTCACGACGCGGTCGTCGCGCTCGACGGTGTCGTACGCGAACCCCCGGTCGTCGAGTCGGGGGAAGAGGTGCTGTGGCACCCGGTCGCTCACCTGGACGACGACCGTGTCGTCGTCCGCCTCGGCCAGCGTCTCCAGCGTCAGTTTCAGCGGCTCCGGCGGCGGCAGGTCGCGCACGTCGAGCACCTCGGGACTGCCGGTTGGCGGGGCGTCCGTCTCGGTCAGCAGCGATTCCACGCCTGACATACCAGCCCGTTGTGAGGGCGCAATCGAACCCTTTGTCCCGAACGCGTTCGCCACGGGGGTCACCGTGTCCGGGGTTCTACGGAGGATCGTAACTGGTTGCCGCTGGTTCGCCGAGACGAGCCGGCGACCCACCGGTACTGACTTACGATAAACCGTATCATGTGTCCGGCGGGAGGACTTCGACCATGGAGACAGTATCCGTCTCGCGGACGATCGCGGCCCCGGAGTCGACGCTCCGTGACGCCATCACGGACGTCGAACCGTTCATGCGCACCGCGGGCTTCGACGAGGTGGTCGTCGAGGGCGACGAGATCCGCCTCACCAACCGGGTCGGCATCGCCGAACTCCAGTTGACCCTCGGACTGCTCGACCTCGACGACGCCGTCCTCGCCTACGAACAGCGCGAGGGCATGTTCGAGTCGATGCGCACCGTCTATCGCCTGGAGGACGCTGGCGAGGCGGGCGTCCGGGTGACGGCGACGACCGACTTCGCGCTCGACGTGTCGCTGGTCGGCGACCTGCTCGACGCGACGGTCGTCGCCCGGCAGCGACGCCGCGAACTCGACGCCCAGTTCGACTCCCTCGAATCGCTCGAGGAGTGACGCCCCGAACGTGTTCGGGCAACCGCTTTGGGAGGAGCGTCGGCAACCGGCAGGTATGGAGTCAACACACGACGACGCCGTCCACGAGACGTCGTGGTCGGCGAATCTGGAGGGTCCCGAACACGCGGCCGACCGCGACCTCGTGGTGGAGGAGGCGCTGGCGGCCGTCGAGCGGACCGCACCGGGCAACCACGTCAACCTCGTGACCCACGGCGACCACGGCCACCCCTCGGGGTATCTCTACCCCGAACTCCGGGACGCATTCGACGACGTGACCGTCGAGTACGTCGACCAGTGTGGCTGTGGCGGGCACGTCACCCGCGTCAACGTCTGAGATGCATCCGAACGCCCTCGACACCGACGAACGGCCGTTCGTCCTCGTGTGGGAGCTCACGCGAGCCTGCGAGCTCACGTGCAAGCACTGCCGGGCGGACGCCCAGCCGGAGCGCCACCCGGACGAACTCACGACCGCCGAGGGGAAGGCGCTGCTCGACGAGGCGCGTCGCTTCGGCGAGAACCAGCTGGTCGTCCTCTCGGGGGGCGACCCCCTCGCCCGCGACGACACCGTCGAACTCGTGGAGTACGGCACCGACAGGGGCCTCCTGATGACGCTCACGCCCAGCGGGACGGCCTCCCTGACGCCGGAGCGGGTCGACGCCCTCGCCGACGCCGGCGCCCGGCGCCTCGCGGTGAGCGTCGACGGCGGGTCGCGCGCCGCCCACGACGAGTTCCGCGGCGAACCGGGGAGCTACGACTCCACGATCCGTGCGGCCGAGGCGGCCCGCGACGCCGGCCTCCCGCTCCAGATCAACACGACCGTCTGCGCCGAGACGGTCGAGGAACTCCCCGCGATCCGGGACCTGGTCGCGGACCTCGGCGCCGTGCTGTGGTCCGTCTTCTTCCTCGTCCCCGTCGGCCGGGGAGCGGTCCTCGACTCCCTCGACCCCGAACGCGCCGAGCGCGTGATGGAGTGGCTGGTCGAGGTGGACGAGGCCGCCGACTTCGGGATCAAGACCACCGAGGCACCGCACTACCGGCGGGTCGCGCTCCAGCGCCGGGTGGGGGTCGACGCCGACGGCGACGACCCGACCGACGCCGTCGGCCGCCGCGTCGGCATCACCGCCGGCGACGGGTTCGCCTTCGTGAGCCACGTCGGCGAGGTGTTCCCCTCCGGCTTCCTCCCCGAATCGGTCGGGAACGTCCGCGAGGCGGGACTCGTGGAGCGCTACCGGAACGCCGACCTGTTCACCGACCTCCGGGATCCCGACGCCCTCCGCGGGAAGTGCGGCGCCTGCGAGTTCCGCGGCGTCTGTGGCGGGAGTCGCTCGCGGGCCTACGCCGAGACGGGCGATCCGCTGGCGAGCGACCCCCTCTGTGCGTACGTCCCCGAGGGATACGACGGTCCGCTTCCCGACGGCCACGAGTCCACGTCACGCGCCTGAGCCATGTCCACGCATCCGATCCTCGACGACGAGTCGAACTCGTCGACGGCGGTGAGCGGCGACGCCGATCCGGTCGACCGCGCGCCGCCGGCCGACCGTCTCGACCGGCATCTCCGGGACCGCGGCGTCGCCGTCGCGTCCCGGGAACTGGCGACCGCCCTCGGGAAACTCGACGACCTCTCGCCGGCCGAGCGCCGGATCGTCGCGGCGATGGCCGGCCGCATCGCCGCGGGCGTCCTCGCGCCGGCCCGGGAGGCGGTCGACGGGGCGGATCGGCCGCCCGTCTCGGCCGCGGCGGTCGAGCGCCTGTTCCTCTCCGACGAACACGTTCGGGACGAGGGGTAGGTGGCGGGACGCCGTCCGTTCACACATGACCCTCGTTCCCCGTCCCTGGTCGAGCGACGACGACGACTTCGACGACTACGACGCGTTCCGCCCCGCGACCCTCCCCGAACCGGGTCCGTTCCTCGACGGGCACGCGGTCCTGACGGGGCGTGACCACGCCGCGTTCCACCGGCTGACCCGGGCGTGCTTCGAGGCCCGAACCGTCTACGACGTGACCTTCGGCTACAACCTCGCGCGCCTGAACCTCGACACCCGGCATCCGGACGCGGGCTACCGCTACGCCGTCGAGGCCGACGACCCGTCGGTGCTGCGCGCGGAGTTCACGCCGACGACGGAGTTCTGCCCGCAGAGCGACACGCTGGCCACGGCGTCGTTCCGGGCCTGGAACGCCGACGACGCCGGCCCGCCACACGAGTTCGACCTCGTCCGCGTCAGGGTGGCGCCGATGCACGAGGCGAGCGAGCGGATCAACGGCCGCCTCGTCGACCTGGAGGGGAGCTATCGCGGGTCGGGGTCGGTCCCGGAGGCCGACGCGGACGGCACCCTCGCCGCGGCGGCGGGTGCCGACGCGACCGACGAGTCGGCGACCGACGGCCCGTCGACGCCCTTCTAGTCGCCGGTCGCGTCGCCGTCCGCCCCGCCCCGGAGCGACGCCGGCGCGTGGCGCCGGAGGACGAGCAACAGGTTGGCGGCGACGGCCGCCAGGCCGACGGCGAGGGCGGCCCCGCCGGCGACGACGGGGGAGCGACCGGCAGTCAGGTCGCCGGCGAGGAGGAGCGCCCCGCCGCCCGCGACGAGGAGCAGGTCGGCCCGGGCGAGGCGGGCGTCGTAGAGGTCGTCGATCATCGGCACGTCCTCGAACCCCAGGCGGTCGCTGTAGCGGTGGACCCAGACGAGGAAGGGGACGACGTGATAGAGGGTGCCGACGAGGACGAACAGGAGGACGAGCGCGAGCAGGTGGCCCGTTCCGGGGGCGCCGAAGCGCGCCGCGTCGGCGAGCGGGTCGCGGAGCCACGCGGGGGCGGCCAGCACCGCCCACGCGAGGGCCGCGGGCGCCAGGCACGCGTATCGGATCAGCATCGGCGTCCCCTCGGCGCGCGCGTCGGCGAGGAGACGGCCGAGGACGACGAGGAAGGCGAGGACGCCCGCGAGCAGGAGGGCGGCACCGAGGCGGGCGAGGGGGAGCGAGGTGACGAGTCTGCCGGCGGAGAGGGCGACGACTCCGGCCGGGTAGGCGACGGTTTCGACCCGCTGGAGCGCGTGATCGACGCCCCGGAGTTCCGTCTGGCCGAACATTGGGACGAGCTGGTAGAGCGCGCCGAAGACGGTGGTCAGGACGGCGCCGAAGACGGCGAGGGTGGCGTGGGCCGCGACGACGCCGCCCCGGGTGACCGGCAGGGTCGCGAAGAGGGGAACGACGAAGCTCGCCGCCAGCAGGAGACCGAGCGGGGTCAGGGCGACGAAGAAGGCGAGCGCCACGGCGAAGTGGCGCTCGGTCACGTCGAGCGGACGCGCCGTCGCGAGCGTCCGGCCGACGTTGTACGCGAGCGTCCAGAACCCCGTGAGGACGAGGGCGCCGGCGGGAGCGAGGAGCGTCACCCGGCCGCCCAGGAAGCCGACGACGAGGCCGACGAGGCCGACGGCGACCAGCCACAGTTGCGCCCGCGCCAGCCGGCGGGAGTGAAGCGCCGTTCCGGACCACACGGGGACGAACTGCGTCATCGCGCCGGCGATGGTGAGACAGACGAACCCGACGAAAAGCAGGTGGAGGTGCGCGGCGCGGGCGAGCCCCGGCGCGGCGTCGAGCGCGTCGGCGAGGCCGAGCGCCGCGCCGGAGAGCAGGAACCCCAGCGCGACCACGAAGTGCCGGAGCGGAATCGAGAGCGGGGGCTGGCGATCCGTGTCGATGTCGCCGGGAACGGTCGACATGTGCGTCCCTACGGGCCGGCGCCACCTCGGCGTCGGGGCGAACGTGTTCGGGGCGTCCGCAGTCGGTCGACGAAACGGGAATCGTGACGGAGACGGATCGACCTCGCCGAAACCGGGTTTTTAACATAGAGGACGCCCCAGTGAGCGATATGCCAACCGCCGAAGTTTCGCTGCCGGACGACGTCGACATCGAGATCAACCAGCTCGTCGAGGAGGGGGAGTTCATCAACCGCGATCAGGCCGTGGAGGAACTGCTCTCGCTCGGCGTGTCGGCGTACACGACCGACGAATCGCCGAATCAGACGGCCGACGAGGACCTGTTCACGCAGGTCGTCGACGACCAGCAGGACCCCGCCATCCGCAACGAGTCGGACGACGAACCCACGCTGTAGCGGTCACTCCGCGCTCGCGGTCAGGAGCCGCTCCGACATCGCGTCGAACGCCTCGCGCTCGTCGTCCCAGAACGCCGGGAGGTCGTCGAGCGGCTGGCGGACCGGGTCGGCGACGTCGTCGTGGACCTCGTACTCCTCGCTCTCCTTGACCTCGTGGTAGGCGTCGCGGAAGGCCATCCCCTCTTGGACCTTCCGATTGGCCGTGTAGGCGGCGAAGATGCCCTCGTCGACCGTGAACTCGTCGGAGAGTTCCAGCGCCTCGATCAGCGGGGTGAGGATGTCGAGGGTCGCCCGAACCGTGTCGATCCCCTCGATCAGGTGCTTTTTCGTCTGCTGGCTGTCCCGGTTGTAGCCGCTCGGGAGTTTGCCGATGATCCGCCGGATTGTCTCCTTGCCCGCCGACACCTCCTCGGCTTTCGCCCGCGCGAGTTCCAGGATGTCGGGGTTGCGCTTCTGGGGCATGATGCTGCTGCCCGTGCAGTACTCCTCGGGCAACTCGAAGAACTGCTGATCCTCGGAGAAGTTGATGAGGTCCTCGGCCAGTTTCTGCACGTCGAGCATCACCAGATCGAGCGTCTGGAGCAGCTGTAGCTCCTGTTTCCCGCGGTTCGAGCAGTAGATGGGGTTGTGCTGTTTCGTCGAGAAGCCCAGCAGTTCCGTCGTCAGATCCCGGTCGATGTCGAGGCTGGTGCCGTAGGACGCGGCGGCGCCGAGGGGGTTCGAGTCGACGATGCGGTAGGTCGCCCGCAGCGACCTCAGGTCGTCGACGAGCGCGTCGGCGTAACTCGACGCCCACAGCCCCGTCGAGGAGGGCATCGCCTGCTGCTGGTGGGTGTAGCCCGGGATCAGGACGTTCTTCTCCGCCGCGAACGCATCGAGCGCGGCGACGAACTCGAGGAGCCGGTGGGCGAGGTCGATGGTCGCGTCCTTCATGAACAGGCGCGTGTCGACGAATATCTGGTCGTTGCGCGACCGGGCGAGGTGCATCTTCTTGCCCGCCTCGGTCCGCTCGGTCACCCGCTCCTCGACGAAGGTGTGGACGTCCTCGCCCTCCACCTCGTCGGCCTCGTGGTAGAGGTCGGTGAGGGCCTCGCGGAGGTCCGCGAGTTCGCCCTCGGTGAGAAAGCCCTGCCGGTGCAGCATCGTCACGTGCGCGAGGTTCGTCAGCACGTCGTACGGGAGAAACCGGTTCTCGAACTCTTTCGGCTCCATCGTGTACTGGAGCGTCGCCTCGCTCGCGGAGTGGTCGGTATTCTCCCAGAGCATGGCTCCGCCTACCCGAGGGACCGTACTAAGGGTTTTCTTACGGGCCGGTGGCGTGGCTCGCCGGTGCGGTCGCCCCCTCGACCCGCGACGTCGCCGTCGAAGGACTCAGGAGGGGGGCCGCCGAAGACCCGCCGACGACTACGCCACGATGACGGACCAGCTACAGTACGCTGCGGAACGGCGGACGGTCGGTGACCTCGGGCGGAAGATGCTCGACCAGGGGCTGACCAAGGGAACGGGCGGCAACGTGAGCCAGCGGTGTGGGGACGGCGAGACGGTCGCCATCAGCCCCTCCGGCGTCCCCTACGAGGACGTCACGCCGGAGCGGGTCCCGCTGGTGACGCTCGACGGCGAGCAGGTCGACGGCGACCTGGAGCCCTCGAGCGAGACGCCGATGCACGCGATGGTCTACCGCCAGCGGGAGGCGGTCGGCGGGGTGGTCCACACCCACTCCCCCTACGCCAGCACCTTCGCGTCACTCGGGGAGCCGATCCCCGCCTCCCACTACCTCATCGCCTTCGCGGGCGATCAGGTCCCCGTCGCGGGCTACGAGGAGCCGGGAAGCGAGGCCCTCGGCGAACTCGCCGCCGAGACGATGGGGACGGACTACGACGCCTGTCTCCTCCAGAACCACGGCACCCTCGCCGTCGGCGACACCGCAGAGGACGCGTTCGAGGTGTCGATGATGGTCGAGTACTGCGCGCGGATCCACTACCAGGCGATCAGCGTCGGCGATCCGATCGTCCTGCCCGACGAGGAGGTCGACAGGCTGCGGTCGATGTTCGAGAGCTACGGCCAGCAGTAGCCCCCCGACCGGGACGTCAGAAGTCCGTCCCGGACTGTCCCTTCAGGCCGAGGAACTCCCGCGTCTCGGCCGGCGTGGCGATCTCCCGACCCGCCACGTCGCGGGTCAGGCGGACCATCTTCTCGACCAGTTCCGCGTTGCTCTCGGCCAGCCGACCGCGTTCGAGATAGAGGTTGTCCTCCAGGCCGACGCGGGCGTGACCGCCCATCGAGACGCCCTGCGTCCCGAGCGGGAACTCCTTGCGACCGGCGCCGATGACCGAGAAGGTGAACTCGTCGCCGAACAGGTCGTCGGCGATGTCGGCGAGGTGGGTCAGGTTCTTCGCGGTCGCGCCGATGCCGCCGTGGATGCCCATGACGAACTGGATGTGCAGCGGCGTCCGCAACAGCCCCCGGTCGACCAGATGTTTCGCGTTGTAGAGGTGGCCGACGTCGTACACCTCGAGTTCGGGTTTGGTGTCGTGCTCGTCGAAGACGGGGAGGATCGTCTCCAGGTCCTCGAAGCTGTTCTGGAAGATCAGATCCCGGGTCCCGTCGAGGTACGCCGCCTCCCAGTCGTACTCGAACTCGTCGTACTTGTCGAGCAACTGGTAGAGCCCGAAGTTGATCGACCCCATGTTGCAGGAGGCCATCTCGGGTTCGAGTTCGGGGACGACCCGGATCCGCTCCTCGGGCGCCATGGTCGGGGCCCCGCCGGTCGTCGGCTGGACGATGGCGTCACAGCCGTCGGCGACCCGCTCGGCCACCTCCCGGAACAGATCGAGGTCGGTGATCGGTTCCCCGGTCTCCTCGTCGCGGACGTGGACGTGGACGATGCTCGCCCCGGCCTCCGCGGCGGCGATGGCCTCTGCGGCGATCTCCTCGGCGGTGATCGGCAGGTGTGGCGACATGGTCGGCGTGTGGATCGCTCCGGTCACCGCACAGGAGACGATGGCCTTGTCGAACTCGCGCATGCGGGTGGCGACGTCCGGGATCGGCATATGTGTGTGGGGTCGAGGGAAATGACTTAAGCCGCAGGCGACGGGTCCACCGGACCGATGGACGACTCCGCGCGGACGGACTCGAACGGGGACGCGGGGACGGCGGGAAACGACGTTCCGACCGCGGGAGAGGTGCTCCCGGATCGGTTCTCCACCGACGAGGTGTTCCAGCGCGTCGTCGCGGACGCGGACCACGAGATCACCTCGGGGGTTCGGGAACTGTTCTTCAGCGCGCTCGCCGGCGGGTTCGCGATCACGATCACCTTCCTCCTGTACGCGTCGGTGTCGGCGACGACCGACGAGACGTTCCTCGGCGTGTTGCTGTACCCGCTGGGGTTCATCTACATCATCATCGGCGGCTACCAGCTCTACACCGAGAACACGCTCCCGCCGGTGGCGCTGACGCTGGAACGGCTCGCGTCGATTCCGGCGCTGTTCCGACACTGGCTGATCGTCCTCGCGGGCAACTTCGCGGGCGGAGGACTCGGCGCGCTGGCGCTCGCGTACGGCGGCGTCTTCGACGCCCGGACCGCGGCGGTGGCCGTCGGCTTCGCCGAGAAGGGGATCGCCACGCCGGCGACCAGCCTCTTTTTCAAGGCCGTCTTCGCCGGGTTCATCGTCGCGGGCGTCGTCTGGATCAACTTCGCCACCCGAGACGCCACCTCGCGGCTGCTCGTCATCTATCTCGCCTTTCTGGCCATCCCGATGGGCAACCTCTATCACGTCGTCGTCTCCTTCACCGAGGTGGTCTACCTCTCCCTGGTGACGACGACGAACCCCGCGCCCGCCCTGGTCGGGTTCGTCCTCCCCGTCCTGCTGGGCAACACGCTCGGGGGCATCCTCCTGGTCACCGTGGTCAACTACTACCAGACCAGCGATCGCCGGCTGGAGATCGAGCGGTTCGAGAACGTCCGCCGGCTCTCCATCCGGGAGTGGCTGGCGGGGTCGCTGGCGGGCCGCTCGTACGTGCCCGTCATCGACACGGTCGAGGAGATCGTCCGCGATCCCGAGGCCTACCGCGTGCTCGTCCCCATCGCCAACCCGCGCACGGAGTCGCGGCTGGTCGAGTTCGCGTGTCGGGTCGCGAGCACTCACCGCAAGGGGACGGTACACGTCGTCCACATCGTCCAGGCGCCGAGGCGCTGGACGCCCGAGACGGACGGCTCCCGGCAGGAGCGCATCGTCCGCGAGTCCGAGCGCCTGCTCGACGACGTCCGTCCCGTCGGCGACGCACACGACGTCACCCTCGAGACGTCGACTGTCGTCACGCCCCGCTCCTTCGAGGCCATCTTCGACCTCGCGCGGCGGACGAGCCCCGACCTCACGGTGATCGGCTGGGGCGAGGACCAGCTGTGGAGTTCCGCCCGCGCCGAGCGGCCGCTCGCCGAGCTGACGAACCAGCTGCCCTGTGACTTCCTCGTCGCCGAGGACCGCGGGCTCGATCCCTCGAAGGTGCTCCTCCCGACCGCCGGCGGCCCCGACTCGGATCTGAGCGCGGAGATCGCCCGCGCGCTTCGGGAGGTCGCGGGCGCCGAGGTCGAACTCCTCCACGTCGTCGACGGCGCCGAGGACCGGGCGGCCGGCGAGGCGTTCCTCGAGGACTGGGCCGCCGAACACGGCCTCGGGGACGCGACGGTCACCGTCGACGCCTCCGGCGACGTCGAGGCCGCAATCGAGCGCGCGGCCGCCGACAGCACGATGCTGCTCATCGGCGCCACCGAGCAGGGGATGCTCTCGCGGCTCGTCCGCGGCTCGCTCCACCTCGACGTCGTCACCGAGGTGGACTGCACGGTCCTGCTGGCCGAGCGTCCCTCCGCACGATCCGTCCGCGACCGCCTGTTCGGGGGCGCCACCCGGGACCGCAACCCGGCGGCCGCGTTCCGCGACGTCGCCGCGACGCCCGACGGCAGGGAGCCGACGGGCGACGAGTAGCCGACCGGTCGCCGGGGCAACGGCTAAGTCGCGGACTCCCGACCGGTCGGCCGTGACCTACGAACACACACCCGTGACGGTCGAGGGGAAGCGAGCGGTCGTGATCGGCGGGACGAGCGGGATCGGGCGGGCGATCGCGAGGGGCTTCGCGGCCGACGGCGCGAACGTGGCCGCGACGAGTCGAACCGCGGACGCGGTCGCCGAGACGGCGGCCGAACTGCGTGACCTCGGCGCCGAGACGGTCGAGGCGACCTGTGACGTGACCGACCGCGGGAGCATCGTCGCCTGCCGCGACGCCGTCGTCGACGACCTGGGCGGCGTCGACGTGCTCGTAAACTCCCAGAGCTACGTCTCGCGGGCGTCGCTGTCGGACGGGGACGAGGAGGACTGGCAACGGGTGTTCGACGTCCAACTCGACGGCACCTACCGCGCGACGCAGGTCTTCGCCGAGCGGATGGACGAGGGAGCGATCCTGAACGTCTCCTCCATCTCGAACCAACTGGCGATCCCGGACCTCGTCCCCTACACGACGGCGAAGGGCGGCGTCGACGCGTTCACGCGGGTGGCGGCGAAGGAACTCGGCCCCGAGATTCGGGTCAACGCGATCAAACCCGGGTTCGTGCGGTCGGAGCAGACGGCGGGAACCTACGACGAGGACACCGACCGGTATCGCGAAATCGCCCGGCGGACGGTCCACGAGCGGATGGCCGACCCGGAGGAACTCGTCGGCGCCGCCATCTACCTCGCCAGCGACGCGGCCAGTTACACCACCGGGAGCGTCCTGACCGTCGACGACGGCTTCACCGCCGACGCCTTCGGGAACGTTAGTAGCGATTGAGCGTCACTGTACATCGGACCGCAGTACTGCGTGCGATCTGATGTCGGGGCCAATCGCTACGATAGCGGCGGCCGGAGCACTCGTCGTAGTGCCGGATTTCGAGACGAGGGTTACCTCTCGGTGGAGTACGGCGAATCCGGATCCCGATTGAACCGGTCCTCGACGACGGACCACCGCGACTGTCGGACCTGCGGGAATCGATAGCGAGGGCGCACTTATCCGAGTCGGAAGTGTAGATACGAGTGTATGCCCGAAGAAGTGCTGTTCGAATCCGAGAGCGAACAGAGTCGAGACGAAATCGCGTCGTATCTCCGGAGCGTCGCCGAAAAGCTCGAACGAGGGGACCCGATCACGCTGAAGGCGGGGTCAGAGTCCGTCACGATGGATCCCCCAGTACGGCCGACGTTCGAAGTCAAAGCCGAACGCGAGGGACCGACGGATGGCCCTGGAGAGTTGAGCATCGAGTTCGAACTCGAGTGGGACGAGAACGGTGAGGGTTCCGAGGGCGGTTCGGATCGTCTCGAGATCGAGTAAGTACGGCAGAGTGCGTCTGCCGACCGTCCTCGTTCGTCCAGTGCGGGACCACGGCCGCCGGTCGAGTGGGTCCGCGAGTTCGCCCGTCACCGTCTTCGATGACCGGCGCGAGTTCCCGGTCGTGGGTTCGGGTGAGATACCCCCGTGAGCCAACCGGAACGCGACGCGTTCTGATGACGCCGGGGGCTTTCGCGGAGCCTCGAACACCACCTGCGCCGAACAGTGTTGCCGGTCGGACACGAACATCTATTACGGTCCCGTGGTAGAGTTCGGAGCATGGCTCCGGACCGTAAACAACGGACGGACGCGGTGGTTCATCGCCCCTCTCGCGAGTTCGTCGAATCGACGAACGTCTGGGAGTTCATGCAGGCGTACGACATCGACGACTACGACGAGTTGATCGAGCGAACCACCTCGACGGTTCCGGGTGAACCGCGCTCCGGCGTCGATTGGTTCTGGGACGAACTCGTCGACTACCTCGACATCGAGTTCGACGAGGGGTACGACGCGGTCCGGAACGATGCCGAGGGGCCGCAGTTCACCGAGTGGTTCCCGGGCGCCCGGATCAACGCCGCCCACAACGTCGTCGACCGCCACGCCGCCCCCGACGCGGAGACCCGCAACAAGGTCGCGTGCATCTGGGAGGGAGAACCCGGGGACGTCCGGGAGATCACGTACCACGAACTCCACCGACAGACCAACCGGGTGGCGAACTACCTGGAGTCCAGGGGGGTCGGGACGGGCGACACCGTCGCCCTCTACATGCCGATGGTGCCCGAAGTGATCTCCATCCTCTATGGCTGTTTCGAGGTGGGCGCGGTCGCGGTCCCCATCTTCTCGGGGTTCGGCGTCGACGCGACGGCCACCCGCATCGGCGACGCCGAACCCAGCGTCCTGTTCACCGGCGACGGCTTCTACCGGCGCGGCGAGCACGTGACGCTGAAGGGGACGGCCGACGAGGCCATCGAGGAGGCGGGACACGTCGAACACACCGTCGTCTACGACCGCCTCGGCCTCGCGAGCGAGGGGGAGATCCCGTGGAACGACGACCGCGACGAACGCTGGGAGACGGCCGTCGCGGCGGCGAGCGACGAGTACGAGACGAAGTCCCTGGACGCGAACCAGGAGTCGATGCTGCTGTACTCCTCGGGGACGACGGGCAAGCCGAAGGGCATCGTCCACACGCACGCCGGCGCGCTTCTGCAGGCGGCCAAGGAGGTGTACTTCGGGATGGACCTCCAGCCGTCGGATCGCTTCTTCTGGGTGAGCGACATCGGCTGGATGATGGGACCGTGGACGCTGATGGGAACCCACGCCCACGGCGGCACGGTGTTCATGTACGAGGGCGCGCCCGACCACCCCGAACCGGACCGCTTCTGGCGGATGATCGACGACCACGGCGTCACGCAGTTCGGCATCTCGCCGACGGCCATCCGGGCGCTCCGGAAGCGGGGCGACGAGTGGGTCGAGGGGCACGACCTCTCCAGTCTCCGTGTGCTCGGGTCGACCGGTGAGCCGTGGGACCCCGAGTCCTGGCTCTGGTTCTACGAAGCGGTCGGCGGCGGCGACACCCCCATCATCAACATCTCGGGCGGCACGGAGATCATGGGGTGTTTCCTGATGCCGATGCCGATCACCCCGCTCAAGCCCTGCACGCTCGGCGGCCCCGGTCTGGGGATGGACATCGACATCGTCGACAGTCAGGGCGAGTCGATCGCCGACTCACACGAGCGTGGCTTCCTCGTCGCCCGCGACTCCTGTCCGAGCATGACGAAGTCGCTGTGGAGCGGCGACGAGCGATACCTGGAGGAGTACTGGAGCAGTTGGCCCGACCTCTGGGACCACGGCGACTGGGCGCAGAAGGACGAGGACGGCTTCTGGTTCCTGCACGGGCGGGCGGACGACGCCCTGAACGTCGCCGGCCGGAAGGTCGGCCCGGCCGAGGTGGAAGGCGCCGCGATGGAACACGACGCGGTCAATCAGGCCGCCGCCATCGGCGCCGACGACGACACGACCGGCACCGCAGTCGTCCTCTACGTCGTCCTCGAAGCCGGGACGGACGAGCGCGACGGCCTGCGCGAGGAGATCCGAACGACGGTGGGCGAGGAACTCGGCAAGCCGTTCCGTCCCCGCGAGGTGCTGTTCGTCGACGCCTTCCCCAAGACCCAGAGCGGGAAGATCATCCGCCGAGCCATCGAGTCCATCTACCGCGGCGAGGACCTCGGCGACATGAGCAGCATCGAGAACCCCGAAGTCCTCGACGAGATCGAGGACGCGCGCTAGCGCGGCCCGAAGCTCTCGGCCCGGAGGTCGTCAACGCCGACCGCTTCCGCGACCGTCTTGGCGTCCCTGACGAACGACTCGAACCCGAAGACGTACACCGTCGCGTCCCCGGCCGCGGCGAGCGTGTCGGCGGCCTCGTCCAGCGACTCGACGAGGACGACGCTCGCGCCGTCGGCTTCGAGGGCGTCGAGGCGGTCGCGGTGGGGCGGGTCCTGCCCCCAGAAGACGATCGACGCGTCGTGGCCGGCCGCCCGGGCGCGTTCGGCGATGCCGACCGCCGGCCCGATGCCCGGCCCCTCCGCGAGGACGACCGCGTCGCCCCCGCCCGTGTACCGCACGTCGCCGAAGGGTCCCTCGACCGCGACCGTGTCGCCCGGCCGTCGCTCGGCGAGCCACGGGGCGAGCGTCCCCTCCGGAACGTACTCGACGGTCACCTCCATCGTCCCCGTCGTGTCCGGCGAGGAGATGGTGTAGTAGCCGGTCTCCTCGACCCCGTCGACGGTCGCCCGGATCAGGATGAACTGCCCGGGTTCGGCGTCGAAGCCCTCGGGCGTCCGCAGTTCCAGCGCGACGGTTCGGTCGCCGACCGTCTCCACGGCGTCGACAGTGACCTGTGGCATGCCTCGACCCACGTGCGGGGGAGGTAAACGTCCGACGGTCCGGGCTCGGTCCGCGGTCGTGACACACCGCCCGAAGGTTTATCATCGCGTTCGACGCCACGGCCGAACGAGGGATCCCCGATGCAAACGGAATTCTCCCACCGACCGTCGTACACACACCTGACCGTCGAACTCGACGACGGCGAGTCGATAATCGCGGAACCCGGCGCGATGGTCGGCCACTCGCCGACCGTCTCCATCGAGACGTCGACCAGCCGCGACGGCCTGCTCAGTTCCGCGAAGTCCATGCTCGGCGGCGAGTCCATGTTCGCAAACGAGTTCGTCGCCGAGGGTGGCTCCGGCACCGTGACGCTCGCGCCCTCCGCCCCGGGAGACGTGATGGAACACGAACTCGACGACGAGACGCTGTACACCACCGACGGCGCCTTCCTCGCGGCGACGCCCGGGATCGACATCGACAGCGAACTCGGCGGCCTGAAGTCGATGCTGGGGGAGGCCAGCCTGACGCCCCTCGCGCTGAAGGGGAGCGGCACCGTCTTCGTGGACGCCTACGGCGGCCTCGAACGCCTCGACCTCGACGCCGGCGAGTCGTACGTCCTCGACAACGAGCATCTGATCGCCTGGGACGACACGGTCGACTTCGAGACGCGGAGCGTCGGCGGGCTGAAGTCGTCGCTGTTCGGCGGCGAGGGCCTCGTCTTCGAGTTCACCGGCCCCGGAACGGCGTGGTACCAGACCCGCGACCTCGACGCCTTCGTCTCGGTCATCCAGCCGCGACTGCCGAGCGGGAACTGAGACGGGTCGCCGATCCCCCGACCCCGGGGTATAAGACCGACAGGAACGATCATCGGGGTGCCATGCACGACACCGTACTCGCGAGCGAGACGCGGACGGTCGTCTCGCCCGGCCGGATCGAACTCGGCGCCGGGGCGGTCGACACCCTCGGCGGTCACGCCGCCCGCTACGGGGAGACGGCGCTCGTCGTCGCCACCGAACAGATCTTCGAGTTCCACGGCGACGCGGTCGTCGACGGGTTGTCGGCGGCGGGCGTCGATTCGGTCGTCTACACGGACGTGCGCCCCGACCCGACCGTCGAGAACATCGAGAGCGCGCACGCGCTCTACGAGCGCGAGGACTGTGACCTGATCGTCACGCTCGGCGGCGGCTCCTCCATCGACACGGGCAAGGGGGTCGGCATCCTCGCGGCCAACGAGGGGTCGATCCGCGACTTCGGCGTCGACCGCGCCGGCTACGAGGGCGTCCCCAACCCCACGCCGCCGCTGATCGCCGTCAACACCACCGCCGGGACGGGCAGCGAGGCGACTCGATCCGTGGTCGTCAGCGACGAGTCCACGTCAACGAAGTTCCTCATCGTCTCCGCGAACGTCGTCCCCGACGTGGCCATCGAGGACCCCGAACTCACGCAGTCGCTCCCCAAGAGCCACACGGCCTTCACGGGCATCGACGCCCTGACCCACGCCATCGAGGCCTACGTCTCGGTGAAGTCCTACAGCGTCCCGGACGGCTACGCCGAGTCGGCCATGGAGCGGATCGCCCGCTCGCTGCCGGTCGCGTGGGCCAACGGCGACAACCTCGACGCCCGCGCCGACGTGATGGTCGGGCAACTGCAGGCCGGGCAGGCCTTCACCAACGCCTCGGTGGCGCTGGTCCACGGCCTCGCCCGCCCGCTCGGCGCCCAACTCCACATCCCCCACGGCCTCGCGAACGGCCTCATCCTCCCCTACGTCGTCGACTTCTCCGCGATGGCGGCCCCCGAGAAGTACGCCGAAATCGCGCGCATCCTCGGCGTCGCCGACGCCCACGCCCCGACCCGCGAGGCCGCCGACGCCGCCGCCGACGGGATCCTCCGGCTCTGTGCCGACGTGGACCTCACGGGCTACCTCGACGACTTCGGCGAGGTGCCCACCCGCGAGGAGTACCTCGACGTGGTCGACGAGATGACCCAGGACGCCATCGACTCGGGGTCGCCGGACAACAACCCACGGAAGCCCACCCGCGAGGAGATCGCCGACCTCTACGTCACCATCTACGACGACGCGCTCGCCCCCGACGGGCCGCGTCGCTCCTGATCCGTCGACCGAGCCCCCGCTTCATCCATGGCCCTCCCCACGCTCCCCACGCTGTTCGGCATCGGCATGCTCGCCGTCGGCCTCGCCGTCACCCTCGTCAGCCTGCGGTACGTCTGGCGGTCGAGCGCGCTCGTGCGCGCCGACGCGGTGTCGCGGGTCGACGGCGTCGCCGAGGGGTCGCTCGTTCGGCTCTCGGGCACCGTCGACGCCGCCGGCGACACCCTCGACGCGCCGTTCAGCGGCGTCGACTGCGTCGCCCTCCGACCCTCGGTCGAGGAACGGCGGATCGGCGCCTTCCTCCTGCCGACGTACGTGACCATCCACGACCCCGCCCGGAGCCGACCGTTCGCGGTGCGGACGGCCCACGCGACGGTCCCCGTGGACGCGCCGCTCCGGACGGTCGCCCTCGACTCGACGGTCGTCGCGACGGTGGGGCCGGGCGAGTCTCCGCCGGAACGGATCGGCCGATACGAGCGGGAGACCGAGGGACTCCCGCGAGAGACGCCCTACCGCCCGCCGCCGTCGATCCTGGCACCCGTCGCGAACGCCCTCTCGATCGGCGCGCGCCGCTACGCCGAGCGCCGGGCCTCGCCGGGCGACGCGGTGACGGTGGTCGGCCGGGTCGCCGACGGCCGGATCGACCCCCTCGTCGTCGCCGACGGCCCGCCGATCCGGACCCTGCTCCGCCTCTCGAAGACGTCGCTCGCCGGCCTCCTCGTCGGTGCCGCGGGCATCGCGCTCGGTGCCGGCCTCCTGCTCGCCGGCTAGGCCTCGCCGTCCGCGGGCGGTTCGGCTGCCACCGGTCCGTCGAGGGGTTCGTCCCGGCGGGCCCGGAGGTCGGTCTTCGCGAACTTCCCGGTCGCGGTCTTGGGGATCGACTCGACGAACTCGAAGCGGTCGGGCACCCACCAGTCGGGGTAGGAGTCCCGGAGGCGATCCGACACCGCCTCGATCAGCGCGTCGCGGTCGGCGTCGCCGGCGACGACGTAGGCGACGGGGCGTTCTCCCCACCGCTCGTGGGGGACGCCCACCACCGCCGCCTCGCTCACGGCCTCGTGGCCCATGATGGCGTTCTCGACGGCCTGCGAGGAGATCCACTCCCCGCCGGACTTGATCACGTCGGCGGCGCGGTCGACGAGTTCGACGTAGCCGTCCGGGTCGACGGTGACCACGTCGCCGGTGCGGAGCCAGCCGTCCTCGAAGGCGTCGTCGTCGCCGTCGAGGTAGCCGTCGGCGACCCACGGGCCGCGAACCCGGAGTTCGCCCATCGACTCGCCGTCGTGGGGCACCCGCTCGCCCGCGTCGTCGACCACCTCGAACTCCAGCCCGGGGAGGATCAACCCCTGTTTCGTGCGCTTCTCCAGCCGCGTCTCGTAGTCCGCGTCCCGGAGCTCGGGTTTGAGGTGGGAGACGGCGCCGACGGGCGCGGTTTCGGTCATCCCCCACCCGTGGACCACCTCGACGCCCAGGTCGTCGAACGCGCGGATCAGGCGCTCGGGCGGCGCTGCACCGCCGATGACGATTCGGTCGAGCGTCGAGAGGTCGGCGTCGTGATCCTGCAGGTAGTCGAGGACGCCCAGCCACACCGTCGGGACGCCCGCGGTGAGCGTGACGCCCTCGCGCTCGATCAGCGCGACCAGGTCCGCGGGGTCGGGTGAGGGGCCGGGGTAGACGTGTTTCGCCCCCGCCGCCGTCGCCGCGTAGGGGAGCCCCCAGGCGTTGATGTGGAACATCGGGACGACGGGCATCACGACGTCCGCGTCCGCGATGTCCAGCCCCATCGGCGTCATGATCGCCATCGTGTGACTCCAGAGCATCCGCTGGGTGTACTCGACGCCCTTCGGATCGCCGGTCGTCCCCGAGGAGTAACAGAGGCCGGCGGGGTCGTCGCCGTCGAGGGCCGGCGGGTCGTAGTCGCCGCCGTGGCCCGCGACGAACTCCTCGAAACTCGTGACCGAGTCGACGGGGAGGTCGGGCACCGCACCCATCACGACGACCTCCGCGACGCTCTCGAAGGCCTCGGGGTCGTAGGCCGCGGTGAGCGCGTCGGTCAGCGACGGGTCGACGAAGAGGAGCCGGTCGCCCGCGCTCTCGACGATGCCCCGGACGTCGTCCGCGGGGAGCAGCGGGTTGATCGTGTGGAGCTGTGCCCCGACGTCGGGGACCGCGAAGTAGGCCTCGAAGTGCCGGTCGTGATTCCAGCACAGCGTCGCCACGCGGTCGCCGCGGCCGACCCCCGCCGCCCGGAGGGCGGCAGCCAGCCGGGTCACGCGGTCGGCGGTCTCCGCGTAGGTCCGTCGTTTCGTCCCGTCGGCCGTGCGCGCCACGACCTCACGGTCGGGATACAGCTGTGTCGCCCGCCGCAGGAACGGCCGGAGCGTCTGGCCCGTCATACGATGTCGTCCACCACGGGACGAATAAAGCCTGTCGCCACGCCGCCGTCAGGCCAGTTCGGACAGCGCGAGCAGGATGCTCGGCGCGACGAGCAAGACGAGCCCCACGACGATCAGCAGCGCGGGCACGACGAGCAGGCCCATCTCGGTGAACAGCCAGAGGCCGACGCCGGCGAGTATGGCCAGTAGCCCGAGGATGCGCAGGAGCCACGTGACGACCCCTTCGAGCCCCGAGTCGGCGACCACGTCGACGACTTCGAGTGCTTCGTCCATGCCCCCGGATTCCGCCCTGAGCCACTTAGGGACTGTGGCCCGGCGCGTACCCGGAACGTTTTGGGCCGCCCCGCCGATGTGACCGCATGGCCCGCCCTCCCGACACCGGCGCCCTCGACGAGTACGACGGGGTCCGGGAGTTCGTCCGGCAGGCGTTCGTCACCGGCGCCGCGGTGACGCTCCCGCTGATCGTCACCCTCCTCGTCCTCGGTGTCGTCGTCGACTTCGTCTCCAAGCAACTCGACCCACTCGTCGGGCTGGTCACCCGCCTCACGGGGGTTCAGCCCGCGTCCGAGGGGGCGCTCAAGCTCCTCGCGTTGCTCACCCTCCTCGCGCTCATCTTCGGTATCGGCGTCTGGACCGAACGCCGCCCCGAGCGCTCCGGGTTCGGCGCCTTCTTCGATACGCTCATCTCCCGCATCCCGGGCGTCGGCTCGCTCTACCAGAGCATCGACGAGATGAGCGGTCTCCTCCTCGACAGCGACACCGACAGCTTTCAGGAGGTGAAACTGGTCGAGTTTCCCGAGCGGGGCTCGTACGCCTTCGCCTTCCTGACGGCGGACACGCCCGACGTCGTCCGGGACGCCGCCGGCGAGGAGGAGATGCTGACGCTCTTTCTCCCGCTGGCACCCAATCCGGTCATGGGTGGGTACGTCCTCCACGTCTCCGAGGAACACGTCTTCGACGTCGACATGACCGTCGAGGAGGGCATCCAGTCCATCGTCACCAGCGGCGTCGCGACCGGCCGGCGCTCCGAGGAGGAGCTCACCGAGGGGATGCTCGAACGGTTCAACCGCCGACTGGAGGCCGCGGACACCGTCGTCGGCATCGACGAACTGGAGGCGTACGCCGCCGACGCCTCGGAACAACTGGAGGAGACGGCCCGCGAGACGATGCAGGCCGCACGCTCGAAGACCGGGGGCGACGAAAACGAGGACGACGAGGGGGCCGGCGACGGAGCGGCGGACGGCCGCCGTCGCTGACTCGTCCCCGTCGGTCGGTTAACGGAGCCACGAGAGGAATCCCCCGCCATCGTCGTCGTCGTCGCCGTCCCGGTCGGCCGGCGGGACGACGCCACGCCGCCGCCCCTCCGCGGCCAGTTCGGCGTCGATGTCCGACTGCGTGAAATCGAAGAAGGCCTCGTCGGGCAGGTCGACGTCGATGACGTCGAGCGTCGTTCGCTCGCCCTGGTTGTCGAAGGCGCGCCAGTCGTCCCGGCCGTACGGCGCCCCGACGATGATGTGGACCGTCCCCTGCCCGAAGGTGGCGAGGTCGGCGTCGCTCGGCCGGAGGACGCCGTTCGGGTGGGAGTGGACGGATCCGACCGACGACACGTCGTTCGGCTTCATGGTCGTCTTCACCGTCGCACTCACCGGGTTCGAGGTCGTTCCGGGGATGACGAGGACGTCAGTGATAACCTGCCCCGAGCGGTCGAGGCCGAGTTTGCGGGCGTCGTCGGCGCGGAGAAAGCCCATGTACTCGTCGGGATGGGTCTCCTCGCAGGCCTCGAGGACGAACTCCAGGGTTTCGCGCGCGATGCCCAGGAGTTCGCTCGACCGGAACAGTCGCATACCCCAAGTGGGGGCCGTCTCCTTCTAAGGATTCCGGGTGACGACCACAGTTCGGGACGAACGTACCGGTGGAGGGTCCGGCGTGGCGTCCGACCGAGCGGACCGCCGGCGGCCGCCTCGCCCGGACGCCGCTGGCCGCCCCGCTGACCGTCGTCGCGGTCCGCTCCCCGGGGCGGGGAGCGGGCACGACCGGCCTGCTCGCCCTCGGCTTCGGACTCGACGCCGTGACCCGCGCCCGCGGACCGAACGCGGCGCTCGGCGCCGACGCGACGGACGGGTGACCCCTCGGCCAGCCCCGTAGTCGGGTCGGACGCCACGCGCTCGCGGTGCTGGTCGACATCGTCGACGTCGCCGGCGCCAACGCACCGGCCCGCCCGGACTACGCGCCGAGTCCTCGGAGGGTCGTGCCGACGACGAACCCGAGCGTCCCGAGCGTGAGGGCCGCGAGCGTCCCCCCGGCGAGCCCGACTGCCAGCGTCGCCACCGGCCCCGGCGGCGGCCCGACGACGCCCACGCCGCCGCGGTTCACCAGCAGTCCGAAGACGGCCGCGAACGCCGACCCCCAACTCACGGCCAGGGCGGCGGTGGCGTACGCCTGGCCGGCGACGAGCGCCCCGAGCAGTACCGCGTAGCCCTCCCACCAGAGCGCCACGTGGAGGGGCCAGCCGTAGCCAGCGACCGCGTTCAGCGCCCCGAAGTACAGCAGCGATCCGCCGAGGAGGACGCCAACGAGCACGCTCCATCGCTTCGTCTTGCTCTCGTCGGTCCCCAGGAGGAGGGTGCGGGTCGACGTCGGGAACACGCGTCACCGTCCGGGCGCGAGGACAAAAAACGCCGGTCGGGGACGGTGCCGCGGCGTTCTCGGCCGCCGGGAACCGACCGCTCGAATTATGTATTCTGAACGATATCTTCGGGTATGGCGAAGGATTCCACGGCGACCGGATCGGAGAAGACCATCGAAATCGCAGGCCACGGCCGGGGACCCAAGCGCACCCGCGTCGAGACCGACGCCGCCGAGTTCGTCGTCGGCGAGGAGGCCAGTCCGCTGGAGCATCTCCTCGGGTCGCTGGCGGCGTGTATCAACGTCATCGGTCACCTCGTCGCGACGGATCACGGCATCGACGTCCGCGACATCGACGTCCACGTCGCGGGCGACATCGACACGGCGAAGTACAGGGGCGAGGCGACGGCGCCCCGTGCGGGCTTTCGGTCGATTCGCGTCGACGTGACCGTCGACGCCGACGCCGGCGACGAGGCCCTGGAGCGGTGGCTGGCCGACGTCGAGGAGCGGTGCCCCGTCGCCGACAACCTCTCCAACGACACGGCGCTGGAGTCGAGCGTGGGGCGGGCCTGATCCCGCCGCCCGACCCCAGTTCGGGGCGGTCGCCGTCACGGGGTGGCGACCGCTCGTCTGGACCCCCGGCCGACGGTGCGGGCCGCCCGTATCGCCGCTGGGGGCTCGTCGGGGCCGGCGCCGACGGCCGACCACGCGGGGGCGTCGAGCCGTGAGGCTGTTCGCCTCGGCGCGGGAGCGCCGCCGGGTTCTCGTCCACCTGCTGGTCGGCAGCCTCCTGTTTCTGGGCGCGATGGCTGCGCTCCGCGAGCAGTTGTCGTTCGTAACCGACGCCGCGGCGATGCGGGCGTACGTCCGCGGCTTCGGCGTGTGGGCGCCGCTCGCCCTGATCGCCCTCCAGGCGCTGCAGGTTGTGCTGGCGCCCGTCCCCGGGCAGGTGCTCGCGGCCGTCGCCGGCTACCTCTTCGGGCCGTGGTGGGGGACGCTGTTCAACGTGATCGGGATCGGACTGGGGAGTGCGGTCGCCTTCTGGCTGTCGCGTCGCTTCGGCCGCGCATACGTCGAGCGGACGGTCCACGCCGACGTGCTGGAGCGCTTCGACGCCCTCGTCGAACGCCGCGGGCTCCCCGCGCTGTTCGTCCTCTTCCTGATTCCGGGGCTGCCGGACGACGCGCTCTGTTTTCTCGGCGGACTGACGCCGATTCCCCTCCGGCGGCTGGTCGTCGTCGCCGTGGTCGGGCGGGCGCCGGCCTTCTTCCTCGTCAACGTGTTCGGCGCCCGCCTCGCCGCCGGCGACCCCCTCGGGGCGGGCGTCCTGTTCGGCGCCGTCACGGTCCTCGCGGTCCTGGGGTACCTGTACCGCGAGCGGATCGTCGACGCGCTCGACGGCTGGCTCGGGTGAGCCGGCGACGCTCGGACCGAGACGTTTTGCCCCTGGAGCGGGTCGAACAGGGAGATGCGCTCCCGGCGGCGGGCCCTGGCGGTCATCGCGGTGGCGGAGCTGTTGGCGATGTCGCTGTGGTTCAGCGCGACGGCCGCGGCGCCGGAACTCGCCGCGGCGTGGGGACTGACGCCGAGCGAGACGGCGTGGCTCACCGTCGCCGTCCAGTTGGGGTTCGTCGCCGGCGCCTTCCTCTCCTCCGCGCTCACCCTCTCCGACACCCTCCGTCCTCGCTCCCTCCTCGCCGGGTCGGCGTTCGCCGGGGCGGCCTGTACGGCGACCATCGCCGGCGTCGTCGACACGGCGGCGCCGGCCATCGCCCTTCGATTTCTCACCGGCGTCGCCCTCGCCGGCGTCTACCCGCCGGGCATGAAGATCGTCGCGGGCTGGTTCCGGGGGGGCCGCGGGTTCGCCATCGGCGTCCTCGTCGGCTCCCTGACCGTCGGCTCGGCCCTGCCACACCTCCTCCGGGCACTCGGCGGCGTCGGCCGTCCGCGGGTCGTCCTCTACGGCGCGGCCGGCCTCGCGGTCCTCGGAGGGTTGCTCGCCCTGTTCGTCGAACCGGGGCCCCACCAGGCGCCCGCGGCCCCGTTCGATCCCGGGGCAGTCGGTCGCATCCTCCGCGATCGGCCCACGATGCTCGCCAACGGCGGCTACTTCGGGCACATGTGGGAGCTGTACGCAGTCTGGACGTGGATCCCCGCGTACCTCGTCGCGAGCATGGCCACGAACGGCGGCAGCGGCGGATCGTCGGGAGTGGCTTCGCTGCTGGCCTTCGGAACCATCGCCATCGGCGGCGCGGGCGCGGTGGCCGCGGGGGCGGCAGCCGATCGGGTCGGCCGGACGACCGTCACCAGCGTGAGCATGGCCGTCAGCGGCCTCTCCTGTCTCGCGGCCGGGCTCCTGTTCGGTTCCTCGTTGGTCCTGCTCGTTCCGTTCGTCCTCGTCTGGGGCTTCGCCATCGTCGCCGACTCCGCGCAGTTCTCCGCGGCCGTCTCCGAACTGGCGGAGGAGTCCTACGTGGGCACCGCCCTCACCCTGCAAACCGCCATCGGCTTCCTCCTCACCACGATCTCGATCCAGCTGGTCCCGATGGTGGTCGAGACGGTGGGGTGGCGGTGGGCGTTCGCGCCGCTGGCGGTCGGGCCGCTGCTGGGCACGCTGTCGATGCTCCGGCTCCGGGGGTTGCCGGAAGCCGCGAAACTCGCCGGCGGGCGCGGGTAGGGCTACTCCTCGGACAGGCGCCCGGGGTTCCACTCGCCCTCGAACTCCTCGTGGAGGAAGGGCTTCGCGCTCTCGCCGGCGTAGGTGGCGACGAGTTGGCCGTCGCCCTCCAGGTGGTACTTGTAGGTGGTGAGGCCTTCGAGGCCGACGGGGCCACGGGCGTGGATCTTGCCCGTGCTGATGCCGACTTCGGCGCCGAGGCCGAAGCGGTAGCCGTCGGCGAACCGCGTCGACGCGTTGTGGAAGACGCTCGCTGCGTCGACGCTCCGCATGAAGTCGCCGGCGCGGTCGGCGTCCTCGGTCACGATGGACTCCGTGTGCTTCGAGCCGTGGGCGTTGACGTGATCGATGGCGTCGGCCAGCGAGTCGACGACCTTGATCGAGAGTTCGAGGTCGCCGTACTCCGTCTCCCAGTCCTCGTCGGTGGCGGGGTCGACGTCGACCACCTCGCGGGTCGCGGCGTCGCCGCGGAGGGTGACGCCCGCCTCGCGGTAGCGGTCCACCATCGCGGGCAGGAAGTCGTCGGCCACCGACTCGTGGACCAGCAGCGTCTCGACGGCGTTGCAGACCGCGGGGTACTGCACCTTCGCGTCGAAGGCGACGTCCTCGGCCATCGAGCGGTCCGCCTCGCGGTCGACGAAGACGTGACACACCCCCTCGGTGTGGCCGAGGACGGGAATGCTCGTGTTGTCCTGGATGTAGCTCACGAACGCCGAACTCCCGCGGGGCATGAGGAGGTCGATGGAGTCGTCCATATCGAGCATCGTGTCGACGTCCTCGCGGGCCTCGATGAGCTGTGCCCAGCCGTCGGGCACGTCGCTCGTCGCCTCGACGACGAGTTCGTACAGCACGCGGTTGGAGTGGCTGGCCTCGCTCCCGCCCTTCAGGATCACCGCGTTGCCGGACTTGAGGCTGAGCGCGGCGATCTGGACCAGCGCGTCCGGTCGGGACTCGAACACCGTGCCGATGACGCCGATGGGGACGCCCACCTTGTAGAGTTCGAGGCCGTCGTCGAGACGCCGGGCCGAGAGCGTCTTGCCGAGCGGGTCGTCCTGTTCGGCGACGCTGCGGACCATCTCGGCGATGTCGTCGAGTTTCGACGGCGAGAGTTCGAGCCGGTCGACCAGCGCACGGCTGTACTCCCCGGCTTCGAGGAGTTCCTCGGCCTCCTCGACGTCCGTCGCGTTGGCGTCGAGGATCCGCTCGTGGTTCGCCTCGATGGCGTCGGCGACGTCGTGGAGCGCGGTGCGTCGCTCCTCGTCGGACAGTTTCGCCAGGTCGAGGGCGGCGGTCCGTGCTTCCGCAACCTTCCGCTCGGTGGCTCGTTCAGTCATCGATGACTCCGTTCACGGGGACGAATAGCGTCCCCACGGGTTTCTCGGTGGCGATTCTCTCCAGCACGTCCGGTTCGGCCGACCCCGCGATGATCGCGGGGATGCCGTGTTCGCTCGCGTCCCGGGCGCCCTGGACCTTCGTCCGGATGCCGCCGAACTCGCCTTTCGAACTCGCGTCGATGAGTTCCTGCACCTCGGCGTAGTTGCGGCCGACGGCCTCGATGAGCTGGGCGGAGTCGTCCTCCTTCGGGTTGCCGGTGTAGACGCCCCCCACGTCCGTGAGCGTCACCAGCAGGTCAACGTCGATGCCGACCGCGACCGACGAGGAGAGCATGTCGTTGTCGCCGATCCGGATCTCCTCGGTGGCGACGGCGTCGTTCTCGTTGATGATGGGGACGACGCCCCAGTCCAGCAGCGTCTCGATGGTGTTCCGGAAGTTGGTGAACCGCTCGGGGTTCTCCAGGTCGTGATCCGTCAGGAGGATCTGCGCGACCGTCCGGTCGTAGCGCTCGAAGCTCTCGGTGTAGCGGCGCATCAGGTGGCTCTGCCCCACCGTCGAGAGCGCCTGTGACTCCTCGACCGTCTCGGTGGGGTGGTCGATCCGCCCCTTGCCGGCGCCGATGGCACCCGACGAGACGAGGATCACCTCCTTCCCCCGGGAGCGGAGGTCCTCGATGTCGTCGACGAGTTTGTCGAGTTTCCCGTCGTCGAGGTTGGACTCGTCGTCGGTCAGGGAGTTCGTGCCGGCCTTGACGACGACGCGGTCGGCGTCGGCGGCGAGTCGACGGGTCCGCTCGACCGCCTCGCCCTCGACGGCTTCACTCATCGTCGAACCCGCCGGCCAGTTCGCGGGAGCGGTCGGCCGCCGCGTGCAGGGCCTCGCCCACCGCGGCGTCCGCGTCGCTGTCCCAGAGGACTCGCATGCCCTCGATGGTCGTGCCGCCCTCGGTGGCGACGGCGTCGATCAACTCGTCGAGGCTCTCCTCGGATCGCAGGACCGTCTCCGCCGCCCCCTTGAAGGTCTGTGCCGCGAGCGTCCGGGCGTCGGCCGGGTCCATGCCCTCGGCGGCGGCGCCGTCCTGCATCGCCTTGATGAGGTAGTAGACGAAGGCCGGGCCGCTTCCGTTGAGCGCCGTCGCCACGTCCATCAGATTCTCGTCGACCACGACGAACTCGCCGAGTTCGTCGAGGAGGGCGCGGACGTCCTCGTCGACCTCGTCCCAGGTGACCGCCGCGGCCATGGTCCGCGTCTCGGCCGCCAGGTTGGGCATGATCCGGACGACCGTCGCGTCCGTGTGTTCCGCCACGAAGTCCGTCGGGACGCCCGCGGCGATGGTGACCAGCGTCTGCGCCGGCGCGAGGTCGAGTTCGTCGAGGACGGCCCCCACCACGTCGGGCTTGAGGGCGACGAACACCACGTCCGCGCCGGCCGTCGCCTCGGCGACGTCCGTCGTCGTCTCCGCGCAGTACGGCTCGATGGCTTCGAGGGCGCTCGTGTCCAGGTCACACGCGGTCACCCTGTGGGTGCCGGCCTCGGAGAGCCCCTTCACCAGGGCGCTCCCCATGTGGCCACACCCGATGACGCTCACGGTAGTCATGTCGTATCCCCCTATAGACGCCGACTCCGATATACGGGCTTTGATTCGCTCCGTCCGAACCGCCGGGGTTCAGGCGCCGTCGGCGCCGACGAACTCGGCCGCGCGACGCTCGCCGAGGGCCATGAGTTCGTCGATGAAGCCGGGGGTCCGGTCCACCTTCGTCGCGGCGGTGTAGGTCCGATCCATCTCGATGCGGCGGATCTCGGTCCGCTGGAAGTCGCTCTCAGGCAGGTGGCCCTCCTCGATCCAGTCGTTGACCCGTTCGACGACGCGGAGTTCCTGGTTCAGGGAGAGGTTACCGGCGAGTTCGTTCCGGCGGTCGGCGATCTCCTCGACCGACGTGGGTTCACCAGCCCGTTCCTGCGGGTTGATCTGGATCACCCAGAGCTCCTCGGGCTTGCGTCCGGCGTCGACGGTCAGCAGGTCGTCGACCGGCGGGTTCTGCGAGAACAGGCCGTCCCAGTGGTAGTGATCGTCGATCTCCACGGCGGGAAAGAGCGTCGGGAGGGCCGACGACGCCAACACCGCCTCGGGCGTCACGTCCTCGTTGGTGAACGTCTCGAAGACGCCGGCGTTGATGTCGACCGTCCCGACGACCAGTTCGGGCGCCGTCCGCTCACAGAGGTCGGGGACCGCCTCGAAGTCGATGTGACGCTCCAGAACCCGTCGGATGCGTTCCTGTCCCATCCGCGCCCCCGGGGCGAGGTAGGGACTGACCCGAGGGATCGGGACGCCCGTCCGCTCGACCCGCGACAGCCAGACGGTCCAGTCGTTGAGCAGGCGATCGAGGGCGGTGTCGGCCGCCAGGTCGGCCCAGAGGGCGTCGAGCAGTTCGATGGCCCGGCGCTCGTCGGCGGTGACCAGCCCGTACCACGCGGCGAGGGCGTTGAACGCGCCGCCGGAGGTGCCGCTGATCCCGACCAGTCGGTAGTCGTCGTCCCACTCGCGGAGGAGTCGCTTCAGCACCCCCGCGGTGAAGGCGGTGTGGCTCCCGCCGCCCTGACAGGCGATGGCGACCCGCGTCCGCTCACTCATACGTCGTCGAGTAGCCCCCGTCGAAGAGCAGGTCGCCGCCGTTGAGGTGTTTGGCGTGCCTCGAGAAGCCGAAGACGAACAGGTTCGCGACCTCGGCGGGAGTCATCAGCTCCTTCGTTCGCGCCTGTCCCAGCATCACGTCCTCGACGACCTCGCGTTCGGAGATGCCCCGCTCCGCGGCCGTGTCCGCGATCTGGTTCACCATCAGCGGCGTCAGCACGTAGCCGACGCTGACCGAGAACCCCCGGAGCGACCCGTCGCCCTCGGCGGCGATGGAACGCGTCAGCCCGTTCAGCCCGTGTTTGGCCGTGATGTACGCCGCCTTGTCCTGCGTGGCGTAGTGGCCGTGGACCGACGACATGTTGCCGATGGCGCCCCGGCCGTCCGCCTCGCGGATGTGCGGCATCGCGAGTTTCGCGACGAGGAAGGGCGCCCGGAGCATGATATCGAGCAGGAGGTCGTACTTCTCCATCGGGAACTCGGGGATGGAGGCGATGTGTTGCATCCCGGCGACGTTGGCGACGTACCGGAGGTCGCCGCGCTCGGCGGCCGCGTCGACCATCGCCGCCACGTCGTCGTCGTCGGTGAGGTCGGTCCGAACCGGCAGGACCTCCCCCTCGGCCCCGACGTCGGCCGCGAGATCCTCCGTCCCCGCCAACCCCTCGTCGTCGACGTCTGCACCGACGACGGTCAGGCCGTTGGCCGCGAGGGCGACGGCCGTCGCTCGCCCGATGCCCGACGCCGCGCCCGTCACGACGGCGACGGTCTCGGCGGTGAACCGCTCGTCGTCGAGGACGAGGAGGTCGTCGGCGGTCAGTTCAGGTTCGCTGAGGTCGAACTCGTCGGCGGACATGTGCGTCCGGTTGGCCGCCGGGGCGTATAACGGTGGGTGTGGGATCGCGGCCGCGGCGACCCCGTCGCCCGCGCCGAGTACCCCCGGTCGGGGAGCGCGTACCGCGTGTCGGGGCAACTGGCCGAAAACGGGATGGGAGCGGCGCCAGCGGGGACGGCCGACGCGTCTCCACCCACGTGCCGGGCGGGAATAACCCTAATCCGAACGAAGTTTCTGTACGGTAGTTGGTAGTTGACGTCGGCCGGACTTTTGGTGGCCGCGACGAACGGGGAGGCATGTCGATCGCCGAGGCGACACGCGAGGCCGTGAGGGAGCGACCGTTCCTGCTCGACGCGCTCCGGGCGGGCGTCGTCAACTACCGCGCGGCGGCGGCGACGCTCGACCTCGACGCGAGCGACGAGACGGTCGCCGCCGCGCTCCGCCGGTTCGCCGACGACCTGCCCGACCGCGACCCCGAGTCCCGCGACGCGCGGGTGACCGTCGAACGGGGGGTGGGCGTCGGCGACGGCGCCGACGGCGACGCCCTGGCGACCGTCGGTGACCGCGCCGTCGTCCCCGACGCGGGGTCGGCGACGGCGCTCGTCGCGACCGGCGACGTGAACGCCCGGGCGCTGACGGCGATCCTCGGGCGGTTGGACGCCGCGGGAGTCGAGGTGACGGCCGCCGCCGTCGGGGGCGCGTGTCTGGTCGTCGTCGTCGACGGGCGGGCGGGCGGCCGGGCACTCCGCGTCGTCGAGGCGGCGCTCGACGCCGTGCCCGCGTGAGCGTTTATGCAACTATTAATGCCTCGGCGCGGAAGCCACCCCCGATGACGCTGTCCGTGACCAACACGCTGACCGGCGACCGCGAGGAGTTCGAGCCAGCGGGCGAGGAAGTCCTGTTGTACGTCTGTGGGCTGACGGTCTCGGACGACGCCCACCTCGGCCACGCCCGGGTGTGGACCCACGCCGACGTGATGCACCGGTGGCTCTCTCACCTGGGGTACGAGGTGCGTCACGTGGAGAACTTCACCGACGTGAACGAGAAGATCGTCGCCCGCGTGGGCGAGGACGACCTCGGGGAGTCGGAACTCGACGTCGCGGAGGGGTTCATCTCCTCGATCCTCGCGGACATGCGCGGGCTGAACCTGAAGCGGGCGACGGTCTACCCGCGGGTCTCGGAGCACGTCCCCGAGATCGTCGACCTCGTGGAGCGCCTGATCGACCGCGGCTACGCCTACGAGACGAACGGGTCGGTCTACTTCGACGTGACGGCCTTCGAGGAGTACGGCAAACTCTCCAACCAGCGCCCCGAGGAGATGGAGGCCCAGGGCGATCCGGACGAGCGATCCGAGAAGCGCCACCCCGCCGACTTCGCGCTCTGGAAGGCCGACGGCGTCTCGCCGAGCGACGTGGCCGAACACCGGGCGGACGACCGACCGCTCGGCGCGGACCCCCCGAGCGGCGAGACGTGGGACTCGCCGTGGGGCGAGGGCCGACCGGGCTGGCACGTCGAGTGCTCGGCGATGAGCATGGCCCACCTCGACGAGACGATCGACATCCACGTCGGGGGGCACGACCTGGTCTTCCCCCACCACGAGAACGAGATCGCCCAGAGCGAGGCGGCGACGGGCCAGCAGTTCACCCGCTACTGGCTCCACACCGGCCTCCTGGAGACGAAAGGCGAGAAGATGAGTTCCAGCCTCGGCAACTACTTCTACGTGGCCGACGCGCTGGCGGAGTTCGGCCCGAACGTCGTCCGCACCTTCTATCTCTCGACCAACTACGGGTCGAAACAGACCTTCAGCGAGGCGGCGATGGCCGAGGCCGAGGAGCGCTGGGAGCGCCTGGAGCGCGCCCACGAGACGGCGGTCGACGCCTGCGACAGCGTGGACGCGCGGACGAAACTCGAGGACGGAACCCTGCGCTCGGCCGTCGCGACGGCCCGCGAGGAGTTCGCGGCGGCGATGAACGACGACTTCGGCGTTCGGGAGGCGACGAGCGCCCTCCTGGAACTCGCCTCGGCGGTCAACCGCCACGTCGACGGGAGCGACGAGTACGACTACGTCGGCCTCCGGGAGGCGGTCGAGGCGTTCGAGGAACTCGGCGGGGACGTCCTCGGCCTCGACTTCGGCGACGGGGCGGACGGCGACGTGCGACTGGCCGACGACCTGATCGAACTCGTCCTCGACGTGCGCGAGGCGGAGCGCGAGGCCGGGAATTACGAGCGCGCGGACGCGCTCCGCGACGACCTGGAAGCGCTCGGGATCACCGTCGAGGACGGCGACGACGGGGTCACGTACCGGTACTGAGTCGGGACGCCCGCCGCTTCGGCGACGGGCGGCGCCGCGAGCCGCCCGACCGGGGCGTGCCGCCCGCGCACCGCCGTCAGAAATGGCGGTCGAGGATCCGCTCGGCCGTCCGGGCCGCGAGGGCCTGTCCCGTGTTCGTGGGGTTCGCGCCACCCACGCCGTTCGAGAGGGCGGAGTGGTCCGCAACGAACAGCCGGTCGACGTCGTAGGCTTCACACGCCTCGTCCAGCACGTAGCCCATCCGCATCGTGCTGTGGACGTGCAGGGCGGTCGGCGGCGAGTCCGACCGATGGACGTGTGCGGCACCGGCCTCCCTGAGGATCTCGGCCGCGATGGTCGCGAGTTCGTCACGGCGCTTCCGGTCCCCCTCGCTCGGCTCGTAGTTCACGACGGGGATCGGGCCGTGTTCGTCCGCCAGTCCCGGCGTCACCGTGACGCCGTTTCGCCGGTGCGGGCGGTCGTCGCTCACGACCAGCATCTGGAGCATCCGGCGGTAGTCCGCGAGAAGCCGTTTGAGCTCCGGGCCGGCGAGCCGACCCATCGTGTCCCAGGGCGCGTCCGCGGGGTCGTTCTGGAACGTGAACCCGGACGCGCTGGCTCCGAAACCCAAGATCGCGCCGACTCCGGGCGTCGTGCCGACCGTCTGTAACATCCCCAGACCGGGATAGTCGAACCGGGCGGCGATGTCCTGCCCCTCGTGCTGGTCGATCGTTCCCTTCCCGAGTCGTTCGTCGAGGTCCGCCTCCCTCCACAGGCCCATCACGTTGTCCCCGAAGTGGATGGTCAATCCCCGACCCACCCACTCGTTGTCCGGGAGATCGGCGTTCTTCCAGAGGCGTGGCGTCTCGATGGCACCCGCCGCGAGCACCACCACCTCGGCGTCGACGCGTTCGGTTCGGCCCGACCACGTGTCCCGAAAGTCGACGCCGGTTGCGGTGGGCGCGTCGCCGAGCGCCGTCTCCGTCCGGACGTCCGTGACGAACGCGTTCGGACGGATCGTCACGTTCCCCGTCTCGAGTGCCGCCGGCACGAAACTGACGTTGCTCGACCGCTTGGCCTTCTCCTCGTACGGGGCGCCACGGGGGTGTGGGTTGCCCGCGATGTTCCCGAGGGAGAGCGTATCTCCCCGGACCTCGGGGTAGGTGACGGGGCCGTCGTACCCCGCGTCGACGTGGAGTTTCGGATCGGGCCGTCTGATCGCGTTGGGTTGGGGTCGGTATCCGGACGTCGTGACGTTCAGGTCGTGGAGGAGCGGCCACCCGGCCGCCGCCGCGCCGCGGAAGAACAGTTCCTCCTTCGCGGTGACGGGGGCGGGCGTCACCTCGCACATCTCCTCGATCTCCCGATAGTACGGCAGCAACTCCGCGTACGCTATCGGCCAGTGTCCCTGTTCGTCCATCGACGCGGGGTAGGCGCGGGGATGACAGCCGGTGTAGTGGAGCGTCGTCCCCCCGACGCCCGCACACTGGAGGATCGCGCCGTCGCCGGGGAACTTCCGGAACCAGAAGCCCCGCTCGTGGTCGGCCGGCCCGAAGAGCAGCTTGTTCACCATCTCGAACTCCCGGGTCGTGAACTGCTCGTCGAGCAACTCGCCGCTCAGGTCCGCGACGCTGGACGACGCCTCCCCGCCCGGCCTCTCGCTGGGCGCCGGCCACTGCTCGTTCCCGTAGAAGGGTCCGGCCTCGAGGACGAGGACGGACAACCCAGCCTCGGCCAGTTTCCACGCCGCGACGGGGCCGTCACCGCCCGCGCCGACGACGACGACGTCGTAGTCGTTCCCGACCATCGGTCACTCCGGGAAGGGCTCCGCGTAGTCGCTCGTGTCGTAGTCGTTCTCGCGAAAGGACCCGGGCTCGCGGAGGATTCGAACCGACGACTCCTCGTCTACGGTCGTCCAGGCGTCGCCGTCGCCGAGCGGGCCGTCGTCGCTTCCGAGATAGCCCCGAAGCGCCGCGTATCCGGGGCTGAACCCCGGATATCCGGTCTGTCGCCAGCTCTGAACCGCCGCGGGATCGTTCGGATGGACGCGCTCGCTCGGCGGCTGGGTGAACTCGTCGTACCCCTGCCACTCGCTGTAGTAGATCATCTCGGTGAACCCGACGACGAGCTGGCCGACGAGCCCGCCGTCGAACTCGAACAGTTCGCCGTCGAACTGCGAAATTTCGAGTTCGAGTTCGTCGAGGAGCCCGACCGCACGGAGCCGGTCCCGCCGCGACAGCTTCGAGAACGCGCCGGCCGCCGCCCGAACCTCCCGGGGGGACGCCTCGCCGGGATCCAGCAACGAGACGGGGCGGTCGTCGTCCAGTTCCCCCGTGTTTCCGCCCCGGTCGAGGAGGGCGAGCGCCGCGACGTCGAGGAGTTGCGCTATCGGATCGGCGAGCGGCACGTTGCCCCGCGGCCCGAGGTACGGCAGGCCGAGTTGAAACCCGTCGTCGACGTACGTGACGACGAACTCCTCGAGGTCGACTCCCAACCCCCCGGGGACGTGGTCGGGGCCGAGTTCGGGGTCGAGTTCCGGCGTCTCCGGCACCACCGCGTCGACGACCGCCCGAAACGTCACGACCGTGTGTAACTCGACGTCCTCGGAGCCAGAGACGAGGTCGGCGAGGAGTTCGAGTGCCGACGCGGACCCCCGCAAGACGGCGTCGATCCACCGGCGGATCCGACGCACCCGTTCGTCGTACATGCCCCTCTATTCGTCAGCGAGGTAATAATACTTCGTCGTCGGCGCGGGCGGCCCCCGCACGTGCGACGGCACCCGTCGTCGGGGGCGGTCAACGGTCGTCGTCGTTCCGCGGGGTCGTCAACTCGGTCGCTCGGTCGAAGCCGAGAAACAGCAACGCGCCGCCGGCGACCCCGGTGGCGGCGAAATCGAGCGTCCAGTGCCACGGGTAGGGTGACGGCGGGTCGCGAACGCTCTCGGGGAGCGCCTCGAGTGCGGGCACGTACCAGAACAGGTACGCGACGAGGTAGAACCCGCCGATGGTCATCCACAGCCAGTCGACGCGCCGGAGCCAGTTTCGAACGGACATACTCGGGTCGACGTTCGCAGTCGTGCTAAGCCTACCCCTCGGGAGGGGGACGCGATCGGTCGGCTCGCGACCGCACACGCCACAGGAGGTACCCGACGACCAGCGACAGCACCGCAACCGCTCCGAGTGCGGCGGGTCGAGCCCACCGCTCTCGGCTCGGCCGGGGGTCGCCTCGCTCCTCCCACGACAGGCGCCGGCCCGAGACGTACTCGTCGACGGTGTCGTCGTCGACGACTTCGAAGCTGGCCGCCCCGAGGGAGTCGAACGGCGCCAGGAGCGACCGCAGCACGCCGACGAACCGGTTCGCGTCGTCGACCGTCGCCCACTCGTACAGTTCGAGGAACTCGCCGCCCCGCGTGCCGGCCAGCCAGAGCTTTCGTCGGAAGCCGGGCATCCCGGCGAAAAACGGGGTGGCGACGTTCGCGACCGGATCGAACAGTACGCCCCTGAGCGTCTCGCCCGAGGGTCCGTCGACACCGCGCAGGCGAAAGACGAGGACGACGCCGTCGGTCCGGTCCCCGTCGGCTGCCGGATGCAGCGCCGTCTCGCGATAGCAGACGAAGCGGCTTCCGTCCGGGAGTTCGAGGACGTCCCCGAGCCGGGATCGCGGAAAGCGGATGCGGCCCCCGAGGAGGTGGCCGATCGATCGAAGCAGCGATCGCAGGAACACGAGCGCGGTGGTGGGAGTCATGGGTCTTCGGCGGTGGCGCGGTGGCCGCCGTCGACGGACGGCCTCGGCCGCGTCTACCGCCCGATAGGGTCGCCATCGTCTTAGTTCGTCGCTCCCCTCGGAGTCGCCGTTGGGACGGCGATCACGCCGAGTGGGTTCGGTTCACGAGACCGATCCCCCCGAAGGCGCCCACGACCCCCCACAGACCGGAACCGAGGACTCCCACCACGACCCCGATCCACAGGACGACGCCGAACTCCCGAGCGGCCACGTCCGCGGGACTGACGAGCACGAGTGGGGTCGGTAGCGGCCGCCCGCCCAACGCGTAGCCGACGCCGGTCCCGACGTACCGCCCGAGAACGGCGGCAGTCAGCGACACGCCCGCGACGGTCCACGCGGAGACGGGGAAGCCGCCGATCCGTTTGCCGGCGGCGTACACGACGGCCAGCGGAAGGAGCGAGTGGAGAAACGGGGAGACGGCCCCGACGAGAACCGCCGCGGACGCCGCTCCGACGCCGAGGGAGTCGCGCAACGCGGGGAGGAGAGCGCTCGACAGGCTCGCACTACCGGTCGCGGCGAAGACCGACGCTGCCAGGGCGAGTGCGGGACGCGTGGTCGGACGGTCGGATCCGGTCACGGGAACCACACTAGGTCGTCCGTCGGTTCGCACGGCACGAACTTCAACTCGGCGCTCCAGGCCGTCCGACGCCTATCGACCCACCGTCACCGGCGCCAGGCTCTCGAACCGGAACACGGTAAAGGGGGTGTAGGACTCCTCCTCGCCCCGGTTGAACGGCGGCGCCCGGTGGAGCTGGGTCACGGTGAAGTAGACGTGTCCGTCCGGGCCACAGCAGAAGCCGTCGGGCCAGAGGAACCGCTCGTCGTCACGGGCGACGACCTCGTAGTCGCCGGAGGGACGCGTCACGCCGATGGCGTTGTTCGTCATGTCCGTGATGTAGACGTTGCCCGCGGTGTCGACCGTGATGCCGTCACAGACCTCCTTGTCGCCGTAGCGTTCGATGCGTTCGTCGAGTTCGTCGTCGGTGAGCGACTCGTCCAGCAGGTCCGCAGCGCGGATCCGATACACGCTCTCGGTCGTGATGCCACAGTAGTAGACCCACTCGAAGGCGGGATCGATCGTGATGCCGTCCAGCCCGGCGCTGATCGGTTCGAACTCGCCGTCGGCGTTCTCCTGCACGACCGGTTCGCCCTCGACGATCGGTGTGACGCCCTCCTCGGGCAGGACGCTCGGGTGGTCCTCGATCACTCGCCGGGTCCGGCCGGTGTCCAGGTCCAGCGCGACGAGGGCCGGGTTCCCCGGATCGCCCGGTTCGTCGCTCGATCCCAGGTCGGCGATGTAGACGGCGTTTCGAACCGCGTCGTACGCGAAATCCTGCATGAACGAGCGGTCGGTCGCCGCGTGAGCGGGGACGTGGTCGACGCGTGCGAGGCGGTCGGTCGTCGTGTCCCACGAGACGAGTTTCGGGAGGTGACCGTTCGCCACGTCGCCGATGTCGAGGATGCGGACCATCCCGTCCGGGTCGGCGCGGAGGCCGATCAACTCGTGGATGCCGACGCCGTCGTCGCCGGGGGGCGTGCTCCACGCCTCGTTCGGGAACGGCCGGACCTCCCCGTCGTCGACGTACTCGACGACGCGGTACTCCGGTTCCTGTTCGTAGGGAAACGGGTGGTTGCTCACGAGCAACCGGCCGTCGGGGGTCATCGCGGGGTTGCCCGCCCGGGTGTCGAACCGGGCGTAGGGTTCCGTCTCGACTTCGATACCGCCGTCCGTCGGGGAAGGTGGCGTCTCGGACATGGCTGGGGTGCCCGCTCGGCGTCGGTGTGGCAGCGAACGCACGCCGGCGGGGGGTGTCGGCCCGTTGGCGCCCGGCCCTCATAGTCCCTCGCCGTCTACACGGTGAACAGATCCGTCCCCTCGGGCACGGCGAAAAGGCCCAGTCGGACGCCGGCGTCCAGCCATCCGTAGCCGTAGGAGAAGGCGGCAAGGGCGTTCACGGGGTCGCCCGACTCGCGGAAGTGACGGCCGTCGTCGAGGTAGGACTCCGCCATCTCGCGACACTCCGCGGCGGCGGTGCCGAGGGGGGTGTCGGCCGGTGGGCGCGTCTCCGCCTCGTCGAGGGCGTCGGCCAGCATCCGCTCGTAGCGGTCGGTCTTCTCCTGGAGGTCGGCGGGCATGGGCGACCGTGGGCGGGGACGAGACAAGAAGGTGGGTGACGACGCTCGGTCGCGCGCACGCCCGACAGCGCAAGCTAAATGGGTCCCACCACCCTACGGCGTGTATGAGCGAGAGCGACGGCGCCGACCACCGGCGCCTCATCGTCGCGGGGAGCGGGATCGCGGGGCTCACGGCCGCCATCTACGCCGGCCGGTCGAACAACGAACCGCTGGTGTTCGAGGGCGACGAACCCGGCGGGCAGTTGACGCTGACGACCGACGTGGACAACTATCCCGGGTTCCCCGAGGGGATCAGCGGGCCGGAACTGGTCAGCAACATGAAAGAGCAGGCCCGCAAGTTCGGCGCCGAGGTGAAAAACGGCGTCGTCGAGTCCGTCGACGTCCTCGACGACGCGGGGCCGGGCCACACCTTCCACGTCACCATGGCCGGCGGCGACGAGTACACGGCCGACGCGTTCATCGCCGCCTCGGGCGCCAGCGCCCGCACCCTCGGCATCCCCGGTGAGGACGAACTCATGGGGTACGGCCTCTCGACCTGTGCCACCTGCGACGGCGCCTTCTTCCGCGACGAGAAGATCGTCGTGATCGGCGGCGGCGACGCCGCCTGCGAGGAGGCCGTCTTCCTCACGAAGTTCGCCTCCACGGTGTATCTCGTCCACCGGCGCGACGAGTTCCGCGCCGAGGACTACTGGATCGACCGCGTGATGGAGAAGGTCGACGAGGGCGAGATCGAACTGAAGCTGAACACGGAGGTGACGGAACTCCACGGGAGCCAGTCCGAGGGCGTCGACCACGTGACCATGGTCTCGAACCCGGCGGGCCACCCGACGGACAGGCTCGACGACCCGGAGACCGAGGAGTTCGACTTCGACGCCGGCGCCGTCTTCTACGCCATCGGCCACACGCCGAACACGGGGTATCTGGAGGGGCTCGACGTGGAGATGGACGACGAGGGGTATCTGGAGACCGCCGGCGGCGACGGCGGCGGGCAGACGGCGACGGGCGTCCCCGGCCTGTTCGGTGCCGGCGACGTCGTCGACTACCACTACCAGCAGGCCATCACCGCGGGCGGCATGGGCTGTAAGGCCGCCATCGACGCGGACGCCTACCTCGAGGACCTGGAGCGGGAGCGCGCGGCCGCGGAGGCCGAGGAGGAACCCGCGGCGGCCGGTGACGACTGAGCGGCGCCGTCGACCGCCCGGTCGGACCGACCGCCGTCGGCGTATCTACGCCCAGTGGAGGAGATAGAGGAGGTAGAGGCTCGCCCCGGTGACGACCGTTCCCCCGAGGGCGAACCCCACGAGAGCGAGGGTCGACGTCGTGTACAGCGCGAGTTGGAACAGTTGCAGGCCGACGAGGCCGGCGAATACGGCCAGGACCGTCCACAGGACGAGTCCCAGTAGCGTCCGACCCGCCCCGAGAAGTTCGTCGCGGACGATAGCCCGAACTTCCGTTTCGTCGAGTCCGTCGGAGGGCGCCATGGTGGTATCCCAACCGCCCAGCACAAACAACGTATCGACTGGCCGGGGGGAGTGCCCGCGTCCCACCACGCCCTTATACCGTGCGCCCGCAGTAGCGGCATGGTCGAGACCGAGACGTACACCATCGAAGGCCCGGACGGCGACACGGACGAACTGGAACTCCCCGAGGGGCTGGTCGACGTGCTGTCCGAACAGGGCGAAGATCCGACGACGGTCGTCGCCGAAATCGGGCTCCTCTCGTTCGTCCAGCGCTCGCACGCCATGGTTCACCACGCCGAGGGCGACGTGCCCGCGGACCTCGAGGCGATCAACGAGAGGGCCGAGCGCCTGTTCGAGGAGCGCTTCGGCATGACCTTCGAGGAGGCGACCGGTCACAGCCACTAGACGACGAGGAGCGGCGTCATGGCGAGGACGCCGACGGCGACGCCGGCGGCGAGTTCGCGGCGACCGCCGCCCGGCAGCCCCGACCCGATGTCGAGCGCCTCGGGGATGAACTCGGTGACGACGAGGTAGATCATCGCCCCGGCGGCGAAGCCGAAGCCGATCGGCAGGAACTCCCGGGCGATCCGAACGAACAGGAAGGCGACGACCGCGCCGATTGGCTGGGGGAGGCTGGAGAAGACGGCCCACCAGACCATCTTCCACTTCGAGACGCCGAGCGTCCGTAGGGGAATCGAGATGGCGATCCCCTCGGGAACGTTGTGTATCGAGATGGCGACGGTCATGAACACCGCGAGCAGGGGGACGGCGAAGCCGAACAGGCCGACCGTCTCGCCGGCCGCCGACCGGAGCCCCAGATCCGCGAAGGAGACGCCGACGGCGACCCCCTCGGGGAAACTGTGGACGGTCAGCACGCCGAGGATGAGCAGCAGTTTCCGGAAGTCGGCCTCCTCGTATTTCTTCGGATGCACCTCGTAGCCCTCGATCACCTCGTGGGCGACGACGACGAGAACGACGCCCGCGATCAATCCGGGCACGATCTCGAGCGGCGAGTCGGCGGCCGACAGCCCCTCGAACACCAGCCCGAACACCGACGCCGAGACCATGATCCCGGAGGCGAGTCCCCACAGCGCCACGTTCCAGCGGTCGCTCACGTCGTCGACGAGGAAGAATGGAATCGCCCCGAGACCGGTCGCGAACGCCGTCACCAGTCCGGCGACGAAGACGAACGTCAGGTTCCCGAGCAGAGCCATCCGTCGATCCTCGGCGGGCGACTCGGTTAAATATTATCATATTCCCGATACATTTGGCCGGCCTAAAACGCCGGGAGCGAGCCCACGACTTTATGCGGACTCCGACGGAATTCGGCATCGATGGGAGAGCTATCCCCGCTGTTCGCGCCGGAGCGTGTCGCCGTCGTCGGGGCGACGGAGCGCCCGGGGTCGGTCGGTCGAGCGCTCGTCGAGAACCTCGCCGACTTCGACGGCGACGTCGTTCCCGTCAACCCGAACTACGACGAGGTGTGTGGACTGCCGGCGGTCGACGGCGTGGGCGAGTCGGGCGCCGACCTGGCGGTGGTGGCGGTGCCCGCGGCGGCGGTCCTCGACGTGGTTCGCGAGGCCGGCGAGGCGGGCATCCGGAACGTGGTGGTCGTCTCCGCCGGGTTCGGCGAGGCGGGCGGCGAGGGCGCCGCCCGCGAACGCGACCTGGTCGCCCTCGCCGAGGAGTACGACCTGAACGTCGTCGGCCCGAACTGCCTCGGAATCGTCAGCACCCCGGTGGGGCTGAACGCGACCTTCGCCCCGCGGTCGGCGCCCGCCGGATCCGTCTCCTTTCTGAGCCAGTCGGGCGCGTTCGTCACCGCCGTCCTCGACTGGGCGGCCGACCACGGCGTCGGCTTCAAGGACGTGGTGTCGCTCGGCAACAAGGCGGTCCTCGACGAGTCCGACTTCGTGGCGGCGTGGGGCGACGACGAGGGAACGGACGTCGTCGTCGGCTACCTCGAGAGCGTCGAGGACGGCCGCCGGTTCGTCGACGTCGCCCGGGAGGTGACCCCCGAGACGCCCGTCGTCGTCGTCAAGTCGGGGCGGACCGAGGCGGGGGCACAGGCCGCCTCGTCGCACACGGGCGCGATGGCCGGCCGTGACCGCGCCTACGAGGCGGGCCTCCGGGAGGCGGGGGTGATCCGCGCCGACACCGTCCAGGACCTCTTCGACGCCGCGCGCGTCCTCGCCGGGCAGCCCGTCCCCGAGAGCGACGGGGTGGCCGTCGTCACCAACGCGGGCGGGCCGGGCGTGATGGCCACCGACGCCGTCGGCGAGGAGCCCCTGTCGCTCGCGGAGTTCGGCCCCGACACGCTGGACCGACTCCGTGACCGCCTGCCCGAAGGGGCGAACGTCTACAACCCCGTCGACGTCATCGGCGACGCGGACAACGAGCGCATGCGCGCGGCCGTCGACGCCGTCCTCGCGGACGACGCCGTGGGGTCGGCCGTCGTCATCGCGGCCCCGACCGCGACGCTCGATTTCGCCGACTTGGCGGTCGACGTGGCCGACCTCCAGGCGCGTCACGGCCTCCCCGTGACGACGTGTCTGATGGGCGGCGAACGGGCCCGGGCGGCTGACGACGCCCTCGACGCGGCGGGCATCCCCAACTACTTCGACCCCGCGCGGGCGGTCGGCAGCCTCGGCACGCTCGCCCGGTACCGCGAGATCCGGGAGCGGGAGCGCCCGTCACCGACCACCTACGACGTGGACCGGGAGGCCGCCCGGGCGGTGCTGGAGCGGGCCCGCGAGCGGGGTCGGACCCGCCTCGGCGTCGAGGCCATGCCCCTGCTCGACGCCTACGGGATCCCGACGCCAGCGGGCGAGGTGGTCGAGTCGCCGGTCGACGCCCTCGAGGTGGCCGAAGGGATCGACGGCGACGTGGTCATGAAGATCGTCAGCCCCGACATCCTCCACAAGTCCGACATCGGCGGCGTGAAGGTCGGCGTGCCACAGGAGGAGGTGTACGACGCCTTCGAGGACCTGGTCGCCCGGGCGCGCAACTACCAGCCGGACGCGACGATACTCGGCGTGCAGGTCCAAGAGCGGGTCGAGATGGAGTCGGGCGTCGAGACCATCGCGGGCACGAACCGCGACCCGCAGTTCGGGCCGCTGGTCCTCTTCGGCCTCGGGGGCGTCTTCGTCGAGGTGATGGAGGACACCGCGGTTCGGCTCGCCCCCCTCGCCGAGTCCGAGGCGCTGTCGATGCTCGACGGGATCAAGGCCTCGCCGCTCCTGTCCGGCGCCCGGGGCCGCGAGCCCGTCGACAGGGCGGCCGTCGCCGAGACGCTCGGCCGCCTCTCACAGCTCGTCACCGACTTCCCCGCCATCCTCGAACTCGACGTGAACCCGCTCGTCGCCCGCCCGGACGGCGTGCGGGCCGTCGACCTCAGACTCACCGTCGATCCAGACAACCTATGAACACCCTACTCGTCACCGCGACCGGAGAGAGCACAGGCAAGACGGCCATCGCCGTCGCGCTCGGCCGCCACGCACAGGCCCGGGGCCGGAGCGTCGGCTACATGAAACCGAAGGGGACGCGCCTCCAGAGCCAGGTGGGCAAGACGCTGGACCGCGACCCCATGCTGGCGCGCGAACTCCTCGACACCGACGACGAGATGCACGAGATGGAGCCCATCGTCTACTCGCCGACGTTCGTCCGGTCGGCGCTGGAGGGCCGGGAGCGCCCCGACGAACTCCGCGAGCGCGTCCGCGAGGGCTTCGACGCCGTCGCCGAGGGGCGGGACCTGGTGATCGTCGAGGGGGGCGGCCGCGTGACCACCGGGGGCGTCGTCGACCTGACCGACGCCGACGTGGCGGAACTGCTCGACGCCGAGGTGGTCCTGGTCGCGGAGTACGGGACGCCGACGGACGTCGACGAGACGCTCGCTGCGGCCCGACGGCTGGGCGACCGGCTGGCGGGCGTCCTCTTCAACCGCGTGGCCGACGCCGCCTACGACGAGGTGGAGAGCCTCGTCGCGCCGTTCCTCGAGGGGAAGGGGATTCCCGTCCTGGGCGTCCTGCCCCGCGAGTCGGAACTCGCGGGGGTCAGCGTCGCCGACCTGGCGGGCGAACTCGGCGCCGAACTCCTGACCGACGTCCCGACCGACGGCGTCGTCGAGCGGTTCCTCGTCGGCGCGATGAGCGGCGAGGAGGCGCTTCGCTTCTTCCGCCGGACGAAAGACGCCGCGGTCGTCACGGGGGGTGACCGGTCGGACATCCACACAGCCGCGCTCGAAGCGCCCGGGGTGAAGTGTCTGGTGCTCACGGGCGGTCGACGGCCGCCTGCGGCGGTCCTCGGCACCGCCGCCGAGAAGGGCGTCCCCATCCTGCTTTGCTCGGCCGACACGCTCACGACGCTCGAACGCGCCGAGGAGGTGGTCCGGAGCGGCCGCACGCGCGACGAGCGCACGGTCGAGGTGATGGGCGACCTGCTGACCGATCACGCCGACGTGGACGCGCTACTCGGGGTCGGCGAAGGGTGATCAGGGCCGCCAGCCCCGATCCGTCCGGTTGAGCCGCTCGGCCCCCGACTCGGTGACGACCACGAGGTCCTCGATCCGCACGCCGAAGCGGTCGGGGAGGTAGACGCCGGGTTCGACGCTGAAGACCATCCCCGGTTCGAGTTCCACGTCGCCGCCGGCGACGACGTCGGGCGACTCGTGGACGTCGAGGCCGACGCCGTGGCCCGTCCGGTGGACGAACCGGTCGCCGTAGCCCGCGGCCTCGACGACCGACCGGGCGGCCCGGTCCACCGCGCCCGTGGACGCGCCGGGTTCGACGGCGTCGACCCCCGCCGCCTGGGCCTCGCGGACGACCCGGTGGACGTCCTCGAACGCCGCGGGCGGGTCGCCGTCGAAGACGACGGTCCGGGTCTGGTCGCTGACGTAGCCGTCCACCCGCGTCCCGAAGTCGAGGACGACGGGGTCGCCCGGTCGAATCTCCCGGTCGCCGCTCGCGTGATGGGGGTCGGCGCCGTTCGGCCCCGCGGCGACGATGGTGTCGAAGGCGACGCCCGTGCCGCCGTGTGCCGCCAGTCGGTCCTCGACGAACGCCGCGAGGTCGGCCTCCGTCCGCCCAACGGCGTCGACGCCGAGGGCACGCACGTCCTCCATCGTCGCGTCGGCCGCCCCGGCGGCCGCCCGGAGGGCGTCGAGTTCCGCGTCGTCCTTCCGCCGGCGGAGGGGAGCCAGCACCTCGCTCGCGAGGCCGAAGGAGGCCTCGGGCAACCGCTCCCGGAGGGAGTGAGCGACGGCCGCCCACATCCGATCGGCGAGGAGGACGCGAGACGGCGAGAGGGTATCGAGGAGCGGGTCGAGGACGGGGTCGGGTCCCGTCTCGTCGGCCCAGGTGCGCACGTCGTCGACCCACGTGGCCGCCCGGACGGGGCCGGCTTCGAGGCCGGGGACCACGAACGTGGGGTCGCCGTCCGCGGGCACCACGAGCAGCGTGAGCCGGTCGCTTCGCTCGGCGTCCACCCCGCTCAGGTAGTACAGATCCCGCCCGGGCGAGAGGGCGAGGGCGTCGGCGCCGAGGGCACGCAGTCGCGACTGGGCGCGGCGAGTCCGGCGTTCGAACGGCGTCGTCATGCCCCTCCGTTCCGCGGCCTCGGATAAAGTCGCGTCGCCCGCGCGTCGGCGGTTCTCCGAGCCGGAAGACGACCCCCTGCATTTTTGTCACCTGACTGCGGGGTATCCGGTATGCCCTCCTGGTACGCCCTCGCGGCCCTCTCGGACGCCCGTGACGCGACCGAAGACCTCCTCCTCCCCCTGGATCGGGGGCGCTGGCTCCGCCTCGCGCTGATCGCCCTCTTCGTCGGCGTGGGCGGCGGCGTCCCGTCCGGCGGCGGCAACACGAGCGTTCCCTCCGGGTCCGAGATGCCGTCGGACGTGTCCCCGCCGTCGATGCCCGACGTCGGGTCGGCGGTGGCCATCGTCGCCGGACTGGTCCTCCTCGTCGTCGCGCTCTTCCTCCTGTGGAGCCTCGTCGGCGCCGTGATGGAGTTCGTGCTCGTTCGCGGCCTCCGCGACCGCGAGGTGTCGATCCGCGGCCCCTTCAGCGAGGAGTTCCGCCCCGGCCTGCGCCTGTTCGCCTTCCGACTCGCCGTCGGCCTCGTCACGCTGTTGCTGCTCGCCGTCCCCTTCCTGCTCGTCCTCCTCGGCGGGATCGGCCTCTCGCCGATACTCCTCGTCCTGTTCGTGCCGCTGCTCGTCCTGTTCGTCGTCGTCGGCATCGCCACGAGCGTGTTCCTGGGCCTGACGACCGACTTCGTGGTGCCGACGATGCTTGTCGAGGACCGGGGCGTCGTCGACGCCTGGCGACGCATCTGGCCGACGATCCGTGCCGAGTGGAAGCAGGTCGCCCTCTACGTCGTCGCGAAGTTCGTCCTCGGCATCGCGGTGAGCATCGCCGTCTCCATCGTCGTCCTCCTCGCCGCCGTTGTCGTGGCGATCCCGTTCGCCCTCGTGGGCGGTGCCCTGCTCCTCGCGCTGTCGGCCGGGGGCGCTGGCCACGTCGTGTGGGTCGTCGTCGTCCCGCTGGTGATCCTGTTCGTCCTCGCGCTGATCGTCGTGAGCCTCCTCGTGCAGGTGCCCGTCCTCACCTTCGTCCGGTACTACTCGCTCTCGGTGCTCGGCATGTTGGTTCCCGAACTCGACCTGGTGGGTGTGGACCGCCCGGACGAGGACGGGAGCGATGGAGAGGACGACGGTGACGACGACGGGAGCGACGGTGACGACGGTGACGAAGACGGGAGCGACGGTGACGACGGCAGAACCGACGGTGACGACGGCGGTGACGACGACGGAACCGACGACGAAGGAACCGACGACGACGGCGGGGACGCCGTCGACGAGGGGACGACCGATCGCGGGGTCGGCGCCTAGCGGTCCTCCTCCTGGAGGCGCTCGGTCGTCTCGATCAGCGGGTGGCGCGCGTAGTCGACGACCGAGATGTCGTCGATGGTCTCCAGGCCCTCCTTCTCGGCGGTGCGTTGCATCCCGAGTTCGAGTTCGGCCCCGGCGTCGATGACGATGACGTAGGCGTCCATCTCTTCGATGTCGAGGCGGTTCGCCGCCATGACGCGGTGGTGGCCGTCGGCGAGGAGGAGCGTGCCGTCGTTGTCGATGACGACCAGCGGTTCGGCCAGCCCGTGTTCGAGTTCGTAGCTCCGGCCCTGTAACTCGTCGGCGTAGACCCGCGCCTGCGTCGGCGTGAGGTCGGCCAGTTCGACCCGTCGCCGCTCCTCCGCGGCGTCGATGTCGTGAATCTCCTCCAGCGTGTGCAGGAGTTTGTCGACCTTCTTGGGCGTCGCCCGCTCGATCTGACTCCGGATGACGTCCGTGTTCGAGATGATGCCGACGAGGTTGCCCGCGTCGTCGACGACTGGCAGTTTCTGGATGCCCGAGCGGAGGATCACCCGCGCGGCGTCGTTGACCTTCATCTCCGGATGTGCGACCACGAGGTCGTCGGACATCACGGTGAACACCAGCGCGTCGTCGTCGGCGAGCAGTAGGTCACGGGCGCTGATGAACCCCTCGACCTGCCGGCCGTCGGTCACCGGGAAGCCGGTGTGGCCGTCGCTCTCGACGATCCGCCGCGACACCTCGGCGACCGAATCGTCGGGCGAGACGGTCGCCACGTCACGGGTCATGTACTCCTCGACGGTCGCGTTGTCGGCCATCGGCCCGTCGTACGCGGCCGACTCTCAAAAGGGTGGTCGTCGCGGCCCGACGGCAGTCAGCCCTCGTCGGCCAGGGGGAACTCGAAGGCGATGTCGGCGGCGGTCGGGTCGCGGCGCGGGGCGCTCGGGGGGTTCTCCAGCACCTCGAACACTCGTTCGGCGATCACCTCGTCGACCACCCGCTGCAGCGAGTCGGTCGACTCCTCGTCGACGGAGCCGAGGATGCCGAGCGGAATCTGGGCGCCCGCCATGTCGGCGTGGCCGCCGGCGCTGCCGATGGCGCCGAGGGCGTCGCGCAACACCTCCCCGAGGTCGACCTCCGTTCCCCGGGCGCGTCCGGAGACGTACACCGTCTCGTCCATGAACCCGTAGACGACGGTGATGCAGACCCCCTCCATGTCGAGCAGTTTGTCGGCGGCCTGTGCCAGGGCGTCCCGGTCGCGGATGCGACCGACGCCGGTGGTGAGCACGTCGCCCCGCACGTCCCGGTTCCGGATCGCCGCCGCCAGCGTCGACAGCACCTCGGGGCTCATGCTCGGGGACTCCACCCGGTCCAGGACGGACTCGTCGACGTGGTCGTGGAGGTAGGCGGCGGCCTCGAAGTCCGCCTCGACGGCCTCGCGGGTGAACTCCCGGGTGTCGATGCGGATGCCGTACAGGAGCGCGGTCGCCACCTCGCGGCCCGGATCGAGGCCGAGGCGGTTCAGATACTCCGCGAGGAGCGTACTCGTCGCCCCGACGTCGCTCCGCAGGTCCACGTAGCGTGCCTCGACCGGCGCCCGCGGCGGGTGGTGATCCACGACCACGTCCACGGGGGTGTCGGGGTCGAGGCCGTCGTTCACGCCGGGGCGGGAGTGATCGACCAGCGCCACGCCGCCGTACTCCTCGAGGTCCTCCGTCGCCGCGAGGTTGCGGAGGTCGAGCTCCAGCAGGTTCACCAGCGCGCGGTTCTCCTGGTGGGAGATGTCGCCGTAGTAACACGGGTCGGCGTCGACGCCCACCGAGCGGGCGATTTCGGCCAGCGCGAGCGCCGACGCGATGGCGTCGGGGTCGGGGTTGTCGTGCATCACGACCGCCAGTCGGCCGTCGATCCCACGCAGGACGCTCAACAGTCGCCACACCCGCTCGGCGTCGTCGCCCGTCACCGAGTCGAGGAGGCGGTCGGTGACGACGCCGCGGGTGTCGATCACCCGGTCCGCGACGGCGTCGAGCGCTCGCGGGTCGCCGTCGTCCCCCGTCGACGCCACGAGCAGGGCGTCGGGGAACGCCTCTCGGGCCCGCTCGGCCGCGGCGACGTTGCGCTCGGGGTCGTCGCCGAGGACGAGCACCACGTCGGCCGACTCCGGGTACGTCTCCGGATCGGCGGGGTCGCCCGTGACCACCTCCGCGTTCGCCTCGATCGCGTCCGTCGGGGCGTCCTCGGGAACGACGACCCGGAGTTCGCCGCCCCACGTCGAGACCACGCCGACGACCGTCTCCCCGGCGTGACCGCACCCGAGCACCAGCCGCCTGACCATGTTCGTGGGTTACGGCGGGCGCCCAAAACCCTACCGTCCCGCGTCGCCGATGGAATTAACCATACGTGTGACGTGACACCATGCAACATGAGCGAGCACCGCGACCTCGTCGATCCGTCGCTCGAGGAGCAACTGGTGAGCGCCTGTCGAACCGCGGTCGGCGACAGTCTCCGGAGCATCGTCTACTTCACCCCGGACGAGTACGAACAGGTGTACCTTCGCTCTGATCTGGAGGCGGACGCTGACCTCTCGCGCTGGGTGGAACACGAGGCGGTGGGCTTTCGCGCCCAGACGGCCTACGAGGGGAGCGAACTCGGCGAGTACCAGTACACGCTCCGGGTCTTCGAGAACGGGTTCGTGACGCGCGTCGTGAAGGGCGACCACGGCGTGTTCATCACCACCGACGGCATCACGGTCGACCGGTCGAAGGAAGTGACGCGAGCGGTCGGATCGACGCTCGGCTGACCTACGCGAACAGCGCCGTGGCGGCGCTCTGTGCCGTCTCGACGACGGGGCCGAACGCCGGCAGGAGCAGGAGCGTGCCGACGGCGGCGACCATCACCGCGGCGTAGAGGCCGAGCGGCGTCGATCCGAGGTCGAAGGAGCCCGAGGGGTCCTCGATCCACATCGCCTTCACGACCCTGGAGTAGTAGAACAGCGACAGGGCACTGTTGATCGCACCGACCGCGGCGAGCCACCAGAAGCCGCCCTGGATCGCCCCGTAGAAGAGGGCGTACTTCGAGAGGAACCCGCCGAAGGGCGGCAGGCCGGCCAGCGAGAACATGAACACGGTCATCGCGAGGCAGGCGACCGGCGCCCGGGTCGCCAGCCCGTTGTAGTCCTCGAAGGTGCGGCCGACCTCCCAGTGTTCGACCATCGCGATGAACAGGAAGGCACCGGTGTTCATGAACCCGTAGACGAGCAGGTGGGCCATGCTCGCGCCCATCACGTTCCCGTTGGGGCCGCCGCCCGAGAGGGCGGCGAGGCCGATCAGCGCGTAGCCGGCGTGGCCCACCGAGGAGTACGCCAGCATCCGCTTGACGTTCTCCTGGGTCGCCGCCGCGAAGTTGCCGACCGTCATCGTGATGACGGCGAGGACGGCGAACAGGAGAGGCCAGTCGATGCCCATGGGCACGACCGACTCGATGGGGAAGGCGACGGCGAAGACGCGGAACGCGACGGCGAAGCCGGCCGCCTTCGACGCCGACGAGAGGAAGGCGCTGATGGGTGCCGGGGCGCCCTCGTAGGCCTCCGGCGCCCAAAAGTGGAAGGGCACGGAGGCGGTCTTGAACGCGAAGCCGCCGGCGATCATGACCACGCCCACGCCCGCGATGCCGACGAGGTCACCCGCGGATCCGATGGCTCCGGCGACGTCCGACAGCAGGAGCGAGCCGGTGGCGGCGTAGACGAGCGAGATGCCGAAGACGAACACCGCCGAGGAGACGGCGCCGACGAGGAAGTACTTCAGCCCCGCCTCGACGCTCCCCCGGTTGTCCTTGAGGAAGGCCACGAGGGCGTACGAGGGCAGCGACGCGAGTTCGAGGCTGACGAACACCGTCGCCAGCGACCCCGCCGACCCCATGAGGCTCATCCCCGTCGCGGCCAGCATCACCAGGGAGTAGAACTCCGCCTGGTAGGCGTGGCCACGCAGGTAGTCGTAGCTCGCGAGCGACACCATGGCGGCGACGCTCGCGAAGAGAACCGTGAAGAACAGGCTCAGTCCGTCGACGACGAGGGAGCCACCGTAGAGTTCGATCGCGCCGCCCTCCTGGCCGGTGCCGGCGAGCAGGAACCAGCCGGCGACGGCAAGGGCCGCGACGCTCCCGAGCACCGAGATGCCGGCGAGCGCCGTGGGTCGCGTGGAGTCGGGGTCGATGCTGTCGGCCAAGAACAGGACGAGCGCCGTCAGGCCGAGCAGCAGCGTCGGCGCGACGGCCGTCCACGTCGGCAGTTGTGTCTGGATGGGGATCACGAGAGGTCACCTCCGAAGTCGAGGAGGGGATCGACCGCGTCCTGGATCATCCCGAAGAAGAGGTCGGGCGCGACCCCGAGGAGGATGATGGTCGCGAGCAGGACGGCGAGCGGCGCCGTCTCGTGGAGCGCGGCCGGGCCCACCTCGTAGTCGGTCTCCAGGCGGAACGAGCCGAAGAGGGTCCGCTGCATCGCGAAGAGCAGGTAGCCCGCGACGACGACGATGCCGAACATCGCGACGGCGGTAAAGAGCGGCATGGCCGCGTGCACCGTCGACGCGAAGGCGCCCTTGAAGATGAAGAACTCGCCGGCGAAGCCGGCCATCAGGGGCAGGCCCATGTAGCCGAAGGCGCCGGCGACCAGGATGCCGACGGTGACCGGCATCCGGTCGGCCATCCCGGACATGTCGCCCACCATCCGGGTGTGGGTCGCGTTGTAGATGACGCCGACCGACATGAACATCAGCCCGGAGATGAGGCCGTGGGCGATCATCTGGAACGTCGCGCCGCCGACCCCGTAGGTGGTGTAGGCGACGAGGCCGAGGATCACGTAGCCCATCGAGGAGACGGAGGAGTACGCGACGATGCGCTTGAGGTCCTGCTGGGCCAGCGCGAGCATCGCACCGTAGATGACGCTCACGACGGCGATCAGGGCGATGGGGACGACGAAGGCCGTCGCCGTCTCCGGCAGCATCGTGAAGTTGAACCGCAGCAGTGCGTAGGTCCCCATCTTCAGAAGGACGCCCGCCAGCATCACCGACACCGGCGACGGCGCCTCGACGTGGGCGTCCGGCAGCCACGTGTGGAAGGGGACGACCGGCACCTTCACCGCGAAGCCGAGGAACATCGCCACGAAGGCGACGCTCCGCAGCGTCGCGGCCGGAATTCCGTACAACGACCCGAGTTCGCCCGCGCGCAACGCCTGCGCGATGGCGGGCATGTCCAGCGACGACACCGAGTCGCCCAGGCCGAACACCAGCGCGACGAAGCCGATGAACATCGCCAGCGACGCGACGTTGGTGTAGACGAAGAACTTGATCGCGGCGTACTTCCGCCGCGGGCCGCCCCAGACGCCGATGAGGAAGTACATCGGCAGGAGGACGGCCTCCCAGAAGACGAACCAGACGAAGAAGTCGAGCGCGGTGAACACGCCCAGCAGGTTCGCCTCCATGAACAGCATCAGCCCGTAGAACTGGGACTGGCGGTCGTCGATCGGGGTCCACGCGCTCACGATGGCGAGCGTCGTCAGGACGGTGGTGAGCACCACCAGCGGCAGGCCGATGCCGTCGACGCCGACGTGCCAGTTGATCGTGTACCCACCGAGTTCCAGCCACGGGATCATCGTCTCGAACGCGAGGTCACCGCCGGTGAGGGCGTTGCCCGTCGCGTCGAAGCGACTCCACATGTAGAGGCTCCCCGCGACGGGGAGCAGGCTCAGCGCCGCCGCGAGGCGGCCGGCCCACTCGTCCGGGGCCAGCAACACGGCCATCGAGGCGACGAACGTGATGGCGATCAGCGCTTCGATTATCATGCGAACCACCCTCCCATGACGCCGAAGACCACCAGCAACGCCGTCAGCCCGAGGGTGAGGAGCGCGGCGTAGTTCGTCACCAGTCCGGTCTGGAGCCGCCGGATGCGGCTTCCGGCGAACAGGCTCACCGACGAGACGCCGTCGACGACGCCGTCGACGACGCCCTGGTCGAACTTATCCGCCAGCCGTGCGAGGGGCAGGACGACCGACTCGGCGATCCAGACCTGGTATTCGTCCTGGTAGTAGTTGTTGTACCACAGCGTCTTGATCGAGCCGAGTTTTTCCGTGTGCTCGGCGGGGCTGGGCTTGTTGTAGAGGACGTGAGCGAGCCCCGCTCCGGCGAGCGCGAGGCCAAGCGAGACGGCCGCACCGACTGCGACGGTCGTCGTCTCCCCGCCGATGTAGGCCGACGAGTACGGGAGCACGTCGCCGTAGTGGTGGGCAGTCAGCGCCTCGAAGCCGCCGTCGAGCCACTGGTGCAGGAAGTCGATGCCCGTGATTCCGAGCAGTTTCTCGACGGGCACCATGTTGACGACCCCGGTGGTGGCGGCGAGGATTCCGAGGACGACCAGCGGCCCCTTCACGTTCCAGCGGACGCCGTGTGGGTCCGCCGCCGTCTCCGTCCGGGGCTCACCGTGGAAGGTCAAGAAGACCATCCGGAAGGTGTAGAAGCCGGTGAAGAAGACGGCGACGAGGCCCATCGCGTAGCCCGCCAGCAGGAGCGGCGCCCCCCCGAGCCCGTGAATGAGCGTCTCGTAGAGCACCTCGTCCTTCGACCAGAAGCCCGCGAAGGGGAAGATGCCCGCGAGCGCGAGCGAACCGGCGAGGAACGTGTAGTACGTCACCGGCATCTCCTCTTTGAGCCCGCCCATGTTCCACATGTCCTCGTCGTGGTGCATGGCGATGATGACCGAGCCAGCGCCGAGGAACAGGAGCGCCTTGAAGAAGGCGTGGGTCATGAGGTGGAAGGTGGCGGCGACGTAGCCGCCGGCGCCCAGCCCCAGCATCATGTAGCCGTACTGCGAGATGGTGGAGTAGGCGAGGACCTGCTTGATCTCCCGCTTGACGACGCCCATCGTCGCGGCGAAGAGGGCGGTGAACCCGCCGACCAGCGCGATGATGCCGAGAGCGGTGGGGGAAAGCGCGTAGAAGCCGTACATCCGCGCCACCAGGTAGACGCCGGCCGCGACCATCGTCGCGGCGTGGATGAGCGCGGAGACGGGCGTCGGACCCTCCATGGCGTCCGGGAGCCAGGTGTGAAGCGGGAACTGCGCGGACTTCCCGATCACGCCGCCGAGGATCAGCAGGCCGAGGATGGTGAACCACGTCTCCGGCGCGAAGCCGAAGGTGGTCACCGCCTCGGCGGACCCGGCGAGGGCCTCCTCCGCGAGCACCGGGAACGCTCCCTCGCCCGCGAACTTCGCGGTGCCGAAGGTGGCGAAGACGGCGACGACGCCGACGAGGAAGAAGTAGTCGCCGAACCGGGTGACGAGGAACGCCTTCTTCGCGGCGCTCGGCGGCCCCGACTCGCGGAACCAGAAGCCGATCAGGAGGTACGAACAGAGGCCGACGAGTTCGAAGAACATGAACGCCATGAGCAGGTTGTCGGCGACGACGAACCCGAGCATGGAGGCGGTGAAGAGGCCGAGGCCGGCGTAATACCGGGGGAGCCCGGTCTCGCCCTCGTCGTTCATGTAGCCGAGGCTGAAGACGTGGACCAGAAGCGAAACCAGCGAGACGATGAGCAGCATCATCGCCGCCAGCGGATCGAGCAGCAGGCCGAACGTGAGGGTGGCCGTCTCCTCGCCGACGCCCGTGGCCCACTCGTAGAGGGTGGCGTTGTAGACGTTGCCGTCGCTGACGGTCAGGAAGACCCACGCCGACAGCACGAGCGACCCCGCGGTGGCGGCGATGCCGCCGAACGCGCCGCCCTTGGGGAGGTACTTCCCGCCCGCGAGCGACACGAGGAACGAGAGGAACGGGAGGAGGACGATGGCGGGCGCGTAGTCGAATGCTCCGACCATCTTACCACCTCATCTCCTTGGCCAGCGTCACGTCGATATCGCCGAAGTTGCGATACAACACGAGGATGATGCCGATGCCCACCGCGACCTCCGCGGCGGCGAGCGCCAGCGTGAACAGGCTGAACGTCTGTCCCGTGACGTTCCCCCAGTAGGCCGAGAAGGCCACGAGGTTGATGTTGGCCGCGTTCAGCATCAGTTCGACCGACATGAGGAACAGCAGCGCGTTCTGTCGGGTCAGGATGCCGAACAGGCCGATGCAGAACACGGCCGCGGCGAGCAGGAGGTACCACTGGACCGGGACCATCAGCGGTCACCTCCCTCGTCCGCGTCCGTCTCCGTATCGTCACGGAGCCGGTCGCGGACCTGCCGGCCGCCGTCGGCGAGGAGCGCGACGGCACTCCCTTCCTCCTCGCGTTTCGCGAGCAGGAGCGCCCCGTCGAGTGCGGCGTCCAGCACCACCGCGATGAGGATGAACGCGACGATCATCCCCTCGCCCGGGACTGCGCCCATGTCGAGGTTGAACATCGCGTACCCGATGCTCGCGGTGATCGGGGCGTCCGCGGCGAACCCCTGTGGGTCGCCGAAGGAGGCACGGACGATCGCCGCGGCCAGCACGACGAACAGCGCGACGGCCGCGAGGCCTGGAAGCAGGTGCGAGCCGGTCCTGAGTTTCGGCTTCGTCGTCACGTCTCACGCACCTCCGTGGAAGTCGATTCCGCTGCCGAGGTCGATTTCGTGAGCATCACGGCGAACGTGATGAGGATGAGCACCCCGCCCACGTAGACGAGGATCTGCATGGCGGCGAGAAACTCCGCCTGCATCATCACGTAATGTACCGCGACGCTCAACAGGGCGCCGCCGAGGAGGAGTGCGGAGTGCCACACGTCCTCGACCAGGACGACGCCCAGGCTGCAGCCCAGTGTGATCAGGGCGAACAGCGCGAACGCGATCGTTTCATACACCATTGCTTGAGTTTGCTTGAGGTATTCCTTTGAACGTTTCGAGACGGCGCAGTGCCGGCCCGGACATCACTGGTAGTCGATCTCTCCGTCGCCCTCGCCGATCCACGCGCTCCGGTCGGGATTGCGGGATTCCAGCGGGTCGATGCCCTTGTACCACGGGACGTTCTTCAACTGTTCCTTGTTGTAGACGAAGTCGTCTTTGGTGTCGGCCGTGAACTCGAAGTTCTGGGTGAGCAGGATGGCGTCCACCGGACACACCTCCTCGCAGAGCCGGCAGTAGATGCACTGCCCGATGTGGAGGTTGTACTGTTCGCCGTTGCGCTGGTCGTCCTGGACGATCTGGATCGTGTCGTTCGGACAGACGTTCTCGCACTGTCGACACCAGATGCACCGCTCCTGGCTGAACTTGTGGACGCCGCGGAACCGCGGACTGACCTCCGGCGCCACGTCCGGATATTCGACGGTGAACGTCTTGCCGTCCAGCGCGTGTTTCATCGTCGTCGCCATGCCTTTCAGTATTCCAATCATTACGCGATCACTCCGACGAGGATTGCGGTGAGCACTAGGTTGGCGAAGGAGAGCACGAGCATCCCCTTCCAGCCGATTTCGATCAACTGGTCGATACGCACGCGCGGGACCGCCGACCGGGCCCACTGCGTGAACAGGAAGAACGCCCACATCTTGATGACCATCCAGACGAACCCGGGCAGGACCGGACCGGCCGGCCCACCGAGGAAGAGGACGGCGATCAGCGCGCCGCCCAGGAAGATGTGGATGAACTCCCCGAGGTAGAACAGCACGAAGTAGACGCTGGAGTACTCGGTCTGGTACCCGGCGACGATTTCGGTCGGCGCCTCGGGGATGTCGAACGGGTTCCGACCGATCTCCGCCAGGTTCGCCAGCACGAACAGCACGAACGCGAAGGGGTTGACGAAGGCGTACCACGCGGGAATCGCCACCCCGGCGACCGACACCAGCGTCTCGGTCTGTGCGGCGACGATCTCGCTGGTCTGGAGCGTGCCGGCGAAGATGATCACCGACGCCGCCGTGACGACCAGCGGGATCTCGTACGCGAGGTTCTGTGCGATGGAGCGCAGCGACCCCAGCAGCGAGTACTTGTTGTTCGAGGCGTAGCCGGCCATGACGAGGCCGAGCGACGCGATGGAGGCGGCGGCGAACGCGAAGACGATGCCCGTCTCGGGGTCGGCGAGCTGGAGGCCGCTCCCCAGCGGGATCACCGCGAAGCCCAGCAGCGCGGAGAACGGCAGGACGATCGGCGCGATGTCCCACGCCGGGCGGTCGACGCCGTCCGGAACGATCAGTTCCTTCGACAGCAGGCGCACCGCGTCGGCGACGATGATCAGCAGGCCGAAGGGCCCGATCCGGTTGACCGCGATCCGGTCGGTGAAGGCGGCCGTGATCTTCCGCTTGGCCCACGGCCCGGCCAGCGCCGTCATGCCGAGCATGATGTTGGCGATGAGGAAGGCGCCGATCAGGCCGCCCACCACGTCGCCGAGGGTGCCCGAGAGACCGAGCGCGCCCGAAATCGTCTCGGGCAGCGTCGTCACGGGACCGGCCGCGGAGGCGTTGGCCGTCGCGTTCGCGGTCCCGGTCGGGGTGGTCGTCCCCGACTGGAGCAGTAGCCCGTCCATCAGCGGTCCACCTCGCCGAGAACGATGTCGAGGCTACCCAGGGAGGCGATCAGGTCGGGGATGTACTCGCCGTTCGACATCTCCGGGAGCGTCTGCAGGTTCGAGAAGCACGGGCTCCGGATCTTGAATCGGGCGGGCTTCTCGGTGCCGTCCGCGCGCATGTAGATGCCGAGTTCGCCCTTGGCGCCCTCGACGGCGCGGTAGATTTCGGCGTCGTCGTCCGGGCGGATGGTCCGGGGGACGTTGGACTGGATCGTCCGGTCGTCCTCGGGCCAGTCCTCCAGGAGGTCGACGCACTGTTCGATGATCTTCGCGGACTCCTCGACCTCTCGCAGGCGGACGAGGAGACGGCTGTAGTTGTCACAGCCGTCCTCGACGGCCACGTTCCAGTCGAGTTCGTCGTAGTAGCCGTAGGGGTCGTCCCGTCGCAGGTCGTAGTCGACCCCCGACCCGCGGGCGACTGGCCCCGTGGCCCCGTAGCTCTTCGCCACCTCGGGTGGCAGGACGCCCGTGTCGACGGTGCGGACCTGCAGGATCTCGTTGGCCGAGATGAGGTCGTGGTACTCCTCGAGGGCCTCCGGGAGGTCGTCGAGGAAGTCCCGGACCATCTCGAAGAACTCGTCGCGGGGTTCGGGCAGGTCCCAGACCACCCCGCCGAGGCGGAAGTAGTTGAACATGAGCCGCTGGCCCGTGAGTTCCTCGAGGATGTTCTGGGCCTTCTCGCGGTCCCGGACGGCGTACATGAAGATGGCGGTGAAGTCGCCGTAGACGTCGAGCGCGAAGGTGCCGACCGCGAGCATGTGCGCCGCGATCCGGCAGAGTTCGGCGCCCATGGTCCGGATCACCTGCGCGTACTCGGGCACCTCGATGTCCGCGAGGTCCTCCGCCACGCGGGCGTAGGCCCACTCGTTGAGCAGGCCGGCCGAGATGTAGTCCCAGCGGTCGGGGTAGGGCATGATCTGGTAGCGGTAGGTGCCCTGCTGACAGATCTGTTCCTCGCACCGGTGGAGGTAGCCGATGTCGGACTCCACGTCGACGACCTGCTCGCCGTCGAGGACGGTCTTGAGGTGGAGGACGCCGTGGGTCGCCGGGTGGTGCGGGCCGATGTTCAGGAACATCGTGTCGCCCGCGTCGCTCGCGTGGTCCTCCTGGAGCGGGTTGGCGTGTTCGCGGAGGGGGACGACCTGGGGTCGGTCCTGGTCGTAGTCCCGGCCGAGGGGGTGGCCCTGCCAGGTTTCGGGCAGGAGGATGCGCCGCAGGTCGGGGTGGTCCTCGTACTCGATGCCCACCAGGTCGTAGGCCTCGCGCTCGTGCCAGTCGGCCGTGCGATAGACGGGTTCGGCCGACTCGCTCACGGGATCGTCGGTCGGCGTCGGCACGACGACACTCACCTCGTCGGTCGGGTCGTCGTACTTCCTGAGGTGGTAGATGGACTCGTAGCGGTCCTCGTACTCCTGTGCCGTGACACAGGAGCAGTGATCGAACCCCGCCTCGTCGCGCAGGCGGAAGAGCGTCTCCTGTACCTCGTCGGGTCGGACGACGAAGCCCGGCGCGTTCAGGTGGTCGTCACGGTCGAGGACCAGATCGCCCAGCAGGTCCTCGAGTTCCTCGGCCGTCGTCTCTTCGACCGTGTCCGGCGTGGATTCTTCCAGACTCATGGCGAGTCGGCCCAGTTGTACCGCATGACGAGGTCGTCCTCGTCGATTTCCTCGGCGAGTTTGTCGACCACTTCGTCGCGGTCGAGGTCGCCGAACTGTTCGAGTTCGTAGGGCTTGACCGTGACCGGCGAACTCTCGCCGTTGGCGATGCGTTCTTGCAACTTCGCGACGCCGTAGACCAGCGCCTCGGGTCGGGGCGGACAGCCCGGAACGTGGATGTCGACCGGGATGACCTCCTCGGCGCCCTTGACGACGTTGTACCCCTCCTGGAACGGCCCGCCGGAGATGGTACACGACCCCATGCCGACGACGAACTTGGGCTCGGGCATCTGGTCGTAGACGCGCTTCATCCGCGGGGCGAACTTCGAGACGATGGTCCCCGGGACGATGATCACGTCGGCCTGCCGCGGCGACGCCCGCGGCACGCCGGCCCCGAAGCGGTCGAGGTCGTGTTTGACCGCGTAGGTGTGCATCATCTCGATGCTACAGCAGGCGATGCCGAACTGTAGCATGAACATCGAGGAGCCACGCACCCACTCCATGAACCGGTCGAACTTCGTGAGGATGAACGGCGACGAGCCGAAGGCCTCCCGAAGCTTCGAGTTGAACCGGTTGTCGGTGCCCCCGGACCCGATCCGGGCGTCGCGTGTCTCGCTCCCTACCTGACTTGTGTCGGTGACGAATCGTTCCTGTTCGCTACTCATGATTGTCTCTCGGTTTTACGGCGGGACGCGCGCGGACTCTTGACCCACTCGACCGCACCGTTCCGCCACGCCCAGACGAGGCCGACGACGAGGACGCCGATGAACACCAGCATCGGCACGAGGGTCTGTGTCAGCGTCGCCCCTTGCTCCAGCGCGGACCGATAGATCATCGTCCACGGGAAGATCAGGACGGTTTCGACGTCGAAGACGACGAACAGCAGCGCGACCATGTAGTACTGGATGTTGAACTGGACGTGCGCCGTCCCCGTCGGCACCTCGCCGCTCTCGTAGATGACGGTCTTTCCCTGTTCGGTGACGGTCGGCCGGAGGAGCGCCGACACCACCATCATGCCGATGGGGATGCCGATGCCCACGAGGCCGAGCGCACCGATTGCTATCCACTGATTCATACCTTGGTTCCTGTCGTCCTGGCGATTAGGAGTGCTCCCCCATAAGCGTTGATTTATGCCATTCGGTCCTGTCGGCCGATTTTGCGGCCGTATTCGGCCGATTCACGGCCTGTCACGGCGGCCGCCTCGAACTACTCGTGGCGGTCCCGGAAGCCGTCGATCCCCAGGTCGTGGAGATCCCGGGAGACGTCCGCCACGTCCGCCCGCAGCGCCGCGTGTTCGGCGTCGAGTCGGTCGACGAGTTCGCCGTGTTCGCGCGCGAGGATCTGGACCGCCGACAGCGCCGCGTTGTACGACTTGCCCGCGTCGACGGCGACGATGGGCGCGCCCGTCGGCATGCCGATCACGGAATCGACCGACTTCTCCTGGACCGGCACCCCGATCACCGGCAGCGGGTAGGCGATGGACGCGGTCATGTTCGGCAGGTCCGCCGACTTCCCGCCCGCCCCCGCGATTATCACGTCGAGGCCGCGGTCCGCCGCCGTCTCCCCGTACGCGTACATCAGGTCGGGAGTGCGGTGGGCCGAGACGACGTAGCTCTCGAAGGTGAAGCGCGCCTCGGGGGCGTCGTGGTAGTTCGTCTGCTCCGCGAAGCCCAGTTCCCGCAGGGCGTCGTAGGCGCCCGCCATGGTGTCGAGGTCGGAGTCCGAACCCATGATGATCCCCACCTCCGGGGTCGTCTCGGGGTCGGCGTCCGCCTCGGCCTGTGCGTGCAGGTCGTCGACGAGGTCGCTGACGTCGGTCATTGGAAGCCGAGTTCGTCGCGCAGTTCGCGTGTCGATTCGAGGAGGGCGGTCGGCTCCGACCCTCCCGTCTCGTCGGTCACGGTCACGTGACCCATCTTGCGGAGCGGGCGCACTTCGTCCTTGCCGTACCAGTGGAGGTGGGCCGCCTCGCGTTCGAGGACGCGCTCGACGTTCCCGAGGCGCGCCGGACGGGGCTCCTCGACCGTCCCCAGGACGTTGGCGCTCACCGTCGGCGCGCGCTGGCGGGTCGAGCCGAGCGGCCACCCCAGTACCGCGCGGGCGTGCTGCTCGAACTGCGAGGTGACCGCGCCCTCGATGCTCCAGTGGCCGGAGTTGTGGGGGCGGGGCGCGATCTCGTTGACCAGGATCTCCCCCTCGCTCGTCTCGAACAGTTCGATGCCGAAGACGCCGCGCCCGTCGAGGGCGTCGAGGACGTCCCGGGCGACCGCCTGGGCGCGCTCCGCGACCGCCTCGCTGGTGCGCGCGGGAACGACCGTCTCCCGCAGGATCTCCGCCTCGTGGACGTTCTCCCCGACGGGGAAGGTCCGCACCTCGCCGTCGCCCTGGACGCCGATGACCGAGAGTTCGCGCTCGAAGTCGACGAACGTCTCCGCCAGCGCGGCGGGATCCTCGGCCGTTCCGACGGCCTCACGCAGGGCGTCCGCGGCCTCGTCGGCCGCGTGGACGGGGACGTTGCCCCGGCCGTCGTAGCCGCCCTCCCGGGCCTTCAGCATGACGCCGCCGAACTCCTCGACTGCGGCTTGCAGGTCGGCCACGGAGTCGACGCGGCGGTACGCGGGCACGGGAATGCCCGCCTCGCTCAGCATCTCCTTCTCGGCGAACTTGTCCTGGATCGTCCGCAGCGTCTCGGGCGTCGGGTGGACCGGCACGCCGGCCTCGGCGCTCGCGGAGGCGAGGTGGTCCGGATCGGCGAGTTCGATCTCGTAGGTCAGCGCGTCGGTCCGCTCGGCCAGCCGACCGATCGCCTCGGGGTCGTCGAAGCCGCCGACGATCTGGTCGCGGGCGACGGGCGCGGCCGGGCAGTCCGGCGTCGGATCGAGGACGACGACCTCGACGCCGAGCGGTGCGGCCGCCTCGGCGAGCATGCGACCGAGTTGGCCGCCGCCGACGACGCCGAGCGTCGGTCCGGGGACGGTTGTCGTCATGGGTGACCCTGATAGCGAGCCGCGCTTAAACGTTGTCACCCGTGCCGAGACGCCGGCGCTCGCCCTGCTGACTTCCGGCACTAATCGTGCCGGAAACACCGCCGTGCTCGCTACCGCTCGCGCGGCGAGCTTCAGACACTCCCGTCAGTCGTGTCTGAAATCGCGCAGGACTCGCTGGCGCTCGCCCTGCTGACTTCCGGCACTAATCGTGCCGGAAGCACCGCCGTCCGGTGAACGCCATCGCCATCCCGTGGTCGTCGGCGGCGGCGATCACGTCCTCGTCGTTGACCGACCCGCCCGGCTGAACGACCGCCTCGACGCCCGCCTCGGCGGCCTCCTCGACGCCGTCCGGGAACGGGAAGAAGGCGTCCGAGGCCATCACGGCCCCCGCCGCGGACTTCCCCTCGGCGTGTTCCTCGGCCTTCATCGCCGCCAGTCGGACGGCGTCGACGCGGCTGACCTGTCCCATGCCGATGCCCACCGTCTCCGTGCCCGACGCGAAGAGGACGGCGTTGGACTTGACGTGTTTCAGCGTCCGCCACGCGAACAGCATCGTCTCGAACTCCGCCTCCGTGGGGTGGCGCTCGGTGACTACCTCCAGGTCCTCGCGGGTCGGCGCCCAGTCGTCGCGCTCCTGGACGAGGCGGCCGCCGGTCAGCGGCTTCTCCGCGAGCGTCGCCTCCCGGTCGCTCAGCGCTCCCACGTCCAGCACCCGGAGGTCCTCCTTCTCGGCGAGGACGTCCAGGGCGCCGTCGGTGTAGCCGGGCGCGACGACGACTTCCTTGAACGACTCGACGATGGCGTCGGCCGTGGCGGCGTCGCAGGTGCGGTTGAGGGCGACGATGCCGCCGAAGGCGCTCATGGCGTCCGTCGAGAGGGCGTCGTCGTATGCCTGGGCGAGGGTGTCGGCCGTCGCACACCCCGCCGGATTGGTGTGTTTGATGACCGCCGCCGCGGGCTCCTCGAACTCCCGGATCAGGTCGAGGGCGGCGTCGGCGTCGTTGTAGTTGTTGTACGAGAGCGCCTTCGCCCCCTCGTTCAACTGGTCGGCATGGACGACGCTCGCGTCGTCGCTCGCGGCGTCGGCGTACAGCGCGGCGTCCTGGTGGGGGTTCTCGCCGTAGCGGAGCGTCCGACTGCGGTCGTCGGAGACGACGCGGCGGGCGGGGAACTGCCCCGCCTCGTCGCCCTCGACGGTGACGCCGTCGTCGCCGACGGTGACGCGGTCCTCGGCGAACCACCTGACTGCGCGGGGGTAGGCCTTGAACTCCGCGCCGTGGAGGACCCGGCGCTTCAGGTCGTCGGCGTCGTCGCCCTCGTGGACCGGTACCGCCTCCTGGGTGACGATGGGGCCGGCGTCCAGGTCCTCGGTGGCGACGTGGACGGTGCAGCCGGTGGTTCGGACGCCCGCCGCGAGCGCCTGTTCGTGGGCGTCGTCGCCGCGGAACGACGGGAGCAAGGAGGGGTGGACGTTGAGCGTCGTCGGCAGGGCGTCGAGCAGGTCGGCCGAGAGGACGCGCATGTAGCCGTCCATACAGACTAGGTCGAACTCGTAGTCGTCGAGGCGGTCAAGCAGTCGGGACTCGTGGTCGGCCGTCGACTCGTCGTCGCCGCGGGCGACCACCTCCGTGGGGATGCCGCGGTCGGCGGCCGAGGACAGGACCGGCGCCGACTCGCCGTCCGTGCAGACGACGGCCACCTCGGCGCCGCCGGGCGCCAGATCCGCGATGTGCATCAGGTTCCGTCCGCGATTGCCGGCGAGACCCGCGATTCGGAGCATGGTCGAGGGAGGCGCGCGCGTGGGAAAAACAGTTGCGACATCGTCGGGGGGATCGGTACGCTTTTGCGTCGTCCACGGCCAGTCCCGGCTATGACGGATCTGCCACGGAGCGACCCGCTCGCGGCTGTCTCTCCGCTCGACGGGCGCTACGCGCGGTACACCGAACCGCTGGTGCCGTACGCCAGCGAGTCGGCGCTCATGCGGGCGCGGGTTCGCGTCGAAGTCGAGTACCTGCTGGCCCTTGCCGACCTCGAGGCGACGCCCCTGACCGTCGACGCCGACGGGCGGGCGGCGCTGCGCGACTGCTACGAGTCGTTCGGCGCCGACGACGCCCGCCTGATCAAGCGCCTCGAAACCGAGGGCGCCGAGGGGTACGACGCCACCAACCACGACGTGAAGGCCGTGGAGTACTTCCTGCGGACTCGGACCGACGAGTCGCTGCACCCCTGGATCCACTTCGGGCTGACCAGCGAGGACGTGAACAACCTCGCGCACCGACTGCTGGTCGGGCCGGCCGTCGAGGACGTCCTCCTGCCCGCGCTCTCGGACGTCCGCGAGGAACTGACGGCGATGGCCCACGAGTACGACGACACGCCGATGCTCGCCCGCACCCACGGCCAGCCGGCGACGCCGACGACGTTCGGCAAGGAGATGGCGGTGTACGCCGCCCGCCTCGGGCGGACGATGGGCCGCGTTCGGGACGCGGCGGCCGGCCTCTCGGGCAAACTCGCCGGCGCCTCGGGTACCTACGCCGCCCACGTCGCCGCCTACCCCGACGTCGACTGGCGGGGCTTCTCCCGGGCGTTCGTCGCCGACCTCGGCCTGGAGCACACGCCGCTGGCGACGCAGATCAACCCCTGTGACGACCTCGCGACGCTGTTCGACGCCCTCCGCGGCGTCAACAACGTCCTCCTGGATCTGGACCGGGACGCGTGGCGCTACGTCTCGGATCGCTACCTCGGGCAGCGGGCCGTCGAGGGCGAGACGGGATCCTCGACGATGCCCCACAAGGTGAACCCCATCGACTTCGAGAACAGCGAGGGCAACCTCTCGAAGGCGAACGCGGATCTGACCTTCCTCGCGGACTACGTCACCACCTCCCGCCTCCAGCGCGACCTCTCGGACTCGACGGTCAAGCGGAACGTCGGCGCGGCGCTCGGCCACTGTCTCATCGGCTACCGCAAGGCCGAGACGGGACTGGGAACGGTCGTCCCCAACGAGACGGTCATGCGCGAGGACCTGGAGGCGACGCCGGAGGTGATCGGCGAGGCGGTCCAGACGATCCTCCGCCGCGAGGGCGACACCGAGGCCTACGAGCGGGTGAAGGAACTCACCCGGGGCGAGCGGGTGAGCCTCGAGGACTTCCGGTCCCTGTTCGACGACCTGGACGTCGACGAGTCGGTGCGCGAGGAGCTTCGGGCGCTGACGCCGGCGGGGTACACCGGCGTGGCGGCGTCGCTCGCGGGACTCGAGGAGTAAGCTCCCTCGGGTTGCGCAACCCCTTTTACTCGTGGCGCCGTACGTGTCGGCATGACGTTCCAACCCGGGAGCGACCTCGACGCCGAGGACGTACAGGCGCGTGTCGACGCGGCCATCGAGGAGAACGACGTGGTGCTGTTCATGAAGGGCAACCGGCTCATGCCCCAGTGTGGGTACTCCCAGCGGGCGCTCGAACTGATCGACCAGTACGTCGACGACTTCGAGACGGTGGACGTGTTGCCGGCGCTGCCGGAGTTCCGGGACGCGCTCGAATCCCACAGCGGGTGGGAGACGACGCCCCAGGCGTACGTCGAGGGGGAGTTCGTCGGCGGGAGCGACGTCCTCGCGGAACTCGACGAGCGGGGCGAACTCGAGGCGACGCTCGCGGGCGAGTGATCCCCCGACGTGTTCGTCGCGCAACGGGAACAGTAGGTCATATAAGCACACGTCCCCTACGGACGGGTAGACGGGCGTAGTGGTGCCACCTCGCCGAGAACAAACTATGTCAGGCCGCGTATATCGACTCCATTCGACGCTCGAACTGCCACTCGAAGACGTGCAGGACTACTTCGAGGGGGACCCCGACCTCCCCCCCGAAATCGCGGACGTAACGCTCACTCGACGAAACAACACGCTCATCCTGAAGGCCGTCGCCGAGGACGAGGACCTGAGCAAGTACACCCCGACGGCCCAGCTCAAAGCCAGCGTCACCGAGACGCGGGTCTACGAGGAGGAACCGCCGCGCGCCGGCGGTCCCTGGCAGGAGGAGGAGGAGGAGATCCCCTCGGAACTCGTCGAGTTCGCCTGCTTCAAGGGCGACCGCGAGACGGTACTCCAGAACACCGCGCTCCAGTACCCCATGTTCCTCGTCCTCCGGGACATCGCCAGGATGGCCGAGAAGGGCACGCTGACCGCCATCGTCGAGGAGGACGACGAACTCAAGGCGACGCGGATCGTCGAGGGCGAGGAGCGCCCCGCCTCGGTCGAAGTCGTCGAGAATCCCAGCCAGTCCCAGGCCGAGAAAAACGGCGTGAACTGGCGGGACAACCAGTTCATCAGCGACTGATCGCGTCGCGCCGAGACGGGTCGACGGTTCGGTAGCCGACGGGTCGGCGCGGACGGGCACCGGGCACGACGTCTCACTCGAGACGACCCACGCCACGGGAACCGCCAGCTTTTATTCTCGACGTTCGGTACGGTCGACATGGACCAGTTGCGGCAGTCGCTTCTCGACGCGCCGATCATCGAGAAAGGGGAGTACGAGTACTTCGTCCACCCCGTCAGTGACGGCGTGCCGATGCTGCGGCCCGAACTCCTGCGCGAAATCGTCATCAAGATCATCCGCAAGGCAGACCTGGAGGACATCGACAAGATCGTCACGCCCGCGGCGATGGGCATCCACATCTCCACGGCCGTCTCGCTGATGACCGACATCCCGCTCGTCGTGATCCGGAAGCGGCAGTACGGCCTCGACGGCGAGGTGTCGCTGTCGGCCCAGACGGGCTACTCGGAGAGCGAGATGTACATCAACGACGTGGAGGCGGGCGACCGGGTGCTCGTCCTCGACGACGTGCTCTCGACGGGCGGGACGATGAAGGCCATCCTCGACGCCCTCGAACACATCGGCGCCGAGGTGATCGACGTGGTCGCGGTCATCAAGAAGGCGGGGCCGAACGACCTCGACGACGCCGGTTACAGCGTCAAGACGCTCATCAACGTCACCGTCGAGGACGGCGAAGTCATCATCGTCGATCCGCACGGCGACGGGTAATCGACACACCTCGCTGGCGTCGGGCGATTCTGCTGACCGATGGGTATTAGTGCGCACCGCCGTTTTGAGAAGGTATGCCGTCTGGTAACGACCGCCGGGGTACTCCGGACACGGCGGAGCGTCGGGGACGTCGGGGACGCCGCGACGTGTTGAAGCTTCTGGGGGTGACGGGCGTCGCCGGTCTCGCGGGGTGTTCGGGGGACGGGAACGATTCGGGCACGGGGAGCACCGATCGGAGCGTCGACGGGACGTACGTCTCGGCGTCGAGCGTCGACGCGCAGTCGCTCAACTGGCTGACCATCGCGGACGCCACGTCGGGATCGTTCGTCACGGCGACCCTCGATGGCATCTGGGCGATCAAGCCCGACCGGGAGATCTTCCCGCTGTGGGGCGACTACTCGACCGACGACGGGCGCGTCTACGAGATCGAGCTCCGGGACAACCTGGAGTGGGGTGCCGGCTACGGGCAGATGACCGCCGAGGACTGGGTCTACATGATCGAGAACGTCTTCCAGGCCCGGCCGAACTGGAGCGGGTATCCCAACGCCGACGCCTGGTTCCGGATGAACCCCGAGTCGGGGCAGCCGGAACCCATCCCCGTCGAGCAGACGGGCGAGTTGACCTTCGAGATCCGGCTGTTCCAGGTCGACCCCTCGCTGCCGTTCAAGCCGATCCTCTGGCGCCAGCAGTGCATTCCCAAGGAAATCCTGGAGAAGTACGTTCCGAACCGGGACACCGAGGGCCTCCAGCAGGACGAGGAACTCAACACGCTCGCCTACACCGGCAACCTCGGGCCGTACACGTACGACACCTGGGAGCGCTCGGCCCGCTACACCGTCACCCGCAACGAGGACTACTACCTGCAGGACGTCGACGAGGTTCCCGAACGCTTCCGGGGAGCGCCGTACTTCGAGCAGCAGACCGTCCGGGTCATCAGCGAGGAGAGCACGCGCCTCGGGGCGCTCGAATCCGGCGAAGTCGACTCCGCGGGCATCCCGCCGGACAAGGCGAACCGCTTCGAGAACCTGCCGAACGTCACGGTCAACGTGACGCCCCAGCCGTTCCTCCGCCTGATCGTCTACAACATGCGCGCGAACGGGTGGGAGCCGTTCCGCTCGAAGGCGGTTCGACGCGCACTCGCCTTCGCCGTGAACAAGGAGACGGTCGTTCAGAACGTCCTCCGCGGGTACGCCGACGTGGCCCAGACGATGCAGCCCAAGTGGTCGGACTGGTACGACGACAGCGAGGTTCGGGAGTTCGGCGTCGGCGACCGCTACGGGCCGGAGGCCACCCGGTCCCGGCTGGGATCCGCGCTGTCGGACACCGAGTACGCCTACGACGGGGAGCGACTCGTCGACGGCGACGGCGAGCAGGTGACGCTCTCGATTTACTACGACTCCGGGCAGCCGACCGAGGGCACCATCGCGGAGTACATCGCCCAGGAATTCGGGGAGAACGCCGGCATCGACGTGCAACCGCAGGCCGTCTCCTCGTCGACGTTCCAGAGCAACTACGTCCGGACGTCGGCGCCGGAGGGCGTCGATCCGGAGTGGACCGCGGGGGTGTTCAACGGCGGTCCCCGGGACGTGGCCACCAGCGCCGAGCCGTGGGACATGTCGATCAACCTCCAGTTCAACACCTATCCCTTCACGCCCGCCTCCAGCAAGGGCTTCTTCGAGAAGCGCGGCGGCATCAACTACTACGGCTACTACCCCGAGGCGAACATCGCGGAACTGTACGAGGAGGCGTCGGCGACGACGGACGAGGAGCGCCGCCGCGAACTCTTCGGGCGGGCGTTCGGCCTCATCAGCGAGGAACAGCCCTTCGGCTTCCTCGCCATGCCGTCCAGCGTGACGGGGTACGCGTCGAACGTCCGGGGGTACGGCGAGGAGTTCAACACGGGCTGGGACTCCCAGACGTGGTACTTCGCGTGATCCGGGGGGCATCGCATCGGTGAGCATGCGCTGGTACGTGGTCCGACGGGTGGTGTGGGCCGTCGTCGCGACTTACCTCATCCTCTCGCTGACGTGGGGGCTGCTCGCGGTCACGCCGAACCCGGCGGCCGAACAGATGCAGTTCCAGGCCGCCGCCAGCGGCGGGTCCGCGGAGGCCGCCGAGGAGGCCTTCGAGGCGCGGCGCGGCCTCGACCGCTCGCCGTGGGTGCGCTACCGCGAGTACATGCTCAACATGGTGACGCTCAACTGGGGGTGGTCACAGAGCCGCTCTCAGCCGGTCACCGAGGCCATCGCCAGCGCGCTGCCCTACACGGCGGTCTACTCCGTGCCGACGACGATCCTCTCGGTCCTGCTCGGCCTCGCCATCGGCCTCTACTCCGCGACCCACCAGTACACCCGCTCTGACTACGCCGCGACCTTCTTCGCCTTCTTCGGGTACGCCATCCCCAACTTCTGGTTCGCCATCATCCTCCTGTTGGTGTTCGGCGTCCAACTCGGGTGGTTCCCCGTCGTCTTCGACTCGGACGTGCCCTTCCTGAGCCTCGCGATGGCGCGCCAACTCGTCCTGCCGGTGGTCGTCCTGGTGACGGGCACCATCGCGGGCGTCATGCGCTACTCGCGGGCCGAGGCGCTGGAGTACGTCGAGGCCGAGTTCGTCAAGACGGCGAAATCGAAGGGGGCGGACGGCTACCGCATTCTCACCCGCCACATCCTGCGGCCGGCGGCGGTGCCGCTGATGACCATCCTCGTCGGCGACATCCTCGGCATCTTCCTCGCGGCGTCCTACCTCGTCGAGGTGGTGTTCGGCATCCCCGGCCTCGGTCAACTGTCGTACAACGCCATCATCGCTCAGGACACGTCGCTGGTGCTGGGGACGACGCTCATCTTCACGTTCATCTCGGTGATCGGCAACCTCGTTCAGGACGTGGCCTACACCGTCCTGGATCCGCGGATCGACTACGGTGATCGCTGATGGGGGGTGAAGACACCTTCGAGTCGGTCGACTGGACGGAGACGGACAGTCGGCTGTCGACGCTGTCCCGCCGTGACCGGTGGGCGCTCGTGACCGCCCTCGGCGTCGTCGCCGCCTTCCTCTACGACTACGCGGTCCTGCCCGAGGGTCGGCCGACGATCACGGTCCCGGTCGCCTGGGACGTCACGCAACTCGACTGGCTGTTCGTGTCGACGCTCCTCGCGCTCCTGTTTTACGTCGCCGTCCCGCTGTACGACAACCGCCGGCTGACCGCCTACTACTGGCGGGAGTTCCGCAAGAACCGCATGGCCGTCCTGAGCCTCGGCTACCTGCTCGTCGTCTTCCTGATCGGCGTCGTCGGACCCCTGTTCCTCGACAAGCCGGTCCTCGCGCTGGACCAGGCCTACCAGCCCCCCGTCTTCACGAGCATCGACGCGTCGGTGCCGGTGGACTGCCTCGGCGACGTCGCGAACGGCCGGTGTCACGGGACCATGGCCCACCCGCTCGGCACCACCGGCGACGGGAAGGACATCCTCGTCCTGGTCATCTACGGCATGCAGGTGAGCATGAAGGTGGGCCTCATCTCGACGCTGCTGGTGGTGACCATCGGAACGACCGTCGGCACCGTCGCGGCCTACGGGAGCGGCCTGGTCGACGAACTCCTGATGCGCTACGTCGACATCCAGTTGGTCTTTCCCGCCTTCTTCCTCTATCTCCTGCTCACCTACCTGTTCGGCGGGAGCCTGTTCATGTTCATCGTCATCTTCGGGCTGACGGGGTGGGGATCGATCGCGCGGCTGGTCCGCTCGGAGGCGCTCCAGCGGGCCGAGGAGGAGTACATCACGGCCGCCCGGAGCGCCGGCGCGGGGACGCTTTATGTCATCCGTCGGCATCTCGTCCCCAACGTCTCCAACAGCGTCATCACGGCCGCCACCCTCCTGATCCCGGGATTCATCCTCTTCGAGGCGTCGCTCTCCTTCCTCTCGCTCGGCGACCCCACCGTCCCCTCGTGGGGGCAGGTGATCGCCAACGGACGGAGCGACCTCTCGACGGCCTGGTGGGTGTCGACGTTCCCCGGCGTGTTCCTCTTTACGACCATCCTCGCGTTCAACTTCATGGGCGACGCGCTGCGCGACGCGCTCGACCCGAGGCAGGAAACATGAGCGACCCGCTCCTCTCGATCCGCGACCTGCGAACCGTCTTCCACACCGACGAGGGCGTCGTCCGCGCCGTCGACGGGGTGAGCTTCGACGTCGACCGCGGCGAGACGGTCTGTCTGGTCGGCGAGTCGGGGAGCGGCAAGACCGTCACCGGCGAGTCCATCACGCGACTGATCCGGACGCCCCCCGGGGAGATCGCGGACGGCGAAATCGTCTTCGACGGGCGGGACCTCACGACCCTCTCGGAGGGCGCGCTACGGGACCTCCGGGGCGACCGCATCGCGCACGTGTTCCAGAACCCCCAGGGGGCGCTCAACCCGGTCTACACGGTCGGCTGGCAGATCGTCGAGGCGATCCGACTCCACGAGGACGTCTCCCGCGAGGCCGCCCGCGACCGGGCGGTCGACCTCCTCGACCGGGTGGGCATCCCCGAGGCCACCCGCCGGTTCGACGACTACCCCCACGAGTTCTCCGGCGGCATGAAACAGCGCGTCGCCATCGCGATGGCGCTCGCGACCAACCCCGACCTGCTGATCGCGGACGAACCCACGACGGCCCTCGACGTGACCATCCAGAACCAGATCCTCGAACTGCTCGGGGAGCTACAGGCGGAGTTCGACATGAGCGTCCTGCTGATCACCCACGACCTCGGCGTCGTCGCGGAGGTGGCCGACCGCGTGGTCGTGATGTACGCCGGAAAGGTGATGGAGCGGGGCGACGTCTTCGACGTGTTCGAACGGCCCGCCCACCCCTACACCCGCGCGCTGCTGGACTGCCTGCCGGGCCGCGGCGACGGCGCCACCTCCATCGGCGGTCGGCTCCCCTCGGCGACCGATCCCCCCGACGGCTGCCGGTTCCACCCCCGGTGTGCGTACGCGGTCGACGCCTGCGCGGCGGGCGACCAGCCCCCCGACACCCCCGTCGACGGCGACGCCGACCACGTCGTCTCGTGTGTCCACTACGAACCCGGCGGCGACCCGTCGGTGGTCCGGGGCGACGACGAACCGACCGTGGCGGCGGAGGACACGCGCACCGCCGACGGCGGACGGTCGGTAGACGACGGGGAGGCGGGCGTCGACGCCGGCGAGGGGGACGGGAGCGGAGACGGGGGGACGTCCGACCGATGACCCGACCCCTGCTCGACGTCGAGGGGCTGACCAAACACTACCCCATCACCGAGGGCGTCCTCCGGAACGAGGTGGGGCGGGTGCGCGCCGTCGACGGCGTGAGCTTCACCGTCGACCGGGGCGAGACGCTCGGCCTCGTCGGCGAGTCGGGGTGTGGGAAGTCGACGGCGGCGACGGCGGCGCTTCGCTTGGAGGAGCCGACCGACGGCCGGGTCGTCTTCGACGGCGAGGACGTGACGGCGTACGACGACGCGGCGCTCAAGCGGTTCCGGCGCCGCGCCCAGATGGTGTTCCAGGACCCCACGTCGAGTTTCGACCCGCGGATGAGCGTCGGCGAGTCGGTGGCCGAACCGCTCCGGGTCCACGGGATGCGCGACCGGGAGCGCCGGCGGCGCATCGTCGGCGACCTGCTGGAGCGGGTGGGACTCGACGCCGCCGACGTGGACCGCTACCCCCACGAGTTCTCGGGGGGGCAGAAGCAACGGATCGGGCTGGCGCGCGCGCTGGTCATCAACCCCGACCTGATCGTCGCCGACGAACCCGTGAGCGCGCTCGACGTGAGCGTGCAGGCGGACATCCTCGACCTGATCGACCGCCTCCAGGAGGCGTTCGGCCTCGCCATCCTGGTCATCAGCCACGACATGGGCGTCGTCCGCGAGGTGTGCGACCGGGTGGCGGTGATGTATCTGGGCGAGATCGTCGAGACGGCCCCGACCGAGGACCTGTTCGAGGATCCCCGTCACCCGTACACGCGGGCGCTGCTGGGATCGACGCCGGTGGCCGATCCGCGGCGCCGGGGGCAGGGAACGAACCTCACCGGGGACGTGCCGAGTCCCTCGGATCCGCCGCCGGGCTGTCGGTTCCACACCCGGTGTCCCGAGGTGATCCTCGACGAGGACTACGACCTCGACGAGTCGACGTGGCGGTCGGTGTTGAACCTCCGCCTGCGGGTCGCCACCGAGGGCATCGACGTCGACGCCGTCCGCGAGTACGCCGCCGAGGGCGACGACCCCGCCGACGCCGACCCGGACGCGGTGCGGGCGGCGATCCGCGAGGAGTTCGACGTCCCCTCCGAACTGGCGGACGCGCGCGCCGAGGCGGCGCTGTCGGACGCGCTGGATCGGATCGTCGTCGAGGACGTCGACGGCGCGGCCGACCGACTGGCCGAGGCCTTCCCGACGGTGTGTCGACGGGAGCGTCCGGGTCTCGTGCCCGGCGACACGGCCCTCTCGGCCGACGAGTGGGCGGCGATCAAGGGGTTCCGGGTGTGGGTGGCGACGCTCGTCGACGCGCCGTCGGCGGCGGTGACCGACCGCCTCCGCGAGCGGTGCGTCGAGGGGAGCGACCGGGAGGGCGGGATCGACCGCCTCGCGGTGCGGGCGGCCTTCCGCCTCCCGGAACCCCTCTCGGACTCGGACGCCGAACGCGCCGTCGGGGCGGCGATCGACGCCCTCCTCGCCGGGCGGGCCGACGACGCGGCCGACGAACTGTACGGCGCGTTCGGCCCGCTCCGGGAGAGCGCCTGTCATCTGGACTAGTCGACCCGGAAGGCGGGCTCGGCGACGCTCTCGCTCCGGCACTCGGGGCAGTTCGAGGGGTGGTTGATCGGGTCGTCGAAACCGTCGAACCCGCAGTCCCGACAGGTCGGCGGCGAGACGAGCAGTCGCTCGTCGGTCCCGGAGAGCGAGCGGGCGACGTGTCGGAGATGGTCGTAGACGGCCGACCGGGCGGTGTCGACGCGGGCGGAGAGTTCGCTCGGCGTCGCGGCCTCCTCCCGGAGGGCGGCCACGATGCGCTCCCGTGTCGTGGACTCCATACCCCTCGTTCTCGGGTGGCGCTCAAATCCCTTTCTGCGACGGCCGACCGGGACGGCGATACAAAACAAACTTGGCACTGTAGTCGGTCGGTCTCCGTATGAAGGCTATCGTTCTGGCTGGCGGGTACGCGACGCGGCTCTGGCCGATCACCAAGCATCGGCCGAAGATGTTTCTCCCCGTCGGCGAGTCGACGGTCATCGACACGGTGTTTGCGGATCTGGAGGCCGACGACCGCGTCTCGGAGGTGTACGTCAGCACCAACGAGCGCTTCGCCGACGAGTTCGCCGACTACATCGCCGACAGCGAGTTCGAGAAGCCGACGCTCTCCGTCGAGGAGACGACGGCCGAGGACGAGAAGTTCGGCGTCGTCGGCGCCCTCGCCCAGCTCATCGACCGCGAGGGCGTCGAGGAGGACCTGCTCGTCGTCGCCGGCGACAACCTCATCAGCTTCGACCTCTCGGAGTTCGTCGACTTCTTCGAGGCCACGGGGACGCCCGCCCTCGCGGCCTACGACGTGGGGTCGAAGGAGCGCGCCAAGTCCTACGGGCTGGTCGACATCGACGGCGACCGGGTCGTCGACTTCCAGGAGAAACCCGACGACCCCAAGAGCACGCTCGTCTCCATCGCCTGTTATGCCTTCCCCGCGGACACCCTCTCCCTGTTCGAGGAGTATCTGGCGGCGGGCGAGAACCCCGACGAACCGGGGTGGTTCGTCCAGTGGATTCAGGACCGACGCCCCGTCCACGCCTTCACCTTCGACGGCGCGTGGTTCGACATCGGTACCCCCGAGAGCTACCTCGACGCGGTGGCCTGGCATCTCGACGGCGACGTGCGCGTCGATCCGACGGCCACCGTCGAGAACGCCACGCTCCGCGGGAACGTCCACGTGATGGCGGGTGCGGAGGTGGCCGACTCGACGCTCGAACGCACCGTCGTCTTCCCGAACGCGACCATCCGCGACGCGGACGTCCGCGGATCGATCATCGACGAGGAGACCCGCATCGAGAACCTCGACCTGGCGGACGCGCTCATCGGCGCGCACTCGACGATGACGGACGGGGCCTAACCGCTCGATCCGTCGGTCGGAGCGAGGCGTGCGTCCGTGATCTTCAGATGGCCGCGCGTCCCCTCCCACACCGGTTCCCACGCGAGTTCGATCGGTCGGCGCATGTGGGGCGCGTCGGTCACGAGCGTCTCGAACTCCCCGCCCTCGCCGAGGGGGTGGACGCCGTACGCCTCGTTGAGCGCGACGAGTTCGTCGAGGGCGTCGGCGTCGAGGCGGCGACCCAGCCACGACTCGTCGAGGCCGGCGGCCGCCACCTGGACGATCCGGATCTCGAACCCGGCGTCGAGCATCGCCTCGCCGAGTTCGACCGGATCCCGCTGCCAGAGCGGCGCGAACAGGTCGATCCCCAGGCGCTCACACATCGCCTCGATCCGACTCGTCTGGAACTCGCTCTCGACGGCACCGGCGGTGACGCCGGCGAGATCGATCTCGGCCGCGAGGTCCCGGAGCGCCGCTTCGAGGGGTTCGAGTTCGGCGTCGCCCTGGGCTCCCGCGTCGGTCGCCGCCGCGGCGCCCAGGTCGTCGGGGTCGACCTCCAGCAACTCGATACCGACGCTCTCGGCTGCGAGGGCGGCGAGGTCCGTCGCGGGGACGTGATACATGTAGGAGTCCTCGCCGGGGTGGACGGTCACCAGTCGCTCCACGTCGAGGCCGCGTTCGAGCGCGCGGTACAGCGCCCACGAGGAGTCCTTGCCGCCGGAGAAGAGGCTGGCCCACTTGTCGGTCATCGGCGGCGATAGGAGGCGGGTGGGGTTAGGGACTGCGGTCCGTTACCGCCCGCCGACGTCGCGCGGTTCGGGGCGACGGATCCTCACATGTAGCCCAGGTCGCGGAGGCGCTCCATGAGGTCCTCCTTGTCCTGGGCGCGGCCGGCGCGCTCCGTCGTGTTCTCGATGTCCTGGAGCCACGCGGGTTCCTCCTCGGACTTCTCGGTACTGACCTCGCTGCCGAGCGACCGGAAGCCCGCGAAGTACTTCGGACTGACCGGGATGTCGGCCTGCGTGAGGCCGTTGGGCAGGTCGTCGTCGGCCTGCGGGACGTACCCGTCGTCCGGGAACTCCGCGACCGTGTCGGGGACGACGTAGTTCCAGAAGGCGTCCCACACGTCCCGCTCCGCGAACTGGAGGATCGGCTGGATGCGGTCGTGGGGTGGGTAGATGTCGGGGTCGTGACGCGGGCTGAAAAAGGTCTCGTCGGCGCGGGCCTCCTGTTCGTCCCAGCGGACGCCGGAGATGACGCCGTCGATGCCGTACTCCTCGAGGGCGTCGTTGAGCGCGACGGTCTTCAGCAGGTGGTTGCCGACGTAGGTGTCGAGCAGGAACGGGAAGGTGTCCTCCTCGTACTCCAGGATCTCGCGGACGTGGTGTCGGTTGTGCTCGGAGAGGTCCGAGACCGGAATCTCGTCGCCCGGCTCCAGGTCGTGTTCGTCGACGTACGCGCCCACGTCCTCGTTGCGGGCGTAGATGACGTCGAGGTCCCACTCCTCGGCCCAGTGGTCCACGAAGTCGTGGATGGCGTCGAAGTGCTGGTAGTGGTCGATGAACACCGCCGGCGGCGTCTCGAGGTCGAACTGCTCGGCCACCTCCTTGATGAAGTAGAGCGTGAGCGTCGAGTCCTTCCCGCCGGTCCACATCACGGCGGGGTTCTCGTACTGCTCGAGGCCCGTGCGGGTGACCGCGATGGCCTTCTCGATCTTGTCTTCGAGCGTCGGATAGTCGTCCGGCGTCTCGCCCTCGCCGTCGGTGTAGTCGACGTCGAGGTAGTCGGGGAACTCGGTCATCGTGTAATGAGATATAATTACCGGAGGTAAAGTGCCTTATGCATCGCGTTTCGGGCGACCGTCGTCACTCCTCGGCGAGAACGACGGTGACGTTGTCGCTGCCGCCGTTCTCGTTCGCGGCGTCGACGAGTCGGTCGACGGCGGCGTCCGGGGGCTCGTCGGCGACGACGTCGCGGATGGCGGCGTCGGACACCTCCTCGGTCAGCCCGTCCGAACAGAGCAGGAGGGTGCCCTCGACCGACCGCTCGTAGACGTCCGGTTCGACGTCCTCGCTCGTGCCGAGGGCCTGCGAGAGGACGTGTCGCTGGGGGTGGTCGTCGGCCTCGGACTCGTCGATCACCCCCTCCTCGATCAGGGACCGCACGACCGACTGGTCGGTCGTGATCCGGTCGATGGCGGACTCGGTGACGTGGTACGCGCGGCTGTCGCCGACGTTGACGACCCTCGCCTCGCCGTCCCGGACGAGGGCGGCGACGAGCGTCGTTCCCATCCCCTCCCGGCCGTCGGTCGCCCGCTCGCGGACGCGCTCGTTCGCCGCCGCGACCGACGCCCTGAGCGACGCCGTCACGTCGTCGGTCCCGCCGAGACGGTCGACGAGCGCCGACTCGAACCCCTCCAGGGCGGTTTCGCTGGCCACGTCGCCGGCGCGGTGGCCGCCCATCCCGTCCGCGACGGCGAGGAGCGTCCAGTCGCCGACGGCGGTCACCAGCAGGTCGTCCTCGTTGTGGTCGCGGGCCCGTCCGACGTCGGTCGCGGCGGCGGTGGTTCGCGTCATCCGTCACGCCGAGCGGCGACACTCCGGGCAGGCGTCGCCGACGTAGGTTCGCTGGTGGCGCTCGCAGAACTGCCTCGTGTCGGTGGCGTCGCCCCGGTCGCACTCGGGACAGGCGCCGTCCCCGGTCAGTTTCGCCCCGCAGTCGACGCAGTAGGACGGCCCCGACCCGCCCCGTTCGGACGTGTCCACGGCGTCTGCCGCGCCGTCGCCGTCCCCGCCGAGCGACCGGTTGATGACGTTGTCGTCGCCGACGGTCCGGCTCCGGTCCACGTTCGTCTGATCGCCGACGACCACGTCGCCCTCCCCCTGGTGGACGACGTTCCGTTCGACGCTCGCCTCGCGCTCGACGGTGAGCCGGAGGGTCGTTCGGTAGCCGAGTGTGATGGTCGCGTCGCGGGCCACCGTCTCGACGAACCCCTCCTCGACGTCGAACTCGTCGCCGCCGGTCGTGACCGTGACGCCGTTGGTGTTGCCGTCGTTTCTGATCTCCACGAACTCCGAGCGCGGGACGAGGGTCACCGGCGCCCGGCCGTCCGTCTTGCGGGACACCGTTGCGTCGGCCACCCCCAGCGGCCGGACGGTCCCCTCCGACTCCGCGACCACCCGGTTGTTCTCGTCGGCCTTCCGATACAGTTCCGTGCGCGAGTCGAGCGGAATCCGCCCCCCGTCCGCGTCGGCCGCGGATAGATATCCCCTCATAGGCGTGTGTGACTATCACGCGTGTCACAATGTAAAACGTCGGGACACGGTTCGGCGCAGTCGACCGATTAGCGTCGTCGTCCTCGCGGACACCCGTCACGACGTGGGCGCCCGCTCCCGGGCGATCACCGCCGACGTCTCGCCGTCGGCGCTCCGCCACGCGACGCTGACCGTCTCGCCGTCCCAGGGGTCGACCCCGCCGTCCCGGTGGGTGAGCGTGACGTTCGCCCCCGACTCGATGGGGCCGTCGAGGGCCGCCCAGTCGTCGCCGGCGAGCGTCCCCTCGCTGACGCGGGTCCGGAGCGTCCCGTCGGTCGTGACCGTGTTCCCGCCCTCGTGGGTGATCGTCACGTCCGACTCGCCGAACTCGAAGTCGAGCGCCAGCCGCGGAATCTCGCCCGTTCCGACGAGGCCGAACGCGAAGACGCCGACGGTCGAGGCGACGACGACGGTGATGGCGACCAGCAGGACGGTCCCGACCACCTCGCTCTGGGCGCCCTCGGCCGTCACGAACCGGTGCAGGTCCATCGATTCCACGGAGGGAATCCACCGACAAAAGCGTACGCCCGATTACACGATGCCAAGCCACGCCAGCACGCCGCCGAGGACGACCATCAGGATGAAGATGCTCCCGCCGATGTTCGCGCGGAACCGCGAGAGCGCCGCGGGGTCGGCGCGGACGGCGGCGGCGCGGTCGGCGAGGCCGACGGCCACCCGGTCGACGGCGGCGTACGTCTCGGTGACGCCGACGACGAGCGCGCGCGTCCCGTAGAAGACCAGCGGGTTGTAGCCCGCGTCGACGTCGGGCACCCGTCCGACCGTCGACAGCGGCTTCTTCAGGACCGCGAAGCCGACGACGCCCGCCGCGGCGAGCGCGAGCCCCTCGATCACGTGGGGGACGGTGTAGGTGTGATAGACGTGCGCGACGACGGCTTCGTCGGTCACGTCGAACGGGAGCAGGCCGAACAGCGCACCGTCGAAGACGCCGTAGAACACGCACAGCCCGGCGACGAGGACCATCGCGGTCTGCTGTGCCCGCGGCGCCGGAGTCACGGCGTCGCCCTCCCACGGCCCGTGGAGGAAGGCGTAGTAGCCGAACTTGATAAAGGAGAGGAAGGTTCCGACGCCGCCGATCAGAAGCAGGAGTTCGAGGGTGTAGACGTCGCCGACGACGAGCGGCCCCTTCACGAAGGTGTAGTGGCTGGCGGAGATGACGATGCCCTTGCTGACGAAGCCGTTGAACCCCGGGAAGCCGGCGATGGAGAGCGCGGCGACGGTGAAGGCCGCGGCGGTGACGGGCATCTTCCGGGCGAGACCGCCGAGGTACTTCAGGTTCTCCTCGCCGGTGCGGTAGACGACGGCGCCGGCGGTCATGAACAGGAGGCTCTTGTAGAGGATGTGGTTGAAGACGTGGCCGAACGCGCCCGCCTGCGCCAGCGCGCTGCCGATGCCCACGCCGGCGACCATGTACCCGACCTGCGACTGGATGTGATAGGAGAGCAGGCGACGCATGTCGTTCTGGAGGAGGGCGGCGGCGGCGCCGAAGACGGCCATCGCCCCGCCCATGTAGGCGATCCAGAGGTGGCCCTCGGGGAAGGCGCGGTACATGGCGTAGACTCCCGTCTTGGTCGTGTAGACACAGAGGAAGACGCTCGCGGCGATGTGTGGTCGGGGGTAGGTGTCGGGCAGCCACGCGTGCAGACCGATGAAGCCGACGTTGACGCCGATGCCGATGGCCGCCAGGAGTTGGGGAATCGTCCCGACCATCCCCCCGGGGGCGGCCGAAAAGAGGAAGGAGCCGACCTCGACGTAGTGCCACGCGACGGCCCCGAGGACGAGGCTGCCGCCGATGCCGTGGAGGACGGCGTAGCGAAAGCCCGCCCGGACGGCCTCCCCGCCGTAGTCCCAGACGAGGATCGTACTGGTCACGGCCATCAGCTCCCACCACACGACCATCGTCAGCCAGTCGCCGGCGAAGACGGCGCCGAGGCTGGAGCCGACGTAGGTGAGGGCGTAGGCGGTCTGGCGCTCGTTCGCGTCGGTCGCCCACGAGTAGCCGACGGCGACGGTGGCGATGAAGGCGAACACGAGGCCGACGACCCGCGAGAACGGGTCGACCCGGAGGAAGACGGCGTCGAAGCCGAACAGCGTCCCGGTCAGGTGGGTCCCCTCGGGGAGGAGCCAGATCCAGGCGGTGACGAGCGCGGTCGTGAGGCCGCCGACGAGGTGGCCGAGACGCCGACCGGCGACCCCCGTCACGAGCGCCGCGGCGAGGACGACGACGACGGGCGGCAGGGCGGTGAGCGCGCTCGCCATCAGACGGCCACCCCCGTCGCCGCGGTCACGATGACCTTCACGAGGCGGAGGAAGACGGCGGTGCCGGGGACGACGCCGAGGACGACGGCGCCGGTCATCGCCGCGAGGATGGGGCCGAGCATGAACCACGTGCTCTCCCCGCCGGTCCAGCCGCGGCGCTCCCAGCCGTCGGCGGGCGGGCCGCCGTGGTGGCTCTCGTGACCGCCGTGAGGCGCTTCCTCGGGGGCGTCTCCGTCGTCAGCGCCGTCGGCGTGGCCCCCGTCGGTCACGGGGTCGGGGTCGTAGGTCGGCTCGTCGGGCAGGATGGACCGCGACTCGCCACCGAGGGGGAACTCGACGAGGGGTTTGGCGTCGTGGTCGTCCTCGCTCTCGAAGAAGGCCTGGTAGAAGACGGGCCAGAAGTACGCGACGTTGAGGACGCCCGAGAGCAGGAGGACGACGGCGAACAGCGGTTGGCCGGCGCCGACGCTCCCGAGCAGGAGGTACCACTTGCTGACGAAGCCGGCGACCAGCGGAATGCCGGCCATGCCCGCGGCGGCGACGCCGAACGCGAGCATCGTCAGCGGCATGCGCTTCCCGATGCCGGCCATCTCGCTGATGTCGTCGGTGTGGGTCTCGACGTGGATGGCGCCGGCGGTGAAAAAGAGGGTGAGCTTCATGAACGCGTGGGCGGGGATGTGCAGCAGGCCGCCGACGATGGCCTGCGGATCGAGGATGGCGATGCCGAGGACGATGTAGGAGAGCTGGCTCACCGTCGAGAACGCCAGCCGGCGCTTGAGGTTGTCCTGCCGGAGCGCGATGACGCTCGCGAGCAGGAGGGTGGCGGCGGCGACGGCGGCGAGCGGGAGGCCCATCCCGAGCGACCCCGTCAGATCGACGCCGTAGACGTCGAGGACGACCCGCGCGATGCCGAACACGCCGCTCTTGACGACGGCGACGGCGTGCAGCAGGCCGGAGACGGGCGTCGGCGCCACCATCGCGTCGGGGAGCCACGAGTGAAGCGGCATGAGCGCGGCCTTGACGCCGAAGCCGGCGATCAGGAGGACGAACGCCGCCCGCGCGAGCAGCGGGTCGGCGCCCGCGAGGGCGGCGATGCCGCCCGCCGTGAAGTCGGTGGTGCCGGTCGTCGTGGCGATCAGGACCGTCCCGGCGAGGACGGCCACGCCGCCGCCGAAGGTGTACGCGAGGTACTTGCGACCGGCGGCCCGGGCCTCGGGCGTCTCGTCGTGGGTGACCAGCGGGTAGGTGGCGACCGTCAGGAGTTCGTAGAAGACGAAGAGGGTGACGAGGTTGGCCGCGAAGGCGACGCCGAGGGCGGCGGCGACGCTCGCGGCGAACGCCGCGAAGTAGCGGGTCTGTTCGTCCTCGTCGAGGCCGCGCATGTAGCCGACGCTGTAGAAGCTGGTCACCAGCCAGAGCAGGCTGGCGACGGCCGCGAAGAGCATCCCGAGCGGGTCGGCCCGCAGGGAGAGTTCGACGCCGGCGACCAGGGGGCCGAAGTTCGAGACGCGGACCGTCCCGGCGAGGGCGCCGGGGAGCATGCTGGCGACGAGGGCGAAGGCGCCCCCGGCCGCGAGTATCGTCCACGCCTCCCGGAGGTTCGGTCGGCGCGCGGACGCGAGGATCGGTACCACGGCGGCCGCCGCGACGGCGACGGCCAGGGCCGGTCTGAGTGAGGCGACGTCGGTCATTGAGAGAGGAGCGTGTCGATGGTCGGTTCGAGTGCGGTCTGGAGGTCGGTGACGGCGACGCCGAGGACGAGCGCGACGGCGGCGGCACCGATCACGAGGGCGAGCGCGCGGCGACTCGGCCGTGACGGGTGGTCGTCGCTTCCCCCGTCGGTCGCCGCCTGGACGCTCGCGGAGGCGGGAGCGACGAACATCCGCTCGACCAGCAGCGCGAAGTACGCGAGCGTCAGGAGCGTCGAGCCGAAGATGACGACCGCGACGGGCCAGGTGCCCGCGCGGACGGCGCCGAGCGCGATGTACCACTTGCCCGCGAAGCCGACGGCCGGCGGGACGCCGACCATCGCGAGCATGAGGACGGCGCTCGCCCCCCCGAGGACGGGGAAGCGGTCGGCCAGACCGGCGTACTCCTCGACGGTCCGGGCGCCGGTCAGATCCGCGACGGCGCCCGCGGCGACGAACAGGCCGCCCTTCATGATCGCGTGGCCGACCAGGTGGACGACGGCGCCGAAGACGGCCGCCGGCGTCCCGATGGCGACGCCGACGACGACCAGTCCGTACTGCGACACCGAGGAGTACGCCAGCATCCGCTTCACCTCGGACTGGGCGACGGCGAGGACGCTCCCGACGACGATGCTGATCGCCGCGACGGCGACCAGCGCGTCGCGGGCGACGGGCACGGCGTCGAAGAAGGCCGGCGTGTAGACGGTGTAGACCAGGCGAAGCAGGGCGTAGGCCGCCACCGTCGAGACGAGAGCGGCGATCAGCGCGCTCACGCTGTCCGGGGCGTCGCCGTAGGCGTCCGGCTGCCAGGTGTGCAGCGGGAACAGCGCCGCCTTGGTCGCGAGGCCGACGACGATGAAGCCGAAGGAGGCGAGCACGAGCGGCGAGTCGTAGCCCACCCGCGCGAGTTCGACCGCGAGGTCGGCCATGTTGAGCGTCCCCGTCGCCACGAGCGCGTAGCCGACGCCGAGCAGGTACAGCGAGGCGGCGACGGTGCCGAACAGCAGGTACTTGAGCGCCGACACCGCCGAGCGGCCCGTCCCGGCGGAGGCGACCAGCGCGTAGGTCGCCAGTCCGGTGATCTCGAGAAAGACGTAGAGGTTGAACACGTCGCCCGTGACGGACATCCCCGAGAGGCCGGCCACGAGCAGGAGGTACTGGGCGTAGAAGGCGGTGCCGCCGGGGTCGTCCTCGGTCACGAACGCGAGCGTGGCGAAAGAGACGACGGCGACGAGGACGACCACCACCGCCGACAGGCCGTCGACGACGAGTTCGATGCCGTACGGGGCGGCGAACCCGCCGACGGCGACCGAGAGGGAGCCCTGCGCGAGGGCGGTGCCACCGATCCAGACCGCAAGCAGGGTCTGGACCCCGAGGACGAGTCGGGCGACCAGCGCGGGGCCGCGGGTCGACGCCAGCCCCGTCGCCACGGCGAGCAGGGCGCCGAGCAGGGGCACCGCGACCAGCAGGGGGAGGTACGTCTCAGTCATTCGCCCGCACCTCCTCCAGGGTGTCCTCGTTGATGGTGCCGTAACTCTCGTAGATGCGGACGACGAGGCCGAGCGCCACGGCCGTCAGGCTCACGCCGACGACGATGGCGGTGAGGATCAGGACGTGTGGGAGCGGGCTGACGAAGGGGCCGCCGCCACCGCCGCTCCGAACGACCGGCGAGCGCCCGCCCGCGCGGTACGCGGCGGAGATGAAGAACACGAAGATGCCCGTCTGGAAGATGTTCATGCCGATGATCTTCTTCACGAAGTTGTCGCTCTCGATCATGACGTACGCGCCGATGGCGAGCAACACCACCACCGTGAGGTACGTGTACTTGGTCGTCAGGAGTTCGATCATCTATCCGTCCTCCGATCCGGGTTCGGTCGCTTCACGGGCGGTGTCGACGCCGGTGCCGAGCAGGAAGAAGAGCCCGGTGATGACGCCGGCGACGATGACGCCGATGCCGATTTCGACGACTTCGATGCTGTACTTGCTACCGTGGTGAACGAGCGCCTCGTAGGCCGGCACTTGCAGGAACGTGCCGCCGAGGAGGTAGCCCCCGAAGCCGACGAGGAGGAAGGCACCTAACCCCGAGAGGACGAGGCCGGCGAGGTGGTAGTTCCGGAGGCGGGCCGCTATCGGTTCGATGCCGAACGCGAACCCGAGCATCACGACGGTCGTGGCGGCGATGACGCCGCCCTGGAAGCCGCCGCCGGCGGAACTCGCGCCGTGGAACATGACGAACACCCCGAGGGTCAACACGAAGGGGGCGATGACCCGCACCGTCGTCATGATGATCGTGCTCTCGACGTAGGGCGGGCGGTCCTCGGCGGGGCGGGTGAGGCGGCCGTCGGCGTCCGCCGCTGTGTCCGCAGTCTCCGGCCCCGACGCGTCACGCTCGCTCATACGAACGCCTCCCGTCGAAGCACGAGCAACATGGCGATGCCGGCGGCGAAGACGACGGCCGCCTCGCCCAGCGTGTCGAACCCGCGGTAGCCGACCAGCACGGCCGTGACGACGTTCGTCACGCCGGTCTCCTCGTAGGCGCTGTCGAGGTAGTGCTGGCTCACCTCGCCGGCGAGGACCGGGGTGTCGGCGGCTCCCACGGCAGGGAGGGCCGGCACCGTCGCGCCGACGGTGGCGACGATGGCGACGACGGCCAGGGTCGACCGGAGGCCGATCCCCTCGAACCGCTCGGAGCGCGAGACGGAGGTTCGGGCGATGGTGAGCAAAAAGAGCACCGTCGTGATGCCGGCGCCGACGGCCGCCTCGGTGAGCGCCACGTCGGGCGCCCGCAGGAACGCCCAGAGGACGGCCACGCCGAAGCTGTAGCCGGCGAAGGCGACGATGCTGCCGACCACGTCCCTGAGGACGGCGGCCGCGAGCGCGCTCCCGATCATGAACACGAGGACCACCGCGACGGGGGCGGTGAGGCTCATCTCGCCTCACCCCCGTCCTCGTCGCGCCAGGCGGCCTCCTCGCCGACGGGGTCGACCTCCTGTTCCTTGCCGGCGCGGGCGATGGCGTGGGCGGCGGTGGGGCTCGTCAGGAACAGAAAGAGCACCAAGAACAGCATCTTCATCGACTCGGTGGTGAGGCCGAGGGCGGCCGCCGTGCCGGCGATGGCCAGCACCGACCCGAGCGTGTCGCTCTTGGAGGCGGCGTGGAGCCGCGAGTAGAGGTCGGGCAGGCGGAGCAGCCCGACGGTGGCGACGAAGCCGAAGAAGACGCCGCCGATGACGAGCGCGGCCGCGAGGTACTCGACGGGCGTCATATGACGCCACCCCACTCGACGGTGAACTTCGAGACGGCGATGCTCATGACGAAGTTGAGCAGGGCGTACACCAGCGCCACGTCGAGGTAGCCGTACTCGCCGAGGGCGACGCTCACCAGCGCGATGACGATGACGGTGTTCGTCCCGACGACGTTGATGGCGACGATGCGGTCCTGCGTGGTCGGGCCGCGGACGACCCGGTAGAGCAGGGCCACCGCGAACAGCGCGAACGCCCCGGCGGCGCCGAGGAATATCGTCGAGAGGGTCTCCGAGACCATCTCAGCTCCCCCCCTCGTCGTCCCGGCGTTCGAGCGGGGACGGGATGCGCGCGGACTCCCGGCCGTAGAAGACAAAGCGGACGAGGCGTTCGAGCGTCCCCTCCAGCAGGTCGTCCTCGGCGTCGGGGATCAGCGCGTGGACGATGAAGTGCTGTCGGCTCACGTCGACGGTCAGCGTCCCCGGCGTCAGCGTGATGGAGTTCGCGAGCGTCGTGACGGGCATGTCGCCCCACACCGCGGCGTCGAACTCGACGGTTCGCGGCTCGATGGGGAGGCTGGGATGGAGGACCACGTACGCCAGCGCGACGTTCGCCTTCGTGATCTCCCAGAGCAGGATCGGCGTGTAGGCGGCCATCCGGAGGACGGTGGCGCCGATGTACCGGAGTCGCGGCACCTCGCTTTTCATCGTCACGCGGGCGAGCGTGAGCGTCACGACCCCCGCCGTCGCGACGCCCGTGACCAGTTCGTAGGCGTCGGTGACGTGCCAGCCACCGAGCGCCAGATAGAACAGCAGCGACGCGGCGAAGACGAGGAGGAACTCGGGCAGGCCGATTTCGGTGAAGGGGAGGCGGCGACGGGTCTGACGAGTGACCGGCGCCTCGAACACGTCGAACCCCCGTTCGGCGAGCTCTTCCTCGAAGGAGCGCAGCAGGGGAACGCTCCCGCCGGGACGGAACGAGGGGTCGACGACGACGCGACCGACCTCGTTCGCGTCGGCGTAGCGGGCGATCACCGCGGCGAAGTCGCCGGGGCTGAAGACGTACTCGTCCGTGCCGACGGTCGCCGTCTCGAAGGCGACGGTCGCAATCTGGTCCTCGCCGATCAGCCCGTCGAGGTCCTCCTCGGCCCAGGCGACGACCCGGTCGAGCAGCGACGACGCGGAGGCGACGTTCTCCCGATCCGTCTCGTAGATGCGCCAGCGGGCGGGGAAGACGAAGTGGATCGTCGTCCGCTCGCCGGCGTCCACGGCCGCCTCGTGGGCGCGTTCGACCGCGTACGTCACTGTCCGCCGAAGCGTCTCCGAGTCGCCGACCGGGACGAGCACGTCTCGCTCGTGGTCAGCCGCCATCCGGTGGTCGACCTCCGGCGACCCGAGCGGTGGCTCCCCCGTTCATCCTTGTCATCGTGTAGGCTTCGGTTCCGCTTTCATAACTATTGCTATACGGTGAGCCAGCGGGGGGCGTCCGGGGCCGCGACCGGGTCCGCCGCTCAATCGAGGCGGTCGGCGAGGTCCTCGGCGATCCGACCCCCGAGGCCGAGTTTCGACCCCTCGTAGCGGTCGACGGCGTCCGCGTCGACGAGCAGGGCCCGGGTGTCCGCCTCGCGCATCACCGAGGCGTCGTTCGCGACGACGAAAGCGAGGCCGACGCGGTCCCGGAGCGCCCGCGCCCGCTCGACCATCGCGTCGTCGTCGCCGCTCGTCTCCGCCTTGAACCCGACCATCGTGAGGTCGGGGTGGTCCGCCCGGACCGTGTCCAGCAGCTTCGGCGTCGGCTCGAGTTCGAGGGTGATCGGCTCGCCGGAGCGGATCTTCTCCGGCGCGCGCTCGACGGTGAAATCGGAGACGGCGGCGGCCGAGACGAGGGCGTCCGCGCCGTCGACGGCCGACCTCACGGCGTCGAGCATCTCGGCCGCGCTCTCGACCCGCCGAACGTCGGCGTAGTGGACGTCGGGGCCGTCGTGGACGAGCGTCACGGACGCGCCGCGGACGTGACAGGCGCGGGCGACCGCCCGCCCGGTGCGACCCGAGGCGCGGTTCGAGAGCGTCCGGATGGGGTCGACCGACTCCGTGGTGGCGCCGCTGGTGACGACGACCTGTCTGCCGGCCAGCGGATCCGGCGTCGTCGCCCGCGCGAGGGCGGTGACGACGGCGTCCTCGCTCGCGATCTTGGCCTTCCCCTCCTCGATCCGCGGGTCGACGAAGTCGACGCCCCACGACTCGACGCGCTCGATGGCGTCCAGTACGCCGGGGTGGTCGTACATGGGTTCGTGCATCGCGGGCGCGACGACGACGGGCACGCCGGCGCCGAGGGCCGTCGTCGCACAGGTCGTCACGGGCGTGTCGTCGACGGCCGCGGCCACCTTGCCGACGGTGTTCGCGGTGGCGGGAGCGATCAGCAGGACGTCCGCCCACCCCTCGCGCCCGCAGAGGTCGACGTGTTCCACCGCGCCCGTGAGTTCCGTCACCGGGGGGTGGTCCGTGGCGAACTCCAGCGCCCAGGGGTGGACGATCCCGCGGGCGGCGTCGGTCATCACGGCGCGTACGGACGCCCCGTGGCGCCGGAGTTCGTGAGCGAGTTCGACCGTCTTCACCGCCGCGATGCTCCCCGTCACTCCGAGCGCGACGTGTGTCCCCTCGAGCATTCGTCCGGCCGTTCGCGGCGAGGGCTCTTAAGCGTCGGTTCGACGACGGCGCGCGTCGTCGTCACCGAAACCGGCTTTCGGGTGGGCGGTGTACGGGGAGCCGTGACCCGGGAATCCGAACTCATGCTGTACGTCCTGCTCGGCCTCCCCGCCGCAGTCGTCGGCTTCTTCCTCCTCATGATGGGTCCGGTCGGCTGGTTCGTCGCCGGCTTCCTCGGCATCGCCGTCATCGGCGCGGCGGCGATGCTCGGCGAGTCGGACGACCGGGACGGCCCCGACCGGACGAACTGCCCCCAGTGCGGATCGCGGACGGCGGCCGGCGAGGCCTGCGAGTACTGCGGCGAACCGCTCTAGGCCGCGGAACGCTTACCTCGCCGCGGTCCGACGGGTCCACGTGGACCGCATCCACGTCAGCACGGTCGTCCGCCTGCCGGCCGCGGAGGTGTACGACTTCCTCGTCGACTTCCCGCGGTACGCCCGGTACTCCGAGTACCTGACCGACGTGCGCGCCGAGGGCGACGGGTCGCCGGGCACCCGGTATCACCTCCGGTTCGCGTGGTGGAAGCTCTCGTACACCGCCCACACGACGGTGACCGAGGCCGACCCGCCGGAGCGACTGGACTGGCGGGTGACCGAGGACGTCGACGCCCGGGGGCGGTGGCGGGTCGAACCGCTCGACGCCGTGCCCGCGACGCTGCCGGACGCGACGGGGCCGGCCTGTCGCGTCCACCTGGAGGTCGAGTTCGACCCCGACTCCGTGGGTGGGGACGCCCTCGACCTGCCGCGGTTCGTCTCCCTCGACTGGGTGGTCGAGAAGGTGAAACCGGTCCTGGTCGAGGAGGCCGAACGGGTCGTCGAGCGCATCGTCGCGGACCTCGAAGGGCGACGCCGGGAGGTCGAACTCGTCGTTCACGAGGAGCCGAGCGGCGTGGGCTGAGCCCGCGAAGCGAAATCGTGAAACCGCGGGCGCGACGATTCGGGCGCATGCACACCGGGAGCGGTCGAGCGTGCGCATAATCATCGTCGGCGCCGGACAGGTCGGATCGAGCATCGCCGCCGACCTCGCCGGGTCGCACGACATCGTCGTCGTGGACCGGGACGGCGACCGGGTCGAGGAACTGACGTACTCGCTCGACGTGCTGACAGTGCAGGGCGACGGCACCTCGCTCTCGACGCTGGAGGAGGCCGGCATCGACGAGGCCGACATGGTCATCGCCAGCACCGACGACGACGAGACGAACATCGTCATCTGCGGGACGGCCCGTGCGGTGAGCGACGCCTTCACCGTCGCCCGCGTGAAGAACACCGAGTATCTGCGGACGTGGGAGCGCTCCGAGCGCGCCTTCGGCATCGACTTCGTCGTCTGTACGAACCTGCTCGCGGCGGAGTCCATCGTCCGAGTGGTCGGCATCCCGGCCGCCCGCGACGTCGACTCCTTCGCGGACGGGCGCGTCCAGATGGCGGAGTTCGAGATCCCACCGGGGAGCCCGGTGACCGACCAGTCCGTCGCCGAGGCCGACCGCTTCGACGACCTCACCTTCGCCGCCATCCTCCGGAACGGGGAGGTGGAACTCGCCCGCGGCGACTCGTTGCTCAAGACGCACGACCGGGTGGTCGTGATCGGCAACCCCGAGGCAGTCCGGGAGTTCGCGACGACCATCGCTCCGGAGGAGCGCCCCGGACGGGCCGAGGAGGTGGTCGTCGTCGGCGGCAGCGAGATCGGCTACCAGGTCGCCCGCCTGCTGGGCGACCGGGGGTTCACGCCGCGACTGATCGAACGGGACCCCGAGCGCGCCCGACGCCTCGCCGAGGAACTCCCGAACGCGGTGGTGATGGAGAGCGACGCGACGGACATGGACTTCCTGGAGCGCGAACACGTCGGCGACGCCGACTTCGTCGTCGCGGCGCTCGACTCCGACGAGAAGAACCTGCTGGTGTCGCTTCTGGCCCGACGGCTCGGCGTCGACCGGACGGTGGCCGTCATCGACGCGTCGGAGTACGTCGAACTGTTCGAGACGGTCGGCGTCGACGTGGGCGTCAACCCGCGGGAGGTGGTCGCCGAGGAGATCACGCGTTTCACCCGCGACGGCGGCGCCGAGAACGTCGCCATCATCGAGAGCGACCGGGCCGAGGTGCTCGAAGTCGAGGTGGGCGAGGAGAGCGTCCTCGCGGGGCGGCCGATCCACGAGTCGGTGGCCGACCTGCCGGACGGGGTCGTCATCGGCGCCATCACCCGCGAGGAGTCCCTCATCACGCCGCGCGGGGACACGGTGATCCAGCCCGGCGACCACGTCGTCGTCTTCCTCGACGCCTGCGTCGCCGACGAGGTGACGCCGGCGCTGTGACGATGTCAGCAGTTTCAAGCCCCCTCCGCCGGACAGCGACGTACGAACCTTGCCCCTCCGTGTCGACTACCGGGCGAGTCTGAGCCTCGTCGGGAGCGTCCTCAAGTACCTGTCGGTGCCGCTGGCGATCCCGCTGGTCGTGGGGCTCGCCTACGGCGAGTCGGTCGCGCCGTTTCTCGTCACCATGCTGGTGACCGTCGCGGTCGGTTGGGGGCTCGAACGCCTGCGCCCCGATCCCGACATCGGCGCCCGCGAGGGGTTCCTGATGGTCGCGGCGACGTGGCTGGCGGTGTCGGTCGTCGGCGCCGTGCCGTACCTGGTCGAGGCCCACGGACTGCCCCCCGTGGTCCCCGCGGCCGCCCCGGCGTCGACGCTCGCGAACCCCGCGAACGCCCTGTTCGAGAGCATGAGCGGCTTCACGACCACCGGCGCGACCGTCCTCGGACGGATCTCGCTGGACGCCCACGGCCACGGGATCATGCTGTGGCGACAGCTCACCCAGTGGCTCGGCGGCATGGGCATCGTCGTCCTCGCGGTGGCCATCCTCCCGGAGCTCTCGGTCGGTGGGGCGCAGTTGATGGACGCGGAGGCGCCGGGGCCGGGCATCGAGAAGCTGACGCCCCGCATCGCGGAGACGGCGCGGGCGCTCTGGGGGGCGTACCTCGGATTCACCGTCCTCGAAGCGATCCTGCTCTACGCCCTCCACCTCGGCGGGATGGCGGACGCGATGACCGCGTACAACGCCGTCTCGCACGCACTGACGACGATGCCGACCGGTGGTTTCTCGCCCGCGGCCCGGAGCATCGAGGCCTTCTCCGCGGCGGTCCAGTGGCTCGTCATCCCCTTCATGATCGCCGCGGGGACCAACTTCGCGCTGTTCTGGCACGCGCTCACCGGCGATCCGAAGCGCCTCCCCGGCGACACGGAGTTCCGGTTCTACGTGGGCGTCGTCGCGGTCCTGACGGGGCTCGTCGCCGCCCTGCTGTTCGTCGGCGAGGGGCTGGTCGAGTTCGTCGGCACGGGCGCCTCGTTCGACTCCGCGTACCTCGCCGGCGTCCGCGCGACGCTGATCGGCGAGGTCGAACCGGCGCTCAGACACGCGACCTTCCAGGTCGTCTCCATCGTGACCACCACCGGCTACGCCAGTATCGACTTCAACACGTGGAGCGGGCCGGCGCAGTACCTGCTCCTCTTTGCCATGTTCGTCGGCGGCTCCGCCGGATCGACCGGCGGCGGGATCAAGATCGTCCGGTGGTACGTGATCCTGAAGTCGCTTCGCCGGGAGCTGTTCACCACGGCCCACCCCGACGCCGTTCGGCCGGTTCGCCTCGGCGGCCGGACGGTCGACGAGCGGGCGATCCGTGGCATCTACGGGTTCACGCTCCTCTATCTCGTGATCTTCTTCGTCGCGACGATCCTGGTCTTCCTCGACGCCAGTCGAACCGGCCTCTCGCTGTCGGTGCTGGAGGCGATGAGCGCCGTGGCCGCCACCCTCGGCAACGTCGGTCCGGGGTTCGGCCTCGTCGGCCCGATGGGGAGTTACCTCGACTTCTCGGCGGCGTCGAAGCTGTTCATGATCGCGCTGATGTGGCTCGGCCGGCTGGAGATCCTCCCCGTGCTGGTGCTGCTGACGCCCGAATACTGGCAGCAGTGACGCCCTCGACTGGTGGACACCACCTCGACGTGGTCACCGGGAGTTCCGAGGGAGCCCGAACCGAGGGCACGAACGACCCCGGCCGCGTCGCCCCGGAGGACCGATCCGGGCGTCGGCGGCGACGGCGAGCGACACTCAATATCCGGAAATAATATCCGATAGTTGGCCTGCCGTCGTCCGATTTTGAAGTATCAGTACTGAGAATTCAGGCCGTAACGTTATGTGAATCGAGGGTCGGGTTCCGGGTGGGCATTCCGATCCGACACCGACCCGCCCTTTCGCGGTCGGTGCTGGACACGACGCGGCTCCGGGGGGAACGCGTCGCCCGTCGGATCGGGTGCCCTATCGCGTGTGACTCTGCGTTCGCTACGGGTCGAGGCCGTAGAGCGCCGACCGGACGAACACGAGGACGGGGATGATCTCCAGTCGGCCGATCCACATGTTGAGGACGAAGGCGCCTTTCGCGAGTGGCGACATCGTGGGGCCGGTGATGCCCGTCGAGAGGCCGACGTTCCCCTGCGCGCTCGCCACCTCGAAGAGGGCGTCGGCGTAGGTGAACTCCGGTCCGGCGAGGTTCACGAGGAGGAGGCTGCTCGCGGCCAGGAGGATGAGCCAGAGCAGGGAGACGATGGCCGCCTCGCTGAACTCGCGTTCCATGGTCTCGCGATCCAACAGGCGGCCGTCGATGCGGGCGTTGACGACGGCGTTGGCGGGCAGGAAGACGCGCGAGAACTGCCACTCGATGCCGCGGACGATGGTGTACCCCCGGACGATTTTCAGGCCTCCGACGGTCGACCCGGCGGCGCCCCCGAGGGTCATCGCGCCGGCCAACAGGAGTTTCCCGCCCGCCGCCCACTCCCGGATCGGCGCGGACTGGAACCCCGTACACGTGAGGGCGCTGACGAACTGGAACGTCGAGTCCCGGACGGCGTCGGTGCCGGCCGCCGAGAGGCCGAGGAACGGGAGGCCGGCGTCGCTCGCGCTGCCCGAGAACGCCCCGGCGGGCAGGGTGAGGAGGTTCTGTGCCGACAGTGCGAGCGCACCGACCAGCAGGAGGACGAACAGCCACCGGGTCTGGAGGTCGGTCAGGAGCCGCCTCGGGTTGCGGTTCGCGAGGACGCCGTAGTGAACCGGGAAGGCGATGGCACCGAGGGTCATCACCGGCAGCAACACCGTCTCGATGAGCGGCGAGCCGTAGGTGGCGACCGAGTTGTCGGTGACGCTGAACCCGCCCGTCGAAAGCGCCGTCATGGCGTGATTGAGGGCCTGCCAGCCGGCCTGTCGGAGCGGGAGAGTCGAGCCGTACTCGCTGGCGCGGATGGCGAGAAAGAGCACGACGACCGAGAGCAGGGTGTAGAGGAGGAAGATCTTCCAGACCGTTCGCACCGTCGAGACGACGCTCGGGTGGATGCGCTCCTCCCGGGTTTCGCTGCGATAGAGGGCGTAGCTTCCGCTCCCTGGCCGCGAGAGGATGGAGACGGTCAGGACGATGACGCCCACGCCGCCGACGTACTGGATGAGCGACCGCCACCACTGGATCGCCCGCGGCAACGAGGGCTCGTGGGGGGCCATCGTCAGTCCGCTACCGGTCCACCCGCTCATGCTCTCGAAGAGGGCGTGGAGAGGGTTGCGGAACACTCCGAGGCTGGAGGCGGCGTAGTCGGCGCCCGCGGGGACGAACCCCGCGGCGACGGCCGGCGGAGTCAGGTGGGCGGTGAGGAGGAACGGGAGAGCGCCGAAGGTCGCCGTCGCGAACCACCCCGCCGCCGCCACGACCATCCCGTGTTTCATTCGGGGCTCCGGGGCCTCGGCGAACCGCCGTCGGGTCCCGAGGCCGACGGCGGCGGTCAGCGCGGCCGCGAGCAGGAACGCGGCCGCCGCGTACGGTTCGCGGGCGAGGACCGCCACGGTCACCGAGAGCGCCATGAGGCCGCCCTGCATGGCGAGCAGCGACCCCACGTCCCGGGCGATGGTCGCGAGGTCGGCCGGGACGCCGGCGACCGTTCGACGGCGGGGCATCAGTCCGACTCGCCCTCGCCGCCGAACGCCTCGGTGACGGCCCCGGTCGCCCCGTCGGCGGCGTAGACGGTGACTCGGTCGCCCGCGTGGATCGTCGTCGACCCCCGCGGGACGACGGGTCCGTCCGACCCCTCGCGTTCGATGGCGACGACGAACGCGTCCTCGGCGAGGATGCCCGAGTCGACCGCCTCGGCGATGGTGGTGCCGACGATTGGTGCGTCGTCCGTCACGTCGATTTCGACCACCTCCGCCCGCTCGCCGACGCGCATGTAATCGACGATGGAGGGGCGCTCCACGGCCCGGTAGAGGTACTCGGCGATGAGGCGCTGGGGGTTCTGCATCGTGTTGACGCCGATCCGCTCGAAGAGGCTCATGTGATCCGGGTCGTGGACGACGGAGACGACGTTCGGCACCTCGAGTTCCTGGCTGAGCAGACAGACCATGACGTTGACGGCGTCGCGATCCGTCGTCGAGATGAGTGCGTCGGCCCGGTCGGCGCCGGCGTCTTCGAGCGTCTCCTTCACCGTCGCGTCGTCGTTGATGACCAGACAGTCGTAGGCTGCGGCACGTTCGGCCCGCTCCTCGTCACGTTCGACGACGACCACCTCGTTGCCCCCCTTCGTCGCGACTTCGATCAGTGGGGTTCCGATGTCGCCCGCGCCGACGATGACGATGTACATTCGTGGAGGGCTGCGAGGGGTGACGCCGAAAAAGTACCGTCCGCGGTCAGTTCTCGACGGCGCTCGCGGCCCGGATGATGTCCCGCTCGCCGAACGTCGGTCCGATCAACTGCAGGCCGACGGGGAGGCCGTCGGCCCGGCCGGCGGGGACGGAGATGGCGGGGAGGTTCGCGAGGTTGACGGGCACCGTGTTGGCGTCGGCGAGGTACATCTGGAGCGGGTCGTCGAGGCTCTCGCCGAGTTCGAAGGGGAGGACGGGCATCGTCGGCGACGCCAGCACGTCGGCCTCGGCGAGCGCCTCGTCGAAGTCCCGCTTCAGCCACGCGCGGGCGTCCTGGGCCTTCGCGTAGTACTTGTCGTGGTAGCCGGCGGAGAGGGCGTACGTGCCGAGCAGGATCCGCCGTTTCACCTCGTCGCCGAACCCCTCCTCGCGGACCCGGGCGAACGACTCGTTCCAGTTGCCCTCGACGTCGGCGTCGGGGCCGTAGCGCACCCCGTCGAACCGCGCGAGGTTCGAGGACGCCTCGGACATGGCGATGACGTAGTAGGCCTGGACGGCGCGTTCGACCGACGGGAGGCTCACCTCGTGGGTCTCCGCACCCCGTGCCTCTAGGTCGTCGAGCGCGGCGCGGAACTGCTCGACGACGCGGTCGTCGGCGCCCTCGATCAGTTCGGTCGGGACGCCGATCGAGAGCCCCTCGACGTCGCCGTCGGCGGCGCTCGCGTAGTCGGCGTCGGCCCCCTCCTCGCGGGTCGTCGCGTCGCGCTCGTCGGGGCCAGCGATGACCTCGAGGAGTTCGGCGGCCGCCTCGACGGTGGGCGCCAGCGGCCCGATCTGTTCCAGCGAGTTGGCGTAGGCGACGAGGCCGTACCGCGAGACCAGCCCGTAGGTGGGCTTGATGCCGACGACGCCACAGAAGGCGGCGGGACAGCGGATGGAGCCGCCGGTGTCGCTGCCGAGGGCGACGTCCGCCTCGCCGGCGGCGACGGCCGCGGCGCTGCCGCCGGAGGACCCGCCGGGCACCCGGGACTCGTCGACCGGGTTCTTCGTCGGGCCGAACGCCGACGTCTCGGTGGTCGTCCCCATTCCGAACTCGTCCATGTTGGTCTTGCCGACGACCGTCGTACCGGCCGCCTTCAAGCGCTCGACCACCGTCGCGTCGTACGGCGGGACGTACTCCGCGAGCATCTCGGAGCCACAGGTAGTCCGGACGCCCTCCGTCGAGATGTTGTCCTTGACGGCGACGGTGCGCCCCGAGAGCGGGCCGTCGTCCGCGCCCTCGATGGTCGTCTCCGTGATGAACGCGTCGACGCTCATGAGACGTTCGGCCCCTTGAAGTAGCCGTCCTCCGTCTCCGGGGCGTTCTGCAGCGCCTCCTCCTGGGAGAGCCCCTCGCGCACCTCGTCGGCGCGCATGACGTTCACCAGGTCGGCCTCGGCGTCCACCTCGGGCACGTCGTCCAGCGCGTCGAAGTAGGAGAGGATGTCGGCGAACTGCACGGCGAAGCGGTCCACCTCGTCCTCGTCCAAGTCGATCCGGGCCAGATCCGCCACGTGACGGACCTCCTCGGGATCGACGGGCGTCTCGCTCATGTGTGTGGGGACTTCCGGCCCGGCACTAAGGGTTTCGGTCCACCCGCCCCGGATCCGCTGCCGACCGGCGACGGCCAGTAGCGTTTATGTGTCCCCGGCGAGCATCCAGTCCCCATGGCAGACGGTACCTTCGACGGCTACGGCGGCCGTCACGTCCCCGACGCGCTGGAAGAGCCCCTCGAACACCTCGCGAACGCGTACGACGAGGTGGCGGGCACCGAGGCGTTCCAGTCGGACCTGCGCGACCTGCTGGAGACGTTCGCCGGGCGTCCGACGCCGCTGTACCACGCCCGCAACCTCAGCGAGCGGTACGGCGCCGACATCTACCTGAAGCGGGAGGACCTCCTCCACGGCGGCGCCCACAAGATCAACAACACGCTCGGGCAGGCGCTCCTCGCGAAGCGAGCGGGCAAGGAGCGACTGATCGCCGAGACCGGCGCGGGACAGCACGGCACGGCGACGGCGATGGCCGGCGCCCTCCTCGACCTCGACACCGAGATCTACATGGGGACGAAGGACGTCGAGCGTCAGAAGATGAACGTCTTCCGGATGCGGCTGATGGGGGCGACGGTCAACGAGGTGACCCGCGGCGGGGCGGGCCTCGCCGACGCCGTCGACGCCGCCCTGGAGGACATGGCCGCGAACATCGAGGACACCCACTACCTCGTCGGGAGCGTCGTCGGTCCCGACCCGTTCCCGCGCATGGTGCGTGACTTCCAGTCGGTCATCGGCGAGGAGGCGCGCCAGCAGGCCCTCGACCGGATCGGCTCCCTGCCCGACGCGGCGGTCGCCTGCGTCGGCGGCGGGTCGAACGCCATCGGCCTCTTTCACGCCTTCCGCGACGACGACGTCGCCTTCTACGGCGCCGAAGGGGGCGGCGAGGGCGAGGGGTCCGGCCGCCACGCCGCCCCGCTCGCCGACGGCGAGGACGAGGTGATCCACGGGATGAAGACCCGGGTGATCGACGAGGACACCGAGGTTCACTCCGTCTCCGCGGGGCTGGACTATCCGGGCGTCGGCCCCGAACACGCCATGTTCCGGGCCGTCGGTCGCGCCGAGTACACCGCCGTCACCGACGACGAGGCGCTCGCGGCCTTCCGCGAACTCTCGGAGACGGAGGGGATCATCCCGGCGCTCGAATCGAGCCACGGCGTGGCGCTCGCCATCGAGTTGGCCGAGGCGGGCGACCACGACAGCATCCTCGTGAACCTCTCGGGGCGCGGGGACAAGGACATGGAGACGGCGGCGGCGCACTTCGACCTGTAGGGCTCACTTCCCGACAGCCGACCAGACGCGCTCGGCGGTCAGCGGCATGTCGATGGTGCCGACGTCGAGTGGGTCGAGGGCGTCGTGGACGGCGTTGACGACGGCCGGCGGGGCGGCGATGGCGCCCGCCTCGCCGACGCCTTTCACCCCCAGCGGGTTGTGCGGACACGGCGTCACCGTCGAGTCCCACTCGATCTCCGGCACGTCAGCCGCCTTCGGCATCGCGTAATCCTGCAGGGACCCGGTCAACAGGTTGCCGTTGTCGTCGTAGACGGCCTCCTCCTGAAGCGCCTGGCCGACGCCCTGGGCGACGCCGCCGTGGATCTGTCCCTCGACGATCTTGGGGTTGATCTGCTCGCCAACGTCGTCGACGGCGACGTACCGCTCGATGTCGATTTCGCCGGTCGATGGCTCCACTTCCACGACGGCGACGTGGGTGCCGAACGGGAAGGTGTAGTTCGAGGGGTCGAAAAACGTCGTCTCGTCGAGTCCCGGTTCCATCCCCTCGGGGAGGGCGTCGACGCCCTCGTAGGCGACGCTCGCGACCTCCCGAAAGCTCATCGACCGCTCCGGTGCGCCGGCGACGAAGAAGTCGCCGTCCTCGAACCTGAGGTCCGCGTCGGCGACTTCGAGGCGGTGGCTCGCTATCCGGCGGGCCTTCTCGACCACCTTCTCGGCGCTTCGCTTGATCGCGCTTCCCCCGACGGCCATCGCGCGACTCCCACCGGTGCCGTTGCCCTCGTCGATGTCTGCCGTGTCGCCTTCGCGCACCGCCACGTCGGCGGCCGGGACGCCCAGTTCGTGCGCGACGATCTGAGCGTAGCCGGTGTGGTGGCCCGTCCCGATTTCGGCGGTCCCGGTTTTGACGATCACCCGGCCGGAGGGTTTGACGTGGACCGCACCGTTCTCGTACATCCCGGGGGCGTTACCACAGGCCTCGACGTAACACGACAGGCCGATGCCGAGATACCGACCCTCCTCGCGGGCCGCGGCCTGTCGCTCCCGGACGTCCTCGTAGCCGACGGTCTCCAGGGCGCGCGTGAGCGTCGCGTCGTAGTCCCCGGAGTCGTAGGTGCGCCCCAGGCCGGTCTCGAAGGGGAAGGCGTCGACGGGGATGAAGTTCCGACGGCGGATGGCCACGGGGTCCAAGTCGAGTCTCCGCGCCGCCTCGTGGACGAGTCGCTCGATGAAGTAGGTTGCCTCCGGGCGGCCGGCGCCGCGGTAGGCCGAGAGCGGCGCCGTGTTGGTGAACACGCCCGTCGTGTGGACGTAGGCGCCAGGCACGTCGTACTGCCCGTTGGCCATCAGCCCGAGGTTGGTCGGGACGCCGGAGCCGGCGGGGACGAGGAAGCCGCCGACCGGAGCCGTCGTCTCGGCGCGGAACCCCCGCAGTCGGCCGTCGTCATCGACCCCCGCCTCGGCGTGGACGAGGTGGTTACGGGCGTGGATCATCGACAGGAAGTCCTCGGTGCGGGGCGCGACCCACTTCACCGGCCGCTCGACGTGCATGGCACACCACCCGGCGAGCAGGTAGCCGGTGTACGGGAAGAGTTTGGCGCCGAAGCCGCCGCCCACGTCCGGGGCGCGAACCCGGATGCGGTGGTCGGGGACGCCGAGGGTGGACGAGAGGTCGCCCTGCATCCCGTGGGGTTTCTGCGTCGAGAGCGCGACGTCGAGGGCGTCGTCGGACGGTCGGTACCGCGCCACCGCGGCTCGCGGTTCCATCGCGGTCGGGATCACTCGGTTGATTTCGAGGTCCAGTTCGACCACGTTGTCCGCGGCGTCGAGCGCCGCGTCGGCGGCCGCCTCGTCGCCCGTCTCCCACGTGAACGCGACGTTCCCCGGCGCGTCGTCGTGGACCGTCGGCGCGTCCTCGGCCGTCGCCTCTCGGGGATCGACCACCGCGTCGTGGCGGTCGTAGGTCACGTCGATGCCGTCGAGCGCGTCGTGGGCGCGGTAGCGGTCCTCGGCGACGACGGCGGCGACCGGCTGCCCCTGATACACGACCCGGCCGTCGGCCAGCAGGGGCTGGTCCGGCGACGTCGCGCCCGTCTCGGCGTCCGACTCGGTCGAGCCACCTTCGGGGTCGTCGGTTCGGACGTACCCCGGCGCGTCCGAGGCGTCGATGTCCGACCACGTGAGGACGGCGAGGACGCCGTCCATCGCCGCCGCCTCGCTCGTGTCGACGGACTCGACGGTGGCGTTTCCGTACTGGCTCCCGAGCAAGGCGAGGTGTGTCTCGTCGGGATACCCGAGGTCGTCGGTGTACTCCGCGTCGCCGGTGAGGAGGTGTGGGTCCTCCCGACGCTGCACCGCGGAGCCGAGCAGCTCGGCCGGGTCCACGTCGTCGGCGTCGACCGTTTCGAAGGCCATCGGTCAGTTCACTCTCCCGCCCGTCGGATACTCCGAAAGACTGTGGCGCATCGATTCCGCTCTCCCGTTGGAGAAACGCAACCAAAAACGATTCGTCGCGTCCGTCACGTGCGCCGACGGTTCGCGAATTCGTAACTTCGAGACGTTACATCCTCCCCGCTCGACGCACTGGTACGGTGGCGGTGCCGACGGAGCGTCGAACGGTCCGTTCCGGCCCGAACGCCCCGGGTCGCCGGCGCACCGTCCACCGCCACCGCCGATCACGTGCTGTGGAAAGACAACTTCTATGCAGTTTGTTTAGGTCTGCCTAAAACGGGCGTAGCGGACGTAAGTCCACGGATTTCGCTCACACAATTAGTAAGTAGTTTCAGTTACTCGCTTCTCGGCACGAACGCGTTCCGATTTGCCGACCCTTGAGACGACGAACGCCGACTCAGTGGGATGATGAGCCTCAAATTCGATTCTTTCGCCATCCACGCTCGACGAAACCGATGTCGACTAGGCGTGTCGAGAGAATCGAGAATGTAAAGGCAAATGTTTATCCGACTGTCTCCGAAACTATCGGCCCGATGGTACACTCCATCCCTCTTGACACGGCGACAGAATTGATCGATGCGGCCGAAGAGCGAGCCGAAGAGATCGACAACCCGATGGTTATCACGGTGGCGAACTCCGAGGGGAACCTCATCGCACAGCACCGGATGGACGACGCCTGGCTGGCCTCGGTCTCCATCTCGCGGAACAAAGCGTACACGTCGGCCGCGCTCGATATGCCGACCCACGAACTCGCCGAACCCTCCGAACCCGGCAACTCCCTGTACGGACTCCAGTCGACCGACGAGGGTCGTATGGTCATCTTCGGCGGGGGGTATCCGCTGTTCGACGAGGAGGGGGACGTGGTCGGCGCGTTCGGCGTCTCCGGCGGTGCGGTCGAACAGGACATGGACGTCGCGCAGGCGGGCGTCGAGGAGTGGGAAGCGATCCGGGACGGCGGGCAACGGTCCGAGGTGAGTCACTGATGTCAATGAACGCCGTGGTCTACAAGGGACCACACGAAGTCGCAGTCGAAGAGGTCGACGAACCGGAGATCGAACACCCCAACGACGTCGTCATCGACATCACGACGACGTGTATCTGCGGGTCCGACCTCCACATGTACGAGGGGCGGACGGCCGCGGAGCCGGGTATCGTCTTCGGGCACGAGAACATGGGCATCGTCAGCGAGGTCGGCGAGGCCGTGTCGAGCCTCGAGGTCGGCGACCGGGTGGTCGCCCCCTTCAACGTCGCCTGCGGGCACTGTGAGAACTGCGAGAAGGGGTACACCGGCTTCTGTACGAACGTCAACCCCGGCTTCGCCGGCGGCGCGTACGGCTACGTCGCCATGGGGCCGTACAAGGGCGGGCAGGCCGAGAAGCTCCGCATCCCCTACGCCGACTTCAACGCGCTGAAACTGCCCGAGGGCGACGAACACGAGGACTCGTTCGCGCTCCTCGCGGACATCTTCCCGACGGGCTGGCACGGCACCGAACTCGCCAACCTCGAGGCCGGCGACTCGGTGGCCGTCTACGGCGCCGGTCCGGTCGGCCTGATGGCCGCCTACAGCGCGAAGCTCAAGGGCGCGTCCGACATCTACGTCGTCGACCGCGTGCCGAGCCGCCTCGATCTCGCCGCGGAGCACTGCGACGCGACGCCGATCAACTTCGAGGAGGGCGACCCGGTCGAGCAGATCAAGGACCTCCACGGCGGCGGCGTCGACAAGGGCGTCGACGCGGTCGGCTACCAGGCCGTCGACCCCGAGAAGGAGGCCGACTCCGCGTACGACCCGGCCCGCGAGAATCCGGCGGTCGTCATCAACAACCTGATCAGAACGGTCAAGCCGACGGGCGAGCTCGGCATCCCCGGGCTCTACGTCCCGGAGGACCCCGGCGCGCCCGACGACATGGCCGCACAGGGCCGTCTCGGCATCGACTTCGGTCTCCTCTTCGAGAAGGGACAGGCGCTCGGCACCGGCCAGTGTAACGTCAAGTCCTACAACCGCGAACTCCGCGATATGATCGTCTCGGGCCGTGCCGACCCCAGTTGGGTCGTCTCGCACCGCGTCGACCTCGAAGAAGCGCCGGAGATGTACGAGGCCTTCGACAACCGCGAGGAGGGCGTGACGAAGGTCCTGCTGGAGCCGTAGGGCGACGGCGCTCCGATTTTTTCGACGACAGAGCTAACACGACGCCGCGAATATCCCCACTCATGTGTCAGTACTGTAGTTATCGCTACCACGACGGCTGGACGCAACTCCTGTCCTACGACGAGACCTACCAGTCGGTGAGCGGTGGAAGCTCACAGTCGACCTACGGCTTCCACGACTCCTGGGACGACCTCCGCGAGGACGTGGGCATCTAGGCCTCGCGGGGGAACGGGTCGGCCCCGGGCGATCCCGCCGTCTCCGCATCCTCGGCCAGACAGTCGTCCAAGGCGGCCGTGACGGCGTCGGCATCGAGGTGACGGCCGATGATGACGAGCCGCGTCGTCGGGTCGTCATCGCCCCACTCGCCGATAGGGCCGGCCTGGACGGCCGGTCCGGCCTGACTCACACCGAGCACGGTTTCGGGACGGCTGGCGACCCACGCGAACCCCTTCAGGCGGACCACGTCGCCCTCCCAGTCGTCGAGCCAGGCGTCGAATCGTTCGGCGTCGAACGGTCGCTCCCGGCGGTAGACGAACGACTCGACCCCGTGGGCGGCGGCCGCGGGCCGATCCGCGTGGTCGTGCCGGTCCTCCTCGGCCGCGGCGAGCGCCCGCTTCCAGCCCTGCTGGCGCCGGGCGTCCTCGAAGTCGAACAGGCCCGTCCCGAGGACGGTGCCCGGATCGACCTCGGAGTAGGTCGTTCGGTGGATCGCCGCCCGGGGCTGGAGTTCGCGGATCGACGCCTCGACCGCGTCGAGTTCGTCGTCCGGAACCATGTCGCATTTGTTCAACAGGAGCACGTCACAGAACTCGATCTGGTCGACGAGCACCTCCGTCAGCGGGCGCTCGGGGGACGGCGCCGCGTCGGGGAGCGACTCGGCGGGATCGAACGCCTTCCAGAACCCGTAGGCGTCGATCACCGAGACGGTGGTGTCGAGGCGGATCCCCGCCGGTGGTCCGGCCTCGTCGGTCCCCGTCGTCAGCGTCCGGGCGATGGGGATGGGTTCGCTGATGCCCGAGGCCTCGATCACGAGGTGATCGAACGACCGTTCCTCGGCCAGCCGAGTCACCTCGGTCACGAGGTCGTCGCCGAGGCGACAGCAGATACACCCGTTCGAGAGATCGATCACCCCGTCGTCGGCCTCGCTCTCCAGCAGTTCGGCGTCGACGTTCACCTCGCCCATGTCGTTGACGACGACGGCGATGCGTCTGTCCCCCGGATCGTGCAGGAGGCGGTTGACCAGCGTCGTCTTCCCGGCCCCGAGCGGGCCGCTGACCACCGTCGTCGGAATCTCCGTCGTGTCTGCCATCGTTCGCGTCCACGTGACCGACCGTCATCAACCCCCGCAGTCCCGTCGCGTCCCGCGCACCGTCGGATCGGCGGTCGGCGAATTGACTCTCGACAGGTATCGAACGTAGTCCAAAGTCCGTCAGGTTTAAATATCTTCGCTCGGAACTGTCTGTATAGAGCCGTTTTGCTCACGATAACAACCAATGACCGATAGCGTACGCGGTTACACGACCGAACGCGCACGCGCGCGCGAAAGCGAGGACGAGACGGAGAGTACCGACGACAGCGAACAGCTGCGCTGTCCGGAGTGTGGCGGCCAGCTCGCCACGGACACGGAACACGGGGAGACGGTGTGTGCGGACTGCGGGCTCGTGGTCGAGGAGGACGAGATCGACCACGGCCCCGAGTGGCGCGCCTTCGACTCCAAGGAGAAAGACCAGAAATCCCGGGTCGGCGCACCGACGACCCAGATGATGCACGACAAGGGGCTGTCGACGAACATCGGCTGGCAGGACAAGGACGCCTACGGGAAGACCCTCTCCTCGCGCCAGCGCGAGAAGATGCAGCGCCTGCGCACCTGGAACGAGCGGTTCCGCACCCGCGACTCCAAGGAGCGCAACCTCAAGCAGGCCCTCGGCGAGATCGACCGCATGGCCTCGGCGCTGGGCCTCCCCGAGAACGTCCGCGAGACCGCCTCGGTCATCTACCGGCGCGCCCTCTCGGACGACCTGCTGCCCGGCCGCTCCATCGAGGGCGTCGCCACCAGCGCCCTCTACGCCGCCGCCCGACAGGCCGGCACCCCCCGCTCCCTCGACGAAATCGCCACCGTCTCCCGCGTCGACAAGGACGAAATCGCCCGCACGTACCGCTACGTGGTCCGGGAACTCGGCCTCGAGATCCAGCCGGCCGATCCCGAGCAGTACGTCCCCCGATTCGCCTCCGAACTCGACCTCTCGGACGAGTCCGAGCGCCGCGCCCGCGACCTGCTGAAGACGGCGAAAGAGCAGGGCGTCCACAGCGGCAAGAGCCCGGTAGGCCTCGCGGCCGCCGCCATCTACGCCGCCGCGCTCCTCACCAACGAGAAGGTGACCCAGAGCGAGGTCAGCGAGGTGGCCAACATCAGCGAGGTCACCATCCGCAACCGATACCACGAACTGCTCGAAGCCGAGGAGCAGATTCAGGTCCCGTAGGCTCCTTTCGCGCGGTGCGTCACCGGTACTCGACCGTCACCGATGCGTCCGCCGGCAACACGACGGTGTTCTCCTCGCCGGACAGGTCGATCTCGATAGTGCCTATCGTCGATTCGACGGGGACGGTGCGGTTCAGGCGGTCGTCCTTGATGCTGACGTGACTCATGGAGGGCACCTGACGGGAGTATCCGTGTCATCTGTGAAAAAGCTACGCGGTCGGAAGGACGATACGTCGCCCGATCCTGTCACCCCCATGGAGACGACCCGACATTTCACCGCGTCGATCTATCTGGTCGCGGACGGGGCGACGGCGCTTCACGAACATCCGGGCCTGGGCCTGCGACTGCCGCCCGGCGGCCACGTCGACCGGGGGGAACTCCCCCACGAGGCGGCGCTCCGCGAGGCCCGCGAGGAGACGGGGCTCGATCCGACGCTGCTGGCCGACACCGCCGACGTCTCCTCGCCGACGGCACGGGCCATCCCCCGGCCGCGACACCTGATGCTGGCGGACGTGAACGTCTGTGACGGCGAGGTGGGCCACCAGCACGTCGATCACGTCTACTACGCGACAGCCGGATCGCGGGACATCGACCCCGACCCGGACGAACCCGGCCCCGAGGCGTGGGCGTGGTACGACCCCGCGGACCTCCGGACGGCGGACGTCGACCCGGACGTGCGGGAACTGGGACTGGAGGCCATCGAGGTGGCCGCGGCGGCGGACGCCTAGCCGCCGACCAGCGACTCGACGTACCGGTCGACGTGGCGGTCCATCCGTCGCTTGAATCCGGCCTGCCGGGCGAGACGGTCGAGTTCGCGCGAGACGAGGCTCCCGTACTGGACGGCCTTCTTGTCGGTGGCGACGACGGAGTCGGGGAGCCAGCCCGCGGCCGCCCGCCGGAGCGCCACCTTTCGCTCGTCGGGCGTCGCGAGGAGGCGGCCGGGCAGGGGGAGCGCCGACGCGACGACCCGGTCGGTCAGGAGCGGCGTCACGGGCGCGACGCCCGCGGCCCGGAGGGTCAGGGTGTCGCGCTCCAACTGGTCGGGGAGCGACCGGATCACCTCGCGGGTCGCGCCGCGGACCGTCGTGGCCGCGACCCGGTCGTCGTTCCCCGGATCGACGACCTTCGCGTACCCGCCGAACAGTTCGTCGGCGCCCTGTCCGACGGCGAGGCGGTCGAAGCCGTCCGCGGCGGCGCGCTCGGCGACGAGATAGAGCGGGAGGGCGATGCTGACGGTCATGGCGTCGGTCCGCCCCGTCGCCGCGACCACCTCGGGGACGGCGCGTTCGAGGGCGTCGTGGTCGAGTTCGACGACCCGGAGGTCGCGATCCATCGCCGCGGCCGCGTCCCGCGCGGCGGTCACGTCGTGGGCGTCGGGGAAGCCGGCGACGTAGCAGGGGGCGTCGGGGACGCCGGCGGCGACGAGGGCGGAGTCGACGCCGCCGGAGAAGGCGACGGCGAGGTCGCTCCCGTCGACGGCCGAGACGGCCCCGCGGACGGCCCGGGAGACGGCCCCGACGGCCGCGTCGTCGTCCGTTTCGGTCGGCGGGTCGGGGAGCGACCAGACGCGGCGGTCGACGAGGTGGCCGTCGACGCGTTCGCGGACGTGGCCCGCCGGGACGGGCGAGGAGTCGGGGCCGGTCACGTCGTCGGGCGCGAACCCCCAGTCGGCGGGCGTCCCGAACAGGGGTCGGCGGCCGAGGACGTCGCGGACGAGGCGGCCGTCGAGGCGGCCGGCGAAGCCGCCGGTGCCGGGGAGCGGATCGCCGGCATCGAGGGCGCGGCGGACGGTCGCGGGGTCGGCGCCGCGGATCACAGCAGGTTACCGAGCGCGCGCATCAGCCGGCGTTTCGCCCCGCCGGCGGCCTGCCGGAAGCTGATCCGCCACGGCGTGCGCCGGCCCACGACGCTCGTTCGACCGGCCGCGATGGCGTCGAGGATGCTCTCGGCCGTGCGCTCGTCGGCGTCGACCTCGGTGATCGCTTGCCCGACCATCTCGGCGATGTGGGCGTCGCTCCCGGCGGTCATCGGGAGGTCGTGAGTGGCGGCGAAGCGCTCGGCCTTCCGGTTGGCTCGCCCGGTCAGGAGGCGGGAGTTGTACACCTCGATGGCGTCCGCGCTCGCGAGCGCCGGCCCGGTGACGTGTGGCGCGACGCCGTGGCGGGACGCCTGGAAGGGGTGGGGGATCACGGCGATGCCGCCCTGTTCGTGGATGCGGTCGAGGGTCGCCTCGAAGGGGAGGCCGGCGGGGATCAGGTCCCGGATCCCGAACGCGAGGACGTGGCCGGCGGCGGAGGTGATCTCCATCCCCGGGATGCCGATCAGGCCGTAGTCGGGGGCCTTCTCGACGGCGTCGAGGCTGGCGTCGATCTCGTCGTGATCGGTGACGGCGAGGGCGTCCAGACCGACCGACGCCGCCTGTTCGAGCAGGTGGTCGACCGGATCGCGGCCGTCGTGGGAGAGCGACGAGTGCGTGTGCAACTCGACCGATAACACGGTCGTACAGTGGGATGCCGGCAGTAAAAAGGCCGCCGGTCCGCGGCCCCGGCGGGGAGCCGGAGGCCGAGGTGTGGCACACATGGAAAGACATTACCTCCGGAGCGCGAAAGACGGGAGTGAATGAGCCTGTCCGACCCGGATCACGACCTCGTCGCCGCCGAACTCGGGCGGGACCCCACGCCCGCCGAGGCGGCGCTCTTCGAGAACCTCTGGAGCGAACACTGCGCCTACCGGTCGTCCCGGCCGCTGCTGTCGGCGTTCGACAGCGAGGCGGAACAGGTCGTCGTCGGCCCGGGCGACGACGCCGCGGTCGTCTCCCTGCCCACCCACGCCGCCGACGGCGAGGAGACCTACGTCGCCATGGGGATCGAGAGCCACAACCACCCATCCTACGTCGACCCGTACGACGGCGCGGCGACGGGCGTCGGCGGCATCGTCCGCGACATCCTCTCGATGGGCGCCTACCCCATCGCGCTGACCGACTCCCTCTACTTCGGCGGTTTCGACCGCGAACACTCCCGCTACCTCTTCGAGGGGGTCGTCGAGGGCATCGCCGACTACGGCAACGCCATCGGCGTCCCCACCGTCGGCGGCAGCGTCGAGTTCCACGACGACTACGAGGGCAACCCCCTGGTCAACGTCGCCTGCGTCGGCCTGGTGGACGAGGATCGCCTCGTCACCGCCGAGGCGAAGTCGCCGGGCAACAAACTCGTCCTCGTCGGCAACGCCACCGGCCGCGACGGCCTCGGCGGCGCCTCCTTCGCCAGCGAGGACCTGAGCGAGGACGCGGAGACCGAGGACCGACCCGCCGTCCAGGTGGGTGACCCCTACACGGAGAAACTGTTGATCGAGGCCAACGAGGCGCTGATCGACGAGGGGCTGATCCGGGCGGCCCGCGACCTGGGCGCCGCGGGCCTCGGCGGCGCCTCCAGCGAACTCGTCGCCAAAGGCGGGTTGGGCGCCGAGATCGAACTCGACCGCGTCCACCAGCGCGAGCCGAACATGTCGGCCCTGGAGATCCTGCTCGCGGAGTCACAGGAGCGGATGTGCTACGAGGTGCGCCCCGAGGACGTCGACCGGGTCGCGGCGATCGCGGACCGCTACGACCTCGGCTGTTCGGTCATCGGCGAGGTGACCGACGGCAACTACGTCTGCACGTTCGAGGGGGAGACGGTCGTCGACGTGCCCGCCGAGTTCCTCGCCGACGGCGCGCCGACGAACGACCTGCCGATGGAGGACCCCGAGGAGGCGCCCCGGGACCTGCCCGACGTCGACCCGGCCGACGCCTTCGACGCCGTCGTCGCCAGCCCCAACACGGCGAGCAAGGAGTGGGTCTACCGGCAGTACGACCACGAGGTGGGGACCCGGACCGCCCGACGGCCGGGCGACGACGCCGCGGTGATGGCGATCCGCGAGGCCGGCACGGGACTGGCGCTCTCGGCCGGCGCGATTCCGGCGTGGACGGACGCGAACCCCTACGAGGGCGCCCGGGCCGTCGCCCTGGAGAACGCGACCAACCTCGCGGCCAAGGGGGCGATCCCCCACGCCGCGGTCGACTGTCTCAACGGCGGCAACCCGGAGAAGCCGGACGTCTACGGCGGCTTCGGCGCCATCGTCGACGGCCTCGCGGACATGTGTCGCGACCTCTCGGTGCCGGTCGTCGGGGGCAACGTCTCGCTGTACAACGACTCCGCGGCGGGACCCATCCCGCCGACGCCGACGGTGGCGATGATCGGGGTTCGCGACGGCTACGACGCGCCGCCGATGGGCGCGACGGGCGAGGGCACGCTCCTCGAAGTCGGCGCGCGCGGCGGCGCGCTCGGTGGGTCGGAGTACCTCGCCCAGGTTGGCGGGACCGACCGCTTCCCCGACCTGCCCGACGACGCCGGGTCGACCGTCGACGCCCTCGCGACCGTCGCCGACCTCGACTCGACGCTCGCGACCCACGACGTGAGCCACGGCGGCCTCGCGGTGACGCTCGCGGAGATGGTGACCGACGACGTCGGCGTCTCGGCCACCGTCGCGGACGCCGAGGCGCTGTTCGACGAGACGCCGGGACGGGTGGTCGTCGAGACGACGGACGTGCCCGCGGTGGAGGCGGCGGCGGGCGACCTGCCCGTCCGGGATATCGGTGCGGCGACGGCCGACGCGCGGCTGACGCTGTCGGTCGGCGGCGAGCGACTGATGCGGGACGCGGCCGACATCGGCGACCTGCGGGCCGTGATCGAGCGCGAACTGGAGTGACTCGGGCGGGGCCACCGTCGAGTGATCCCGTCGTCCGGGCTCCGGCCCCGTTTCGGCGCCACCTATCCGTTCGGCTTCCGCTCTTGCTCGGGGTGATCGGAGATGAAGACGCTCGTGTCGTCCGGGACGTCGTCGGTCACCCAGGAGTTCGCGCCGATGCTCACGTGATCGCCGATCTCCACTGGCCCGAGGACGTTGCTCCCGGCGCCGATGACGACGTGATCGCCGATGTCGGGATGGCGCTTGTATCCCTTCGCCAGCATGTGTTCCTCGCCCTCCTCTTCCTCGAAGTGGAGCGCGCCGAGCGTCACGTTCTGGTAGATCCGGACCCAGTCACCGACCGTGGCCGTCTCGCCGATGACGACCCCGGTCCCGTGATCGACGAAGAAGTAGTCGCCGATCTCCGCACCCGGGTGGATGTCGATGCCCGTCTCGCTTTTCGCGTACTCGGCGAGTTCGCGTGCGTACTGGAAGTGCTCGGCCTCGTAGAGGACGTGTGCAACTCGGTGGGTCAGGGTGGCGTGAAACCCGGGATACGACCGGATGATCTCACAGTAGCTTCTGGCCGCGGGGTCGCCCTTGTACGCGGCCTCGACGTCCCGCTTGAGCGTGTCTCGGATCTCCGGCAGTCGGTCGAGCGTCTCGTCCACGACCCCGGTCAGGGAATCCCCATCTCGATCCGCGTAGGCCGTGATGCCTTTGTGGATGCACGTCCCGAGCCGGGTCAGGCGGCGACGCGTTTCGTCCGGATCGTCCAGCAGTTCCGTCGCGTTCCAGCACTGGGGGAACAGGAGCTGTTTGAGGAGGAGCGGCTCGTCGCGCAGAAAGTCGCGGCGGGGATACTCCCGCGAGGAGTCCGTCGGGAAGGGCGATTCGTCCGCTCGATAGGCGTCGACGAGTTCTCGGTCGGCGTCGCCGGTGTAATCGTACCCCATGTGTGTGACTAGTACTGTCGTCGAGTAACGTAGTCCTTCCACTTCGCACCGCTCGATCGGTCAGAACAGCAGCGGCAGGCCGAACGTCACCGCGAGGCCGACCAGCAGGACGACGAAGCCGACGCCGACCTGGCCGGTCGTGAACTCCTGCATGGGCGAGGTGACGCGCCCCTCGTCGTCGCTGTGCGAGTCGTGATCCTCGTGGGCGTGGTCGTCCATACGAGCCACTCGGACGGCACGTTACAAAAAGACACCTGAACGGCGCGGGACGCCGCGGGGGCGCCTCGCGCCGTTCAGTCGAACTGCTCCGCCAGCTTCCGCGGGAGCGTCCCGTTCCCCCGGAACACGTACCGGTCGTCGGTCGAGTCGACGAGTTCCCACCCGTCGCGCTCGACGCGGGAGATGGCCCACGAGAGCATCGTCTCGCGGCCGGTCTTGACGCCGCGCTGTTCGGCCTTCGCCTCGCCGTACTCCATCAACACGTCCCGGGAGAGGGCGAACGTCGCCCGGTCCTCGGCACAGGAGATGGAGTAGTTGAGGGTGTACGTGATGTTGGAGTCGTTGCCCGATCCGGACTGCGCGCCGGCCCCCCAGTTGTCCGGCTCGCCCCACACGTGCGTAAAGCCCGGGAGCGGGTCGTCGAAGACGGGGTCGTCCTCGACCCCCGAGACGACGAGTTTGATCGTCGACGTCTCGGCGGGCACGTCGACGAAGAAGGTCTTCCCGATGGAGTGGGTCCCCACCTCCAGGCTGTCGTTGACGTAGGTCTGCACCTGCCCGTTGACGGTGAACGTCCACGTCGTCTCCAGCGCCCCGCCGAGGAACCCGTCGTCGATCTGTGACACTTCCATGCTCTCGACGGTCAGCCGATACTTCGTACAGCGCCGTGGCGGCTCCGGTTCGCCGGCCGGCGGCTCCGGGGCGGTCTCCTCCCGGTCCATCGGTCCACAGCAGCAACAGCAGCTCATGGGTTCATATCACCGATAATAGATTAATTTATTAACATATATACGTTGCTATCGGGCGGGCGCCGACACCAGACGGCTTTTGTCGGCCGCCGACGGATACACCGCCACGAGTAATGGCCGTAACCAAGCGCATCATCCCCTGTATCGACGTGGACCTCGACGAGGACGGCGACCCGGCGGTGTACACCGGCGTCAACTTCGAGGATCTGAAGCACACGGGCGATCCGGTCGAGATGGCCCGCGAGTACAACGAGGCCGGCGCCGACGAGTTCGTCTTCCTCGACATCACGGCCAGCGCCGAGGGCCGGGAGACGATGCTCCACGTCGTCGAACGGGTGGCCGACGAGGTGTTCATCCCCCTCACCGTCGGCGGCGGCATCCGCACCCGCGAGGACATCAAGGAGACGCTGCGGGCCGGGGCGGACAAGGTGTCGATCAACACCGCGGCCATCGAGAACCCCGACCTGGTCGACGCCGGCGCGGCCGCCTTCGGCAGTCAGTGCATCGTCATCAGCGTCGACGCCCGCCGCCGCTACGACGAGGCGGGCGAGCATTACGAGCGGATCGACGGCGAGTCCTGCTGGTTCGAGTGTACGATCAAGGGCGGCCGCGAGGGCACCGGCGTCGACGTGGTGGAGTGGGCACGCGAAGTCGAGTCGCGGGGCGCGGGCGAACTGTTCGTCAACTCGATCGACGCCGACGGCACCAAGGACGGCTACGACATCCCCCTCACGCGCGCGGTCTGTGAGAGCGTCTCGACGCCCGTCATCGCCTCGTCGGGGTGTGGCGGTCCCGAGGACGCCCACGAGGTGTTCACCGAGGCCGGGGCCGACGCCGCCCTCGCGGCCTCCATCTTCCACTTCGACGAGTACACGATCCGCGAGGTCAAGGAGTACCTAGACGAACGGGACGTTCCGGTTCGGCTCTAGGCCGCCGCGTCGAACGCGGCCACGAAGTCGTCGGTGAGTTCCTGCACGCGACGGGTGGCGTCGCCCACGGCGTCGAGGGGATCGGTGCCGTCCTCGGTCTTGACCGAGAGGATCGGGTCGGTCTGGCCGCCCGACTGTTCGGGGTTCATGTCGTACGTCGCGGCCATGACCCCCGGCGTCTCCAGCAACGCCCCCTTGAGGACGTTCATGAACGTGTGATCCTCCCCCGCGATCTCCATGCGAAGTTCCTCGTCGGTCTTCTCGATGACCCGCAGTTCCATACCAACCGATACCGGCGGTTCGCGTTTCAAGGTTTCGTAAAGCACCGAATGATTTGCTCTCCGAACGAACGGGCGACGCCGGAGTGGCGTCCCCCGCACGGAGAACGTACGGGACCACACATGGTGGTCGTCCGACTGACCAAGCCACTGCGAGGAGCACCTGACTCGCAATGTGCTATGCGATACGTGACGCGTCGGGCCGGAGGCCGTTCGCGTCGGTTCCTAGATTTACGTATGTAGTGAAAAAGCTGTTGGCTAGACCAATATCTTCCACAAATAGAAATCGAAGTGTTCGAATGTCCGCGTTTGTGGTGTTAGGGTGACATTCGCAGTAGATGCGGTCGCGGAGCGGCGGGATCGGTCCGGTCAGCGGACGAGGTACGGCTCGTTGCCGGCGATGAAGCGTCCGAGGTCGGTCTCGCGGCGATAGTCGGTCGACCGGAGGCGGTCGATGGCGTCGACGAGTCGGCCGGCGTCGTCGGACTCCCACGCCGTGGGGTCCCGGACGGGCATCACGAGCCACCCGCTCCCGAGGAGTTCCGTGGCGTGGAGCGCCGAGAGGTCGAGGTCGGTGGCGTCGTGAGCGGTACACGTTTCGAGGACGTGTCGGGTCGCCCGCTCGCCCACCGGGAGGAGGACGTGCGCGGCGATAGCGCGGAGTTCGGCGTCGAAGAAGGGCTCCATGGCGGCGTACTCCTCCTCGGTCGGCGTCCCCTCCGGAACGCAGGTGTGGAGATAGGAGAGGAACGTGTTCTCGACGGTCGGTTCGTCGCCCGTGGTCCGGAGCAGACCCGCGTCGTGGAGCGCCCGCTGGAGGCGCCGCCCGGCGGGGTGGCCGGTGAAGGGAACGCCCGTCTCGGCGCCGCCGTGGACGCCGGGGTGGTCGCCGACGACGTGGAAGTGGGCGTTGGCGTCGCCGTAGCCCGGGACGAACCGCTCACAGGGCGGATCCATGCCGAAGGGGTTGCTGACGCGGTCGGTGACGTTTCGCACGGGTACCGCTACGCGTCCAGGAACCTAAATCTATAGAAGAGACACGGCGAGTGCCTCGGGGCTCGGCCCCGAGGCGGTCACAGTTCGACGCCGGAGGGGATGAGGCTCTTCGACCGGAGGAGGCTCCCGTTGGCGTCGTAGACGAGGAAGGTACTCTTGGAGTAGGTGGCGACCGTCTCGCCGTCGATCCGGAGGACGACGCTGTAGCGGCCGGCGTCGTCGTCCGTCGACTGACCGTACTCGCGGGCGGCGCGAACGAACCGCAACACGTCGTCGGCGTCCTCGTTGAGTTCGAGGAGGAAGTCGCCGGTGATCCGGTCGGTGACGCTGACGACCCCCGTCGCGTCCGGCGAGTCGAGGGAGTCCTGCAGTCGGAAGGTGACGTCCGTCTCCCCGGCCTCCAGGAGGTCACCTTCCGCGTCGGTCAGTCGATCCGTCAGCGTCTCCTTCGGCCCGTGGAAGTCGATAACGACGCGGGGCTCGGCCGGCGGCTCCCCCGTCTCCACCCAGTCGACGTTGTGTGCTTCCAACTCGAAGTGGTCGCGGCGCATTCCGTACTGCAGCCTTTGGGTTCAGAGGGTATGAACGTAACGCCCCGCGTCTGACGCGTCCGACACCCCGACGAACCGTCCGCTCCGAGTCTCCCGTGGACCGGGAACGCGGGGGCCGGACGGGCGCGCCGACGCGCTCGGTGACGGGACCCGCGGGGGGTCCGTTCCGGTCGGCGATGCCCACGGAACCCCTCGGTCGGCCGACGGGGGACGACGCCGATGGGTTTTATTCCGCGGCCGGTCGTCGACCACGCGTATGTGGGTCCGGTCGGAGTACGCTGGCGAACTGGCGGTCCTGACGACGTGGCTCTCGGCGCTGATCCCGTGGAATCTGACGTACGTCTCGGGGGTCGCGGGCGGTGCGTTCCTGTTCGTCCGCTTCCCGCTCCTGCAGGTGCGGTACAACTTCGGCGTCCCGCTGGCCGCCGGGGTCGCCGTCGCCGACCCGCTCTCGGCGGCCGCCTTCCAGCGCGGACGGGGGCTCGAACTCGCCTATCAGGTCTGGGGGGTCGGTGCGGCGCTCTTCCTGGCGGCGCTCGCCGTCTCCGTCGTCTACTACCGCCGCGAGTCGTGGGCCGAATCGTGGCCGGTCGACCCCGTGCGCCTCCTCGGCGCGCTCCTCCTCGGCACCGGCGTCGTCTTCGCGGCGGCGACGTCCCTCCTCCTGTCGCGGGGGTTCCCCGGCCTCCCCATTCCGCTCGGCGTCGTCTTCCTCCTCCTGTTCGGCGGCGTCCTCCTGACGGTGGACCGGACGGAGCGAGGAGAGCGGTCGTCCCCGTGACACAAAGTATAAATTCGGTGCCACCGCCATTGTACGTGTGACCCCGCCACCCGTTTCCGCGCTCGCGTCCGACGACGTTCGGACAGCGACGGGTGGCCTCGCGGCTCTTCTGAAAAAACGGGACCGGTGACACCGCTCGCGGCGGGAGTGGCGACCCCGTCCCGGGCGTCTTTCGGCCGATCCGTTCCGACACGACTAACAGCGCAGACGACACCCACCCAACAATGACGCTATCCGAGTTCCGCGGGGTCTACCCCGCCATGACCACGCCGTTCCACGAGGACGGCAGTATCGACTTCGAACTGCTCCGCGACGACGCCCAGCGGCTCGCCGACGCCGGCGTCGACGGCCTCGTCCCCGTCGGCTCGACCGGCGAGAGCGCGACGCTCAGCCACGACGAGCACGTCGAGGTCGTCGAGGCCGTCGTCGACGCCGTCGACGTGCCCGTGATCGCCGGCGCCGGATCGAACAACACCGCCGAGGCGCTCTCGCTCTCCCGGCGCTCCGCCGAGGCCGGCGCCGACGGCCTCCTCCTCATCTCGCCGTACTACAACAAGCCCGAACCGGCGGGGATGTACGAGCATTACCGAACCATCGCCGACGAGGTGGACCTGCCACAGATCGTCTACAACGTCCCCGGACGGACGGGCCGGAACGTCGATGTGGACACGACGGTCGACCTCGCCGCCCACCCCAACGTCCGCGGCTACAAGGCGGCGAGCGGCGACCTGAATCGGGTGTCCGAAATCGTCGAGCGCACCCGCGACGAGGAGTTCTCGGTGCTCGCGGGCGACGACGGCCTCATCCTCCCCACGCTCTCGGTCGGCGGGGCGGGAACGATCAGCGTCGTCGCCAACGTCGAACCCGAGCGGACGGTCGACCTCGTGCAGTCGGCGCTCGACGGCGACTACGAACACGCCCGCGAGCGACACCACGAACTCGGGCCGCTGATGCGCGCCCTGTTCTGGGAGACCAACCCCATCCCGGTCAACGAGGCGATGGCCATCCGCGGCTACGGCCCCGGGAGGGTCCGGTCGCCGCTCACCCGCCTCTCCGAGGACCTCCGCGCCGACCTCGAGGCCGTCCTCGCCGACCTCGATCCGGTGGAGGCCGAAGCGTGATCGAGGTGGCCGTCACCGGCGCCGGCGGCCACATGGGCCGGGAGGTCCTCGCCGCGGCGACCGACCGCGAGGGGATGGACGTCACCCTCGCCGTCAACCGCACGGCGGTCGGCCCCGTCGAGGGGATCGAAATCGAGGACGAGGCCGACCTGCCGCGCCTCCTCGACGAGCGCGACCCCGACGTGCTGGTGGACTTCACCGTCCCCGACCCGAGCGCCCGGTACGTCGAGGCCTGCGCCGACGCGGGCGTCGCCGCCGTCGTCGGCACGACGGGCTTCTCCGAGTCGCAACTCGCGGTGATCGCCGACGCCGCCGAGGCGGTCCCGGTCCTCCGGGCCGCGAACTTCGCCCGCGGCGTGGCGGCGCTCCGGCGGGCGATCCGCGAGGCCGTCGCCGCCGTCCCCGACTACGACGCCGAACTCACCGAGACCCACCACAACCGCAAGCGGGACGCACCCTCGGGGACGGCGCTGACGATTCTGGACGACGTCGACCGGACACGGGACGGGACCGCCGACCGCGTCCACGGCCGCGAGGGCGAACAGCCCCGCGAGGAGGGCGAGGTCGGCGTCCACGCGCGCCGGGCGGGCGACGTCACGGGCGAACACGAACTACTACTTGCGGGGAACCACGAGGTACTGACGCTCACGCATCGCGCCGAATCCCGCGGCGTCTTCGCCGAGGGTGCGCTCGATGCCGCCGACTGGCTCGTCGGCCGCCCGGCCGGCGAGTACGACTTCGAGGACGTACTATGACACTGGAATCCGACGTCTCCGATCTGTGGCAGCGCTACGACGACGACGAGGTCGACGCCGAGACGGCCTCCCCCGACGACCGCGACACGCTCGATGCCTTCCTCGACGGGCTAGAGGCGGGCGAGGTTCGTGCCGCCGAGAAGCGGGGCGGGGAGTGGGAGGCAAACGAGTGGGTCAAGCGCGGCATCCTGCTCAACTTCGGGCTCCGCCCCACCGAGGCACGCGCCTACGGCGGCGTCGACTACCACGACGTCCTCCCGCTCCGCGAGACGGCCGACCTCGGCGAGCGCGGAACCCGCAACACGCCCGACGGCACGACGATCCGTCGCGGCGCCTATCTGGGCAGCGACTGCATCATGATGAGCCCCTCCTTCGTCAACGTGGGCGCCCACGTCGGCGACGGCACGCTCGTCGACTCCTGTGACACCGTCGGCTCGTGTGCGCAGATCGGCGAGAACGTCAAACTGGGCGCGAACACGCTCATCGGCGGCGTCCTCGAACCCGTCGAGGACGCGCCGGTGATCGTCGAGGACGGCGCCTCGCTCGGTGCCGGCTGCCGGGTCACCTCCGGCTTCGTCGTCGGCGAGAACACGGTCGTCGGCGAGAACACGCTGCTCTCGCCGCGCATCCCCGTCTACGACCTCGTCGAGGAGGAGGTGATCTACGGCCACCTGCCCCCCGAGCGCCGGGCCTTCACCCGGATGGTCGAATCCTCCATCGGCGACCACGACATCTTCGCGGGCGGCGCGTACAAGCCCGCCGTCGTCGCGACGGACATCGAGGCCGAGACGCGCGACGCCACGCGGCGGGAGGAGGCGCTCCGGGAATGAGCGAGGAGGCGGCCGCCGGCGACGCCGGCCCCGACGTGCGGCGCCTCGCCGACTGGTCGGCCGCCGACCTGCGGGACTTGGCCGCCGAGTACGACACGCCGCTCTACGTCACCGACCTCGACCGGGTGCGGGAGAACGCACGGCGCCTGCGGGCGGCGTTCCCCGACGCGGACGTCCGCTACGCCGTGAAGGCCCACACCGGCCGGGCCGTCCTCGAAACCGTCCGCGAGGCCGGCCTCGGGGCCGAGTGCGCCTCGGCGGGCGAGGTGGTCCGCGCCCTCGACGCCGGCTACGAGGCGGTGCAGTACACGGCGGTCAACCCGCCGGCTGCGGACCTCGACACCGTCGTCTCGCGGTGGGCGGACGGCGCCGACCTGACCGTCGTGGCCGGCGCCCGCGACACCCTCACCCGACTCCGCGACCGGGGGTTCGACGGCCGGCTGGCGATCCGCGTGAACCCGGGCGTCGGCGCCGGCCACCACGAGAAGGTGACGACGGGCGGGCACGCCAAGTTCGGCGTGCCCTACGACCGCGCCGCCGACGTGGTGGCCGACGCCCGCGCGGACTTCGACGTGGTCGGGATCCACGCCCACGCCGGCAGCGGCATCAGCGGCGACGACCTCTCGGCTCACCGCGAACTCGTCGCCCGGATGGGCGACCTGGCCCGCGAGGTCGGCGACCTGGAGTTCGTCGACGTGGGCGGCGGCTTCGGCGTCCCCTACCGCGAGGACGAACCACCCCTGGATCTGCCCGCCGTCGCCGCGGCGACCCGGGAGGCGCTGGGCGACGTGGACGCCGCCCTCGCCGTCGAACCCGGGCGCTACGTCGTCGCCGACGCCGGCGTCCTGCTGACCCGCGTCAACACGGTCAAGCCCGTCGACGACGCGGGGTCGACGGGCGCGGTTCCCGTCGTCGCCGGGGTCGACGCCGGCATGACGGACCTGCTCCGCCCGGCGATGTACGACGCCTACCACGCCATCCGGAACCTGACCGAGGAGCGCCCCGAGCGCCCGGTCACCGTCGCCGGCCCCGTCTGCGAGACGGCCGACCTGTTCTGCGAGGAGCGCCGGCTGCCGACGCCGCGTCGGGGCGACCTGCTCGCCGTCGGTTCGGCCGGCGCCTACGGCTACGAGATGGCGAACACCTACAACTCCCGTCCCCGACCCGCGGAGGTCGTGATCGACGGCGACCCGCGACTCGCCCGCGAGCGCGAGACGCTCGACGACCTGACCGCGCTGGAGGGTGACCGATGACGACCGTCGCCGCCGAGAAGTACCACGGCACGGAGAACGACTTCCTGGTCGTGGACGCCGACGCGCCGGTCGTGGACCGGGCGGCGTTCGCGGCGACCCACTGCGACCGGGAGACGGGCGTCGGTGGCGAGCGAACCGGCGCCGACGGCGTGCTCTTCTGCTCGCTGGACCCGACCGCCTCGCCCGTCCGGGTGACGATGACGCTCGTCCAGCCGGACGGGTCGATCGCCGAGATGTGCGGCAACGGCGCGCGCGTGACGGCGACGTGGGCGGCCCGCGAGACGGGCGCCCGCGAGGTGGTCGTCGAGACGCCCGCCGGCGACCGTCGCGCCGTCGTCCGGAGCGGGGGCGTCACCGTCGAGATGGGTCGGCCATCGTTCGACCCGGCCGACGTGCCGCTGACCCACGACCACGCCGGGCCGCTGATCGAGGCGGACGTCGAGGGCCTGACCGTCACCGCGGTGAACACGGGCGTCCCGCACGCCGTCGCGTTCGTCGAGGACGTGGACGCCGTCGACCTCGAAACCCTCGCCCCTCCGGTTCGCCACGCCGACGTCTTCCCCGAGGGGACGAACGTCACGCTCGCCTCGCGGGTCGACCTCGACGACGGCGCGACGGCGGGCGCGCCGGGCGCCCCCGAGGCCTACCGCCAGCGGACCTACGAGCGGGGCGTCGAGGGCGAGACGCTCGCCTGCGGGACGGGTGCGGTGGCCGTCGTCGCCGCGGCGAAGCGCACCGGCCGCCTCGACGCCGAGGGGCCGATCCGGGTGTCGCCCCCGGGGGGCGACCTCGTCATCGTCGTGCCCGACGACGGCCCGGCGACGCTGACCGGCCCCGTCGAGCGCGAGTTCGACGTCGACCTGGAGGTCCCCGCGTGACCGACGCTTTCGACCCCGTCTCCTTCCTCGACGCGGCCGTCCGCATCGAGTCCCACGAGGACGTGAGCGAGATGCGGGCGTTCCTCGTCGACACGCTCCGGAACCACGGCGCCGATCCCATCGTCGACGACGCGGGCAACACGCTCGCCACGACGGGGTCGGGATCGCCACACGTCGTCCTGAACACCCACGTCGACACGGTGTCGCCGCACGTTCCCTACGACCGCGACGACGGGCGCATCCACGGCCGCGGCTCCTGCGACGCGAAGGGGCCGCTCGCGGCCATCCTCGCGGCGTTCTTCCGGACCGACCCCGCGGCGGGACGGCTGACGCTCGCGGTGACGCCCGACGAGGAGGTGTACTCCACCGGCGCGGCGGCGCTCGACCTCTCGGTCCTGCCGGGCGTCGACGCGCCGGACGGCGACGCCTACGTCGTCGGCGAACCGACCGGCCTCGACGTGTGTACGGCCGCCAAGGGGCGGTTCGAGGGGACGGTCGCCCTCTCGGGGGTCACCGCCCACGCGGCCGAACCGGAGACGGGCGTCAACGCCGTCGCCGCCGCGGAGGGCGCGCTGTCGGCGATCCGCGCCTTCGATGCCGACCGCGACCCCCACCCCTCGCTCGGCCCGGCGACGCTGACGCCCACCGTCGTCGAAGGCGGCGAGGCGACGAATCAGGTGCCCGCGGACTGCGCGATCACGGTCGACCGACGGAGCGTCCCGCCGGAGTCCGCCGACGGGTTCCGCGAGGCGCTGGCGGCGGCCGTCGACGACGCCACCCCCGACGCCGTCGGCGTGGACGTCGCGCTGACCGAGCGCCCCACCCCCTTCCTCGAGGCCTTCGCGACCGACGCCGACGAACCGGTCGTCCGTCACCTCTCGGCGGCGGCAGAGCGCGTCACCGACGGCGCGGCCGGCGAGGTCCGGCCCTTCACGGCCGCCACCGAGGCGTCCTACTTCTCGCCGGCGCCGACCGTCGTGTTCGGACCCGGCGTCCTCGCCGACGGGACCGGTCCCGTCGCCCACGCCGACCGGGAGTACGTCCGGGTCGCCGAGGTGGAGCGGGCGGCCGATGCGCTGACCGAGGCGCTCGCGGCGCTGGTGGACTGAAGCGCAACCCCCAAGCGCCCGGGGCGTCTGGACGCCACCATGTACGAGGCGGTCCACGTCGCGCCGGACGGCGACTCGCCGGCGACCCGCGTCGCCGAGACGGCGGCGCGGCTCGGGTTCGACGGCGTCGTGATCCGGGCGCGGGAGGCGTCGCCCGACCTCGACGCGCTCCGGGCGGAGACGGACATCGACGTCGTCGACGGGGCCGAGGTGACCGCCGCCGATCCGGAGGGCGCGAGCGGCGCCGTCGGCGGCCTCCGCCCGAAGCGGACGGTCCTCGTGGTCCGCGGCGGCACCGACCGCCTCAACCGGTTCGCCGTCGAGAACGAGCGGGTCGACGTGCTCTCGCGGCCGATGGCTGACGACGGCGACGTGAACCACGTCCTCTGCAATCGCGCCGCGGAGAACGGCGTCCGGATCGAGTTCGACTTCGGGCCGGTCCTCCGGTCGACCGGCGGGCCGCGGGTGCAGGCGCTGCAGGACCTGCGGAAACTCCGGGAACTCGTCGCCGACGCCGGGGCGCCGTTCGTCGTCAGCGCGAACCCGGCCTCCCACCTCCAGTTGCGCGCGCCGCGGGAACTCGTCGCCGTCGGCGAGGCGGTCGGGTTCGACCCCGACACCGTCCGTGCGGGGCTCCGCGAGTGGGGCGACCTCGCGGCGCGCAACCGCCACCGGCAGTCCGAGTCGTTCATAGAGCCGGGGGTCGAACGGGGGCCGTATGAAGAAGACGCTTGAGGAACACGCCGAGCGCTTCTCCGAACTGGCGCCGGAGTACGACGAGGAGGCGTCCCCCGAGTACCGCGCCTGTGTGGACCTCGTCGTGTCCTACGCCGACCCGTCGCCCGAGGACGTGGTGCTGGACCTGGGGACCGGCACCGGCGCCATCGCACTCGCCCTGGCGTCCGACGCCGACCGGGTGGTGGGCCGCGACATCAGCGCGGGAATGCTCGACGAGGCCCGCCGGAAGGCCGACGAGCGCGGCCTGGACAACGTCGCGTTCGGCGAGGGGCGGTTCCGCGACCCCGACTACGACGGCCCCGCCGACGTCGTGGTCTCGAACTTCGCCATGCACCACCTGAGCGACGCGGAGAAACGCGAGGCGATCGACGTCGTCGCCGCGCTCGACCCCCGCCGGTTCGTCCTCGGCGACGTGATGCTCTTCGAGGCGGTCGACCCCGAGTCGGGCGTCTACGACCCCGAGGTCGACGACCCGGCGCGGGCGGGCGTTCTCGCGGACGCCCTGACCGACGCGGGGTTCGTCCTGACGGCGGTGGATCGGGTGTCGGCGGCGGTCGGCGTCGTCGCCGCCGAGCGCCGATGAAGCACCTGCCCAAACACCTCCGCCCGCGGTGGCGATACCTCGCGGTGGGGCTGGAGACGTCGCCCGACGCCGCCGTCTCGCGGGGGGCGTTCCAGCGGGCGGTGTGGTACGCCGCGGGCAACCTGCTCGGCGACCCCGGGAGCGCGGACGCCGACCTGCGGGTGTTGCGGTTCTCCTTCGGCGATGGCGAGGGCGAGGCGGTGGTGCGGGCACGCCGCGGCGAGGTGGGGCCGGCCCGGGCGGCGCTCGCCTGCGTGGCCGAGGTGGACGGCGAGCCGGTCGGCGTCCACGTCCGCGGCGTCTCCGGGACGCTCCGGGGCTGTACGGAGAAGTACCTTTAAGCGCTTCCGGCGGACGGGGGATCCGGCCGTCGGCCGACCTTGCCGGCCAGCCAGCCGCCGACCTTCCCGCCGATCAGGCCGGCGACGACGCCGATGACGACGGCGGCGAGTCCGAGGCCGAGGGCGAGGACGACCGCCCCGACGGTGAAGGGCGTCGGCCCCGCGGCGCCGAGGGCCGCCGGGATCGACTCGGACAGAGCCCACGCGACTGCGGGGATCGAGCCGACGAGGCCGGCACGCACGCCCGCGGCGGTGGCGTCGGCCGACCGCGACCGGGCGGCGAGATAGCCGGCGATCAGGCCGCCGACGGCGACCATGTTGAGCGAGAAGTGACTGCCCATGCCGGAGAGCCAGTAGGCGCCCACGGTCAGGGGAATCGAGGCGCCGCCGCCGACGAGGGCGTACGTCCACGTCTCGGAGAGCGGGAGGGGCTTGCGGGGGGCCATCGACGGAGCGTCACACCGACGACACAAAAAACCCACTCCACGGTCGCGGGTGGGGAGAGGCGTCGCCCGCCGGCGCGAGCGCCGTCCGGCGCGTATTCGCCCGCCCGACCGCCCGAGTAAGAAAGGTATTTAGGACGCCGGGCCGGAGTGGCGACGCGAGAGACGCGTCGTGTTCGAGACCGGCCGCCGGCAGGGCGTCGTCCACGGTGTGGACGGGACCGGGTCGGCGGCGCTCGGACGCGACCGAACTCGATTTCGAGTCAGAGTCAACGTGATACAATGCAGGGACAAGCCCAACAGCAGGCCTACGACCGCGGGATAACGATCTTCTCGCCCGATGGCCGCCTCTATCAGGTCGAATACGCCCGAGAGGCCGTCAAGCGAGGGACAGCGAGCATCGGCATCCGAACCGAGGACGGCGTGGTACTGGCCGCGGACAAGCGCTCCCGGTCGCCGCTGATGGAGCCGACGAGCGTCGAGAAGATCCACAAGGCGGACGACCACGCTGGCATCGCGTCGGCCGGTCACGTCGCCGACGCGCGCCAGCTCATCGACTTCGCCCGCCGGCAGGCTCAGATCAACCGCCTCCGGTACAGCGAGCCCATCGGCATCGAGGCGCTCACGAAGGAAGTCACCGACCACATCCAACAGTACACGCAGGTCGGTGGCGCCCGCCCCTTCGGCGTCGCCCTCCTCATCGGCGGCATCGAGGACGGTGAACCCCGCCTCTACGAGACCGACCCCTCGGGGACGCCCTACGAGTGGAAGGCGGTCTCCATCGGCGCGAACCGCGGCGACCTCCAGGAGTATCTCGAGGAGAACTACGAGGACGGCCTCGACCTGGACGGCGGGATCGAACTCGCGCTCCGGGCGCTCGCGACCAGCAACGACGGGAGCCTCGAACCCTCGGGCGTCGACGTGGCGACCGTCAGCGTCGACACCGAGGCGTTCCACGAACTCGACAACGACGAGATCGAGTCTCACCTCGACGGCTTCGACCTCCTGCCGGGCGACGACGAGGACGCGGACGGCACGGACGCCGACGGCACGGATGCCGACGGCACGGACGCCGACGGCACGGATGCCGACGGCACGGACGCCGACGGCGACGAGGAGTAACGCCCTCGACGCCACCGACCAACCGTCTTCTCTCCGGTCGGTGTGTCTCCGATTCGAGGGGACGGATTCGCGACCGCGACGCCGCGCGTTCAGTACTCCTCGTAGGCCAAGTTCATCAGCCACTGCGAGAAGGCGTCGCTCCGAGGATCGACCTCCTCCTCGCCGATGAACGGCGAGAGCATGTCCCCCGCCATCAACAGCGAGAAGTCGAGGTCCCCGGTCGTCGGCATCAGGAAGTACGTGTTGTGTCCCTGATAGACCGTCTCCGCCCGCCGGATGAGCCCCGCTTCGACCAGCGATTCGGCGATGCGGCTCCCCTTCCGCGAGGAGATGTCGAGTTCCTTCCAGAGTTCGCTCTGGTGGATGCCCCGCGTCTCGAGCACCAGGTCGAGCGCCGCTCGCTCGTCGTCCGAGAGGTCGGCGTCCGGGTCCTCGGCCGCGCTCATCGGCACACCTCCGGGTCGGCGAGTCCGTTCATACACGCACAAACCGGTGCGGCGGGTTTAAACTTGACTTTCGTCGGTACCGACGGGGCGGTACGGCGTCTCGCAGGGCGGGCCGTCCGCGAACCGGTAGCTTCCGCCGTCGTCGTCGAGGCGGATCAGTGAGGACGACCGGGTGCCGTAGCCGTTCTCGTGGATGCAGACGCCGTACTCGTGGTCCGCGAGGACCGCCGCCGCCCGGTCGAGCCACGCGTCGGCCGCCTCGCCGGGTTCGGGCGTCAGCGCCGTCCGCACCGCGCGGGCGTTCTCCGCCTGTTCGGTCGCGCGCTCGACGCGCTCGGTCGGCCCGTCGGGCGTCCCGAAGGCGTCGACGAGGGCGCCGCCGCCGCCGAGCGCCGCACCGCTGTTGACGACGACGTGGACGCCCGGATCCAGTTGGTGGGTCCGGAGGCGGCCGTCCCACTCGAAGAGGTAGGCGGCCGTGCGGTCGGCGACGACGAGGTTGAACCCGTCGTAGTCGTGGGCGTCGACCGATCGCTCGACGAGTCGCGCCGCGGACCGCGCGTCGGGCTCCCGGAGGGCGTCCGCGACGAGCAGCCCCCGGGAGCGCTCAGCCGCCGGGTCGGCCAGCCAGCGGTTCGTGATGCCGACGAACACGCCGGCGTCGTTGTAGCCGATCCACGTGCCGCCGGCCTCGGCGTCCCGCGGCGCGACGACCGCCGGATCGGCCTCGGTTCGCGACGGTGGTTCCGAGGGCCGGTCCCGCCGCTCGTCGCGGTTAGCGGCGACGAGGACGGGGGCGTCGGGGAACACCTGCCAGGCGAGGGTGAGCGTGCACACGGGTCGGTGTAGGCGGGCCGGCCCCTTAAGGGGTCATTCCCGCCACGCGTCGGGCGTTCCCGCTGCGTCAGCCGTCGCCACCGCGGTGCGGACGGCGGCGACGTTCTCCGCGACGTCGTGGACGCGGACGACGTCGGCGCCGCGGTCGACCGCGAGCGCCGTCGCGGCCACCGTGGCCGGCAGACGCTCGCCCGCCGCCCGCCCCACGTGGCCGAACATGGACTTGTGGGAGTGACCGAGGAGGATCGGACAGCCGAGCGCACGGAACTCGTCGAGGCGGTCGAGGAGTTCGAAGTTCTGGACCGCCGACTTCCCGAAGCCGAGACCGGGATCGACGATCACCTTCTCGCGGTCGAGGCCGGCGCGCTCGGCCAGCGCCACCCGTTCGGCGAGTTCGTCGATCACGTCCCCCACCACGTCGTCGTACGGGACGGCCCTGTCGGGGACGACCGGCGCGTCGATGCTGTGCATCACGACGACCGGCACGTCGTACTCGGCGGCCAGGAAGCGCATCTCGGGGTCGGCCAGCCCCGTCACGTCGTTGAGGACGTCCGCTCCGGCCTCCAGGGCCGCCCGCCCCACCGCGGCCTTGCGGGTGTCGATGGAGACCAGCGCGTCCAGGTCGTCGAGCGCCTCGATCACCGGGCGCACCCGCTCGATCTCCTCGTCGACGGGGACCGGATCGGCGCCCGGGCGAGTGCTCTCGCCGCCCACGTCGATCACGTCCGCGCCCGCCGCGACCATCGCCTCGGCACGCTCGACGGCGGCCGTGGGGTCGAAGTACTCGCCGCCGTCGTGGAAGCTGTCGGGCGTCACGTTGAGGATGCCCATCACGGACGGGCGCTCCTCCCAGGGGTAGCCGTGTTCGGGGGCGCCGTCGCCGAGGCCGATCCGGTCGCGCAGGCGGTCGGCGAGGCCGGCCAGTCGTCCGTCCCCGGCGAGTCCGTCGACGACCCCCCGGAGTTCGGCGCGCGTCCCGGCGATCACCGTCTCCCGGAGTTCGCGACCCGTGCGGTACTCGGAGGTGACGGCCGTCGCGCCCGCGCGGCCGGCCGCGAGCTCGACCGCCCTCGCCTCCCGGCGGTCGAGACGGATCGTCACGACGCGGTGGACGCCCTCCTCGGTCACGTCGGCGTTCGCGTCCGCGTTCGACCGGTCGAACAGGGCCGCCGCGTCGTCGACGGTGTCGACCCGGTGGGAGACCGCGAGCCGCGACCAGATCCGTCTGGCCTCGGCGACGGCGAACAGCGATCCGACGACGAGGACGCAGTCGTCGGGATCGGCGGCCGCCCGGGCGCGGTCGAGGCCGGCCGCGACCGTCGGGGCGGTCGACACGTCGCTCCCGCTCGCCGCCTCGAAGGCCGCCGCGAGGACGGCGGGGTCCGCGGCGCGTTCGTGGTCGGGCGCACAGGCCTGGACGGACGCGGCCTCGGGGAGGGCGGCCACCATCTCCCGGTGGTCCTTGTCGTGCATCGCGCCGAAGACGAGGTGGAGGTCGGCGTAGTCGCAGTCGTCGAGGGTGTCGGCCACGGCCCGACAGGCCCCGGGGTTGTGCGCGCCGTCGAGGACGGTCAGCGGGTCGCGCTCCATCACCTCGAACCGGCCGGGCCAGTGGGCGCCCCGGAGCCCCGTCGCGACGGCCGCGTCGGTGACTCGGTCGCCGCCGGCCTGCCGGGCGAGCACGGCCGCGACGCCCGCGTTCCGCGCCTGGTACGACCCGGGCATCGGGACCCGCGTCTCGACGCGCCAGTCGGCGCCCGCGATATCCACCCTCGCCTCCGTGTGGTTGACGAGGCCGCCGTAGCGGACGGTCACGTCGGGGGACTCGTCGGCGACCCCGACGGTCAGGGCGTCGGGCGCGTGACGGCACACGGCGTCCCGGGCCTCGCCCGTCGCGCCCGTCACCAGCGGCGCGTCCGCGGGGGCGACGGTCACCTTCTCGGCCGCGATGTCGTCGAGCGTGTCGCCCAGAATGTCGGTGTGTTCGAGGCTCACCGCCGTCACCGCGGCGGCGACGGGGTCGACGACGCTCGTCGCGTCGAGTCGGCCGCCCATCCCCACCTCCAGCACCGCCACGTCGACGTCCGAGCGCCCGAAGTACCAGAGGCTCATCGCCGTCAGCGTCTCGAAGGAGGTGAGCGGGTCGCCCTCGACCGCCCGCTCGACGAGGAACGGGCGCACGCGCTCGACGAACTCGACGACGGCGGATTCGGGGATCTTTCGCCCGCCGACGCGGATCCGCTCGCGCACGTCGTCGAAGTGCGGCGAGGTGTACAGGCCGACGCGGTAGCCCGCCTCGCGGAGGATCGATTCGGTCATCCGGGCCGTGCTTCCCTTCCCGTTCGAGCCGGCGATCTGGACGAACTCGACGCCCTCGTGGGGGTCGTCGAGGTGTGCCAGCAGGGAACGGATCGACTCCGTCCCCGGATCGAGGGCGAACCGGCGGAGGTCGGAGAGAAAGTCCGCCGCAGCGTGATAATCCATGTCTCACGGTTCGGTGGGGCGAGGGTTTTAGTCCCACGGTCGTGGCCGGCGTCGACCGGTGGGGTGGCCGACCCTCCCGGAGGGGCACGGCGGCCGACTACTCGACGTACCCCCGCTCGCGCGCCCGTTCGAGCGCCGACTCGTCGACGAACACGACGATTTCGTCGCTCCAGAGCCGGAAGTCGTGGCGGTGGCGGGTGTACCCCGAGAGCTGTCGTCCCACCCGGTCGGCGTCCCAGCTCGCGGCGACGATCACCGGTGGGGGGTTCGCCCCGAGCGTCCTGTCGTCGGGGGGCGTGCTCGTGACGTCGGCGTCGTAGCGTTCGAGATACCAGGGCAGCGGGAGGCGGGTGTGCCAGGACGGCCCGCCGGCCCGTGGCTGGCGGAGCGAACTCTCGTTTCGCACGTAGAACCGCACGTCGCTCGGGTCGCCCGGCGTGTGCGTCCCGACGAACAGCACGTCGGTGCCGTCGTTGACGCGCGCGACGCCGCGGACCAGTTCCAGCGTGTCCTTGAGGTCGTTCTCGGGCTGGGCCCACTGGATGATCTCCCCGGCCTCGTCGTCGTCGGCGCTGTTGGCGTACGTGGCGTTGGCCGCGACGGCGCCGACCGCGGCTCCACAGAGCAGGAGCGCCGCGAGCGCCGCCGGGGCCGTCCACGCGGCGAGGCGGTCGCCGGTCGCGTCGTCGCGTGTCCGCTCGACCGCCGCCCGGACCCGTCGGGCGAGGGCGGCGATGCCCACCGCCGCGGGGACGGCCAGCGGGATCACGGCGTGGACCGCCGCCCAGGGCGCTCGGATGTCCGTCCCGATCGGGTAGCCGATCACGCTGACCGCGCCCCAGTAGGTCGCGAAGGCGACGAGCCCCCGCGAGCCGGTGACGTCGGTGTCGACCGCACCGTAGCCGTCGGCGACGACCCCGACGACGGCGAAGACGAGGACGAACGGCGCGCCGTAGAGGAGGGTTTCGAGGTAGTCGTAGAGGAAGGGCAGGTAGTCGTGGTTCTGGTGACTGCCGGCCACCCAGAGGTCGAAGAAGGCCTCCCACGAGCCGAGGGTGGCCTCTCCGACGACTGCGGGGAGTCGACTCGGGGCGGCGACTGCCTCCCAGAGTTCGGGACGGGGCGCGTAGAAGAAGGCGACGACGGCGAGGAAGACGACGAGCGCGCCGGCGGTGTGGGCGAGCGTCAGTCCGATCCCGCGCCGAACCGACCCGCCCCAGGACGAGAGGCGGTAGGTGAGGGCCGTCCACCACTCCGAGCGGACGAGGTCGACCACCGACCGGTCGGAGCGGGCGGTCCGAAAGAGGCGGTGGTCGACGAGCAGGGCGCCGGCGCCCAGAAAGCAAAGCAGGTAGACGACGGCGTTCTCCTTGGTGGTGAAGGCGAGGCCGAAGGCGGCTGCCGCCGGGTAGACGAGGCGGGCGTCGCCCCGGTCGAGCGCCCGGACGAACAGGGCGAGCGCGGCGAGGGCGAACGCACCGACGAGGACGTCGTTGCGCATGAACCGCGAGTAGTAGACGAGCAGCGGGTTGACCGCGAAGACGACGGCGAGGGCGACCACCTCGGCGTCGCGCAGGTGGTCACGCAGGAGCCACGCGGTCAGGGGGAGGAGGCCGCCGACGAGGGCGACGATCAGGCGGGCGCTGAAGTCCGTCGCGTCGAGGCCGGGGACGGAGAACACCCAGTCGTTGACGATAAAGAGGAAGGGACCGTGGACGATGGGGCGGTAGGCGTACTGGCCCGTCTCGTGATAGCGGAGGATCCAGTAGCCGACGCGGCCCTCGTCCCAGTGGAAGATCCGGACACCGAGGGTGACGAGCCTGACGGCGAGGGCGAGGGCGGTGATGGCGAGCACCGCCTGGAGGGCGCGGCGGCGGCGGCCGTCGGTACGCATCGCTAACCCCTGTCGTCTCGGCGGTAACAACCCTTTTGGTTTCGCGGACGCGCCGGCCGGGGCGGCGAGGGCAAGGCCTTTGCGACGGCACACCGACGCGACTCACATGGTCACACTGGGGCTGGTGGTGGCGCAGTTCAACGCGTCGGTCACCGAGTCGATGGCGGAGGAAGCGCGGGACGCGGCCGCGGCGGCCGGCGCCGAGGTGGGCGCGGAACTGACCGTGCCGGGGACGTACGACGCGCCCCTCGCGGCCGACCGGCTCGCGCGGCGCGACGACGTCGACGCGGTGGCGGTCGTCGGCGCCATCGTCACCGGCGATACGGACCACGACCGGGTGATCGGCGACGCGACGGCGCAGGCGCTGACGCGCGTGAGCCTCGACCGCGACACGCCCGTCACGTTCGGCGTGAGCGGGCCGGGAATGAGCGGAGCCGAGGCCCGAGAGCGCGTCGAGAAGGGAGCGGAAGCGGTAAACGCGGCCGTCGAGTTGGTACGCACGCTACCATGACATTCGACTTCGCGTCGCGCGTCGAGCGCGTCGAACCGAGCGCGACACTCGCGATCAGCAACCTCGCGAACGAACTCGAGGCCGACGGGATCGACGTGGTCGACCTCTCGGTCGGCGAACCCGACTTCGACACGCCGGACAACATCAAGCGGGCCGCCAAGGCGTCGCTCGACGTCGGCGACACGGGCTACACCTCCTCGAACGGCATCGCGGAACTCCGGGAGGCCATCGCGGAGAAACTCCGCGCCGACGGCATCGACTGTGCGGCCGGCAACGTGGTCGTCACGCCGGGCGGCAAGCAGGCGCTCTACGAGATCTTCCACACCCTGATCGACGCGGGCGACGAAGTGGTCCTCCTCGACCCCGCGTGGGTCTCCTACGAGGCGCAGGCGAAGATGGCCGGCGCCGACCTCTCGCGGGTCGACCTCTCGCCGTACGGCTTCCAGCTCGAACCCGCGCTCGACGACCTCGCGGAGACGGTGTCCGACGACACCGAACTCCTCGTCGTCAACTCGCCGTCGAACCCGACGGGCGCCGTCTACTCCGACGCCGCGCTGGAGGGCGTCCGCGACCTGGCGGTCGAACACGACCTGACCGTCGTCTCCGACGAGATGTACGACGAGATCACGTACGGCGTCGAGCAGACCAGCCTCGGCTCCCTGGACGGGATGGCCGACCGAACCATCACGGTCAACGGCTTCTCGAAGGCCTACGCGATGACGGGCTGGCGGCTCGGCTACTTCTGTGCGCCCGAGGAGTTCGTCTCACAGGCGGGGAAGATCCAGTCTCACTCGGTGTCGTGTGCGGTCAACTTCGTCCAGAACGCGGGGATCGAGGCGCTGCGCAACACCGACGAGGCGGTGGGCGAGATGCGCGAGGCCTTCCGCGAGCGCCGGGACATGCTCGCCGACCTCTTCGCGGACCACGGCGTCGACGTCCCCGTCGGCGACGGCGCCTTCTACATGATGCTCCCCGTCGACGCGGACGATCAGGCCTGGTGCGAGGGCGCCATCGAGGACGCCCACGTCGCCACGGTTCCGGGCAGCGCCTTCGGCACGCCCGGCTACGCCCGCCTCTCCTACGCCGCGAGCCAGGAGCGACTGCAGGAGGGCGTCGAGCGACTGGCCGAGGGCGGCTACCTGTAGTCAGTCGTCGCCCGGATCGGCGCTCGGGGCGCCGGCTCGGCGGGGGTCGTCGGTCGGGGCGCTCGTCTCGCGGACGTGGACGAAGAGGGCGAGGAGGGCGACGAGATAGAGGAGGGTAAAGGGCAGCGCGAACGTCGTGGAGAAGGATTCGAGGACGCGCGTCCCGCCGCCGACGAACGTCGTCATCACGCCCACGCCGACCATGAGCAGCCCCCACGCGGCCCGGTTTCGCGCGTTGGGCTCCCGGTCGCCGAGGTTGATGGCGGCGAGCATGTACACCGCCGAGTCCAGCGACGTGACGATGTAGCCGACCAGCGCGACGACGGCGAGGGCGGCGACCGCGTCGGTGTAGGGCACCGTCCGGAGCGCCGCGCCCAGCGCGGCCGCGTTGCCGCCGTCCCGGAGCGCCGCCTCGACGGTCGCCCTGTGCCCGGGAGCGAGCGCCAGGCCGCCGAGGACGCTGTGCTGGAAGACGAGGAGGGAGACGGGGGCGACACAGAGACCGACGAACATCTGGCGGACGGTTCGGCCCTTGGAGACCCGGGCGACGAAGCTACCGACGAAGATGCCCCACGCCGCCCACCACGCCCACCAGAAGCTCGTCCACTGCTGTGGGAAGCTCCCCGAGGTCACGGGAGCGGTGTACAGCATCAACCGGGGGAGGTTGCCGAGCCACACGCCCATCGCGTCCAGGCCGAGTTCGGTGATGAACAGCGTCGGACCGACGACCAGGAGTGCGACGGTCAACAGCAGGTTCGCGGCGACGGCGACGAGCGCCGCGTTGCGGATCCCGCGCCGGAGCCCGGCCCACACGTCGGCGACGAAGATGGCGGCGACGACGGCGAAGAGGCCGAGCGTGACCGCCCGGGACTCGACGCCGTATATCACGCCGGCGACCGCCGAGAGCTGGCGGCCGATGAAGCCAAGCGAGGTGGCGAGGCCGCCGACGATGGCGACCAGCGACACGAAGTCGACGAGCCAGTACACCGCTCCGTAGCGCGAGCGGTCGAGTAGCGGCGTCAAGACGTCGCTCACCTTCCAGGACTCCTCGCGCCAGACGATCAGGCCGAACGCCACGGCGAAGGGGAGGTACCACGCGACGAGTCCCGGGAGGATGTCGTGCATGAACATGAACGCGAGCGCTAGCGATTCGGTCGGGGCGCCGGCCACGGGGGCGGGCGACGGCGGGTCCGAGGCGATCAGGACGGGTTCGGCGACGCCCCAGAACAGCACCGAAATCGAGTAGCCGACGGTGAACACCATCGAGAGCCAACCGAGGAGTCCGAACTCGGGGTCGGCGTCCGGGCCGCCGATGCGCCGGCGACCGTATCGCGAGAGACAGAAGCCGGTGACGCCGACGCTCAGCAGGAAACTGAGCAGGATGAACCACCAGCCGAAGCGTTCCAGCACGAACGAGAAACTCGCGTCGAGCGTCCGTCCGACCGCGTCCGGATACCGGATGCCGGCGACGGAGAGCGCCACGGCGAACGCCGCCGTCGTCACGAACAGCACCCGTTCCGGCGTCGATGCGTCTTCGAGGCCGAACCACGCGTCGCGTCGGGCCATGTGAGCGGAGTTACCGCGACACGCCCCCATAACCTAATAATCCTTTCCAATTCGCTCTTTCGAAAATTATTTTTCTTCGATATCGAGTGTCGAAACGACTATACTGCTCTCAGTCGGAACGGGAGACAGTCGGTTCATGTTCGACCTGATCGCATACACGAACTGCAGTCACTCGCCGACGGTCGAGGACGCGTGGCGAGCGCCGGACCACGGTCAGTCACGCGGGTACACGGACCTCGACTTCTGGACGGACCTCGCCTCTCGGCTGGAACGCGGCGGGTTCGACGCCCTGTTTTTCGCTGACGCGTACAACGTCGCCGACCAGTACCGGGGGCGGATCGATCCGACGATTCGGCGGGGCGAACAGGTGCCGGAGAACGACCCGATCCCGTTGCTGTCGGCGCTCGCGGCGGCGACGGACTCCCTCGGCCTCGTCGTGACGGCCTCGACGTCGTTCTACCCGCCGTATCTGCTGGCGAAGAAGTTCTCGACCGTCGACGCCCTCTCCGACGGCCGCCTCGGGTGGAACGTCGTGACCTCGTCGGGGTCGCTGGAGTTCGAGAACGTGGTCGGGGAGTACGTCCCGCACGACGAGCGCTACGACCGGGCCGCCGAACACGTGACGGTCTGCCGGCGGCTCTGGGAAGACAGTTGGGCCGACGGCGCGGTTCGCGAAGACGCCGACGCGGACGTGTACGCCGACCCGTCGGGGGTTTCGTTCGTGGATTTCGAGGGTGAGTACTTCGAGGTGCCCGGTCCGCACATGTGTGCGCCGACGCCGCAGCGAACGCCGGTGCTCTTTCAGGCCGGCCAGTCCGACCGGGGGCGGGAGTTCGGAGTGCGACACGCCGAGGCGCTGTTCTCCTTTCACCTCTCTCTGGCGGGGTTCGAGCGCTACGTCGACGACGTCGCGGAGCGCGCCTCGGCCGTCGGCCGGACGGCACCGTACAACCTCTACCCGGCCGTCACGCCGTACGTGGCGCCGACCGAGGCGGAGGCCCGGGCGCTCCACGACCGGGTACTCGACGCCATCGAACCGGAGACGGGGCTGGTTCGGCTCTCGAACCACCTGAACCACGACTACGGGCAGTACGACCTCGACGCGCCGCTCCGCGACGTCGACGTCGAGGGGATCCGGGGCGTGTTGTCGGCCTTCCTCGACGACGACCGGGAGTGGACCGTCCGCGACGCGGCCGTCCGGTACGCCCGCTATCCGACCGCGGAACTCGTCGGGACGCCGGCGTCCGTGGCCGACGAACTCGAACGGTGGGGGGCGGCGGGCGCCGACGGGTTCGTCGTCATGGCCCCGTTCGTGCCGCGGACGTTCGACGACGTGGCGACCTACCTGGTGCCGGAACTCCGGGATCGCGGCCTCCTCGCCGAGCCGGACGACGAGGACGGCACGCTCAGGGACCGCCTGCTCGGCGCCGACGGCTCGGAAACGCTCCCCGAACGCTGACCGCCGGTCGGGCGAGGGGTCAAGTAGCGGGACGACCCACACCTACCCGATGCGTGTCCGGGACCTCCCCCTGTCGTCGTCGGTGATCGAGCACTTCGAGTCACGGGGGATCGACGACCTCTACCCGCCACAGGCCGCGGCGGTCGAGGCGGGCGTGACGGAGGGCGAACGCCTCGTCGCCGCCGTGCCGACCGCCAGCGGCAAGACGTTCGTCGCCTCGCTCGCGATGCTGACCGCGGACGGTCCCGGCCTCTACATCGTCCCGCTCCGGGCGCTCGCCCGCGAGAAGTACGAGACGTTCTCCGAACTGCCGGACGTGAGCGTCGGTATCTCCACCGGCGACGTCGACCAGTCCGCCGAGGACCTCGGCGAGCACGACGTCGTCGTCGCGACGAGCGAGAAGGTGGACTCGGCCATCCGCAACGGCGCCGACTGGATCGCCGACCTCGCCTGCGTCGTCGTCGACGAGGTACACCTCGTCGGGACGGCGGGGCGCGGACCCACCCTGGAGGTGACGCTCGCGACGCTCCAGCGACGCGCGCCGGGCGTCCAGGTGGTCGCGCTCTCGGCGACGGTGGCCAACCCCGACGAGATAGCCGACTGGCTGGACGCCCGCCTCGTCCAGTCGACGTGGCGGCCGGTCGACCTCCGAACCGGGGTCTACGCCGAGGGGTCGGTCACGTTCGACGCCGGAGCGTCCGCGGGGGCGCCGGCCGACGACGGTGACGACGCGAGTCTCGACGTGCCGGTGGACGGCGACCCCGCGGATGCCACCGACGCGACGGACGCCCTCGTCTCGGGGGCCGTCGACGACGGCGGGCAGGCCCTCGCGTTCGTCCGGTCGCGGCGCGAGGCCGAGGCGCTCGCGGAACGCCTCGCCGAGTCGGGGCTGGGCGACTCGCCAGACGTGGCCGCGGAGGTTCGCGGCCTCGACGGCACCGAGACGGGCCGCCGCCTCGCCGACTGCGTCGAGGACGGCGTCGCCTTCCACCACGCGGGGTTGCGGAGCGCCCACCGGGTCGCCGTCGAGCGCGCCTTCCGCGAGCGGGACCTGCGGGTCATCTGCGCGACGCCGACGCTCGCGGCCGGCGTCAACGTCCCCGCCCGGCGGGTGGTGATCCGCGACCAGCAGCGGTACACCGGCTCCGGGATGGAGTGGCTGCCGACGCTGGAGGTCCACCAGATGTGCGGGCGGGCGGGTCGACCGGGGCTCGACCCCTACGGCGAGGCGGTGCTGGTCGGCGACGCGACGACCCGCGAGGAACTGTGGGAGCGCTACGTCGAGGCGGATCCGGAGCACGTCGAGTCACGGCTCGCGGATCCGAACGCGCTCCGGACGCACGTCCTCTCGGTCGTCGCCTCGGCGTTCGCCGCCTCCCGGGAGGGCATCCTCGACGTGCTGGACGCGACCTTCTACGCCCACGGGACGCCGACGCGGGAGCTGGGCGGCGTCGTCGACACGGCCGTCGCGGACCTGGTGGAGATGGGGATGATCGCCGACGGCCCGGAGCTGTCGGCGACCGAACTCGGCGACCGGGTGTCGAAGCAGTACGTCACTCCGGAGACGGGCGCTCGCATCGTCGCGGGCCTGCAAACGGCGGCCGGGATGGACGGGCCGACGGCGCTGACGGCGCTCGAAATCGTCTGTGACACGCCGGACATGCAGGACACCTACCTCGGCAACCGCGAGCGGGCGGACATGTACGACTTCGCGCGCCGGCACGCCGACGAGTTCACGACGGGGATGAACGAGGCCGAGGACTTCGAGGGGTGGCTCACGGCCGTGAAGACGGCGCGGGTGCTGTACGAGTGGACGGAAGGAGCGAGCGTCGAGGACCTGGTCGAGCGGTTCCGCATCGGCCCCGGCGACCTGGAGTCACGGATCGAGCGGGCGGCGTGGCTGCTCGGCGCGGCCGACGCCGTCGCGGGCGCCGTCGACGCCGACGCCGACCTCCCCTTTAGCGACCTGCGGGCGCGGCTCTAGGGGCTCAAGAGGCGTCGCTCCCGCCGACCGCCCCGAGGATCCGCCGGCGGTACCGGTAGAGCAGTCCCCCGGCGACCGCGAAGGGCGTGAGGAAGACCAGCAGGTACGGCGCGGCGTAGGCTCCGGCGACGACCAGCGCCCGGAGGACGACGCCCACGCCCTCGACGGATTCGAGGAAGGCGGCGACGACGGGCGTGTCGTACCACTGATCCGGAACCGGCCGGTCGGGGCGGGGCTCGGACATCTCGACCGTGATGGTCGAGTAGGCGACCCGCCGCTGCAGGCTCTGCAACTGGGCCTCGGTGCGCTCGATCTCGGTCTGCACCTCCGAGAGTCGCTCCTCGACCGCGAGGACGGCCTCGGTGTCGTTGGCCCGCTGGTAGAGCGTCCGCAGTCGCTCGCGTTCGGCCCGCAGGTTCTCCAGGCGCGCCTGCAGGTCGACCACCTGGTCGGTCACGTCCTGGGTCGACGTCTGGGATTCGAGTACCCGGCCCTCCGCCTCGACGGCGGTCATCGTCGCGGAGAAGTTCTCCGCGGGCACCCGGAGAACGACCCGGCCGGTCGTCCACGAGGCGTCGTCGCGGTCGTTGACTCGCCTCGACGACTCGCTGACGTAGCCACCGCGAGCCTCGACGAGAGCCGTCAGGTTCGACCGACTGGTCTCGAAGTCGTCGACGCGCAACCGGACCTGTCCCGTGCGGATGATCGACCGCCCCGTCGCCGCGGCGGCGCTCCCGCCGTCGCCACCGTTCCCGCCGCCATCGGCGGCGCGGGCCTCCTCGGGTGCCGCCCCCGTCTCGGCGAGCGAGGCCCCGTCACCGCCGCCGCCGGCGCTGACCTCCGCGCCGCCGGCCGCGCCGTTACACCCCGCGAGGACGACCAGCGTCACCAGCAACACGGTGAGGACTCGTCTTCGTCGTACCATGGACGGCCCTTCTCCGCCTCGCCCCTAAACCCCTCTCAAAACACAAACGCCCGTTTGACATTCGGTCCGCCGACCCACGGGAACGGTCGACACAGTAGCGCTCACGAGGAGAACTGATACTATATACGACATTTTTATCGTGACACAACGAGGTGCATGGGACATGAGAGAGGATTCGCACCGCAGTTCCGGGCGTCGGGCACCACCGAGGACGGGCGACCGCGTACCGACGGCGGACGGTGGGCGGGCGGCGACTCGGGCGGCCGGTGACCGCCGATGACGGATCGGATCGAGGCGGCACGGGCGGCCGTCGCCGAGGAGCGGTCGTGCGTCCGCGCCGAGCACGACGCGTTCGAGGCGTTCGAGCGGCGCGTGGCCGACTTCTCGGCGGTCGCCGCCTCGACGTCGCCGCCGCTGCTGACGGACCCGCAGCCCACTGGCCGGTCGCTCGAACGCGTCCGGTCGGCGTACGAGGAGACGGTGATGAGCGTCCCCCACTACCAGGCGGAGTACGGCGACACGGTCGCCGAGAGCCTGGCCGTGGAGTTCGGCGAGGACCTGGCGGCGGCCCTCGTCGGCGGGACGGCGCTGACCCCCGAGTTCCGCGAGGCGGTTCGGGCGGCGGCCGACGCCGCCCGTCAGGAGCGCGAGGAGTTCCTCGGCGTGCTGGATCGCGAGGACGCCTCGCTCGCCCGGGCGGCGACGGATCTGGCCGAGGTTCGTGCCGACCTCGACGCCCTCGACGACCGGCCGCTCTCGGACCGCACGTTCGACGACCTGCGCTCCCTGTGGGAGGCGGTCGGGGACGTCGAGGCTCGCATCGAGGGGGTCGCCATGCGCCGACAGGAGACGATCCGCGGTCACCGGGGGGACCTCCCGGGCGTCCCCACCGATCTGGCCGAGTACCTCTACGCCGACCTGCCGGTGCGGTATCCGGTGCTCTCGTCCGTCGCGGACCTCGGGACGGCGGTCGACCGGGCGGGGCGCCGGATCGAACGTCGCCTCGCCTCGACGCCCTGACCGGGCGACGCGGACGGGAAACGTTGAGGTGGCCGCCAGCCCCAGTGGGGGTATGCGACCCGAAGACCTGCGTGCGGAGATCCCTGCCCTCGAACGCGGCGTCTACTTCAACACCGGCGCGTCCGGGCCGTCCCCCCGGCGCGTCGTCTCCGCGGCGAGCGACGTCCTCGAACACCACGAGTACGTCGCCCCCGTCGAGGAGGGGGCGTACCCCGCGGCCTACGAGACGTTCGAGGAGACCCGCGAGGTGGTCGCCGACTTCCTCGGCGCCGCCCCCGACGAGATCGCCCTGACCGACAGCACGGCCGACGGCATCGCCCGCGTCGCCGCGGCCCTCGACTGGGAACCGGGCGACGTCGTCGTCCGGACCGACCTCGAACACTCCGCTGGCGTCGTGCCGTGGTGGAACCTCCGCGACCGGGGCGTCGAGGTGCGCGTCCTCGACACCGAGGCCGGACGGATCGACCTCGACGCCCTCGCGGATGCCGTGGCCGACGCACGCCTGCTCTGTCTGAACTCGATCACCTGGAACTACGGGACGCGACTGCCGATCGCCGACGTCGTCGAGATCTCCCACGACCACGACACCCTCGTGCTGGTCGACGCCGTCCAGTCCCCGGGTCAGACCCCCGTCGACGTACGGGAGTGGGGGGCCGACTTCGTCGCCGCCGCGGGGCACAAGTGGCTGCTCGGCCCCTGGGGCGCGGGCTTCCTGTACGTCGACCGGTCGGTCGCCGACGGCCTCACTCCCGGGGTGGCGGGCTACCGGAGCGTCGCCGACCCCGGCGCCGACGACCTGGAACTGAAGGCCGGGGCGCCACGCCTGGAGGTGGGCACCACGTCGCCGGCGCCGTATCGCGGGCTGATCGCGGCCATCGAGACGGTGGAGGCCGTGGGCTACGACACGATCACCGGGCGCATCGAGCGCCTGACCGACCGTCTGAAGGAGGGGCTGGGCGACCGTCTGCTCGGTCCCCGCGAGTACGAGTCGGGACTGGTCACCTTCGACGCGGCGGACCCCGAGGGACTGGTCGAGCGACTCGCCGAGGAGGGCGTCCACGTCCGGTCGCTCCCCTACCCCGACGCGGTCCGGGCGTCGGTCCACGTCTTCAACACCGCGGGTGACGTCGACGCCCTCCTCGACGCGCTGTGACCCCACGGTCGACCGCCCCCGAACGGCCGGCCCGACCACGACGATATTTACCGCGGGGGCCGGAACCGGGTAGTATGGTCCGCCGCCACGGGGTGTGCCGATGAATCGACTCCACCCGCGGGTTCGCGTCGTCTGGGCCGGACAGGCCGCCGTCACGGCCGCCGTCGTCGGCGCGCTCGTCCTGGCCGTCGATCTGCTGGCCGTCGACCTGCCGCTCTGGCTGCCGCCGGCCGCCTTCGTCGTCGTCCTCGCGCTGGGCGTCGGCCTCGCGCTGGCCCGGTATCGCGTCTGGCGCTACGAGGTCCGGGACGACGCCCTCTATCTCGAACGCGGCGTGTTCACACGCGTCCGGACGGTCGTCCCGTTCGTCCGCCTCCAGCACGTCGACTCCTCGCGCGGCCCGGTCGAACGCCTCGTCGGCCTCGCCAGCACCGTCGTCTACACCGCCGGATCGCGGGGCGCGGACGTGACGATACCGGGGCTGACCCCCGCCGGTGCCGACGACCTGCGCGAACGACTGAAGCGCCTCGCCATCCGGGCCGAGGGCGAAGACGCGGTATGAAACTCGCCCCCCTCTCGGTGCCGTACCGCGTCGTCGAACGCGGCGGCTCCATCGTCTTCGCCGCCGTCTTCCTGTTCTCGGGGGCGTCGGCCGCGTTCGGCCCCGTGGGCGGCCTCGTCGGCGTCGCCCTGGTCGGCCTGGCGCTGCTCGGCCTGATCGGCTACGAGGTCGCCTACTACCGGCGGTTCGAGTACGAACTCGGCGGCGACACGCTCGACATCCGGTCGGGGGTGATCTCCCGGCGGAACCGCGAGATCCCCCTCCGTCGGGTGCAGAACGTCGACATCAGCCGGAACGTCGTCCAGCGGGTCCTCGGCATCGCGGTCGTCGGCTTCGAGACGGCCGGGGGGAGCGAGACGGAGGCGTCGCTCCGGTTCGTCGAGTTCGAGGAGGCAAAGCGCCTCCAGCGGGAGATCGGTCGGCTGAAACGCGGCGTCGAGGCGGAGGGGTCGGAGGGGTCGCCCCCCGAGGAGACGGAACTGTTCGCGCTCGCGCCGGGGGAACTCGCCCTGGTCGGCGCGCTCTCCTTCGACGCCCGCATCCCGGGCCTGCTGTTCGTCCTCCTCTCCGGGAGCGTCCCGGCCGTGACGTCGGTGCTCCCCGGCGGATCGGGGCTCCTGCTCGCGGCCGGCGTCGTCGGCCTCGGGGTCGCCCTGCTGCTCGTTGCTTGGGCGGCCGGCGCCGCCGCGGCCGTCCTCAACTACTACGGCTTCCGGCTCGCCAGGGTCGAGGACGAACTGCAGTACGAACGGGGGTTGTTGCGCCGGTACGACGGGTCGATCCCCCTCGACAAGGTGCAGACGCTGACGGTCGCGGACGACCCGCTGAAGCGGTACTTCGGGTACGCGTCCCTCAGCATCGAGACGGCGGGCTACGCCCCCGGGTCCGGATCGGGCGAGAGCGGCTCGGAGGCGGCCGTCCCCCTCGCGACCCGCGACCGGGTGTTCGACCTCGCGAACCGCATCGAATCGTTCGGCACGCCGGCGTTCCAGCGCCCGCCCAAGAAGGTGCGGGGCCGCTACGCCGTCCGATACCTCCTCGGCGTCGGCGCGCTCGTGGGACTGCTCTACGCCGTGACCCGTCTGACGCCCCACGCGCTGCCCTGGTACGGACCCGTTCCGCTGGCGCTGCTCGCGCCGGTCGCCGCCCACCTCAAGTGGACCCATCGGGGTTACTGGCTCGGCGAGAACCACTTCGTCACCCGGAACGGCGTCCTCCGCCGGCGGATCAAGGTCGTGCCGTACTACCGGATCCAGACGGTGATCGACACGCGAACCGTGTTCCAGCGGCGGTGGGGCGTGGCGACCGTCACCGCCGACACCGCGGGGTCGCTCTCGCTGATCGGCCACGACGCCGCGGCGGTGGACGTCGACGAGGCGACGGCCGAGAAGCTACGCACCACGCTCGACGCCCGCCTCCGGGAGTCGCTCGCGGCCCGACGCGGGTGGATCGGGGAGGGTGACGAGACGGCCGACGGCGAGACGGGTGACGGCGAGACGGTCGACGGCGAGACGGCCGACGGTGAGACGGTCGACGGCGAGACGGCCGACGGCGAGACGGCCGACGGTGAGACGGTCGACGGCGAGACGGCCGACGAAGCGGACGCCGACCCTCGTGACGACGTTACGGGAGCCGACGCCGGCGACGCCGCGGCCGAGGGCGGGGCCGGGGAGGGCTCCTGACGTCCCCGTCACTCCGTGTTCGGGACGGCGACGGCGCCGACGAGGAAGAACAGCGCCGCCAGGACGGCGAGGACGGCGAGCGACCCCGTGGGGTCGCCGCCCCCCGCCGCGGTTCGCACCCCGCGGGAGAAGTACGTCAGCGGCGAGAACGCCGTCACTGGCCGGAACCACGCCGGCAGCATCGACGGCGGGACGAACGTCTCCGAGAGCATCCAGACGGGGAGCGCGACGGAGTTGCTGGCGGCGATGACGCCGTCCTGCGAGGAGGCGATCCGGCCGAGGATCGACCCCAGCCCACAGAAGAGGGCGACGCCGAGGACCACCAGGGGTACGAGCGAGAGGAGCGCCGGGCCCACGACCACCGCCGCCCCCGTGACGACGAGGACGAGGGCGAACAGGAGGAGCGCCGCGAGGCCGATGAGGACGACGTTGACGAGGGTGTGCGCGAGGAGCCACTCCCAGCGACGGAGCGGCGTCGTCGCCAGTTTCTCGAAGCGGTTGCCGTCGCGGTGGCGGGCGATGGTGCTGCCGACCCGCGACAGCGGCGTGAACACGACGACGACGCCGAGGTAGCCGGGGAGGTAGTACGCGGGGTCCCGGGCGAACAGGCCGCCGCCAGTCGGCCGGGTCCCCACCAGCGCTCCGAAGATCAGGATGAGGAGAACCGGGAAGAAGAAGGTGAAGAAGACGGCCGTCCGTCGGCGGAGGAACGCCCGGAAGGCGGCGACGAAGGTGGCGCCGATCCGCCGGCTGCGACTCATCGCGCACCCTCCTCGTCGGCCGGGACCGACGCCGCGGCCGACGAGTCGAGCGGCTCGCCGGTCAATCGGAGGTAGACCTCCTCCAGATCCGGTTCGGACCAGGTGAACGAGCCGATGTCGACGCCCTCGGCCTCCAGCGTCGCGACGACGTCACCGACGTCGGCCAGCGCGACGTCCCGGACGACGAGACGGTCGTCTCGCTCGGTCACCTCGGCGTCGAGGGCCGCCGAGAGCGCCGCGGGGTCGGCGCCCGGCCCCGCGTCGACGAGCAGGTGGCTGTCGCCGCCGTGGGTCGCGATCAGTTCCTCGGGCGCCCCGACGGCGACGAGGCGCCCCTCCCGGAGCAGTCCCACGCGGTCGGCGAGGCGCTCGACCTCCGCCATCGAGTGGCTGGTGAGCAACACGGTCGTGCCGCCGGCCGCCAGGTCGTCGATCAACGCCCACAGCGACCGCCGGCCCGTGGGATCGATGCCCGTCGTCGGCTCGTCGAGGAAGAGCACGTCGGGGTCGTTCACCAGCGCCGTGCCGACGCAGGCCCGGCGCCGCTGGCCGCCCGAGAGGTGCTCGTACCAGGTGTCGGCGTCGTCCGCCAGCCCCACGTCGTCGAGGACGGCCTCGACGGCCCGCGCCTCGTCGTAGAGGCCGGCGTAGTAGGCGATCAGTTCGCGGGCGGTGAGCCGGTCCGCGGGGTGAAACGACTGCGGGAGGAGTCCGACGCGGGCGTCGTCGACGTCCGCCGGCGGGACGCCCAACACCCGGACCGTCCCCTCACACCGGGTCGTTCCGGTGAGCGCGCGCACGAGCGTGGTCTTGCCCGCGCCGTTGGGGCCGACCAGCCCGAACACCTCGCCCGTCGGAACCGACAGCGAGACGCCGTCCAGCGCGACGGCGTCGCCGTATCGCTTGCGCACGTCGTCGGCGACGAGTGCCTCTGCCTCGGCCATGCCCGAGGCTCGCGGGGGTGGCGAGGTAAGGATTCCCCTTCCGGCCTAGGTCCGCTCCCGGACCGCCGCCACCAGGTCGTCGACGTCGTAGTCGCCGTCCTCGTCCTTGTCGTAGATGGTCTCGCCGTCGACGCTGACCCGGAAGACGCCCCTCTCGCCGGTCACGAGCGCCACGGCGTCGAGGTCTTCGCCGAGCGTCGTGAGCAGGGCGTGCTGGACGGTTTCGGCGCGGTCGAGGAAGCCACAGGGCACGCAGTACTCGATCTCCACGTTCGTCATGATCGATAGTTGTGGAACGGCGTAGTTAAAACCCGGCTCCCGGTCGAACTCCCGCGCGGACGCACCGCGGCCGGGTGGCCGCCGGCGCGGGCGCGGACCGACGTCGCTCGCCGACCGCGGCTCACTCGGGCCGTGGCCGGCTGAGGTTCCGCAAAACGCCGTCACACCCGGGGCAGGCCGTCAGCGACTCCGAGCTACACAGTCGCTTGCCACACACCTGACACTCGTACAGCTGTTCGTCCTGGTCACACGGGGCTGGGTCCGGCGACGTTGGCATACCTCCGATAGCTACTCCGTGAAGCGTGTTAACTCTTGTCGGCGGATCGATCGAGTGGACGAGCGTTGGGTTTCGACGACCGGTCGCCGACGCGGCCGTCGCGTCGGCGTCCCGAACGGTCGGGGACGCGTCATAGGCCCCGGCAAGTCTCACCCGGTGTGGTGTGGTTTTCACCGGGGGTCACCTCGATCGGGTGTGCACACTGACGGGCTCTCGCGACGCGGATTTCTCGGACGGGTGGGTGGCGCGACCGGACTCGCCGTCGGCGCTGCCGGATGCCTCGGCGGCGGGGGTAGCGGCGGGTCGACCCCCGACTCGCTCACCCTCGGCACCCTCAACGTCTTCCCGATGATGCAGTATTTCGTCATCGACCAGCAGGGCTGGTACGACGACCTGGGGCCGACCATCGACGTGAAGACGTTCGGCGGCGGCCCGCCGCTGGTGCAGGCGTACGCCTCGGGAGACATCGACTTCGCGTACGTGGGGATCAGCCCCGGGGTGGTCGCCATCGCCAACGGCATCGCCTCGAAAGTCGTGGCGGCGAACGTCCTCGAACCGAACGTGATGGTCGGGGACGCGACGTTCCGGTCGTACTGGGAGGACCACGGCGCGGCGGCGTTCGAGCGGTTCCGCGAGGCGGAGGGCCGCAAGCCGCGGTTCGCGACGCTTCCCGCGGGGTCGACCCCCGACGTGTTCCTGCGGTACTGGATCACGGAGACGCTGGGGCTGGATCTGGACGTCGTCGAAATCGTCGGCCAGAGCCCGAGCGCCCTGCGGTCGACGCTCTCCTCGGGGAACGCCGACGCCGGCAGTGCCATCGAACCCATCCCGACGGCGCTCCAGGCGAACCCCGACAGCGACATGGAGCCGTTCAGATACGCCGGCGAGATCATGCCGGGACAGCCGGGGGCCGTCCTCCAGCCATCGCAGTCGCTGATCGACGACCACCCCGACCTGGTCCGGCGCCTGGTCGAGATTCACGTCCGCGCCACGGAGTTCATCCGGGAAAATCGGATGGCGGCCGCGGGAATGGCGAGCGACGTGATCGGATCGGACATCCTCCCGGCGGACGTGGCCGAGCGGGCGATCCGATCGCCGGCCTCGAACTTCATCTCGGACCCTCACCGGATCGTCGACAAGACGCTCGTCTACAACGACTTCCACCAGCAACTCGGCTCCGTCGACACCGACCTCGCCGCCGAGGACGTGTTCGATCACGGCTTCTACGACGAGGTGAGCGATGGCGGGTAGCACCGAGTCCGACGCCCTGGAGTATCCCACCGGCGGCGGGGTCCGGATCGAGAGCGGGCGCGCCCTCGCGCTCCGGATCGGCGCGCTCGCCGCCTTCGTCGCCCTGTGGTGGGGGACGGCGCTCGTGACGCCGCGGAACCTCCTGCCCCGCCCGCCCGCGGTGCTCTCGGTGCTCGTTTCCGACCTCCGCTCCGGGCAGTTGTTCGCCCTCGTCCTCCAGAGCCTGCGACACTACGTCCCGGGCCTGCTGATCGGGTCGGCGCTGGGCATGGCGACCGGGATTCTGGTCGGTTGGTCGGAGTTCGCCGACCGGACCGTCGGCACCGTCGCGGGCATCCTGCGCCCGGTGCCGCCGCTCGCGTGGATCCCCTTCGCGATCATCTGGTTCGGCCTCAACGACCGGGGAGCGGCCTTCATCATCGCCATCGTCGCGTTCTGGATCAACTACTACAACGCCGAGAGCGGGGTCGAGGACGTGGATCCCCGGCTGCTGGAGGTGGGGAAGTCGCTCGGCACGGACACCGACCTGGGGCTCGTCAGGCGGGTCGTCCTGCCCTCGGCGACGCCGGAACTGTTCACCGGGTTCCGCACCGCCGCCGGCCAGGCGTGGATGGTGATGGTCGCGGCCGAACTGCTGGGCGTGCCCGGCATCGGCAAACACCTGTGGGACGCCGCGAACTTCCTCCAGATGCAGGTCGTCATCGCCTACATGCTGGTGATCGGCGTCCTCTTCCTCTGTTCGGATCGGGCGATCAAACTCGTCGAGGCACGGACGCTCACGTGGCGATGAGTACCGACGACCGACACATCGTCGTCGACGGCGTCTCGAAGACCTACAGCGGGGAGAGCGGACCCGTTCGGGCGCTCGAGGGCGTGACCTTCGGCGTCGAGCGGGGGGAGTTCGTCTCCGTCGTCGGCCCGTCGGGGTCGGGCAAGTCGACGGTCTTCCGCATCGTCGCCGGCCTGGAGGACGCCACCGAGGGCGAGGTTCGCGTCGACGGGCGCCCGGTCGACGGTCCCGGCCCCGACCGCGGCATGGTGTTTCAGGACGACGCGCTGTTCCCCTGGCGGACGGTGGCGAAGAACGTCGCGTACGGGCTGGAGGAGGTCGGTCCGCCCGAGGGAGTCACCGTCGAGGAACGGATCGAGGACTGTCTCGACTTGGTCGGCCTGACCGACAAGGCCGAGGCGTATCCGAAGGAACTCTCGGGCGGCCAGCGACAGCGGGTGGGCATCGCCCGCGCCCTCGCGGTCGATCCGCCGATCCTGCTCATGGACGAACCGTTCGGCAGCGTCGACGCCCGGACGAAGGCGTCGCTCCACCGCGAACTGCTCGACATCTGGACCCAGACCCGGAAGACCATCTGCTTCGTCACCCACGACATCGAGGAGGCGGTCTACCTCTCGGATCGGATCGTCGTCTTCTCGGGCGCCCCCGGGACCGTCCGCGACGTGGTCACGGTCGACCTCCCCCGGCCCCGCGACCGAACCGGCGACGACTTCACCGAGGTCAAGCGGGCGGTGCTGGCGTACTTCGAGGACGAGGACGGCTGAGCGCCGCCCCGTTTTTTACTCCTGGACCGCGTCCCGTGTCGTATGTTCGACAGGATCCTGTTCCCCACGGACGGCAGCGACGGGGCGGCCGCCGCCTTCGATCACGTCCTCGACCTGGCCGACGCCCACGACGCCACGGTGTCCGTCCTCTACGTCGCGGACACGACGCGGGACAGCGTCACGCGGATCGGCGATCAGGTGGTCGACGCGCTGGAACTCGAAGGGACGGAGATCGTCAGCGAGGCGACCGAGCGGGCGAGCGACCGCGGCGTCGCGACGGTGGCCGAGGTGTTGCAGGGCGAGCCCTACAGCACCATCGTCGACTACGCCGCGGCGAGCGACGCCGACCTGATCGTCATGCCCACCCACGGCCGCCGGGGGCTCGGACGGTTCCTCCTCGGGAGTACGACCGAACGGGTCGTCAGGCGGTCGGACGTGCCGATCCTCACGATCCGGCCGGACGAGGACGTGCGCGTCCGCCACCCCTACCGGAACGTGCTGGTGCCGACCGACGGGAGCGATCCGGCGGGGGCGGCGCTCGACCTGGCGCTCGGCGTGGTGAGCGCCGAGGCGGCGGCCCTCCACCTCCTCTCGGTGGTGGACGTGGCGAGCCTCGGGGTCGACGTCCGGGCGGACATCGCCGTCGACTCGCTGGAGGCGAGCGCGAACGAGGTGCTCGACGACGCGGAGCGGACGGCGACGGCGGCGGGCGTCGATCCGGCCGCGGCGACCGTCGAGTTCGGCACGTCCATCGCCCGTGCGATCCGGACGTACGTCGAGGAGCGGGACGTCGACCTCGTGGTCGTCGGCACCCACGGTCGGACGGGGTTCGACCGGTACGTGCTCGGGAGCGTCACCGAAAAGCTGGTGCGGACGGCCCCGGTACCGGTCCTGGCGGTTCGGGGCGCGGCGCCGGAGGCCTGAACGCCCGTGCATCTCCCGATCCGACGCCCGCGGTCGGCGGTGACCCGACGCGGACGACCCCCTCGACGGCGACGCCCGTCGCCGCGGGCCGCGGGTGCGATACCCCCCGGTGAGAACCCGGTGGCGGGCGCGATGGCTCCCGACAGTTCGGGTGGCGTGGCGTGATCGCCGACACCTTCACGCGGCTGTTCGGGACCGATCCCCTGCTCCACGGGGTCGTCGGCGGGGTCGTCATCGCGGCGTTCAACCTGCTTGGGGCGTCGCTGGTGTTCGTCTGGCGGGACCCCTCGGAGCGTGCGCTCGACGCCGCCCTCGGGTTCGCGGCCGGCGTGATGCTCGCGGCCAGTTTCACGAGCCTCATCATCCCGGGGATCGAGACGTACTCGAACGGGAACCCGCTCCCGGTCCTGTTCGGGGTGGTTCTGGGGGCGCTCTTCCTGGACCGGTCGGACGCGCTGGTTCCGCACGCCCACTACCTCGTCTCGGGGCAGCGGCGGGGCGACGCCGCGGGACCGGGTCGGTCCCTGCCCATCGACGACGAGCGGTTCGCCGGCGTCGTCCTGTTCGTCCTCGCCATCACGCTCCACAACATGCCGGAGGGGCTCGCCGTCGGCGTCGGGTTCGGGAGCGGTGACCTCGGCACGGCGATCCCGCTGATGCTCGCCATCGCCATCCAGAACGTGCCGGAGGGGCTGGCCGTGTCGGTGGCGGCGATCAACGCGGGACTGGATCGCCGGGTCTACGCCGTGTTCGCGGGGCTGCGATCCGGCGTCGTCGAGATCCCGCTGGCGATCCTCGGCGCCTACGCCGTCGGCGCGATGTCGGCGCTCCTGCCGTACGCGATGGGCTTCGCCGCGGGGGCGATGCTGTTCGTCATCAGCGACGAAATCGTCCCGGAGACACACACCCGCGGCCACGAACGCGTCGCGACCCTCGGGACGCTCGCCGGCGTGATCGTGATGCTCTATCTCGACATCTCGCTTGGATGAGACGGGGGTTTCCGGGCCGTCCCCCACCGAGAGGGCGGAATTCTCACGCGTCTGGAAAGAGGGGGGTTCATATGTCGGCAGCCGCCCTACTCGATCAACGATGAACGGGGGTACGGACCTGACGTTCCACTGCCCGGACTGTGGCGAGTCCATGGCCGTGAACGCGCCGATGCGGGAGGCGCTCTTGGAACACGGCTGTGTGGTCTGTGGGAGCGCCGTCTCGCGGAACGCGTTCTCCCCGTCCCCCCAGAGCGGCGGCGACGGCGAGGCCTGAGTCCCGTCGTGGTCGACCGGCCGCCAAGCCGAGTTGCATAAATATAAACAGCCGCCACTCCTTTCTCGGACAGACGACACGCATGACCGTGGAGCAACAGACCGTGATGACGGGCGCCGAAACCGACGCCCTCCTGGGGCGTCACGAGACCGGCGTCCTCTCGCTCGCCCGCGAGGACGAGCCCTACGCGGTGCCGATATCGTACGGGTACGACGCGGGCAGCCGCCAGTTCTGTATGCGGCTGGTGTCGACGCCGGAGAGCGGGAAGAGTCGCTTTCTCACCGACTCCCCGCAGGTCCGGTTCGTCGTGTACGAGGAGGACGGCACGACGTATCGGAGCGTCATCGCGGCCGGTCGACTCGAACGCCTTCACAAGTCGGAGCTGACGCCCGATCACGTCGAACGCTACGGGGCGGCCAAGCGCCCGCTGTTCGAGATGTGGGGCGAACCGAAGGCGGAACTGGACATCCACCTCTACGAACTCGCGCCGGAGGAGCTGAGCGGTCGCCGGATCGACATCGACCCGTAGCTCACTTCTCGAGGACGGCGTCCAGGAGCTTCGTCTGTGCGGCGCCGAGGTGTTCGCTGAACGTCGACCGCGAGATGTCGAGCGCGTCGGCCACCTCCCCCGCGTTCGCCCCCTTCGGGTGGTCGAAGTAGCCCATCTCGTGGGCGCGTTCGAGCACCTCCCGCTGTCTGGCCGTGAGTCGGCCCCGGTCGACGAACACCAGGTCGTGATCCGACGGGTCGCCCCGCGACCGGAGGAGGCGGCGGATGTCCACCGTCGGGAACTCCTCGCGGAGCGTCGTGATGACGCCCTGCAGTTCGTCCATGTCGGCGGCGTGAAAGACCAGATACAGCATGCCGTCGCGGGTGTGGACGTCGACGACCGGACAGTCGAACGCCTCGACGCACTCGCAGGGACACCCCTGTCCACGGGGCCGACTGAACCGGTAGACCGTCTTCGACCCGTAGGTGAACACGGGGTCGACGTCCGCGTCGGGCACCGAGTCGACGTCCGCGTCTTCGAGCATGAACTCCTCGGTCACGTGCCCCGACGCCTCCGGATCGAGTCCCTTCGAGACGGAGAAGGTGGGCGAACCGGCGTCCGCGGCGGCGCCCGCGACGGGACAGGTGCCGTCCGCGTCGACTTTCAGTTCCGCCCGAATCCCCGAGCCCATGACCGCCCGTTCGAGGGCCAGGACCCTAAGGCTGACTCTCCGCCTGCACCTCGCGTCATGAGTGACGGCGCCAACACGTTCGACCCCACATAAACCACCCACGATATCGTGGGTGTACACTGGTTGTCCCGGGAACGGTACGTCGACGTGACCGACGATGGCCATCGCCACCCCACATCCCCAAGACCGTTCGACCGAGGAATCGACCGTCCGCGACGCCGAGGCGGTCCAGTCGCTGCTCGACGCCCTGCAGGACCAGGACTGCCGTGCGGTACTCGACGCGACGGGCGCCGAGTCCCTGTCCGCGAGCGAACTCTCCGAGGTCTGTGACCTCCCGCTGTCGACGACGTATCGGAAACTCGACGTGCTCACCGACGTCGGGTTGCTCGAGGAGCGAACCCGGCTCTGTCCCGACGGGAAGCACGCCAGCGAGTACGTGCGCCGCGTCGAAGGGGTGGCGGTCGACGTCGACGACGACGGCTTCGAACTCACCGTGTCGCGGCGGAGCGATTCCGGGCGAACGACGCCGTGAGCCCGCTCCCCGCGTGTCACTCCGAAGGTGTGACGCCACCTACATTATTATATCTGAACGACGGAACGGGTAGTGGGTATGATACCACAAGGCACGCTTCGGGAGATGTACGCGGACATGGTGACCGCCCGCTACTACGAGGAGCGGCTTCAGGAGGAGTATCTGGAGGGAAAGCAACCGAAGTTCGACATCTCGGCCGGGCCGATACCGGGTGAACTCCACCTCGCGGCGGGACAGGAGGCGGCCGCGGCGGGGGTCTGTGCGCACCTGCGCGACGACGACACCGTCACCGCCCCCCACCGCCCCCACCACGTCGCCATCGCGAAGGGTGTCGACCTGAAGCGGATGACGGCCGAGATCTTCGGCCGCGAGACGGGGCTCGGTTCGGGGAAGGGCGGCCACATGCACCTCTTCGACCCCGAAGTCAACTTCGCCTGCAGCGGGATCATCGCGCAGGGGTGTCCGCCGGCGGCCGGTGCCGGTCTCGCGGCGAAGAAGCGCAACACCGACAGCGTCGCCGTCGCCTACCTCGGCGAGGGCGCGATCGATCAGGGCGGGTTCCTGGAGTCGCTGAACTTCGCGGCCGTCCACGACCTGCCCGTGGTCTTCGTCGTCGAGGACAACGACTGGGCGATCAGCATGCCCCAGGAGCGCGTCACGGACGTCGAGAGCGCCGCGTCCCGGGCGGGCGGGTTCGAGGTGGCCGGCGTCGCCGTCGACCACGACGACGCCGTCGCCGTCTACGAGGCCGCTCGGGAGGCTGTCGGGCGCGCCCGCGACGGGAACGGTCCGACGATCCTCTCGGTCCAGGTCCACCGCCGGATGGGTCACTTCATGGGCGACCCCGAGAGCTACCGGCCCGACGAGGACCGCGAGGCGGCGACCGAGCGCGACTCCATCGAGCGACTGGCGGCCGACCTGCGGGCCGAGGGCGTCGACGACGAGGCCCTCGCGGCCATCCGGGCGGAGGCCCACGACCGAGTGGACGAGGCCATCGAGTGGGCGAAGGGGGAACCGAACCCCGACCCCGAGGCCGCCTACGAGGACGCCTTCGTCAACCCCGCCTCGGGCGTGACCGACACGGAACCCGACTTCGACCTGGCGGAGACGGGGGGTGAGGAGCGGTGACCGTCGACCGCGAACTGACGATGAGTCGCGCCATCGTCGAGGCCATCGGGACCGAGATGCGCGAGAACGAGGAGGTGTTCTACATGGGCGAGGACGTGGCCGACTACGGCGGCATCTTCGACAGCACCCAGGGGCTCCTCGAGGAGTTCGGCCACGACCGGATCGTGGACGTGCCGATCAGCGAGACGGCCTACCTCGGCGCGGCCGTCGGCGCCGCCCAGCAGGGGATGCGCCCCATCGCGGAACTCATGTTCGTCGACTTCTTCGGCGTCGCGATGGATCAGATCTACAACAACATGGCGAAGAACACGTACATGAGCGGCGGCGCGGTGAACGTGCCGATGGTCATGACGACCGCCGTCGGCGGCACGTACAACGACGCCGCCCAGCACTCCCAGACCCTCTACGGCACCTTCGCCCACCTCCCGGGGATGAAGGTGGTCGTCCCCGCCACCGCCTACGACGCCAAGGGACTGATGCACAACGCCATCCGGGACGACGACCCGGTGGTGTACATGTACCACAAGCGCCTGATGGGCCTCGGGTGGCTGCCCGCGCCGGACGGCCCGAAGACGCCCGTCCCCGAGACGGACTACACCATCCCCTTCGGCCGCGCCGACGTGAAACGCGAGGGATCCGACGCCACCGTCGTGACCCTCGGCCTACACGTCCACCGGGCGCTCGACGCCGCCGCCGCCCTCGCCGAGGACGGCATCGAGGCCGAGGTGATCGACCTCCGGACGCTCGTGCCGCTGGACCGGGAGACGGTCATCGAGTCGGTGCGGAAGACCGGGCGACTGGTCGTCGTCGACGAGGACTACCGCTCGTTCGGGCTGACGGGCGAAATCGTCGCGAGCGTGACGGACGAGGCCCTCGACGCGCTGGAGGCGGTCGAGCGGGTGGCGCTCCCGGACGTGCCGATCCCCTACGCGCGGTCGCTGGAGACGGAGGTGATTCCGGGCGCGACGGACATCGAGGCCGCGGTCCGGGCGACCCGATGAGCGGGAGCGACCGCGTCCCCGTCGTCGCCGACGGCGACTGGAGCGACGACGTCGACGCCGAGGAGGGAGTCGTCGTCAACTGGTTCGCGACCGAGGGGCGCCGCGTCGAGGCGGGCGAGAGCCTCTGTGAGATACAGATCGAGAAGGTGAGCGTGGACGTCCTCGCGCCGGTTGCCGGGGAACTCGCCGAAATCGCCCGCGCGGAGGACGCGGAGTTCGCCGTCGGCGACACGCTCGCCTGGATCGCCCCCGACTGACATGCCCGGGTCCGACGAAGGCGACGGCCCGGCGCCGCGCACGCTCCGCGAGGAGCGCACGCCGAGCCCGATGCGACGGACCATCGCCGAGCGACTGGCCGAGAGCTACCGCGAGGCCGTCCACGTCACCGCGAGCCGCGAGGTGGACGCCGAGACGCTCGCCGGGACGGCGGACCGCGCCGGCGAGGGCGTCGCCATCACCGACGTGGTGATCCGTGCCCTCTCGGCGGCGCTGGACGCCCACCCGTCGTTCAACGCGACCTTCGAGGACGGCCGCCACCGACTCTACGAGGAGCACAACGTCGGCGTCGCCGTCGCCGTCGACGACGGCCTCGTCGCGCCGGTACTCGCGGACGTGGGGTCGAAGTCGCTCGCCGAGGTGGCGCGGGAGCGCCGCCGACTGACCGACGCCGTGCAGGCCGGCGAGCACTCGATGGCCGACCTCCGGGGCGGGACGATCACCCTGTCGAACCTCGGCCCCCTCGGCGTGGACTCCTTCACCCCGATCATCAACCCGCCGGAGGTGGCCATCCTGGGGCTGAGCCGCCTCCGGGAGCGCGCCCGCCCGGACGGGGGAGGGGGCGTCACCTTCCGCCAGGAGGTCAGGTTCGACCTGAGCTTCGACCACCGCGTCGTCGACGGCGCCGACGCGGCGCGGTTCCTCGGGACGCTCGCCGAGCGTATCGAGGTCGCCGACCGCTACCTCGACGGGTAGGCCGCCGCTCGTTCGTGGGCGAGCGCCGTCGACCGGACGTCTTCCCGTCGGGGATCAGTCGTCGCTGGACCGCCGGCGCAACGCCCACAACACGAGAAACAGGCCCTCGATCCGGGCGGCCGTGTACACCCAGGGGCGGAGCGTCACTTCGTCTTCGGTCGCCAGGTTCATCCAGAAGTCGACGACCTGACGGGGACGGAGCGTCTCGGCGACGCCGAGTGCGAGCGCGGCGATGCGGAGGAGCATACGCGAGCCGACGGTCCCGACGGTAGTAATTGTGTCGGTCGAAATACAGTATCGGCCGGGAGTCCCGAGGATTCCCGGACTCTGGGAACGATGGAGCGGTTGAACTCCGTCGGGTCGCGAGAACCACCGAGGACGCGCCGACCGACCCAACAACGAATAGACAGGACGTTCAATTGGGTGGGTGAGACGCCGACCCCGCACATGGTAGACCCAGTCACTGCAAGCCGGCTCCAGTTCGCCCTCACGACCATCGTCCACATCGTCTTCCCCGTGGTGAGCATGGGGCTCGCGCCCTTTCTCGTCTACTTCACCTGGAAGGACATCCGGACGGGGAAGCCGATATACGAGCAGTTGCGTCGGTTCTGGACCCGCATCTTCGCCGTGAGTTTCGTCGTCGGGACGGTGACCGGCATCGTCCTCGAGTTCGAGTTCGGCACCAACTTCGCCGCCTTCGCGACGACGGCCGGGCCGCTGTTCGGCGGCCCACTCGCCGTCGAGGGGATGATGGCGTTCATGCTGGAGGCCACCTTCCTCGGGGTCTTCGTCTACGGCCGGGAGCGCGTCGGCGACGCGCTCTACATGGTGTCGGCCGTCGCCGTCGGCCTCGGCACCTGGCTCTCGGCCGTCTGGATCCTGATCGCCAACTCGTGGATGCAGACCCCGCGGGGGTTCGAGATGGTCGTCGAGAACGGTCACCGGGTGGTCCACCTGACCGACCCGGTCGCCGCCTACCTCAACCCCCGATTTTTCTGGATGTTCGTCCACATGCAGAACGCGGCCGTCGAGTCCGTCGCCCTCGCCATCTGCGGGCTGAGCGCCTACTTCGTCTTCCGGCATCACGTCTGGGATCGCCCGGTCGAACACGCCGAGTTCTGGGAGACGACGCTCAAGATCGGCCTCGTCGCCCTCCTGATCACGGCGCCGCTGCAGGTGATCCACGGCGACATGTACGCACGCCACGTCTACGAGACCCAGCCCCAGAAGTTCGCGGCGATGGAGGCCGTCTGGGAGACGGACAGTTATGTCCCCGAGTACATCGTCGCCGTCCCGACGAGCGTCGAGAACCTGGTCGACCCGCGAGCGAAGGAGATATTCGGCATCGGCATCCCGGGCGGGGCGTCGTGGCTGGCGAGCGGCGGGAACCCACAGGCGACCATCCGCGGCCTAGAGGAGTTCGAGGGACCACAGCCACCCGTCGCGATCGTCTTCTGGGCGTTCCGCATGATGGTCGCGCTCGGGTTCTGGTTCGTCCTCCTCGCGTTCTGGGGCGGCTACCGCTGGTACAGGGGCGAACTCCTCGAAGACGACCTGTTGCACAAGGCGCTGATGGCCTCGGCACCGCTCGGCGTCTTCGCCGTCGAGGTGGGGTGGATCGTCACCGAGGTCGGTCGCCAGCCGTGGATCATCCAGGGGGTCATGAAGACGAGTGCGGGCGTCTCGCCCGGCCTCACCGGCGCCGAGGCGACGGCGACGCTCGTCGGCTTCGCGGGGCTGTATCTCGGCTTGCTCGCCCTCTATGGCTACGTGGTCACGCGCATCGTCCGCGCCGGGCCGCCCGACGGTGCGGACCTCCGGGCGACCGACCGAACGGAGTCGTCGACGGGAGCGACCGCCGATGACTAGCGTCGACGCGCTGTCGAGCGGCCCGCTGTTCGGCCTGCCGCTCCCCGACCTCTGGTTCGCGCTCCTGTTTTTCATCTTCGGGACCTTCCTCTTTCTCGACGGCTTCGACTTCGGCGTCGGCGCGCTCTTCGCGACCCGCGAGGACGAGGAGATCCGCGAGCAGTTCCTCGCGGCCATCGGCCCCTTCTGGGACGGCAACGAGGTGTGGCTGGTGGTGTTCGGCGGCGTCATGTTCGCCGCCTTCCCGGCCGTCTACGCCAATCTGTTCAGTCGCCACTACCTGCTCATGTTCGCCATCCTCGGGGGACTGATCCTCCGCGGCCTCGCGCCCGAGATGTACGAACAGCGCCACGACGAGCGGTGGCAGAGGTGGTGGGGGCGTTCCTTCGTCGCGGGCAGCGTCGCCACTCCCTTCCTCCTCGGGATGTTCACCGCGAACTGGCTGCTCGGGGCGACGGCGCTCGTCACGCCCGCGGGCCTCCTCGCCGGCCTGACCGTCGTCGCGCTCACCGTCGTCGACGGGGTGGCGTTCCTGCGCCTGAAGACCCGCGGCGACCTGCGGGCGGACCTGCGGGCCGACGGCCACCGCGCGCTGGTGGCGTACCTGGTGCTGGTGGTCGTCACGCTCGCCGCGCTCTACGCCCTCGCGCCGGACCTGCGGGCGGCGATGCGGTCGCCGGCCGTGCTGGGACTGGTCGCCGCCACGCTCCTCCTCGCGGCCGGCTACGCCGTCGCGACACACCGGGATCGGTACTACGCCGCCTTCGTCGCCGCGGCCGGACTGGTCTTCGCGCTCGTCGCCGTGATCGCGGTTCTGCTCTACCCGTCGGTCGACCCCGCGACGGGACTGACCGTCGAGGCGGCCATCGTCCCGACGCTCTCGCTCAACCTCATGTCGATCGGGGCGGCGCTCCTGCTCCCCCTCGTGTTCGCCTACTTCGCCGTCCTCTACTCGGCGTTCAGCGGGCCGATCGAGGCGGGGGAGTCGTACTGATGCCCGACGAGGCGGCGCCGGACCCGCCGCGACTCGCCTCCCGGATCCTCGTGACGTGGCTCGAACTCACCGTCGTCGGCATCACCGGCGGCGTGATCGGGGGGTCGCTCGGCGGCCCGCCGGGGTTCGTCGTCTACCTCGTCACGACGCTGCTCAGCGTCGCCGTCCTCCTCCACAACGTGAACCGACTCGTCGCGGCCTGGGTGCGAGCGGACGACACGGACGGGTGAGGGTCCCACTCCGGGAGTGATGCATTTCACCGTGGATACCCTACAGTACGACATGACCACCGACGCCGACGGCGGCCGGTTCGCGGATCGCACCGAGGCGGGCCGACGGCTGGCGACCGAACTCCGGAATCGGGGGGTCGAGGCCGACGTCGTCCTCGCGATTCCGCGGGGCGGGTTGCCGCTCGGGCGGGCCGTGGCCGACGCCCTCGACGCGACGCTCGACGTCGTTGCCGCCTCGAAGATCGGTGCCCCCGGCAACCCGGAGTACGCCATCGGCGCCGTCGGCAGCGACGGGAGCGCGTGGCTCGACGAGGACGTCATCGACCGTCTCGGCGTGAGCGACGCGTACGTCGAACGCGAGCGCGAACGGGAGGCCCGGGCGGCCCGCGAGAAGGCGTCGCGCTACCGGAGCGACCGGCCGGCGCCCGACCTGACCGGACGGTCGGTCGTCGTGGTCGACGACGGCGCCGCGACGGGGGCGACCGCCATCGCCGCGCTCCGCCTCGTGCGAGCGAGGGACGCGGCGCGGGTCGTCCTCGCGATACCCGTCGCGCCACCCGACACGGTGGAGCGACTCGAACGCGAGGCGGACGCCGTGATCTGCCTCGAAACGCCCGCCGACTTCCGGGCGGTCGGCGGGTTCTACGACCGGTTCGACCAGGTGAGCGACGAGGAGGCGATGGCGTATCTCGACGACGGCCCCTGACTCGCCCGCCCGTTCCCACCCTTCAGGAACGACCGTGCGGAATTTCAGTTAGGAGACCGTCAGGTGTCGACACGGATGACCCGACGAAACCCGTTCGACGACATCGAGGACCTGTTCGAGCGAATGCAGGAGAACTTCGAGAACGCGGCGCGGATGTGGGACCCGGAGGACCTCGAAGGTGGGTTGCCGCGGCCGGCGGCGACGGGCATGAGCGTCGACCTCGAAGACACGGGGGAGGAACTCGTGTTGACGGGCGACCTGCCCGGCTTCGAGACCGAGGACATCGACGTGCGGGTGACCGAGCGGACGCTGCGGATCGCCGCCGAACGTGACGAGACGACCGAGTCCGAGGAGGGGGAGTACGTCCGGCGCGAGCGCCGCCACGCCTCCGTCTCGCGGTCGATCGACCTCCCCGCGTCCGTCGACGAGGAGGGGATCACCGCCACGTACAACAACGGGGTGTTGACGGTGCGGATGCCGAAGGCGGAGCCGGACTCGCGCGGCACTCGGATCGACGTGAACTGAACGGCGGGGCGTCGAGCGCCCGTCGGGGGCGTCTCCGGACCGGGATGGCGAACTGCCGGCGGACCCAGCATCCGTCGGGGATCAGCCGGACTCGCGGAACGCCCGAATCCCGTCGAGCGTCGGCACGCCGTTCCGCGCACCGGCCTCGCGGGTGGCGAGCGACCCGGCGACCGTCGCCACTGCGACCGCCTCGCGGAGCGGGTCCCCCGCCGCGAGTCGCGCCGCCAGCGCGCCGTTCAGGGCGTCGCCGGCGCCGGTCGTGTCGACCGGATCGACCGTCGGGGGCGCGACCGAGAACAGGCGCTCGCCCGCCCGCTCGACGACGACCGGGTCGCCGCCGCGCTTGCGAACGACGACCCCACCGAAGCCGTCGAGAGCGCCGTCGAGCGCCGCGTACTCGGCCGCGTTCGGCGTGCAGTAATCCACCGCCTCGCAGGAGAGCAGCGGCGCCACCCCCTCGGGGGGCGCCGGGTCGAGGACCACCGTCGGCCGGTCCGGTTCGTCCGCCAGGTCGGCGAGCAGCGCCGCCACCGGCGCGACCGGAATCTCGTTTTGCAGGAGGAGGCAGTCGGCGCCGACGATGGCGTCGTACCGTCCCCGGACGTACGAGTCGTCGACGGCCGCGTTTGCGCCCGGGCGGACGACGATCCGGTTGTCGCCCGACGCCTCGACGAACACGTAAGCCGTCCCGGTCGGCGCGTCGGCCGTCCCGACGCCGTCGGCGTCGACGCCGTCGTCGGCGAGTGCCGGGAGCACGCCGTACGCCGCGTGATCCCGACCGACCTTGCCGAACATCGTCGTCTCGGCGCCGGCACGCGACGCCGCGACGGCCTGGTTCGCTCCCTTCCCCCCGTGGCGAACCTCGTCGGCGTCGACGTCGAAGTCGTCGGGGAGCGTCTCGACCCGGACGGTGTGTCCGCGCTCCGGGAACCAGTCGAACCGCTCGGCGAACGCCGCCAGGTCGCCGACCGTCGCCGAGACGACGCGGTCCACGTTGATGCTTCCGAGACTCGCCACGCGACCCATGCCGATCCCACCCGTCCGCCGGCCACCTATACGTTCGGGTCGGACCCACCTCCGTTCGTCGCACCTGACACGTCCACCGTGTCGAGTGGAACGGCCGACTGGAGCGCCGTCGCGGTCGGACTCGGCCACCTCCGGTGGACGGATTCCCTCGACGTGACAATCGTAACCAACGTTTATCTCATTCCCGAAACGAGAGGTAACTGCCATGTCAATCCTGGCTGCCGTCGACGACGCGGACGAGTCCCGTGTGGTACAGCGTGGCTACGAACTCGCACAGGCGTTCGGAGAGGAACTGGTCGTGCTCAACGTCCAGCCGGAGACCGAGGCGGTGTCGGCCGCGGAGGAAATCGCCACCAACGCGATCCGCCTGGCGCTCGACGACCCCGAGAACGTCACCGCCGCGGGGGCGCTGGGGGATCCGGCCGCGCGCATTCTCCGCGAGGCCGAGGACCGAGACGCCAGTTACATCGTCCTCGGGCCGCGGAAACAGACGCCGATCGGCAAGGCGCTGATGGGCAGCGTCTCGCAGCTCGTCCTGTTGAACGCGGACTGCACCGTCGCGTTCGTCTCCGAGGAGTAGGGTCGCCGGCGCGGACGGTTCTTTTCGCCGGACGCGAGTCGTCCACAACCTATTGGGTCGTGGGACGAGAGGGTCCGGACCGAGATGGTCCTTCCGACGGGGAACTGGCTGGGGACGGGCGAAGCACTCGCGTTGCTCGTCGTCCTCGGGCTCACGACGGCTGGCACGCTCTCGCTGTTCGCCGTCGCGCTGGTGGCGGCGCGACGCCGCCGGTCGCGGTCGTACACCCTGCTGACGGTGGCCATCGGGCTGCTCGTCGTCCGATCGATCGTCGGGATCGGGACGGTCCTCGGGCGGATCCCGATGGTCGTCCACCACCTCGTCGAACACACGACCGACCTCGCCATCGCCGTGTTGATCCTGACGGCCGCGTACCTCGTCACCGGGGGCGGCGGTCCCTCTCGATGACGTTTTCGACGAGTACACCACGGGAGCTTTGACGCCCGCCGATCAAGCACGACCATGACGCGACACGCGTCCGCCGGGCCGACCCGGCGGCGAGTCCTGTGCTGCGTGGCGGCCGCCGTCTCCCTCGCGGGGTGTTCGGGGTCGACGGACCGGCCGGCCGCCGTCTCGCTTTCCGGCGCCGGCGGGTGCGACCAGTGCGGGATGGTCGTCGACCGCCAGTCCGGGCCGTCGGGACAGACCTACTACCGCGAGCACAGTCCCGAGGGCCACGACCCGCCGGCCCGCTTCTGCAGTACGGTCTGTACCTTCCGACATCGGTTCGCGACCGAGCGCCGCGGGTGGCGGCCGCGGGTCACCTACCTGACCGACTACTCGACGGTCGACTACGCGGTCCGCGAGGCGAACGGCGACCGCGTCCTCTCGGCCCACCTCGACGCCGAGGCGTTCGGAGCCACCGAGGAGTTGCGCGTGGTGGCCGGGTCGGGGGTGGAGGGAGCGATGGGGCCGGCGCTGGTGCCGTTCGGCGACGACGGCGACGCCGAGGCGTTCGCGGCGGCGTACGGGGGGGAGATCGTCGACGCCGAGGGGATCTCCCGCGAACTCGTGGCGCGTGGGTAGGCCGATTCCCAGCGAGTGGGAATCGACGAGAGGCGATTGTCCCGTCGGCACAATATCACGGCCATGACCGACGTCCGCCGACGGGTCCGCGACCACGTCCGGCGCAATCCCGGCGTGCACTTCAACCAACTCGTACGGAACCTGGACATCGCGACCGGGCAGGCGCAGTACCACCTCCGACGGCTCGGCCGGAGCGGCGACGTCGTCGCCGAGCGCATCCGGGGACGCACCCACTACTTCGACACCGAGTACGACGCCTGGGAGCGACGGGTGCTCTCGCTGTATCGCCGCGAGACGGCGCGCGAACTCATCACCCATCTCGTCGAGGACGGACGGCTCCCGGCGTCGACGCTCGCGGACCGACTCGACCTGGCGCGCAGCACCGTCTCCTGGCACGTCGACACGCTCGAAGACGCCGGGGTCGTCGAGCGGTCCTACGGCGACCGTGGACGGGTCGAGGTGTCGCTCACGCGCCCGTCGGAGACGGTGGCGCTCCTCCAGGCGGTCACGCCGTCGCTCTCGGACCGCCTCGTCGACCGGTTCATGCGCTTGGTCGACGCCGGTCTCCACGGCGCCGAGGCCGAGGACTGAGCGGCGTACGGCGACTCACCGGCGTCCCGTCCGGACGGCGAGCGTCGCGACGGCCAGGGAGCCGACGCCCCAGACGCAGAGGCTCCCGACCGCGGCCGGCACCGAGACGAACGCGGAGCGACCGGTGAAGGCAACGTAGAGCACCGTCTCGAAGACCAGCCCACGGTAGGCGCTCGACGGCGAGAGCGCGAGCAGGGCGTCGAGCCCCACGCCGACGTCGCCCGTCACGGCGCCGAAGACGGCGACGTCGGCGCCGACGACCACGACCAGCAGACCGACGAGCGCGAGGAGGATGGCCCGCCGCCGCGACCCGGCGACCGACGAGAGCGCGACGGCGAGGGCGAGGGCGACGAGCGCGAGCGCCGCCGTCAGCGCCAGAAAGCGGACGAACAGGAGCGGCGAGTCGACGCCGCGGTGCGTGGCGAAGACGGTCGTCGAGGGGGCGGCCGTCGTCGCGACGTGGAGGCCGAGCGCCGCCAGCGGAACCAGCACGACCGCCAGAAGCGCCACCGCGCGACCGGCGTAGACGCCGCCGACGTACGACGGCGCGGGGAGCGGGTAGGTGGCCAGCACCTCCAGCCGTCCCCGCTCGGCGTCGTCCGCGACGGCCCGGTAGCCGACGGCGAACGCGACGGCGGGCACCAGCACCTCGACGATCAGCAACACGTCGACGACCGTCGGGACGTAGCCCGCCGAGGGGCCGTCGCCCGCGAGAGCCACGCCGAAGACGACGAGCGTCACGGCCAGTCCGAGGAGGGCGTAGGTCGGGCTGCGCGACGCCGCGCGCACCTCGCGGGCGAACACCGCCCAGAACGCGCCGAGCGGACCGGTCATTCGTCCCCCCGCGTGCGAACGGCGACGGAGCCCTCGTCGCCGCCGACGAGCGCCGTGAACGTCTCGTGGAGCGGGCCGCCGGTCCGCTCTCGGAGTTCGGCGGGCGATCCGGCCGCGACGACCGCCCCCCGGTCGAGGACGACGATCCGATCGGCCGTCCGCTCGACCAGGGGGAGGTCGTGGGAGGTGACGACGACGGCGTGGTCCGCCTCGGCCAGCCCCTCCACGACGCCGAACACCCGTCGGCTCATCCCCGGATCGAGGCCGCTCGCTGGCTCGTCGAGGGCGAGAACCGGAGGGTCGCCGGCGAGCGCCTGCGCGATGCCGAGCAGCCGCGTCATCCCCCCCGAGAGCGCTTCGACGCGCCGGTCCGCCACCGCCGAGAGCCCGACCCGGTCGAGCAGGGCCGCCGGGTCGTCGTCGACGAGGCGAGCGTAGAACGACGCCGTCTCCATGGCCGTGAAGCCCGGCCGGAAGGTCGGCTCCTGTGGCAGGTAGCCGAGCGGTCGAGTCGCCGGCGGGCCCTCGTAGTCGACCGCTCCAGCCGTCGGGTCGAGCAGCCCCGCGAGGACCCGGAGAAGCGTCGTCTTCCCCGAGCCGTTCGGCCCGATCAGGGCGACGACCGACCCCGCCGGCACCGACAGCGACACGTCCGAGAGCGCGGTCACGTCGCCGAAGGTCCGGGTCACGTCCGTCGCGCGCAGCGACGACTCCCCCGTCACGCCTCCACCCCCTGCGGGTCGCTCCCGTTGCGGGCGCGAGCGAGCAGTTCCGGGTTCGCCGGACGGGCCAGCGGCGCCGTGTCGACGATGCTCGCCTTCCGGAAGCCGGGCGTGGTGCCGCGGAGCGCGCGAACTCCCCTGATCGTGGGCGACGCACTCAGCGTCATCGCCGCGTCGGTCCGGTGGAGTCGACGGTCCAGCGGGTCGGTCGGCGAGTACGCCCGGTCGAGCGTCCGGCTCTCGCCGAGGGTCGTGTCGTAGGCGCCCTCCCAGTAGTTCCCGCGGCCCTCGTGGGTGAAGATCCGGAGCGGCCCCGGCCCCGCCGTCGCGTGTCGGTCGTTCGCCACGAAGTCGTTGCCGTACACCCGGTTCGAGGGAACCACCGTCGAGGCGGCGAATCCCACCGCGTTGTCGTAGGCCACGTTGCCCGTGAACGTCGTCCTCGTCGCGTAGGTCACGAGCCCCCGGTCGGTGTCGGCGACCACGTTGTCCGCGACGTAGCTATCCGCGCCGCCGACGAAGATGCCGCCGCTGGCGTCGCGCACGTCGTTGCCGACGATGGCGTTGCCCGACGGGCGCGTCATGACGATCACGCCACTCGACGCCTGGCCGCGTGCCACGTTGTCGGCGATCAGCGTATCCGACGTGTACATCAGGTGGACGCCGAATCGCTGATCGAGGAAGGTGTTGTTCCGGACGACGGTGCCCGCCGCGCGGTGGAGGTAGACGCCGTCGCGGCCCCCCTGGACGCGCGAGTCCTGGACGACGACCGGGTCGTGCATCGCGACGACGCCCATGAACCCGTCGAGCCACTCGGCGGAGCCGTAGACGGTCAGCCCCTCGACGACCGCACCCGGGACGCGGCGGAGGCGGACGCCGTTCGCCGGCGTGTGGATCGTCACGTTCCGGACGTACAGCCGGGAGACGTTCGTCGCGGCGACGCCCGCGTCGCCGGCGCCGTAGCCGCGCTGAATCCGGGCGTCCCAGTCGTCGCTCCCCTCGGCGCTCCCGTTCGCTCGGGTCGCGTTGCCGACGCCGCGGATCGTGAATCCGGTCACCGCCACGTCGTCTGCCCTCACGTCGACGACCGTCCCGTTCCCGCCGCCGTCGAGCGTCGCGCCCCGACCACGGAGAGTGAGCGACCGGTTCACCACGACGCGTTCGGCGTAGCGACCCGGTGGGACGACGACGGTCGTGTTCGGCGGTGCCGCCTCGATCCCCGCTCGGATCGTCGGCGCGTCCCGCCCCACCACGACCGACACCTCGCGGTCGAGCAACTCCCGCGCGGCCGCCGCCCGGCGATCGGCCGAATCCCGGCGGTCGTCGACCGTCGCCCGCACGCCGGCCGCGGCGGTCGCCGGCGGCGGATCGCGACGGAGTCCGTCCCAGTCGACGACCCGCCCGCCGCAGCCGTCGGCGAAGGCGACCGCGTCCGCGGCCGTCGAGAACGGGACGACCACCGGATTCCCGGCGACCTGCGCGTCGCTCCCGACGACGAACCGGGCGTCGGTCACCGACACCCAGTCCGGGTTCGTCGCCGTCCGCAGGGTGCCGTCGTCGGCACAGCGCGGCGACCGTCCCGCGTAGTCCGAGACGTAGACCGCGAGGGGGTAGCCGAACTGCCGCTCCCGTCCGGGGTCGTCGAGCGCCGCGACGGCCTCGGCGACACCCGCGTAGCCGATCACGTACTGATACTGCGAGTAGAACACCTCGACGCGGGGGACGGAGGCGCCGCGGTGTTCGGCCACCCGTTCGGCCTCGGACGCGACGCCGAGTTTCACCGTCTCCCCGTAGGCCACCGGGTCGGGACGAGCCGATCCGAGGTCGACCGCGAAGGCCCCGAGCGACGCGCCCAGCAAGAGGAGCGTACACGTCGCCGCCGCCACCTGCCACGTCCGCGTATCCCCCGACGTCATCGACCGGACGTAATCGAGGGCGGGTTATACGTCGTCTGGTGTGTGTCTCTAGACGCCTCAGCCCTGATACTCCGCGTAACTGACGCAGTAGCCCTCGGGCGCGACCGTCCCGGCGACGATGGCACACGCGCCCATCCCGTCGCCGTTCTTGTCCTCGATGTAGAACCGGCAGTCCGAACACTGCTGGCCGTCCCGTGGCTCGGGCTGGTAGTTCACCGCGGACTGCGAGGAGAGCGAGTCGGGATTGCGCTGGGTGCCGCCGATGCTCGTCGCCGTCCGGTACGCGGAGGGAACGGTGTCGCCGCCACCGCCGCCGGCGGTGGCCGTCGCAGTCGCCGTCGCCGTGGCGGTGGCCGTCGCCGTCTCCTCCTCCCCGCCACCGCCTCCGCCGCCTCCCGAACAGCCGGCGAGGCCGGCCGCGAGGCCGCTACCAACCAGAGTGAGGAGTCGACGCCGTTCGGTGTCCGCCAGTCGGTCATCCATGGTCATCCGTTATGTTTCTTCCCATGAATAAACTCTGGTGCAAGTGTCAAAACGTGCGAGGGGCCGGGTCGGGATACCGACCTTTTTGGTAGCGTCCCGTCTACGACCGCGGGAGGGCGTGTGGCCTAGTGGATAGGGCGAGAGGTTCCTAACCTCTAGATCGCGGGTTCGAATCCCGCCACGCCCGTTTTCTGATCGAGCGAAGCGAGATCGAAAACGGAGATCGGGATTCGAATCAGGGAGCAAATCTTCGATTTGCGACCGTGGTTCGAATCCCGCCACGCCCGTCTCACTCACTGTCGTTCGTTCGACGCGCGTGGCGTAGTCCCCCTCGCTCCCTACGGTCGCTCGCGGGACTCCCGCCACGCCCGTTTTCCGACCGAATGAAGCGACGTCGAAAACGGTTACCGGCGATTCGGACCGGACCGAGACTCGCTTCGCTCGTCTCGTAGGGTTCGAATCCCGCCACGGCCGGTAGCCACACGGACCGTCTCCGGGACGCCACGCTGCACAGTTGTTTTGTCGACGGGGGTCGTCCGCCCGGACATGTCGACGGACCCCGGACCTGTCGAGAGCGAGGTACTGGACCGGTTGGAGCGGCGTTCCCCGGCCGCGATAGCGGACACGAACCACGGGGGCGTGAGAACGCTGGCTCCCGGGATCGACCCCGTCCACGCCGACTGCGCGTTCGCCGGGACGGTACGGACCGTCGTCCTCGACCCGGACGCGCTCTGGGCGCCCGTCGGGACCCTCGACGCCGCCCGCGAGGACGAGGTCGTGGTGGTCGACGCCGACGAGAGCGTCGACGAGGCCATCTGGGGCGAGTTGCTCTCGTCGTACGCGAGCGAGCAGGGCGTGAGGGGCATGGTCACCGACGGCGCGGTTCGGGACGTCTCCGGGATACGGGAGCTTGGATTCCCCGCCTTCGCACGGGAGGTCACGCCACGCGGCCCGAGCGGGGACGCGGCGGTCGAGCGAGACGTCCGGGTCACCGTCGGCGGCGCGTCGATGGCGCCCGGCGACGTCCTCGTCGGCGACGAGTCCGGGGTGGTCGTGATCGACCGCGACGCCGTCGAGGACGTCGCCGCGGAGGCGGACGCGGTGGATCGCAAGGAACGCCAGGTGGAGCGCCTGATCGACGACGGAAACTCGCTCGAACGGGCGTTCGAGGACGCCGGGATGGGCTAGCCGGGGTGACGCTCACTCCGGCGAGGAGAACGACGCCGGCGAGGCGGTGTGGACGAAGGTGACGCCGTCGAACACGGCGTCCGGCGAGACCGGCAACGGGACGGCGCCGCGTTTCGCCGCCCGAGGGACCGAGAACTGCACCGTCGAGATGTCGTCGAGCAGGGCGTCGACCTGCGGCCGGTCGCTGGCGGCGTCGAAATCCAGGAAGAGGTGCGAGTGTTCCACCTCGGCGAGAGTCGCCGCGAGCGTTCCCTCGACCGGACCGTCGAGGTCGTACGTCTCGAACGCCTCCCGGTGCGATCCGGTCGGTGCCGCGAAGGTACCGGTGCCGAACAGCATCCCGAGGGAGTAGTAGTCGTCGCCGAACTCGTCGGAGAGGTGTTGGCCCATCCGGGTGGCGCCGTCCCCGCCGTCGTTGCGCATCGTGTGATTGGAGTTGCCGAGGACGACGGCGCGATCCGAGCCGGTCCACTCGCGGAGCCACGCGACGTTGTTCGCCATGGCCGCGTCGCGGATGCTCTTGCCACGCGTGTAGTTCTCGGCCTGCAGCTCCGCCTGGAACCGAAGTGCGCGTTCGAGCGTCCGGACGTGCCGGCGAGCCAGTCGCCAGGCAGACTCCGAACTCGCCGCCACGTACTCGCGTCGGTGGGTCCGCAACCGCTCCCGGAGGGCGTCGAGCAGCGCCAGCCGCTCGTCGGTCACGAACTCGACTTCGTGACGCTCGTAGAGGGGTTCCGTCAGCGGCGTCAGGTCGGCCTCGACGTCGTCCAGATACGCCGGATCGACCCGCGCCAGGTAGTCCCGGATCGCCGTCGCGTTCACGTCGAAGAACTGGGCGTCGTACCCGTGGACGACCGCCCGATCCCCCGCCGGGCGGCCGGCGTTCCACTCCCGGAGCCACTCGAAGAGCCGACGGATGCCGTCGGCCTTCCAGAAGTAGAATTCGAGCGACGCCATCGCCTCGTCGAGGGTCACGTCGCCGCCGGTGACGTACTCGTTCACGGGCGCGAACTCGCCGAGCGTCCCCTCGACGGCGACGAGGCGATAGCCGTGCTCGCTCACCAGTCGGGGCACCAACAGCTCGGGGATGGTCTTGAACTCCGCGACGCCGTGGGAGTTCTCGCCGATGCCGACGATTCGGGACTCGGCGAGCCGAGCGGCGACGGTATCGAGGCCGGCGGCCGGCGGCGTCAGTTCGAAGGGGACGGCCACCCGCTCGACGGCGTCGACGACCGCGCGCTCGTCGGCGGCGGTCGTCCGCTCGGGCGTCGGCGTCCCGGTGTCCGTCGCCGTCTCGGTGCGGGTCGTCGTCTCGGGCGTCGCCGTACCGCCGTCCCCGTCGCCCGCACACCCAGCGAGGGCGCCGGTGCCGACGGCCAGGGCGACGAATCGACGGCGGGAGAGGTGGCGTTTGGAGGGCATCGGAGGTCCGTTCGCAGTTGACCGCAGCCGGTAGAAAGGACCTACGATGTGCTGCAGAACCTGAGACGGGAGTGGCTCGGCCGACGGCTCCGATCAATAGGTATATACGTGGCTCCGGGCAAGAATGGATCGACGTGTCCCGGTAGGGTAGTGGACTATCCTCTTGGCTTCCGGAGCCAGGGACCGGCGTTCAAATCGCCGCCGGGACGCTCACTTCGTTCGCTCCCGACGAGCCCCACGCTCGCATCCGCTCGCGTGGGACGCCGCCGGGACGTTTCTACCGACACTACGACGCCGAGCGACAGCGAGGCGTCCGTGTCGGTAGAAACGGACGACGTCGCGATTTGAGCAGGCGAGACGCAGCGGCCGAGCGGAGCGAGGCCGACCGTCTCGGCGAGTTCAAATCGCCGCCGGGACGCTCACTTCGTTCGTTCCCGCCGAGCCCCACGCTCGCATCCGCTCGCGTGGAACGCCCCCGGGACGCTCACTTCGTTCGCTCCCGACGAGCCCCACGCCCGCATCCGCTCGCGTGGAACGCCCCCGGGACGTTCTCCCGACACCACGACGCGATCGTCAGCCCACGACGCATCGAACGTGTGCGTATTGTACACGGCTAAAGACATTTCCGAGTTCGCGACGAAGGGCACCCATGCGCACGCTTCGGGAGGTGAACAGGCGGCTGCTCGACGCCATCGAGGAGCCACCGGACACCGGTGAGGAACAGCGACTCGACAGGCTCGCCGCGACCCTCTGGGCCCGCGCCCAGAGCGGACAGGGGCTGGATCCGGGATCCCTCTGTCGGGTGCGATACAAGCTGCTGGACATCGCCGAGGCGACACACGCGGAGCGGGCGAGACACCTCGAACGGGCCCGCGATCTGCTCGCCCGGTACGCCGCCGAGGGGTCGGCGGAGCGCCCCGAGTGACGTGTCCGACCGTCCGTCTCCCGGGAGCGACGGGTCGACGACCCACTCCTCGACGGTGAGGGATCGCGCCCTCCCGCTGGCGGCGGTCACCGGACTGGCCGTCGGTGCCGTCGTGTACGGGGGTCTCGTGGCCGCTCCGTTCGTGGCGCTGGGGACGGCGACGGTGTACGCCGGCGCGGCGTACTTCTATCTGGCCTACGATCTGTCGCTCGGCGCCACGGCCGTCGAGTTCGACGACCGGACGGACAAGCTCGGCTACGCCGTCGGCCTGTTCGGGGTGAGCGTGAGCCCGCTGGCGCTGGCGGGACAGTACGGCGGCGACCGGGTCGTGTTCGTCGTCTGGATCACGGGCGTCGTCGCCTTCCTCCTGTTCGCCCCGCGGGCGGACGACCGCGGCGCGTGAGCGGGGTCAGCGGCCTCCGTGCCGCCGATGTAGTGAGATTTATGCGGGAGTAGAGGTGAGGATTGCCGAAGAATGCTTGGAGCCATCAAGCGCGAGCTATTCGAGGGCTTACGCGGCGCGGTAACCGACGCGGGCTACGACCGCGACGTGGAGCCCTCGGCCGTCGAACTGGAGGCGTTCGACGACGAGGAGAAAGGCGAGTTCTCGTCCGCCATCTCCTTCGCCATCGCGGCGGACGCCGGCGCGAACCCGATGGCCGTCGCCGAGAAACTGGCCGAGGGCCACCGGGAACGGGGCCTGCCGGACGGCGTCGCCTCGGTCACGGTCGTGAACGGGCACATCAACTACCACCTCGACGTCGAGCGGATGGCTCGGCGGACGCTCGCGACCATCGACGCGGAGGGGTCGGCGTACGGGTCACGGGAGCGCGAGGACCCCGACCGGATCGTCGCCGACGTCTCCTCGCCGAACATCGCCAAGCCGCTCCACGTGGGTCACCTGCGCAACACCATCCTCAGCGACGCGCTCATGAACGTCCTGGAGGAGCGGGGCCACGACGTGACCCGCGACAACCACCTCGGCGACTGGGGGACGCAGTTCGGTAACCTGCTCCACGAGTACGTCGAGTTCGGCGACGAGGCGGCGTTCGAGGCCGACCCCATCGCCCACCTGCTAGACCTCTACCAGCAGTTCGAGCGGCGCGACGGCCTGCTCGAGGACGTCGAGGAGTTCGGCGCGCTGACCGAGGGGTTCGCGGCGTCGGTCGCCGAGGAGCGGGCGTACCACGTCGACGACGGCAAGGAGTGGTTCGCGCGCCTCGAGCGCGGCGACGAGGCGGCCGTCGAGCGCTGGGAGCGGTTCCGCGAGGCGAGCATCGAGCGCTTCGAGGCCATCTACGCGGAACTCGGCGTCGACTTCGACTGCTGGCTGGGCGAGAGCTTCTACGCCCGCGAGGGCTGGAACGACCTGGTCGTCGAGAAGGCCCTCGAAGACGACGTGGCGATGCGCGGTCCGGACGGCTCGGTCTTCATCCCCATCTACGACGACGACTACGAGGACGCGGGCGATCCGGCGGCCGCACACGTCGACCCGTCGCTGGACCGCGCCCGGGAGATGCTCGAGGAAGCCGGGAGCGTCGAGGACGCCGGCTTCGACGCCTTCTACATCGTCAAGTCGGACGGCTCGACGGTGTACGGGACACGCGACCTGGCGACCATCGAGTACCGCGTCAGCGAGTTCGACGCCGACCAGTCGGTGTACGTCGTCGCCAGCGAGCAGAACCGCTACTTCCAGCAGTTGTTCGTCGCGGCGCGCAAGATGGGGTACGACGAGGTGCGCCTCGAACACATCGACTACGGCATGATCAGCCTGCCCGAGGGGAGCATGTCGACCCGGGGCGGACAGATCGTCACGGTCCGCGAGGTGCTCGACGCGGCCCGGGAGCGCGCCCGCGACATCGTCGAGGAGAAGGGCCGCAACGTCGACCCCGAGGAGGTGGACGCCATCGCCCGGAAGATCGCGCTCGCGACGGTCAAGTACGGGATGGTCGCCTCGAACCGCGGGAAGGACATCACCTTCGACATCGACGAGGCGGTGTCGCTGGAGGGCGACACCGGCCCCTACGTCCAGTACGCCACCACCCGTGCGTACAGCATCCTCGAGTCGGCCGAGCGGGTCCCGGCCGTCGAGGCGGTCGATCCGTCGGCGTTCAACGACACGGACCACAACCTGCTCTACCACCTCGGTCGCTACCCGCTCGTCCTCGAACGCTGCGAGGAGCGCTACGACGCCGCGCCGCTGGCTCGCTACCTGCTCGACCTGGCGCACGTGTTCAACTCCTTCTACCACAAGAACCGGGTTCTCGACGCGGAGACGGCGGCCGAGGAGCGCCTCGTCCTGACCGACGCCACCGCGCAGGTGTTCGAGAACGGGCTGGAACTGCTCGGCATCGAGACGCTCGCCGAGATGTAGCCGCCGGGGGGCTTTTCCCCCGTCGCCTCGACCCCCCGACGTGTTCCGACGCGACCGCTTGCTTCCCGTCCTGCTGGCCGCCGTCCTCCTGAGCGCCGGCTGCGTGAGCGTGACGCCCAGTGTCGACGTGGAGACGGCGGCCGAGTCGACGGCGACGCCCGAGAGCGGCACGACGGTCCGCGTGACCGACGTCGTCGACGGTGACACGGTCGACGTCCGATTCCCGGGCGGTCGGACGGACACGGTGCGGTTGCTGGGCGTCGACACGCCGGAGGTCCACGTCGAGACCGACCCCGCGGAGTTCGAGGGGGTGCCCGACACCGAGGCGGGGCGGACCTGCCTCCGGCGGCACGGGGAGGCGGCGACTGCCTTCGCGACCGACCGCCTCGCCGACCGGCGCGTGACGCTTCGCTTCGACGACGCCGCCGGCCGGCGCGGCGGCTACGACCGACTGCTCGCCTACGTCATCGTCGACGGCGAGTCGTTCAACGCGGCGTTGCTCGAACGGGGACACGCCCGGCTCTACGACTCGTCGTTCCGTGAACGGGAGCGATACGCCGCGCTCGAACGCACGGCCAGAACCGAGCGGCGTGGCCTCTGGTCGTGTGTGGCCTGAAGAAGCTCCGACGCCGGGAATAGGGGGAATGGGGGTGTTGGAGCGTGTGACCCCCGGCGTCACTACGGGCTCCTCGCACATGAGTGTCGGGGCGTCCCGTCGACGGAGTATTACTATTGCACATTCACAAAGACTTTAGTATAACCAGAAAATATGTCCCGGCGAGGATGACACCCACAGGGTCCCTGACGGTGGAGGCGGGCGAACGGACGGCGTGGGTCCGTGGGGCGGTGGGTCGATGACGGCGACGAAGGCCGGACTCGCCGGGCAGTTGGCGGTCGTCGCCGGCTTCGAGAACCCGCAGGCCGCCCTCGAACAGTACCCGACACCGCCGGAACTGGCCGCGCACGTCGTCCACGTGGCGGACCTCAACGGCGACATCGAGGGGCGAACCGTCCTCGACCTCGGCGCGGGGACGGGCATGTTCACGCTCGGGGCGGCGCTGCGCGGCCCCGACCGCGCGGTCGGCGTGGAGATCGACCGCGACGCCCTCGACATCGCCCGCGAGAACCGACGGCGGGTCGGGACGCGCACGGAGATTCACTGGGTGCAGGCCGACGCCACCCGCGCGCCGCTGTGTCCGGACGGCCCCACGACGGTCGTCATGAACCCGCCTTTCGGCGCACAGGAGGGGAACGAACACGCAGACCGCGCCTTTCTGGCGACCGCCGCGGACGTCGCCGACGTCTCCTACTCGGTCCACAACGCCGGCAGCCGGGAGTTCGTCGAGGCCTTCGCCGCCGACAACGGCGGCGAGGTGACTCACGCCTTCGCGGCGCAGTTCGACCTCGACCGCCAGTTCGACCACCACGCCGCCGACAGACGGGAGATCGACACGGAAGTGTTCCGGATCGAGTGGGACTGAACTACTCGTAGGTCTCCCGTCTCGCCACCCGGACTCGCGTCGCGCCGTTGATCGCGTAGACCCGTCCCTCGGCGTTGGCGAACTCCAGGCCACCGATCGACGCCGTCTCGTTGACCGCGGGCATGGGTCCCGTAGCCGACCGATTCCCCAGCGAGACGTTGAGTCGGAAGCCCGTCCGCGTCGCCTCCACGGAGACGTTGCGCCCGGCGATCACGGGGTCGGCCCGCACCGACGGCGAGGTGTAGGCGGTCACGTTCCGGCCGTCGTGGGAGAGTCGGACCCGGTAGACCGTGCCGCCGCCGATGGCGTTCCACCCCGTCCGCTGGACGCGGACCGAGTCCCGCCAGCCGACGCCGCCGAGTCGAACGCGGGTCGTCCCCGTGAAGTCGAGTCGGCCCTTCGAGACGGCGGTCATCCAGATGCCGCGGTCGCGGTTCCTGACGATCACCCCCGACGTGTTGACCCGCGTCGTCTCGCCGAACGCCTCCACGTCGACGACCGACACCATCCCGTTGGGCACGTCCTCGGCGTAGGTCACCTCGTAGCCCCGAACCGTGATCGGGTCGTCCTGTCCCGGCAGGTCGCCGGACTGGGCCGTCATCAGGTTGACGGGGACCGCAGGGCCGGCCAGCGCCGCCGTACAGAGCAACAGGACCGTCGCGCCGATCCGCCACCGCGGAACGGCCCGCACCGCGTCCGGGCGCTCGGGCATCGACACGAGCGGGCGGGCCGACGCCGCCACCGTGCCGGCCACCAGCGTCGCGAGCAGGATCACCAGCGCGAACCCCGCCGCGCGGTAGAGGACGTACGTCTCGCCGCCGCGGTACCAGTACACCGCCCACAGCGACTGGGCGACGGAGAACAGGACGACGCCGACGGCGACCCTGGCGGCCGAGGGCCGCTCCGTCGCCTGCCTCCGCACGACCCACACGCCGAGGAGGATTCCGGCGAGGAGGCCGATGGCGTGGCCCTGGATCGCGATGTCGGCCCACCAGGGCGAGGAGTACGAGGGACCGGCGCTCGCCGACACCGTGGGGTTCCGGAACGCGGCGTAGAGCGTCCGAACGCCGTTGCCGGCGGTGACGGCGACCACCGCCGTGATCGGGTAGCGGACCAGCGCGAACCCCGCGAAGGCGAAGACGACGCCCGAGAAGCCGATGACGGGGCCGATGGCGAAGGCCGCAGTGAACAGGCCGACGGCGACGACCGCGCCCGGGAAGATCACGAACGCCCGCACGTACGGGTCGGTGAGTGGCGACGTGAACGTCTGTGACCCCCGCTTTCGGGGAAAGTGTCCCCACGCGTACTCCGCGAGGGGGGCGAGCACCACCGTCCCGACGAGGTTACCGAGCAGATGCCCCGGCCCGGAGTGGGCGAACCCCGCGGTCACCATCCCCAGCGGGTAGAAGTACGACCACGCCCGGAAGGGGATGGTGACCGGCGCGTACCAGTGGTCCCATCCCCCCTGAACGAACAGATACACCGCCAGGACGACGCCGACGGAGACGAGCGTTCCCCACGGGACGCCGAGGACGAACCGCGAGCGAAGGCGCCCGCCCCACCGACCGCGGGGGCGGTCAAGCGCGAAGACGACGACCACGGCGAGAAGCGCCGAGAGGAGGAGCGCGGATCGAAAGAGGGTCGCCGCATCCGGGAGGCCGAGCATGTCCCCCGTTCACGCCCCGTCGGTAATGAATCCGACGGGCAACGGCGTGGTGGTCGCTACGGGAGTCACCCGGTGCCCGGCGTCGGCGGTTACAGCTTGTTCTCGGCGTCCTCGGCGAGTTCGGCCATCCGCTTGCCGACTCGCCCGGCGTCCGAGAACTCGTCCTCGCTCATCGCCGTCGCCAGCGCGTTGCCGAGGACGAACACCGCGTGTTTGTGTTCGCTCTTGGACTTGTGGACGTGCGAGGGGTCGACGCTCAGGGATTCGTACGGGTCGAAGATGCTCTCGTCGACCGACTCCTGGCTCCGGAAGTAGTTCATGATCGTCACCATCTGTTCGTGCAGTTCGAGGAGTTCTTCCTTGTGCATACACCCGCGTACGGACGTAGGCCGGTTAAGGATTATTGCGTCAGGCTCCCATGCGCGCCCGAGAAGCCGTCCCGTCGCGGCGATCAGAACACGTACTCGTCCTCGTGACCCATCATGCCCTCGTCCTCGAACCCGGGCTCTTCCTCCTCGATCGGACCGCTCGTCTTGTACGCCCGCAGTCCCGTCGAGAGCAGTTCCTGGATGGCCTCCTCCCGGTTGACGAACTCACCCTGCTCGATCAGTTGAGCGATCTGCATCTCCAGATGTTCCGGGACGGTTATTTCCACGTTCGGCATTTGAACGTTCGTCGCTTTGGAAGGGCCGTATTTAAATTCTGCGGGGGCTGGTTCGGTGTTCGATAACTCAGTGTTCCTCGATACGAGTAATTTCACCGGCAGTACGAACTGTAGTTTCGGATTCGTGTAATCAGCCGACACGGCGACGCCGTCGGCGCGCCGGGCGGGACCCCATCGGAGCCGGGAGCATCGAGCCGGCACGGGGCTGGTGCGACCGTCGGCCGGTAGTCCGCTCCGCGTTCGGTAGTGACTTACGGAGGACGCCACCAGCAAGAGCATGGTCGAGGATCGGACGGAGCTCTACCGGGAGTTCGGCGACGAGCGTCTGCCCCCGGGCCAGCATCGCACGGAGTCGTTTCCCGTACTCTCGAAGGGGAACGTCCCGCGAGTCACCCGCGAGGAGTGGTCGCTCTCGGTGCGCGGCGCCGTCGAGGATCCCGTCACCCTCGACTGGGAGGCGTTCACCGACCTCGGCGTCGAGACGCAGCGACAGGACTTCCACTGCGTGACCGGGTGGAGTCGCTTCGACTGTGCGTTCACCGGAGTGTCGCTCGCCACGGTCGCGGACCACGTCGGCGTCGAGTCGGACGCGGTCCACGTCCGCTTTCACGCCGCCGACGACTACACGACCGACCTCCCGCTCGACGACGCGCTCCGCCCGGAGACGCTTCTCGCCTTCGAGTTCGACGGCGACCCCTTGCCGCGGGACCACGGCGGCCCCGTCCGGGTCGTCACGCCCCACAAGTACGCGTACAAGGGGGCGAAGTGGGTGACGGGCGTCGAGTTTCACACCGAACCGGTTCGGGGGTTCTGGGAGAAGCGTGGCTACTCCGTGACGGCGAACCCCTGGCGCGAGGAACGCTACGGATAGTTAGGTAAAAGAGTGCGGCGTCCTCACGGACTTATAATGGGTGTCCCGCGAAGCGACGAGGCGGGAGCGCGTCTCGTCAGTCGGTCGATCAGGGCGTCGGTCCCCTCGCTCCGCGCCGCCCTCGACGCGCTGCCGGCGCCGCGGACGTTCTGGACCGCCCCCGACGAGGCGACGGTCGTCGCCGGCGGCGTCGCCGCCGCCATCACCGCCGACGGCCGGGACCGGTTCGCCGCGATCCGGGAGGGCGTCGACCGGGTGTTGCGCTCGGGCGACGTCCACGCCGGCACCGAGGCGGCCTGTCCCCGCCTGTTCGGCGGCTTCGCCTTCCACGACGACTCCGGCGACGACGACGTGTGGGCCGACTTCCCCGGCGCGCGCTTCGTCCTCCCGCGCGTGCAGGTGACCGAGACGGATCGTGGGACGTGGCTGACCGTCAACGCCGTCGGTCCCGACGCGACGGCCGACGCCGTCGAGGACCGCCTCGACGAGGAGCGCGAGCGACTGGCCGGCCTGGACGCGTTCGACCCCGGCCCGCCGCCCGAAATCGTCTCGCGGACGCGGACGACCCCCCGGGCCGACTGGCGGGAGTCAGTCGAGGCCGCCGTCGAGCGCATCCGCGACGGCGACCTCCGGAAGGTCGTCCTCGCGCAGGCGCTCGAGGTGACCCTCGACCGGCCGCTCTCGGTGCCCGACGTGCTCGCCCGCCTCGGCTCGACGTACCCCGACTGCTACCGGTTCCTCGTCGAACCGACCCCCGATCCCGACCGGCCGAGTTTCTTCGGCGCCACGCCCGAACGCCTGGTGGGACTCCACGGCCGGACGGTCACGACGGGCGCGCTCGCCGGCACGACCGGTCGGGGCGACACGCCCGCCGAGGACGACTGGCTGGCCGAGGAGCTGCTCGGAGACGAGAAGAACGTCCACGAACACGAACTCGTCGCGGAGACCATCCGCGAACAGCTGGCGCCGTTCGCGTCCTCGATCACGGCCGGCGAGCGCCGCGTCCGCCGGCTGGAGACGGTCCAGCACCTCTCGACCCCCATCACGGCGACGCTGGACCGCGACGCGCACGTCCTCGACCTGGTCGAGGCGCTGCACCCGACGCCCGCCGTGGGGGGGCTGCCGCCCGAGCGCGCGCTGGCGACCATCCGCGAGACGGAGCCGTTCGACCGCGGGTGGTACGCCGCGCCGGTCGGCTGGGTCGACGCCGCCGGCAACGGTACCTTCGCGGTCGCCATCCGCTCGGCGCTCTCGCGGGACACCTCGACGACGCTCTTCGCCGGCGTCGGGGTCGTCGCCGACTCCGACCCCGACCGGGAGTGGGACGAAGTGCAACTGAAGTACCGACCGATCCTCGACGAACTCGAACGATGAGCGCGCCGAACCGGAACGCCCTCTGGGGGCGGGCGCTGGTCGACGAACTCGCGCGTGCCGGCGTCGACGCCGTCGTCGTCTCGCCGGGCAGTCGCTCCACGCCCCTGGTCACCGCCGTCGCCGAACACGACGACCTGCGGGCCTTCTCCGTCCTCGACGAGCGCTCGGCCGCGTACTTCGCGCTCGGCCGCGCGAGGCGAACGGGTGAGGTGACGCCGCTGATCTGCACCTCGGGCACCGCGGCGGCGAACTACCACCCCGCGGTCGTCGAGGCCGACCGGGGGCGGGTCCCGCTGCTCCTCCTCACCGCCGACCGCCCGCCCGAACTCCACGACAGCGGCGCCAACCAGACCGTCGATCAGGAGAAACTCTACGGCGACGCCGTCCGCTGGTACGCCGACCTGCCCGAACCCGAAGCCGAGGCGCGGAAGCTCCGCTCGCTGCGGACGACCGCCGCCCGCGCCGTCGCCGAGGCGACGGGGACCCCCTCGGGACCGGTCCACCTCAACTGCCGGTTCCGGAAGCCGCTGGAGCCGACGCCCGTCGAGGGCGACGTGCCCCCGGATCTCGACCCCCTCGCCGCGGCCGGCCGCGACGACGACCGACCGTTCGTGAAGACGACCGCGGGGACGCCGCAACTGGATCGGGCCGACCTCCGGCCGCTCGTCGAGGCGCTGTCGGTGGGGCGCGGCCTGATCGTCGCCGGCCCCGCGGACCCGCCGGGCGTCGACCCGGAGGCGGTCACCGCCCTCGCACACGCGACGGGCTTTCCGATCCTCGCGGACCCGCTCTCGGGGCTGCGGTTCGGCGGCCACACCCGCGTGACGACGACCGTCGGCGGCTACGACGGCTACCTCGACCCCCGTGTGACCGACGACTGGCCCGACCCCGAGGCGGTCCTCCGGATCGGCGCCTCGCCCACCTCGAAGCGCCTCCGGACGTACCTGTCCCGGACCGACGCGCGGCAGTTCGTCGTCGACCCCGCGGGCGGGTGGCGCGAGGCGGCGTTCCGGGCGACCGACCTCGTGGTCGCGGACCCCTCCCGGCTCGCGGCCCGCCTCGCGGAACTCGTCGCCGGTCCGGACGACCCCGGGTGGCGCGAGCGGTGGGCCGAGGCCGACCGGGTCCACCGGGACGTCGTCGGCGACGCGACGGGCGACGGCGACGGCGGCTACTTCGAGGGGGCCGTCCTCGCGGACGTGGCCGACCTCGCGCCCGAACCGTCGACGCTCGTCGTCTCGAACTCGAACCCCGTCCGCGACGCCGACCGGTACGCCGGGCCGGCGGCCGCGAACTACACCGTCCTCGGCAACCGCGGGGCTTCGGGCATCGACGGCGTCGTCTCCACCGGCTTCGGCGCCGGGAGCGCCACGACCGACGGCCTCACGCTCGTCGTCGGCGACCTGGCGTACCACCACGACGGCAACGGCCTGCTGTCGGCGCTCCGGTGCGCCGTCGACGCGACGGTCGTGTTGGTGAACAACGACGGCGGCGGCATCTTCCATCGCCTCCCCATCGAGTCGTTCGATCCCCCCTTCACCGAGTCGTTCCGGACGCCACACGGCCTCGACTTCGAGCCGACGGCCGACCTCTACGACCTCGACCACGCGGCCGTCGACGACCGCGAGGGCTTCCGGGCGGCGTACGCCGACGCCGTCGCCACCGACGGCACGGAGGTGATCGAGGTGCGGACGGACGCCGAGGCGAGCCAGCGGACGCGGGAGCGTCTGGTCGAGGAGACGGTGGCCGAACTGGTCGAGTGACCGGGATTTATTGAACCGCCGGTACCACTCCTCGCCGATGCCCTCCACCCGCCCGACCTGGACGCTCCCAGTCGTCGCCGTCGCGCTCCTGGTCTTCCTGTACGCCGTCGCGGTGAGCGATGCCGTCCTCTTCGGCGTCTTCCTCGCGGCCGTCCTCTATCTCGTCGCGTGGCTGCTCGACCGCCTGTCGCCGGGGAATCCCCTCGGGGACATGACCCGGGAGCGACGGCTGGCGACCGGTATCGTCGTCCTGGGCATCCTCGCGTACTCGGTGGTCATCGTGGCGAACGTCCTCCTCGGCGTCCTCGTCTCGGCGACGGTGTTCGTCGTCGCGTGGCTCACCTCGCCGGTCGGCCCCGTCGCACGGTGGCTGGACGGGGTGGCCTGACCTGCACCTTTTTGCGCGCGCCGTCCCCCAGTCGGGGTATGGTTTCCGACCTCTTCGACCCCGACCGGTGGACGGCCGTCACCGACGAGTTCAGTGACGTGACCTACCATCGCGCGGACGACGTGCCGGCGGTGCGGATCGCCATCGACCGGCCCGAGGTGCGCAACGCCTTCCGCCCCCGCACCGTCGACGAACTCTACGCGGCGCTGGATCACGCCCGCCAGCAGGCCGACGTGGGCACGGTCCTTCTGACGGGCAACGGCCCGTCGCCGAAGGACGGCGGCTGGGCCTTCTCCGCGGGCGGCGATCAGGCCATCCGCGGGGAGTCGGGCTACGAGTACCGCGAGGACGAGGCCGGTGACACCGCCGACGGGGCCGACACCGGCGACGCCGAACTCGACGCCGACACGCCGACCGTCGGACGACTCCACGTCCTCGAGGTCCAGCGGCTGATCCGCTTCATGCCCAAACCCGTCGTCGCCGTCGTCCCGGGGTGGGCCGTCGGCGGCGGCCACTCCCTGCACGTCGTCTGTGACCTGACCCTCGCGAGCGAGGAGCACGCGAAGTTCCTCCAGACCGACCCCGACGTCGCCTCCTTCGACGGCGGGTTCGGCTCCGCCTACCTCGCCAGACAGGTCGGCCAGAAGAAGGCACGGGAGATATTCTTCCTCGGCAAGACCTACGACGCCGCGGAGGCGGCGGAGATGGGCATGGTCAACGAGGCGGTGCCCCACGGCGACCTGGAGGACGTCGCCCTGGAGTGGGCCGAGACCATGACGAAAAAGAGCCCGACCGCGATGCGCATGCTGAAGTACGCGTTCAACCTCGTGGACGACGGACTGGTCGGCCAGCAGGTGTTCTCCGGCGAGGCGACCCGGCTGGCGTACATGACCGACGAGGCGAGCGAGGGTCGGGACGCGTTTCTCGACGGCCGGGAGCCGGACTTCTCCGACGTGCCGTGGCACTACTGATGCCACGCGGACGAGCGGAAAGCGAGGGGGTATATGTTCGAAGCCCACACGTGAGAGTAGATGAATCCGAACCGCGTCGACTTTCTCGTCGATCTGGCGTACGGGATCGTCATCCTCTCTTCGGTGGCGCTCATTCTCATCCCCGATGCCGGTACCGGCGTCGGCGTCGCGTTCGGTATCGGGGCACTGATCTCCTACGCGATTCACGTCGTCTGGAAGATGGCTCGATTCGACCCCGAGTGGATGACCCAGGAGGTGACCGAGAAGGTCGAGGAGACGCTCACGGAGGAGATGACCGAGGAAGTGACCGAGGAGGTGACCGAGAGCGTCGAACAGACCGTCGCCGAGGAGGTCACCGAGAAGGTGGAACGGACGGTCACCGAGGAAGTCACCGAGAACGTCGAACGGACCATCTCGGAGGAGGTGGACGACATCATCGAGCAACTGGAGCAGGTGAACGAGCGCGTCGACCGGCGGCCGCGGTCCGATCAGATCGACGCGATGACGAGGGACGACGCCGAGACGACGGAGGAGGAATGAACGCGCCCCGACCGAGACCCGCCGACCGGCCGACTGCCCCGCCCGACCGATGATCGGACCCCTCCTCCTCGTCGGGTTCGCGGTGGCGCTGTTCGTCGGCTTCAACATCGGCGGCTCGAACACCGGGCCGGCGTTCGGCCCGGCGGTCGGCGCGGGCGTCATCTCGAAACTGTTCGCGGGCGCGCTCATGGCCGTCTTCTTCTCGGTCGGCGCGTGGACCATCGGCCGCCGCGTGGTGAACACGCTCGGGCGAGAACTGGTGACCGACCCCGGCGTCTTCACCGTCGAGAGCAGCATCGTCGTCCTCTTTTTCATCGGCGGCGCGCTGTTCGTCGGCAACTACGTCGGCGTCCCGGCCTCCACGTCGATGACGGCCGTCGGCGCCATCGCCGGCCTGGGCGTCGCGGCGGGCGAACTCGACTGGGCCGTCATGGGCGAAATCGCCGTCTGGTGGATCGTCGCCCCCCTCGTCGGCTTCTGGGTCTCGGGCGTCGTCGGCCGCTACTTCTACCCGACGATCAACCGCTGGGTCGCGGTCGAGCAGAGCGACGGCCCGCTCTTGACCCTGGATCGCTCCGGATCGCTCCCGCTCCCGCAGTCGGGGCCGAACACAACCCGCCGGGAGGTGGCGGGAACGACCGTCGTCGTCAGCATCGGCTGTCTGATGGCCTTCTCCTCGGGCACCTCGAACATCGCCAACGCCATCGCGCCGCTGTACGGCGCCGGGATCGATCTGAACCTCCTGATCGTCCTCGGCTGTGCCGCCGTCACCGTCGGCGCCCTCACCATCGCCCGCCGGACGCTCGACACCCTCGGCAACGACATCACCGACCTCCCACTCACCGCGGCCATCGTCGTCGCCGTCATCTCCTCGGGCATCGTCATCGGGCTGTCGGCAATCGGCATCCCCGCCTCCTTCGTCATCATCGCCACCATGTCCATCGTCGGCCTGGGGTGGGGGCGGGCCACCCGCTCCATCACCGTCTCCGAGGGTGTGCGCGGCGAGAAGCGGCCGAACGTCTCCGTCGGCGCGCTCACCACGGAGGACCCGGGCGAGGAGGCGCCGGGCATCGGCGAGGAGGAACCCGAGGACACGCCCAGCGCCGCCGAACTGTTCAACCCCGAGACGACGGGCCGGGTCGTCCTCATGCAGAACGTGGTGCCCATCCTCTCGACGGTCGGCGCGTACGCGACGTTCCGCCTCCTGTTCGCGGTCTGGTGGTGACGAAGCGGCAGTCTTTACGCGATGGCGTCCCGAACGTCGGCCGATGAGCGCACAGGAGATCAGTCGCCGGCGGGCGTGGCTGATGGCCGCGCGACCGCAGACCCTCCCGGCGACCGCCGCACCGGTCGCCGTCGGCACCGGCCTCGCGGTCGGACGGGGCGTCGAACACCTCCTCGCCGCGGCCGCGGCGCTGCTCGGTGCCGCCCTCATTCAGATCGGCACCAACTTCGCCAACGACTACTACGACGCCGTCAGGGGCGCCGACACCGAGGACCGCGAGGGCTTCACCCGCGTCACGCAGTCGGGACTCATCCCCCCCGAGTCCGTCAAGCGCGCCACCTACCTCACCTTCGGGGCCGCCGTCCTCGTGGGCACGACGCTCGTCTACGTGGGCGGCCTCCCCATCCTGATCGTCGGCCTCCTGTCGGTCGCCGCCGGCTACGCCTACACCGGCGGCCCCTATCCGCTCGGCTACCACGGCCTCGGCGACCTCTTCGTGTTCGTCTTCTTCGGCGTCGTCGCCGTCACGGGAACGTACTACGTGCAGGCCGCCGCCGTCCTCGCCGGACCGTTCCCGCTCACTATCCCACCCGGGACGCTCCCGCCCGTCGCCGTCGTCGCCAGCCTCCCCGTCGCCGCGCTGTCGACGAACATCCTCGTCGTCAACAACGTCCGCGACATGGAGACCGACGCCCGGACGGGAAAGCGCACCCTCGCCGTCCGCCTGGGCTACCGCTGGAGTCGCGTCCAGTACGTCGCCCTCCTCGCGCTGGCGTATCTCGTCCCGCCAGCGCTGTGGCTCGCCGGCCCCGCCTCGCTCGCCGTCTGCCTCCCCCTCCTGACGCTGCCGCTCGCCGTCGCCGTCGCCCGCACCGTCTGCACCCGAACCGCGGGCGAGGCGCTGAACCCGGCGCTGGAGCGCACCGGCAAACTGCTCGCGGCCCACGCCCTCCTGTTCGGCGTCGGCCTCGCCGTCGGCCTATGAGGCGCCGCGAGTTCTCGCTCGACCTCGCGTCGCCGCTGTCGACCGCCCGGGGCCGTATCGAGCGACGCGAGGGCGTCCTCGTGGGGCTCGACGCCGACGGCGTCCGGGGGGTCGGCGAGGCCACGCCACTCCCGGGGTGGACCGAGTCGCTCGACGACTGCCGGGCGGCGCTCGACGCGGTTTCGGCGACGGAACACGGCGCCTTCGACGCCTTAGGCGACCCCGCGGACCCGCTGGCCGACGCCCCGCCGGCCGTCACCGACCCCCTCGGCGACGCCCCGGCGGCCCGCCACGCCGTCGAGGGGGCCCTCCTCGACGCGGCGGGTCGCCGGCGCGGGCGGTCGCTCGCCGCGCTCCTCGCCGACGACCCGGCGTCGACGGTGCCGGTGAACGCGACGCTCGGCGACGCGTCGGCCGAGGAGACGGTCGCGGCGGCCATCGACGCCGTCGACGCGGGCTTCTCGTGTCTCAAGGTGAAAGTCGGGGTCGGCGGCCTCGACCGGGACGTGACCCGCCTCCGGGCCGTTCGGGCGGCCGTCGGCCCCGAGGTGACGCTCCGGGCGGACGCCAACGGCGCGTGGGACCGCGAGACGGCGCGGGAGGCGGTCGCGGCGCTCGCGACGCTGGATCTGGCCTACCTCGAACAGCCGCTCCCGGCCGACGACCTGTCGGGGCACGCCGCCCTCCGGGGCCGCGGCGTCGACGTCGCGCTCGACGAGACGCTCGCCGCGACGTCGTTGGCGGCGGCCCTCGACGCCGGCGCCGCGGACGTCCTGATCCTGAAGCCGATGGCGCTCGGCGGCCCCGGTCGGACGTACCGGGGGGCGATGGCGGCGCGAGAGGCGAACGTCGACCCCGTGGTGACGACGACGATAGACGCCGCGCCGGCCCGGACGGCCGCGGTCCACGTCGCGGCCGCGATTCCCGACGTGCGGCCCTGCGGACTGGCGACGGGCGGGGCGCTCGAAGCCGACCTCGCGGCCGATCCGGCGCCGGTCGAGCGCGGGTCGGTCGACGTCCCGGACGGGCCGGGCGTCGCCGGTGCGGCCTTCGACGACCTGGTCTGAGCACCGCCGAAGCTATACGAATCGGCGCCGAACGGGAGATATGACGACGGGCCGCATGCTGTACGTGCTCGGACTGTTCGCCGTTCTCGTGTTCTCGCTCGGCATCGCCGTGGTCTGGGCACTGTCCTACGGGCCGCTGTGAGCGTCGCCGCCCGTGTCGTCGTCGGCGCCGTGTGAGACGCCCTCGCGGCGGTCGGCCCGCATCCGCCGGACGGCCGCCGCCGCGTTGCTCGCGTCGTAGCCGAAGTAGACGGCGTCGGCGTACGTCTCGGCCACCTCGGTGGCGTTCACGAGGGCGTCGACGTCCACGTCGACGGCGTAGAGTTCGACGGCGAGGTCGGGGTCGAGCTCCGAGAGCCGGCTCTCGAACCCCTTGACGATGGTCTCCAGCCAGTAGGTCGTCCCGTACGCGGTGTCGTAGACGGGGACGACGAACCGGTCGACCAGCGCCGCCAGCGCCTCGACGTCGACGCCGCTCCGGGCGCGCAGGTGGCCGGGGTAGGGATCGGGATACAGGGTGAGTAAGAGGTCGCCCGGCACCCGGTCGCGCACCGCGGCGACGAAGTCGGTGACGACGGACGCCCGCCAGTCCTCGCGGTCGTCGACGTCGCTCTCGGCGAAGCGGCGGTCGCACCGGTCACAGCGACAGTAGCCGTCGCGGGGGAAGCCGACGTCGTCGAGGCGGAGGTCCGGATTGGCGTCGACGCAGTCGTCGACGATTTCGAGCAACCCCTCGCGGTACTCCGCGTGAGTCGGACAGACGTACGACCAGTCGAAGTAGGGTCGCTCGCGGGTCGCGGGGCGCCCCTCGGCGTCGACGGCGGCCATCGAGGGGTCGTCGCCGACGGCGGCGTTGTCGCCGAAGGCCGAGACCATGTTGACTCCGGTCGAGAGCGGCGCGGCCGCCCGCCCGGTCACGTCCTTCACCTCGTAGCAGCCGACGTCGAACGCCGACCACTCCAGTTCCTCGGCGTTTCGCGTGACGACGCCGTACATACCCGTCGGTGGGGGGCACGGCGGGTAAGTCGTTCGCTCCCCGGCAGCGGGGAGCGAGAAGGGAGCTACTCCTCGACGTCGACTTCGACCGGTTCCTTGTCACCGGAGAGCAGGACGTAGCCGATTGCGATCAGTGCGAGCACCAGGATGAACTTCGTCTTCCCTGACATGGGCGTCCGTTGGGCCACCGGTCACAAAGCGGTTTCGCCCGACCCGCGGGCGTCGATGTGTTCGGCGACGTCCCCCTCGCGGACGATGGTGCCGCAGTACGCACAGCGGACGCCGTCCTCGAGGACGTCGAACTCGGTTTGGACGGGCTCGTCGCCGTTCGTGATGCAGTTGTGGTTCGGGCAGACGAGGATGCCGGTCACCGACTCGGTGCGCTCGACACGGTTCTTCTCGATCACCTCGTAGTCGCGGATGATGTTGATCGTCGCCTCCGGGGCGATCAGGGAGAGCACGTCCACCTCCGATTGGCTGAGTTCGCGGCCCTCGACTTTCACCACGTCCTTCAGCCCGAGCTTGTCGCTGGGGACGTTCATGCCGACGCTGACGCTCTCGCCGCCGCTGCCGTCGATGCCGAGGATGGCCAGGACGTTCAGCGCCTGGCCGGCGGTGACGTGGTCGATGACGGTACCGTTGCGGATCTTGCTGACGCGGAGTTCTTTCTCGCTCATCGGTCGCCTCCGAGCAGGGAGTCGAGCAGGGCCATCCGAACGGGGACGCCGTTGTGGGCCTGGTCGAAGTACTTCGCGCGCGCCGTCTCGTCTACCTCCGGGGCGATCTCGTCGACGCGCGGCAGCGGGTGCATCACCGTCAGGTCGTCGCGGGCGTCCGCGAGCACCTCGTTGTCGATGCGGTACTCGCCGGCGACCTCGCGGTACTCCCGTTCCTCGGGGAACCGCTCGCGCTGGATGCGGGTGACGTAGAGCACGTCGAGTTCGGGGAGCACCTCCGTCAGATCCGTGTGTTCGCGCACCTGCGCGCCCGCCTCGTGCAGGTCGTAGCGGACGTTCCGCGGCAGGCGCAGGCTCTCCGGGCTGACGAAGTGCTGGCGCACGTCGAAGTTGGTCAGCGCGTGGGCGAGCGAGTGGACCGTCCGCCCGTACTTCAGGTCGCCCATGATGCCGACGGTGATGTCGTCGAGCCCCGCGTTCTCGCGGATGGTGTAGAGGTCAAGGAGCGTCTGGCTGGGGTGCTGTCCGGCGCCGTCGCCCGCGTTGACGAGGGGCACCTCGACGAACTCCGAGGCGAGTTTCGCCGACCCCTCGCTCGGGTGTCTGAGGACGAGGGCGTCGGCGTACCCCTCGATGACCCGCACGGTGTCCGCGAGGCTCTCGCCTTTCTTGACCGACGACGACTCCACCGATCCCATGTCGATGGTCTCGCCACCGAGGCGCTTCATCGCCGTCTCGAAGCTCATCTTCGTCCGGGTGCTGGGCTCGAAAAAGCAGAGCGCGAGCACGCGCCCGTCGTGCCGGCCGCGGACGAACTCGGGGTCGGCGTCGATGGCCGCCGCGTGGTCGAGCACCGCCTCGATGTCGTCCCGTGAGAGGTGGGCCGCACTGATGAGGTGGTCCTGTAACATTACGTGTGTGAGCCACCCGCGGCGTCTTCAATCCCCCGGAGCTACGGCCAGTTGCCGCCGTCGTCGAACGCGTCCGCCACCCGGTCGATGGCGACGACGTACGCGGCCCGCCGGAAGTTCGGAGCGTCCGTCGATTCGTAGGTGTCGACCAGGCGGTCGAACGCCTCGGTGATGACCCGTTCGAGTTCGTCGTTCACACGCTCCTCGGTCCACGAGAACCGCTGTCGGTTCTGCACCCACTCGAAGTAGGAGACGGTGACGCCGCCCGCGTTCGCGAGGATGTCGGGGAAGACGTAGACGTCGCGGTCGGTGAGCACGTCGTCCGCGTCGGGGGTCAGCGGCCCGTTGGCCGCCTCGACGACCACGTCCGCCCGCACGTCGCGGGCGACGTCGGCGTCGACGGCGTTCTCCAGCGCCGCCGGAACGAGCAGATCCACGTCGGCCGTGAGCAGTTCCTCGTTCGTCAGTTCCTCGGCCGCGTCGGGGTAGCCGACGACCGATCCCGTCTCCCGCTTGTGGTCCTTGACCGCCTCGGTGTCGAGGCCGTCGGCGTCGTAGATGCCGCCCTGCGAGTCGCTGACGGCCACCACCGTCGCCCCCACCTCGTCGAGGAGGCGGGCGGCGACCGACCCGGCGTTGCCGTAGCCCTGGACCGCGACCGTCGCGCCCTCGATGCCGCCGCCGAGGTAGTCGAACGCCTCGCGGGCGGTGAGCATCGTCGACCGGCCGGTCGCCTCGATACGCCCCGCGCTCCCGCCGGAGGACGGCGCCTTCCCGGTCACGACGCCGGGCTCGGTGGTCCGCTCCAGCGTCTCGTAGGTGTCCTTGATCCAGTTCATCTCCCGCTGACCCGTGTTCACGTCGGGGGCGGGGATGTCGCGGTCCTCGCCGATGAAGGGGTGGAGTTCCACCGCGAAGGCGCGGGTGATCCGTTCGAGTTCGCTCTCGGAGTACTCCCGCGGGTCGAACGCGATGCCACCCTTCGCGCCGCCGTAGGGGATGTCGACCACGGCACACTTGTAGACCATCCACCCCGAGAGGGCCGTCACCTCGTCCTGCGTGACGTTCGGGTGGTATCTGATGCCGCCCTTGTAGGGGCCGCGGTCGCCGTTGAACTGGACCCGGTAGGCGTGGAACTGCTCGACCGAGCCGTCGTCCATGTCGACCGAGAGCGTCGTCTCCAGCACGCGCTCCGGACGCTTGAGCCGCTCGATCACGTCGTCGTCCGCGTCGAGATAGGCCGCGGCGTCGTCGATCTGCTCCTGGAGGCTCTCGAACGGATTGATTTCCGCCATCTGACCCGCCGGTTCGCCCTCCTGCAATACAGTCCTTTCGACCGACGGGCCGCGGTCACCCGTCCTCGTTCGCCCGGTCGAGGATGCGCTCGGCCCGCGCGAGCAACGGTGCGTCGATCATCTCGCCGTCCACCTCGAAGACGCCCCGGTCGTCGGCGTCGGCCGCCTCCCGTGCCGAGAGGACCCGCTTCGCCCACGCCACCGCCTCCTCGTCCGGCGCGAACGCCTCGGCGACGACCGGCACCTGATCGGGGTGGACGGCCAACTTCCCGTCGTAGCCGAGCGTCGCGGCGAACTCCGCGGCGGAGCGGAGGCCGTCCAGGTCGTCGAGGTCCGTGTAGACCGTGTCGATGGCGTCGACGCCCGCCGCGCGCGCCGCCACGACGACGTGTTCGCGGGCGTAGAGCACCTCGGTCCCCTCCTCGGTTCGGGTCGCCCCGAGGTCGGCCGCGAGGTCCTCCGCCCCGAAACAGAGCGCGTCGACGGGGTCGAGCGCCGCCACCTCGCGCGCGTCGAGGACGCCCGTCGCCGTCTCGACGATGGCGAGGACGGGGATCGACAGGCCCCGCGCTTCGAGGGCGTCGGCGAGGGCGCGCACGCTCTCGACGCCGGCCTTCGGGGCCATCACGGCGTCGGGACCGCCGGCCTCCCCCATCAGGGCGTCGAGATCCGTCGCCGCGGCGTCCGGGTCGGCGGCGACGCGAACCGCCACCTCGACGTCCGGGTGGTCGAACGCCGGGTCCGCGAGCAGGTCTGCCACGGCCGCTCGCGCCTCGTCCTTCCGGGCGGGCGCGACGGCGTCCTCGAGGTCGAACACGACCGTGTCGGCACCGGTTGCGGGCGCCTTCCGACACAGTTCCGGGCGGTCGCCCGGCGAGAACAGGAGGGTTCGGCGAGCCATACGGTGGCGTCGACGTCCGGAGGCATGAATCCTCGGCCCTGTCAGCCGAGGACGACGACCCCGACGGTGAACAGGTTGACGAGGGTCGCGAGGGTCCAGGGGAGCGCCAGTCCGGCGGGGACCAGCCCCCGGTAGTCGGCGGGCATCACGACCCACCCCGCGAGGCCGACGCCGACCGCGCCGCCCTTCAGGGCCGCGAGCGCCGGGAGCACGCCCACCTCGGCGATGAGGGACGCGGCGACGGGGTTGAGTTCGGTCAGCCCGAGGCGGATGCCGACGAGGGTGAGCGCGCCGTCGAGAAGCAGTGCGGCGACCGTGAGAGCCCAGAGCCACCCCGCGTAGGCCGTGGGCCGGGCGGCGAGGCGGGCGAGGGAGGACCCGCCGACCGACGGCCCGACCGTCTCGGAGGAGCGCGCGGCCTCCGTCCGGTTGGTTGACATACCTCATCCGTGGAGGACCACCCCCGTGAGTATACGCGGCATACGCGGCGTAAATGACCGATTACCGCGAGGGATCGCTCGCCGAGTCAGTCGAGCGTCGACTCCAGCCGGTCGATCAGGGGGGCGTTGCCGAGGTGGACCGGCGTCCGGTCGTGGAGGCCGTCGGGGGCGACGTCGAGCAGCGACCGCTCGCCGTCGGAACTCCGGCCGCCGGCCGATTCGATCACGTATCCCACGGGGTTGCCCTCGAACTGGAGTCGGAGTTTGCCGGCCGGCGCCGACTCCAGTGCGGGGTAGGCGAAGACGCCGCCGTAGGTGAGCACCTGGTTCACGTCGCCGATCATCGCCCCGCCGTAGCGGAGTTTGAGTTCGGATTCGATCCCCTCGACGTAGGCCGCGAAGTCGTCGGGCCAGTCGGGGACGCGCCCGCCGAAGCCGTACACGGTCGGGTCGTCGGGCAGCGTCACGTCCTCGCGCAGCGCCGTCGCTTCCCCGTCCTCGATCAGGTACTCCGTCGTCGAACCCTCGTGAGCGAAGGCCATGGTAGTGATCGGCCCGTAGAGGACGTAGCCCGCGGCGACCAAGTCCCGGCCTCGAGCGGGGAGCGGTGCGTCGTAGACGCCGACGATGGTCCCCATGACGTTGTTCGGCTTGAGGTTCGAGGAGCCGTCGAGGGGGTCGACCGCGACGGAGAGACCGCTCCCCGTATCGATCACGGCTTCCCGCTCCTCGCTCGCATACTCCCCGACGCCGTCGAGGCCGCCGAGGCGCTCTTCGAGCAGTTCGTCGGCGTACTCGTCGGCCGCCAGCCGGCGGTCGCCGGTGGGGTTCTCGGCGTCCGACTTCTCGCGGCGGCCGGGCAGCCCCGCCCGGATCTCGGGGGCCGCCGCGGCCACCGCCTCGCGGACCGCGGCGACGGTGTCGGAGCGGTCCATCAGTCGCTGGCTTCGATCCCGCCGGTGGCGGCGAGGGCCTCGTCGACGGACGCGTCGTCGAAGATGACGGCTTCGAGTCCATCGAGGATCGCCTCGGGGTTCTGCCGCTGGAAGACGTTGCGCCCGACGGCCAGCCCGTTCGCGCCGGCGTCCATCGCCTCGCGGACCGTCGAGAGGAACGCCTCGTCGCTGGTCTTCGACCCGCCGCTCATGACGACCTTCATGTCGCCCGCGCTCCGGACGGCCCAGTTCATCGCGTCGGCCGAGCCGGGATACTTCACCTTCGCGATGTCGGCGCCGAGTTCGAGGCCGAGTCGGGCGGCGTAGGCGATGGTGTCCGGGCTCGTGTCGTCCTTCAGTCCCTGCCCGCGGGGGTAGGACCACATCACGACGCCCATGTCGTGTTCGCGGGCCGCCTCCTGGGCGTCGCGGAACTCCTCGAACATCTCGACCTCGTGGTTCGAACCGCCGTAGACGGTGAAGCCGATGGCGTCCGCGCCGAGGTCGGCCGCGTAGTCGACCGACCAGTTGACCGACGAGTCGGGCTCCCCCATCCAGAGGTTGCTCGTACCGTTGAGCTTCGCCAGCAGCGTCACGTCGTCCTCGTAGGAGGGGTAGTACGCCTCGGCGACGCCCTTCTGGACGGCGACGGCCGTCACGGCGTCGTGGGTCGCCACGTCGAACACCGTCGCGGGGTCGGTCGTCTCCGGCACCGGCTCGAAGTCGACCGGGCCGTGTTCGAGTCCGTGGTCGTACGCGAGGATCAGTGCCTTGCCGTCGCGGGTGATCGCGGAGTCAGCACCGGGGATCATGTATAGGACATTCCGACGAATTCACACATAAAGCGTGTGGTCGGGCGCGAGGAGCGCGGGCAGTCGGCTCGCGGACGCCTCAGCGGACGGTTATCTGGCCGATCATCCCCGAGGCGGCGTGAGGCACACAGACGTAGGTGTAGTCGCCCGGCTCCTCGAACAGGTGTTTGTAGCTGTCCCCGGCCTCTCGGAGTGCGACGTGGTTCACGTCGTCGCCCGAGTGGTCGTAGCTCGCGAACGGCTCCGCCCCCGCCGGGATCGACACGTCCGGGTGGGCCTCGGGGTGGCCGGAGACGTTGTGACCGCCGCTGTCGAACACCCACTCGACCACGTCGTCCACCGAGATGGCCATGTTCGCCGGCTCGAACTGGAGACTGCCGCCGGGACCGACGGTGATCGTCGCGTCCGCTTCGACGAGTTCAACCATGGCCTCGTCGAGTTCCTCGCTCGAAATGCCCGGCGCCGTGGTCGTGGGCGTCGCCGTCGGCTCTGGCGTCGCCGTCGGCTCCGGCGTCGCCGTGTCGTCCGCCGGCACCCCCGCCGCGTTCGCCCGGTCGCCACCGAGTTCGGTCGTCGCCAGCCACCCGCCGGCGCCGACGACGCCCGCGCCGAGGACGCCCAGCGCCCGACGGCGAGTCACGAGTCCGTCGTCGCCGTCGTCGGCATCACGCTCCGTCGCCGTCGACCCGTCGGCCGACGATTCACGGCCGCCGGCCGCGGCCGACGCGGCGCTGGCGAAGGGGTCGTTGGACGGCGCGGCGGCCGCACCCGCAGCGCTCCCACCCGCGCCGGCGACGATCCGCTCGAACAGCCGGTCCAGCGCCTTCCGGAACGGGAGGACGCCCTCGTAGCGGTCGGCCTTCCGTTTCGCCAGCGCTGGCATGACCACCTCGTCGACCGCCGGCGGCAGACTCGAGGCGACAGCCGACGGCGGCTCCGGCGTGTCCTGCAGGACGCGCCGCATCACCGCCGCCGCGGAGCCCGTGAACGGCGGCTCGCCCGTCAGGAGCGCGTAGGTCACCGCCCCGAGTTGGTAGACGTCGGTCAGATCGTCGGCGCTCCCGAACGTCTCCGAATCGAACTGTTCGGGCGCGGCGTAGGTGGGGGACAGCCCCTCCACGCTGTTGGAGTGTCGGAGCAGGAGTTTGGCGAGTCCCCAGTCGCTCACCTTCGGGTAGTCCCAGGTTCCCGGTCCCGTCTCCCGGAGGAGGAGGTTGGTCGGTTTGAGGTCGAGGTGGGCGACGCCGTGACGGTGGCCGTGCCGGACCCCCTCGGCGACGCGGCCGGCGAGCCACAGCGCCTCGGGCAGGTCGATATCCCCCAGTCGCCCCGCGAGCGTCCCGCCGTCCATGAACTCGAGGGCCAGCCACGGGAGCGGCTCCGTCCCCCAGCCGTACACCGTCACGACGTTGTCGTGGTCGTCGAGACGGTCCCAGGTTTCGGCCTCGTTCGCGAACTTCTCGATGGCCCGCTCCTGAATCGTCCCCTCGAAGCGCGGTTGCTTGACGGCGACCGTTTCACCACCCTCGACGGTCGCCCGGTAGACGTCCGCGTCCCCACCGGTGCCGATGCGCTCCCCCAGTTCCAGCGCCGCGAAGTCGAACTCGGACACCGGAAGCGGCGGCACCGCCGCCGGAATCCGGTCGTGGTCGTCCGGTCCCATGGTTCGGTCCTACTGTCACGCGTGTATCACCACCTCATAAATGGTGGGATCGGGGCGTCGGCCGCCGGCACTGCCCCGTTCGCTAGCCTTACAACCTTGCCGTGCCCACGACCTCCCAATGCGAGAACTCAGCGACATCGACACCGTCGGGGTCGTCGGCGCCGGGACGATGGGCAGCGGCATCGCACAGGTCGCCGCCACCGCCGGGTACGACGTGGTGATGCGCGACATCGAGGACGACCTGGTCGCGGACGGCTTCGACCGCATCGACGACAGCCTCTCCCGGTTCGTCGAGAAGGACGAACTGACACGGGAGGAGGCCGACGCCGCCGTTTCCCGCATCTCCGGAACGACCGACCTCGACGACCTCGCGGCCTGCGACTACGTCGTCGAGGCCGCCGTCGAGAACATGGAGATCAAGCAGGACGTCTTCGCTGACCTCGATGCCGCCGTCGACGACGACGTGGTGCTCGCGACCAACACCTCCACGCTCTCCATCACGACCATCGCGTCGGCGACCGACCGGCCGGAACTCGTCGTCGGCCTCCACTTCATGAACCCGGCACCGATCATGGAGGGTCTGGAACTCGTCGTCGGCGAGAAGACCAGCGACGCGACCGTCGACCTCTCGCACGCCCTCGCCGAGGACTTCGGCAAGACGACCTGGGAGTCCGACGACAAGCCCGGCTTCGTCGTCAACCGCGTGCTGATGCCGTGGATCAACGAGGGCATCCGCGCCTACGACGAGGGCGTCGCCTCGAAGGCCGACATGGACTCGGGACTGAAACTCGGGACGAACGTCCCGATGGGGCCGCTCGAACTCGCGGATCACATCGGCCTCGACGTCTGTCTCGACGCCAGCCAGACGCTCCACGAGGAACTCGGCGACCGCTACAAGCCGCCCTACCTCCTCAAGCGGAAGGTCGACGCCGGCGACCTCGGCCGGAAGACGGGCCAGGGCTTCTACGAGTACGACTGATCGCCGCCACCGGTCGCCGGTCGTGACGACGGCCCCGCGACCCGGACAGTGGCCCTTTTCACCTCGGCCGCCCTGAGCGTCACCGATGGAAGTCGCCATCCTCACCGTGGGTGACGAGGTGCTCGCGGGCGACACCGAGAACACGAACGCGACGTGGCTCGCGGGTCGGCTGACCGACGCCGGCGCGACGGTCACCCGCATCCTGACCGTCCCGGACGACCGCGAACTGATCGACGAGACGGTCCGCGAGTGGTCGGCGGCGTTCGACGCCGTCGTCGTCACCGGCGGCCTCGGCGGAACCCACGACGACGTGACGGCCGACGCCATCGCGGACGCCTTCGACCGCGACCTGGTCGTCCACCCGGCCGTCCGCGAGGACGTGGTCGAGACCGTCGCCGCCTACCGCGACGAGAACCCCGACCTGGTCGAGGCCCACGACCTCGACATCGACGTCGACGCCTGGGCCGCGCTCCCGGAGGGGAGTCGCCCGCTCGTCAACCCCGAGGGGCTGTGTCCCGGCTGCGTCCTCGCGAACGTCTACGCGTTCCCGGGCGTCCCCGCGGAGGTGCGCGCGCTCTTCGACCTCGTGGCGGGGGAGTTCGGCGGCGACGCCGTCTCGGCCACGCTGTACACCCCACAGCCCGAGGGATCGATGGTCGAGGCGCTCGCCGGCGTCCGCGAGCGGTTCGACGTGACGGTCGGGAGCTACCCGAACACCGGCGGCCGGAACCGCCTGAAGATCACGGGCACCGACGGCGAGGCCGTCGCCGAGGCGGCCGCGTGGCTCCGCGAGCGGATCGACGTCGTCGAGCGGTGAGAATCACGACTGATTCTGCGGGCCGTGCGTTTAACCCCCGTCCGCTCCACCCTCCGCCAGATGATCGAGGCCGACTCCCTCCGGAAGACCTACGGCGACTTCCCCGCCGTGGTCGGCAGTACCTTCGACGTGGATCGGGGCGAAATCTTCGGCATCGTCGGCCCGAACGGCGCGGGCAAGACGACGACGCTGAAGATGCTCGCCGGCCTCGTCGAACCCTCGGCCGGATCGGCCACCGTCGCCGGATTCGACGCCGCCGATCCCGAGATGCGTCGCTCCCTCGGCTTCCTCCCCGAGGAGTCACCGCTCTACGAGGACATGACCGCCCGCTCGTATCTCGACTTCTTCGCCGACCTCTACGGGGTGCCGAGCGGGACGGCGACCGAGCGGATCGAGGGGACGCTCGACCGCCTCGAACTCGACCACCGCGACCGGCGACTCGGCGACGTGTCCAAGGGGATGAAACGCAAGGTGGCCATCGCCCGGTCGCTGGTGAACGACCCCGACGTGCTGATCTACGACGAACCCGCGAGCGGCCTCGACCCGCTGACGACCAACTACGTCCTGGAGTTCGTCCGGGAACTCCGCGACGCGGGCAAGACCGTCCTCTTCAGCGCCCACAACCTCTATCACGTCGAGAGCGTCTGTGACCGGGTCGCGATCATGAACCGCGGCGAAATCGTCGCCCGCGGGACCGTCCCGGAGATACGCGAGGAGTACGGCACCACCGAGTACCGCGTGTTCACCTCCGTCTCCCTCCCCGAGACGGATCCGGCCGGCGACCGCCACGCCGTCACCGTCGCGGACATGGACGCCGTCGAGGGCGTGCGCGAGGCGGCGGCCGCGGCCGGCGGCGAGGTGGTCGACATCCGCACCGACGAACCGAGCCTCGAGGAGATATTCCTGGATCTGGCGGCCGAGTCGGACGACGGCCCGCGGGAGGCGCAGTGACGGCGCCGTCGCCGTCGGCACGCCTCGGTCGTCTCGGCGAACGGCTCCGGGACTGGATCCGGGCGGTCGCCCGCATCGCCCGCTGGGAGGTGAGCCGGAGCGTCGGCGTGATCGACCGCCGAACCGCCGCGCTCGGCCTCGTGGCGCTCCTGTTCGCGGGCGCCGTCGGCGGCGCGGCCGTCGCCACGGGCGGCGTCGCCCTCGACCGGGACGTCTACCGGGTCGGCGTCGCCCCCGACAGCCCCTACCACGAGGTGGTGCGGGAGAGCCCGGCACTCGCGGCGCGGCCCCCCGACCTCGGCTCGCTCGGCCGCGGCGTCGAGGTGGTCGTCCGCGACGGCCGGTTCTACGTCGCCGACTCCCGCAAGGCCGAGGCCGCGCTGTCGACGTTCCGGAGCGCCGTCCGCCGGCACAACCTCGACAGCATGCGCGACGAGGCGAACGTCTCGGCGGCGTTCCCCGTCGTCGTCACGCTCCAGTACGCGGATCGGAGCGGCGTGGGCGGTGCCGCGGCCGTCGAGGGCGGCGGGAGCGCCGCCGCCGGTGGGAGTACCGACGCCGGTGGGAGTACCGACGCCGGTGACGGGGCCGGCGGCGGGACCGACGACGGTCGTGGCCGTGACGCGGGTGGCGACGCCGGCGGCACTCCCGCCGACGCCGGCGGGTCGGACACGGCAGCGGACACCGCGGCCGACGGCCTCACCGACGCCGACGGCTCGCTCGGCGTCCCGTTGCTCGGGGGGAGTAGCCTCCTCGGCGGCACCTCCGGGTCGCCGGCCGACATCTCGCCGCCCTTCCCCTTCGGTGCGCTCGTCCTCGCGTTCGTCTTCTTCGTCCCCATGAACTTCGTCATCCAGCCCTACGGGAGCAGCGTCCTCAACGAGCGGATCAACCGCCGGGGCGAACTCCTGCTCGTCGCGCCCGTCACGCCGTCGGCCATCGTCGCCGGCAAGACCCTGCCCTACCTGACCGTGCTCGTCGGCCTGACGGCGCTGGTCGCCCTCGTCATCGGCGGCGGGGTGACGAGCGTCGCCGCCGTCGCCCCCATCGCCGCGCTCTACCTCGCGGCGACGTTCGTCGGCGGCATGTTCGCCCGCTCGTTCAAGGAACTCACCTTCGTCACCGTCACCATCTCCGTCTTTCTCACCTCCTACGCGTTCGTCCCCGCAATCTTCACGAACGTGACCCCCATCGCGCTCATCTCGCCGCTGACGCTCGTCGTCCGTGACCTGCAGGGGACGGGCGTCACCCTCGCCCAGTACGCCTTCTCGACCGGCCCCTTCTACGTCGGGTCGGCCGTCCTCTTCCTCCTCGGCGTCGGCGTCTACCGCGAGGAGGACATGTTCACCCAGCGGTCCGTCCCGCTGAAGTTCCTCGACGCGCTCGACAGCCGGATCGCGGGGAGACGGTCGATGGCCGTCCTGAGCGCGCTCTCGATTCCCTTCGTCTTCATCGCGGAACTCCTCGCCATCGCCGTCCTCTTCGTCCTCCCCGTGGACGTGTCGATTCCCCTCCTCCTGCTCGTCGTCGCCGCCGTCGAGGAGGTGGCCAAGAGCGTCCACGTCTACGCGGGGTTCCGAAACGAGTTCGCCGACCGGCGGACCCTCCGTACCGCCCTCGTCCTCGGGTCGCTCTCGGGGCTCGGCTTCTTCCTCGGCGAGAAGCTGACCGCCGTCGTCCAGTTCGTCGGCCTGCCGGACCTCGCGCTCGGACGGGCGGCCTTCACCCCCGTCGGCGTCGAGTCGGGCGTCGCCCTCGGCCTTCTCCTTGCCCCCCTCGTCCTCCACGCGACGACGACGAGCATCGCGGCGCTGGGGGCGAGTCGCTCCCGCGAGTGGTATCTCGCGACGCTCGTGCCGGCGACGCTGCTACACGCGGCCTACAACCTCGCGGTGGTGAGCGCCCTTGGCTGATCCGCGAGTCACCATCGCGAAGCGGGAGCTCGCGACGCTCCGCTCCGAGAAGACCATCGTCCTCGCCTTGCTCATCCAACTGTTCATCGCCGCGTTCTCGTCCTTTCTCGTCGTCGGGCTGGTCTCGCTGTACGATCCGGGGAGCGTGGAGGGGTTCGACACCGAGGTGGCAGTCACCGGCGACGCGAGCGACGACCTGCTCCGGGTGGTCGACGAACAGCCGTCGATCACGGGGCGAGCCTACGCCTCACAGACGACGGCACGGGCCGCGTTCGAGCGCGGGGAGGTGGACGCCGTCCTCCTCGCGGACCGCCGGGCCGGCCGGGTGTTCGTCTCGGCGACGGTGCCCGACGGCAACGTGCGGACGACGATCATCGTCGTCCAGTTGCGGGACGCGCTGTCGCGGTTCGAGCGGGTCGAGCGGTCGGCCCGGTCGTCGTTCCTCTCGTCGACGCCGCTCGACCTCCCGCCACGGAGCGACGCCTCGCCGTACTACGGGTTCAGTTACACCGTGTTGCTGCCGCTGCTTTGCTTTCTCCCCGTCTTCATCAGCGGCTCGATGACCGTCGACTCGCTGACCGAGGAGGTGGAGCGCGGGACGCTCGAACTCCTCCGGGTCGCCCCCGTCTCGACCGTCGACATCGTCGACGGCAAGGTGTGGGCCGCCGCCGGCCTCGCTCCCGCGCAGGCGGCGCTCTGGATCGCGCTCCTCCACCTCAACGGGACGACCGTCCGCCACCCCGTGGCCGTCCTGGTCGTCGTCGCGGCGCTCTCCCTCCTGGTCGTGACGCTCGGCGCGACCATCGCCCTGCTCTCCCCGGATCGGCGGGCGGCGCAGTTCCTCTACTCCGTGGGCGTCCTCGTCGCCTTCGGCGGGTCGACGCTCCTGCCGGCCAACCCCGTCAACGCCGTGGCCCGCCTCGCCGTCGACAGCGTCGGCCCGGGCACCCCGGTTCTCGTCGCCGGATACGTCGCCATCGGCGTCGGCGCCTACCTCCTCCTCCGGCGCGCGGTGCCGCGGATCGGGGTCGTCGAGTGAGCGCGACCCCGAAACACACTCAAGGCCCGCGCGAAAGGCACAGGCATGGGTCTTGGAAGTACGGCGAAGAAGCTCCAGCAGATCGCCGACATGGCCGAGGACGTCTACGCGCGTCTGAATCAGCTCAAAGAACAGGTGCGGGAGACGCGGGAGACGGTCGACGAGACGAAAGATCGGGTCGACGACCTCGACCGGGAACTGGCCGAACAGCGGGCCATCCTCGACGCCCTCGCCGACCGGGAGGGGATCGACGTGGAGGCGATCACCGCCGAGGTCCACGTCGTCGACGCCGAGGACGTGGCCGGGGACGAGGAGGGCGACGACACCGCCTCCGACGCCTGACTACTCGCCCCCGCGTCGCCGTCGGTGTTCGACCTTCATACAGCGATCCTGAACGACGAGCAACCCCGCCTCGCGGGCCCGGGCGGCCGCCTCGTCGTCGCGAATCCCCCGCTGGAGCCAGATGCCCCGCACGTCGCCGCGGGTCCGCGAGCGCTCGATGGCGGCGTCGACGATGCCGCTCACCTCCTCGCTCGGTCGGAACACGTCGACCAGATCCACCGACTCGCTCACGTCCGCGAGACTGTCGGCGGCCGGCCGCCCCAGCACCTCGTCCCGGTTCGGATTGACCGGGACGACGTCGTACCCCCGCTCCCGAAGGTACGCCGGCACGTCGTGGGCCGCCTTGCCTGGCGTCCCCGAGCAGCCGACGACGGCGATGCGGTCGGCGTCGAGCAACGCGTCGATATCCGTGTCGGTCATTCGTCTCCCCTACGCGCCACCGACTCAAGAATCACCCGCTACCGGCCCGGCAGGTTCGCCGTCGGGTCGCCGTCCTCTCGGGTCTCGATCACGCCGTCGAACAGCTGTTTGAGCGTGTTCATCGTCTTGTCGTCGTGGGCCGAGGAGTCGATGGCGTAGAGGCCGAGCCCGTCGACGCTCTGGACGCGTCCCGTGAACACGTGGAGGAACCGAAACACCGTCTGGAGATCCGAGTACATCAGGAGCGTCGACAGCGAGTCGAGGAACACCCGGTTGCGCTCCACGCCCCGCTGCTCGTAGAACTCCTCCAAGAGTTCGGAGAACTTGATCCCGACACCGGTCATGTCGACGGGCGAGGAGGTATACCGCACCTGCGTGTCGTCGCGCACCTCGCCGCCCTGCTGTCGGGTCACGCAGTCGACGACGGCGACCGGACGGTCGGCGTAGTCGACGCGCTCACCGAGGTCCTCGAAGACGCGCTTGGCGCCGTCCGTGTTGCTGACGACGATGGCGGCGTCACCGTTGCCGATGCCGTGTGCGAGCACGTCGAACGCGAGCCCCTTCTTGCCGCTGAGTGCAGGACCGGAGAGCAGCAGGTTCGTCCCCTGCTCGACCTCGACGTCGAGCGGCGGACCGAGGTCATACATCGCGAACCCTCGCGGGGAGCCTCGAACGGGGATATCTCCCACCCTGCGGACGACACGACTCTCCGGAAATCATGAGGTAGTATGAACATATAGTGAGCCGGTAATATTCTTTTTGATTGCGCAGAATCGAGGGATGAGACGCCGATACGGAGAAACCCACCGTGCCGACGTGTCTCGCCCCCCGATAGACATTGTCGTTCTGATATGTACCGGCGCGAATCGCGCCATTTAACACCGGCCACCGAGTCTCAAGGGACGAGGGGCGCTTAGCTCAGCCTGGACAGAGTGTCTGGCTTCGGACCAGATTGTCGCGGGTTCAAATCCTGCAGCGCCCATCGTTCCGCGACGAACGAAGTGAGGAGCGGAAGATGTACCGCGACGGATCTGAATCAGGGAGCGAGCGCAGCGAGCGACCGTGGTTCAAAATCCTGCAGCGCCCATACAGTTGGAGTGAAATAATCGCCAGATTGCGTGGCAATTATCGGTCGAACAGTTCTGATTTTGCTTTCGTTCGATGGGCGAGTGGATGTTACCGGGATTCGCGTACGTCCAAATTGGGACCTACAGAGAAAATCGATCACACACTGAGTTAGCGCGTGTCGAACGAGGCGATCACATCACTCGTCGAGTACGTCTCAACCAGGTCCTGTTCGTCGAAGTCGGAGTCATCACTCCAGATGGCCGCATCTCGGGCGATGGCACAGGCCAGATACAGTACATCGTCGGGATCGGTGTCGCCAATTGCTTCGTCCGCGCTCCTGATAGCCGGATAGAACTCGCTGGCGGGGACAACGTCGATGTATTGGAACAGAAGGTCGATGAACTGTGTCACTCGGTCCGGTTTCATCCCGGATTTCTCGACGATTAGATCCTCGTAATTCTCTATTTCGTCGTGGACGAACGCGGGTGTCAAAAGGTCGGGTTCGAGCGTGACGATAAGCTCCCGAGTTTTTGAATCAGCGATGAGTGCAGAGATGACGACGTTAGCGTCGATGACCAACTTCATTCGTCGAATTTACGTCTATTCCTCGTCAACGCGAGTTCGTCCACTCTCGTTGATTTTATCCGCAATCTCCCGTACGTCACTCTCGGTGAGTTCGCTCTCGCTGGTGAGTTCGTCCATCACTTCGAGCGTCTCGATCTTCTCTTGGATGGCCTGTCGCGTGACCTCACTCCAGTTGATTTCGGGGTGCTTTTCCATACGCTCTTTCAGGTCGTCGTCCACGTTGACCGTGATAGTTGGCATACACAAAGCTATGTGAACACAGGATACTGTGTCTTTCGGTGTATTTCATACCCACTGAATTCGGACGCCTCACGCCTGGAAGGTCGATTCGTTCGACAGTGGAACCGGAGCCTGCAGCGCCCATGATTTTGCGACGGCCGTAGGGGAGGAGCTACATCGAAGCGTTCGGCCGCTCACCCCAGGATCGGGATCTCGACCTCCTGCTCGAAAAGCACGGCCCGGGAAAACTCGCGGCCGCACTCACGTACGCGATTCCCCACGCCGAGGGCGAGATGTCGGAGCGAGTGGCTGCCCGAGAGCTCGATCTCCAGTACGCCTTCGCTATCGCCGTCTTGCAGGCCCTCCGAGAGGTCGTCCTCGATACGAAATCGGTCGATCCGTACTTCGAGGATACTCGGAGTGCCTGCGAGCAACCGTCCCGGACAGAGGATTGGGAACCTGAGACTCGTGAGGATTCTATCCATTAGAGAGACGTAGAGGAAATACTAGTTTTTTGCAGGAAAGTATTTTTATCTCTGGTCGATTAGTCGTTAGCACCCATGACCACACCTGACGCCCCCGACGAACGCTGGGAGGGGGACGTGAACGAGGCCGTCATCGAGGAGTGGAAATCCGACACGACCACGTTTGACCGCGTCCGGAGCGTCATCGACGTCACCACTGAACCAGAGGCCGTCAGCACGCTCGCCGACCGCGCACGCGTGAGCGAGCCGACTGCGAGGAAGTACCTCGCTGCGCTGGCGGAGACGGGCCGCGTCAAAGCAGTGAACGCGGATTCCGGAACCCGGTACATGCGCGCGCCACAGATGCTGGCCATGCGGCGTATCTCGGCCATCCACCGCGAACACACCAAGAGCGAAATCCGGGACGCCATCCACGACCTCAAAGAAGAACTGAGCGAGTTCCGAGGGCAGTACGACGTGACTGACGTCGATGAACTCGCTCTCGAGTTGGACCCCGGCGACGACGGTTGGCAAGACGTCACCCGCTGGCAACAGGTCGAACAGAACCTCGAGATCGCACAGGCAGCACTCTCGCTGTACGACTTCGATCCCGACGACAGCCAGTCCGCTGCTGCTCGCGTCGCAGATTCCAGTACCGTCGTCCAGGGCTCGACGCGTGAACGGGGTGCGCTCAGTGACGACACCGAGCAATCGACGGCATAGATGGAGCCCGACGCAGATATCGAGGGCGAAGTCGGACCGCTCGACGATACGGCGTTGGAACAGATCCGGGAGGAGTTCACGGGGGTAGATGGCCTCGTTTCGGAAGCCGGATTCGACAGCCTGCTGGATCCGACGAAACTCGTCGTGCGTCTCGATGATGGGATCGGAGACGCAGACTGGTGCCGGTTCGACGTGCGGTGGTACCGAAGGGGGTACTACAATTTCCACCACACCGACGAGCAGGCCGTTGACTTTCGATTCGACTTCCATCCGAAACCGGACGCCCCGGACAAGCACGTTCACGAACCGCCGGACGCCCCGTCAGAGACCCCGCCGCGCTCCTGCATTACCGTTACCGAGCCGAAGCTAGTCACACGAGCCGTACATCACCTCTGGCGTCGCACGTACGAAACGGGCTCTCTCGAACTGCTGAACGAGGCGGACAATCCACCCTGAACGGCGTTAGTACCCTCTCTGGCGCGAGTTCAGCCGGCCACCGTTCTCTCCGTGACGATACAGTGCTGGCGCATCGCGTTCCGTCGGTGCTCTTCCCGATGGGCGAGACGTAACTAGCCGGGCAGCACTCGCCGATGGCGAGGTACTCGGTGTGTCGTTGTGTGGCAAGTCTCAGAGAAGTCCGTCGCCTGCGAGAGATGGAGAGCGCCAGGGGCTCGATTACAGGTCGTCCAGGTAGTCCCGGCCCGGTCCGCGATCCCCTGCACCGGCGTCGAGGCGGCAGTGGTAGAAGTCGGCGTGGTTTCGGACGAACAGCGGGGCGTCGGTTCCTTCGGGGTGCCCTCACTCGTTCGCGACGGGGTTGGGACTCGGCTCGTGCTGGATGTCCGGGTCGAGATCGATGCCATGCGGCCCGGTGCGTCATCGCACGGGGGTCGAAGCGAGCTCTCGGGCCTCTGCCGTCGGTTGGATCTTGTGGTCGGCGTTTCGCTCGTAGTAATCGTCGAGCTCCGAGCTGAGGTATCGCCAGGCGTCTTTCCCGCTGGCGAGACCCCATTCGTCGGCCAACTCCCCGTTGGAGGTCGGGGCCAACCGAACGATGTCCGCGACTCGGGAGCGGACTTGCGGATCGACGGGAGAGGTGTCCGTCGGACGGGCACGCGGCTCGGGTGCGGGGACGTCGGATGGATCGATCCCGTCGATCCAGCGTCCACCGTCCCAGTCGAAGACGCCGCCGTGTTCGCTGGCGTATCTGATGAACGCGCGGAGCGCGTTGTTCCACGGTGCGTCGTCTTCGATGGCGGCCTTGTTGCCGACCACGACGAACTGATCTTTCGGGCGGGTGCAGGCGACGTTGAATCGGTTCGCGTTCCCCGCGAATTGCAGCCCGGATTTCTCGGTGTTGACGGCGCTGAAGACGATCGTCTCACGCTCGCGGCCCTGGAAGCCGTCGACGGTCGAGACTTCGACACTCCCGTAGTCGGTGAGCTCGTCGCCGATCAGGGTGCGTTGTCCGCGATAGGGGGTGATGACGCCGAGTTCGGATTCGGGGACGCCGTGCTCGTCGACGAGGTGGGCGACGAGGGCAGCGACGACGTCGACCTCTGCGGTGTTGACGGAGCCGCTGAAGCGTTTGCGCCAGGATTGCTCGCCGGCGACGTCCACGAACGTCACTGGCGGGCCGTCGCAGATGGCTTCGACGTTCGAATCGGGCTCGTCGGCGGGGGTCCACTCGAACCCGCTGGGGCAGGAGTCGTCGACGGTGATGTTCCCGTCGTAGACGTGTTCCTGGGAGAAGCCGATGATGTCGGCGTGGCTCCGGTAGTGGTAATCGAGCCACTGGTCGATGTCGTATCGGTTGCGGAGAAACGAGAAGATGGAGGCGTCGTCGGGCGGGCTGCCGTCGCTCGTCGAGAGGGTTTTGAGGACCGGCTGGAGCTGGTGGTGGTCGCCGACGACGACCCACTTCTTCGCGTTGATCATCCCGAGGAGGCCGAGTGGAACGGGGATTTGGCTCGCTTCGTCGATGATGACCGTATCGAACTGGACCTGCGCGAGGCCGCCGAGTTGGGAGCGGACGATCGTCGCGCCGGTAATGTCCGCGTTCTCGATGGAGGCTCTCTCCGCTCTCGACTGGAGCGTCTGGATCTTCCGCCGCGTTTCGGAGAGCTTGGCCTGCTTCGCGTCGATCCCCTCCTCGGCCTCGCTCAGCTGCGTGCTGCTTACGGGTCCGGTTTCGGCCGCCCGTTGCAGCAACTCGTATCGGTCCTGATCGTGCTCCAGTTGTGCCCCCATGTTGCTGATCTCCGATTTGAGCGTCTCCACCTCGTCCAGCAACTCCGAGACGGAGTCGTCGTCACTCTCGTCGACGACCTTCGAGAGCATCACTTCGGACGTGCCCTTCGACATTTTCTCCGGCCGGCCGGCCCGGACGAGTTGGTGCGTGTCTCGATGGCCGAGTTTCTCGATGACGTTGTCGACCGCGATGTTGGTGTGTGACGTGACGAGGACGGACTCGCCGCGGTTGGCGAGTTCGTGAGCCGCTTTGGCGATGACCTCGGTCTTCCCGGAGCCAGGAGGGCCAACGACGAGTGAGAGGTCGCCGGGGCCGAGACCGAGGATCTCGGCCAGCACGGACCGCTGGGAGTCGTCCAGTTCGAATCCATCGAGACTTCGCGCCCCGTCTAGTTCGACGGGCGTCGCCGGCGTGATCGCGGGTCGATCCAGCGTGTTGGACAGGTGCGGGCCGTTGGCCGCGAGTTTCGCCACCGTCGGATCCGGGTCCTGCTCGGTCCGCCAGCCTGCGAAGTCGCGGCGCAGCTCCCGCAACAGCCCGAGTTGCTGGGTTGTCGCGATCATCGTTTCGGAGCTACAGACCGTAATGTCCCGTCCCGATTCGAGGCTCGCCGCGACGCCGCCCCAGTAATCGACCTGGATGTCGCGGTTATCGATATTCACGACGCGCCCCATGTCGTGGAGGCTGCCGTCGACGATCCGGCCGATCTGCCCCCCCTCCTCGATCCATCCGGGGAGCGAGGTCTTCGAGCGGAGGACGAGGAATCGCTGCTCGACGTTTTGGTTCAGGACGGTGACGTCGAGCTGTTCGCGCCACTTCGAGTCGCTCTGTTCTTCCCCTTCGGCGAAGACGAGCGCCGACCAGCCGGGGAACCGCGTGCCACACGAATCACAGCGGTAACGGAACGGGGGTTCGAGGCCGTCGCCGCAGTAATCGCAGTACTCGTGCGGAACCCCCTCGTCGGTGTGGGCGTCCTCGATGCGCTTGAGTTCCAGCGTGTTCGCGTCGAAATACGACCGGACTGTCTCGACCTCGGCAGCGATGTCGCGCCGGGAGACGTCCCGAAGGAAGTCGTCGACGTAGCGTCCGAGGATGGCGAAGCCAACCGACAGCTCGCCCTCCGTGCGGGCGGCGACCTCCGACCCGACGGCGTGGACGGTCGCGGCGACCGCCGCGTCCGTCCCGTAGCGCTCTTTACAGAACGCGATTCCGCGCGTCGGGTGCGTCTCGAGCCACGTGACTTGCGTGCCGAAGTCGGGAAGGTCGTAGTGCAGATACGGCGGCCGATTTTCGGTGAGGTAGCCGCCGTCTGCGAGCACGTTCACGAGGTGCATCGTCTCGGGAGAGACGTCGAGGTCGATCGCGATCTGCTGGTACACCCGCCAAGGAACCATGGTACTGTGAATCCGAGTCGAACGTTTATACATTTGCCAAGAGGACGATGAGCGGGGGTATCACCGGATCCCGTCGGGCGGTTATCGGGAGTGTCCGGACGAATCGTATCGAACGGGTGAAAAGACCGATCCGTGCCGACGTGACGGTCCGTGTGCTCGACGAGGAGGTCGGACTGGCGACGTCGGTGCGGACGCGCCCGACGAACTCGTGACGGCGCTCCGACCGCCCGCTCCTTCGATCCACCCGACAGGCTGGAGCCGTCGGAATACGCGTGCATTCGCTGCGGACGGCGCCTCGCGATGGACCGCTCGCGGGGAACGACGAGGAAGCGATGGTGACTGCCGTGAACCGCGGGGGAGACACCGAGACGAGCGGCGCGATTGCAGGTGCGGTCGCCGGTGTACGGGTCGGGGCGTCCGACCTCCCGGATCGACGGTCCGCCGCCGTGAAGTGACCCCCGCCCGTCGACCGACCGCGACGACGCCGTGGCGGATCGCTCCCCGACCCGTCCCCGTGCGCATCGTCACCGCGGCCACGGGGGACCGCGTGCGCTACATTTACGGTTCCCTCCCCACTACCGAGTATCGAATGACGTGCCGCCCGGTCGATGCCGATATCGACGTACTGTTCGTGGAACCGACCGGGGGAGACGGTCCCGACGTCCGGAAACAGTTGGCGGGCGGCGGGACGGAGTTCGCCGTCAGCGTGGCCCACGACGCCGAGGCGGCGCGGGCCGTGCTGCGCGACGCGTGTGTCGACTGTGCGGTCTGTGTCCACGACCCGCCGAGAGTCGACGGCGTCGAGGCCCTGGCGGCGATCCGTTCGAGCTGTCCGGACCTCCCGGTGTTGCTGGCGACGGAGGCCGAGGGAGCCGCGGCCGGGCTCGACGCCGGAGCGACCGACGTGGTGCGACTGATCGACGGGGAGATCGACCGGGAGGTGGTCAGAAACCGGATCGAGACGACCGTCGCCGGGAACCGCGACCGCAGCCGGTTCGAACGGATATTCCAGGCGGCCACCGACGGCATCGCCGTTCACGATCCGGAGACGGGCGCCGTGATCGACGCCAACCGACGGCTCTACGAACTGCTGGGGCGCGACCCCGACGGCGAGTCACTGGACCTGGGGGCGCTCGCCTCGGGCGAACCGCCGGACACCGAGGAGCGGGTCCGCGAGCGGATTCGCGCGGCCGCGACCGGCGGCCAGGCGTCGTTCGAGTGGCCCGTTCGGACGGCCGACGGCGAACGGACGTGGGTGGAGGCGACCCTCGAACCCGCGACCATCGCCGGACGGGATCGCGTCCTCTCGTTCGTGCGGCCTACCGGGAGCCCTACGGAGGGGGCGCACCGACGGCGCCAGTTCGAGGCGGTGTTCGATCACCCCTCGTCGTTCACGGCGGTCCTCGACGCGGAGGGGCGGATTCGGCGCGCGAACCGGCCGGCCCTCGATCTGGTCGACGCGGCGGCCGAGGAGATCGAGGGACGTCGGCTCTGGGAGGCGCCGTGGTGGGACCCCGACGGCGACGCCCCGAGACGACTCGAAGCGGCGGTCGAGGAGGCGACGCGGGACGCCACGCCGCGGATCGAGGTCACGGTCGACGGCGACGACGGGGAGCGGGTGATCGACCTCTCGTTGCAGCCCATCACCGCCGGCGACGGGGACGATGCGCGCGTCGCGAGCGTCGTCGCCGTCGGGTACGACATCACCGAGCGGAAACGCCGTGAGCGCGCCCTGCGCGAGAGTCGGCGCGTGCTGGAGCGCCTCCACGGGATCACCGCCGCCCCGGAGCGGTCCTTCGACGATCAGATCGACGACCTGCTGGCGTTCGGCTGTGCGTATCTGGACACGGACGTCGCCTTCCTCTCCCGGATCGACGAGGAGGCAGGGCGGTTCGAGGTCGTCCGAAGCCACGGCGATCACCCGCTGCTCGAACCGGGCGCCGAGCGATCCCTCGACGAGACGTACTGTCGGCACACGCTCGACGAGGAGGGGGAGTCGCTCGTGATCCGGAACGCCGCCGACGAGGGGATGGCCACGGACCCGGCCTACGAGACGTACGGGTTCGGCTGCTATCTCGGCGGGACGATCCGTGTCGGCGGCGACCTCTACGGCACCCTCTGTTTCGCCGACGAGGAGGGGCGCGAGGAGCCGTTCTCGCCGACCGAACGGACGGTCGTCGACACGATCAGGCGGTGGTTGCGCCACGAACTCGAACGCGACGAGTACCGCCGCGAGATAGCGGAGACCCGCGACAGACTCGAGCGGATCCTCGAACGGGTCGACGACGGCTTCTTCGCCCTCGACGACGAGTGGCGGGTCACGTACGCCAACGAGGAGGGCGCGGCGATACTGCGGGAGGCGATGGGCGTGAACTACGGGATCGGCGGGTTGCTCGGTCGACACCTCTGGGACGAGATTCCCGAGGCGGTCGACACGGCGTTTTACGAGCGGTACCACGAGGCCATGGAGACCCAGGAACCGGTGTCCTTCGAGGCGTACTTCGAGCCGATGGAGTGCTGGTTCGACGTGAACGCCTACCCCGACGAGGACGGCATCTCGGTTCACTTCCAGGACGTGACCGAGCGCAAGCGCCGCGAGCGGGTCCTCGACGACCTGCTGGAGACGACACAGGAGTTCATGCAGGCGAGGGACGCGGGGGAACTCGCCGGACTCGTCGTCGAGGCGACGTCGGAGATTCTGGGCTACGACTCGAACATCGTCCGCCTCCACGACGCGGAGACCAACACCCTGCCGCCGACGGTGCTGTCGCGGACGGGCGCCAAGCGACTCCCCCAGCCCCCGAACTACGACGACGACGAGGGGATCGCCGGCCGCGTGTTCCAGTCGGGCGAACCGCTCGTCGTCGACGACCTGACCGCGGAGACCAGTCACGACTACGGCCCGTTCAGGTCCGCCATCGTGTTGCCTCTCGGCGATCACGGGACGCTTGGCATCGGATCGGAGGAGCCCGACGACTTCGACGACGAGGACGTCGCGCTCGCGGAACTGCTGGCGACGACGGCGCGGGTGTCGCTCGACCGCATCGACCGGGAGACGGAGCTTCGGCGATTCCGGCGCGTCATCGAACAGGTCGAGGAGATGGTGTTCCTGCTCGACGACGACGGCGACTTCACGTTCGTCACGGAGCCGTTCGCCGACTTCGTCGGTTACGACCGGTCGGCGCTCGAGGACCGGCGTCTCGTCGAGTTCGTCGCGCCGTCGGCCCGGCGGGAGTACGCCGCCCGTCGCGACGAACTCGACGACGCGGGTGCGGACGGGTCGGTCACCTTCGAGACGTCCGTCCTGACCGGGGACGGAGCCAAGCGGCCGGTCGAACTCGCGCTGTCGACGTTCCCACCGGACGTGCCCGAGGCGGGGATCGTCGGGACGGTCACCGACATTCGCGAACTCACGGAGACCCGCGAACGACTCGAAGCGGAGCGCGACCGGTTCCGGCACCTGTTCGAGAACCTCCCCGATCCGGTCGCCGAAGTCGAGATGCGTGGCGACGAGCCGATTCTCAGACGCGCCAACCCCGCCTTCACCTCGGTGTTCGGGTTCGAGGACGGGGGACTCCAGGGACGATCCCTCGACGACCTGATCGTCCCGAACGACGGATCGCCGACGACGGCACTCGACGCCAGCCTCATCGACGGGGAGCGCGAGAGCGCCGAGGCGCGACGCGAGACGGCCGACGGCCACCGCGACTTCCTGATCCGGTGGATTCCGTACCGTCGGGACGGCCACGAGTACGGGTTCGCCATCTACACCGACATCACGGACCAGAAGAAACGGGAGCGGTATCTGCAGGTCCTCAACCGCGTGCTGCGTCACAACCTCCGGAACGACCTGAACGTCATCATGCTCTCGGCCGAGTGGCTCGCGTCGAACGTCGACCCGGAGTTCAGGGAGCAGGCCGAAACCCTGCGGGACAACGCGAGCGACCTCGCCGGACTCAGCGAGAAGGCCAAGGAGCTCGAACGGATCATCGGACGGCGGGACACGTCGACGAGCGTCGACGCCGTCTCCCATCTCGAACAGTCGGTCGAGCCGTTCCGTGACTCCCACCCCGATGCCGACATCACGCTCGACGTGCCGTCCGAACTCCCGGTGACCGCCGACGAGGACCTCTCCCGCGTGTTCGAGGAGCTGATCGAGAACGCCCTCGCGCACAACGACGATCCGTCTCCGTCCCTCCGGATCGAGGCGACGGCCGGCGCGGACTGGCACGAGATCCGGTTCCACGACGACGGCGACGGGATCCCGGACGACGAGTGGGCGGTCGTCACGGGCGAGAAGGAGATCACGCAGCTCACACACAGCAGCGGCCTCGGCCTGTGGCTCGTCCGCTGGGTGATCGACTCCTACGGGGGGGCGGTGCGCCGACTCCGGAGCCACGAGGACGGGGACGGAGGGACGACCGTACAGCTTCGACTCAGGCCCGCCTCGGCGGGAGCCGAACGGCTCATCGCCGAGGACACACCGGCCGAGTGAGTCGGCGGCGACCCCACCGTTTAACCTGTCACGCTCCACTTATTCACACCATGCCATCAGCGCAGCCGACGGTTCTTCTCGTCGACGACGAGAAAGACGTCGTCGACGTCTACGCCCTAGCGTTCTCCGAGGACTATCGCGTACTGAAAGCGTACAGCGGCGAGGAGGCACTCGGGAAGGCGAGCGACGCGGACGTGGTGCTTCTCGACCGGCGGATGCCCGGCCTCTCCGGTCGGGAGGTCCTCGCCGAGATCAGGGATCGGGATATCGACGTCAGGGTGGCGATGGTCACCGCCGTCGACCCGGACTTCGACATCGCGGAGATGGGCTTCGACGCCTACCTGACCAAGCCGGTGGGCGACGAGGAACTCCGCGAGACGGTGGACGAACTGCTCACGCTCTCCGAGTACGACGACCAAGTTCGCGAGCGCTTCGCCATCGCGGAGAAACTGGGGGCGCTGGAGGCGGAGAAGACCCGGAGCGAACTCGCCGAGAGCGAGGAGTACCGGGAGTTGACCGAGCGGGCGTCGGAACTCGACGCGCGGGCGTCCGAGACGGTCTCCGGGATGGATAGGGACACCTTCGAGCAGGCGATTTCGGGACTCTCGGAGCCGAACGAGGACGGGACGGACGGATAAACGGTCGCCGAGCGCGCGGGTAGCTCAGGCGTACTTCGCGACGACGTTCAGGATCTCGTCGAGTTCGTCGCCGTCGAGCGAGTAGCGGCCGTGGGCGAACACCGACCGGAGTTCGTCGCGGTCCATCGGGAGCAGATCGGCGATCTTGAACGCGGCCACCTCGTCGACCTGGTCGAGTTCGAGAAGTTCCTCGACGAGGTCACGCGACTCCTCGGCGTCGAGGACGGCGAAGGTGTTGGCGTGTTCGATGGCGCGCGCGAGTTCGTAGCGCATCTCGCGGTCCACGTCGGCGGCACGCTCCGCCTCGACTTCGGCGAGGAGTTCCTTGACCTCCGAGATGGTGACGTACTCCTCGTCGATTTTTTCTTTGAAGATGGTCATCGGGCGACTACTCTTGGGCCTTGAGGTGGGCCGGGCGTGCGATGACCGTCTTGTCCTTGCCGCCGTCGTTGATCTCGATCTTGAACGCGCGGCCCTGCGTCCCGACGACGGTTCCGGTGTGACCGTTGAATCGCGGGTGGAACCGACCCTCGGAGACGCTGGGGTCGAGTTTGAGGTGGACCTTCTGACCGACGTCGTACTCCTGAATCGCGCGCTGAGGTGGGGACGTACCGCGGTCCCGCGGATCGTTCGAGAGCTTTCCGCGCGTCCCGTTCAGCGGACCGTTTGAATTCGGCATCGTCGTGGACGTGAATACTGCGGTGGCGATTATAAATGGTGCGTTGTTAGATTCGGCCGACGTTCTCGACGGCGACGCTCTCCACGTCGTCGACGCCGGAGAAGGCCTCCTCGACGGCCTCGGTACCGCCCGCGTCGTCGGGGACGATCACGGTCGGCAGCAGCGCGACCAGCCCGAACGCGACTTCGTCGCGCTCGAACCCGTTGATCTTCGCCCCCTCCGGAAGCGACGCCTCGAGTCGCTCCTGCAGGTCGTCGAGGTCGATCTCGGGGCTCTCGGGCATGACCTTCATCTTGGCGGCGACCTTCCCCATCGTTACGGCCCCCTGAACCCGCAGTCCGGGCACTCGTAGAGGTTGCTCTGCTTGCGGCATTTCGCACAGCGATAGATCCCCTGTCCGCAGTCCGGGCACTTGAACGAGGCGGCACTCATCCCGGAGATGTTGATACCACAGGAGACACACTGGCGCTCCTGTTTCCCTTCGGTCTGACTCATACAGTCACGAACCCGCTCGCGGGTTTTAATCGTTGTCTTTCGGGTTGCGAGCGCCGAGCGGTCGGATCGGGGCGGTGCGGCGTCCCCACCCCGCTCATCCGGGCGCCCTGAAGGCCTTGATCCGGAACCGCAGGACCACCGCCTCCACGGCGTCGGGGTCGCCGGTCCAGGTGATCAGCGTCTCGGTCAGCCGGTAGGCGCCGACGGGAATCGTCCGCGTGTCGAGCGTGGCCCGCCAGCCCGGCCCCGCCACCGTCCGGTCGTCGACCCGCTCGCCGCCGAGCCCCTCCAGATAGCCGACGGCCTGCGAGGGCGTGAGGCCACGGAACCCCCGCACGATCCGGAGTCGGCCGTCGGTTTCCGTCCGCTCTAACGGCGGAATCGCGTCGAGGGCGGCCCGCCGCTTTCGATCCGCCGCCGTCAGTAACTGCGTGGACATGCGTCTTCACCCGGGATAGCATTGGATTTGTAACAGTAAGAACTAGCCGGCCGGTTCCCGGGAGGTGGGAGACGCCGTCACATGACCGCGGGCGCCAGCACCGCCATCAGGTGAACCCGTCGGACGCCGAGAACCGCCGGGAGGAGGCCCACGAGCGCCGCGAGCGCGAACACCGCGAGGCCGAGGATCCCGGCGAACAGGTAGGCGACGCCGGTCAGCAGGGCGCCCGTCGCGAGCGACACGCGGGTGTAGTCGAGGCGGCCGACCGTCCGAAGGTACGCGTCGCCGACGGAGACGACGAGCGCGAAGCCGATGGCCGCCGCGAGGCCCGCGGTCGCGACCAGGGCTCCCAGGGGCTCCGTGACCCCCGCCCGCTCCATCGCGACCATCACGCCGGTTCGGGGGGTTCCGAGGGCGACGAGGGCGAACAGCGCGAAGACCGTGTTGGGTATTCGTCTGTACCTACAGTGCAAACAACTAACTACAGGGAGATAATAGACAGTAGCATGGGTGAACGTCCTACAATCGCCTTTCGAGTAGATGAGACTCAGAAACAGAAATGGGAATCAGCAGTAGACGACTCAGATGAATACGACTCACTTTCCCATCTGATTCGACTTTCTGTCTCACGGGAGTTGGGTGATGCCTACGGAACTGGTTCGGCTGAAACTACGTCGGGGAATAGAGATTCACTAGGCGATATAGAGTCGTTACTAACACGTCTCGACGGCAAGATAGACGGTTTGACTGAGATAGTGGAATCAGTTGAGTCTACTGTTATGGCTAACACAGCCGTCTCAGACGCTACTGTCACGTCCGTCTACAGTGAGCTACCTACCTCACTTCATACGGCTGTAACACCCCAAGAGATTGCTGAACAGGTGAATGTGAGTAAGCAAGAGGCTTCCATAGCCTTGGCACAGATTAGTCAATCTAACGCGGTGAATATGATCCCCGACGAAGACGAACCGCGTTATTGGAGGGAAGGATAGTATGACTGAACAGGTTTCTGTAGTCGAACAGGCTATTGATGCTCATCATAGCTACAAGGCTGCTGGGAATACGGATACTGCAAGGGAGTATCGTAGGCATATCCGTCGTTTCGTTCAGTATCTTGAGGAAGAGACTGACGTAGGGATAGAAGACTGTCACAGTGGTCACGTGGAAGACTTCTACCAACATATGCTGAATGAACAGGGATATGCTCCATCGTCTATCCGTGTTGCTCATGCTGCTATCTCCGATCTCTACAGTACGATTGAGAAATTCGGTGAGAATGGACGTAGGGGTTTCCCTCAGATGGACGTAGGTGACGATCCTACTGAACACGCTACCCCCGAGCGAATTGACGGTATGTTCAGTGATTCTAAGAAAGAGGTAGAGGGAGGTGAGAAGCCCCTTGAGATTCATGAAGTTAGACGGCTGGTAAACCACGTCCCTGCGCCGACAGTTAGAAACGAACTGATTGTTCGGTTGCTCTATCAAACTGGTATCCGTCGCAGTGAATTAGTCCGTATCAAAATATCTCACATCGACAGAGATAGCCGCAAGATAGCTATCTACGGAAAGAAGACAGATGAATCCCGAACAGTTTGGTATCATGGAACACTGGATTCTCTGCTATCCATGTGGCTCGAAGCTGATAGAAATGAAGTGTTCTACGCCGAAGAGTCTGAATACTTGTTCCCTACTCGAAGGCAAGTGAGAATGGACGAACAGACTGTTACTGACGTGGTTACTACAGCCGCAGAGAACGCTGGTTTACAGGAAACCGTCTATGAGAATAGGGGTGGTCAGAAGGTCAAGAGAGTCGGCGCACATACCTTGAGAAAGTCGTTCGGTGTCCACTTCATTAACGACGGTGGTGACATTTCACTGCTTGCCGATCTACTTGGCCATGATGATATTGAGACGACGAAAGAGAATTATCTGAAATATTCCGATACGGATTTACAGAAATCGGTTCGGAGACATGGACCGCATATCTGAGTCTATCTAACGTTATTTTCCTACAACACAAGGTTAGTGTTACCATATTTGGTTACATTTCGGTGGAAATCGCGGAGGAATGTAATCACATCCATTTCCATGCTACTAACCACGGGGGGGTATGGTAGCAGTCCTTGTTACTCATTAGCATACTTCTAAATCGACAAAGAAGTGACCTATTAGACCGCCCCCACATTCCAATTTCCTTCTGCTTCTATGCGCCCGCTGCGCCTGTTAATTAATACTTCTATGCTGTCCTTGAGGGCTTTCGTTCAAACCTTTTCTTCATTTCAGAAGTCTTCATTATAACACTAATAATATTCCGAAAACTCTGAGACAGACAAGTCTCTCCAACACAGGTAATTGTCTCAGATACTTTTCTCTCTCAGTCACGGTTCTCAACTACCTACCCGTCGAAAACAACAGTCTTAGATACCTCACGTTGCTACTAACGAGGGTCAATATTTCTGTTCGTCTTACCCCAAGGGTCAAAGCGTTCAATCACACCCTACAGGCAGTTACTCGAATAGTGACCTGTAGATAACGACACAATCATACGTGATTCTGTTTTCTTTCACAGGTCACTGAACGCGAATCTATTCTAAGGCCCTCAGTGCGTTTCTAAGAGGCTTCAGTTCAATAGGATGCCTACCACTTCCAAATCACTCAAACGGCTTACAGAGCAATCTGATACGATACGGAGCAATCTGGCACATGGGCGTGAGTGAGATATACGTCTCTGAGATACGTCTGAGGCAGATACGTATAGAGAGACTTGTCTGTCTCAGGTGGTTCGGAATATTATTAGATATTAGTAGAAGGTTTGTAGACGAAGACCCTTTGAGAAATACGTTCATAGAATAGAACCTCTTGCGTAGTAGTTTGTTATTATTTATTTCGCTTGCTTCGTACTCTTGCTGTGTAGCAGATGATTGAAAGAGGGAGGGGGGTCTAACAGGCCACTTCTTTGTCGTTCTAAGAGCATGGTAACTATTGACATAGACTGTTACTATCCCGATCAGCAAATTTTCAAAGGCTACACGCACACCCCAAATGTGCCTTAGAGAGTCTTATTTTGCTGTTAGTAGCAAATACAGTCCAATCAGAAAACTGCCGACGATAATACTGGTTGTAACAGACGTAGTGACTTCACAAAGCGTCATAGTAACTCAGTAATTTGTTAAGGAGTCGGTTTACCGAGACTAAGGTATCTGAACAGATAGATTACTATACTCGCGGTTTACCAGCATATTTGCAGAATATATCTATTCCTTGCTAATCCCCTGTGTCAACGGTCGTTGACATTAACATTACCAATTAGATGCAGATGAGAGGAAAACAAATCCGACTTTCCGAAGATGAGATTGAACGACTGGACGAACTGAAAGAGACACTTTACGGAACAAGTTCTGTCCCCCGTGGTGAAGTCGTCTCGAAGCTCATGGAACTGTTCGAGGAGGGTGAACTCTAATGTCACGTCGCTATGACAAGCATCTTAGAGTTTCATCTGAGTGTAAAGAGGTGTTGGATGAAATGAAGTCTGAAATCTATCAGAACCCTGACGACAAGACGTATGGCGAACTAATTGCGTACCTCGCAGGCCACTACCATAGTTAGAATTGTAGTTTCTAAACCAATTTCCAAATAAAAGTTTACAATAAATAAAAATGTTAGATGTCCAATCAGTTTCTATCGAGGATATTGCTGAACAGTACCCTACTGCTTACCGTGATAGGGACGTGTTAATCGTCTGCTATTACATCCAGCGGAAATCCATGCGTGAAATAGCTGAGGGCTTCGGTGTTACCACACAGACTGTTCTGAAATACATGAAGAAGCACCGTCTTCCCCGCCGTGATGGAGGTGGTCACTTTGAGTGAGCTATGGTGTAATCGACAGGGCGGTAACATCGACCACCCTATAGATGGTGATTATCTAAACGTCGGTGAGGAAGACGATGAGCCTGTTAGCATCGCAGTAGAATATCGATCTCTACCCAAAGGGTTTCACCAAGTTGTTCGAGAGAGGTGGGAACGCGAGAAAGAGTCTGAACAATCTGAACCCCATGCTACTGAAATTTCTGTAAGCGAAGAGCATAATGAGACTACTGAGTGGCGAGACGGTGATGATACATTCGAGTTTGGTGGTACGGATGACGATTCGATGAGAACAACCCTCTATGCGAAGGAGGCTGACGACGAGTCTAAATACAATCGTCTGTGGAAGTACCAATTTGGGAAGGGAGTTAGCACTGAGATAGACAGTTACGAAGACCTTCGTGGGGTGGACTGGTCTGCGATTAACGTCTATCGTACTAAACCGTCATATGCTCAAATCCTTGAAGACGCTCCAGAACTTCACTCTACTGACTGGAAGGTTCCTGTCTACAAGTTCAAACTAACTGCGACTCGGAATAATAAGGAACTCAAGCGTGGGCAAAGAGCATACGTCGATAGTCTGATAGACGTGTTAGATGTATCTCAGAACGTCAGAAAAGAGATTAGAGACACCATTCTCAGTGAACCGTCTAACTACGTAAATGTCTGGAATCGGTGGCATAGCGGTTTCTATGGCCGTCTCGTAGGCTACTGTGGTGCGTTACTGAATGTCGATACGGACGACCTGTCACGGCTCAGTAGCCTGATTGACGAGTTGCGTCAGATGAACGATTTTGACGTTAGTGAGTTAGAGGTTCGAGAATCGGATGATCCTGAGATTGATGAGCCTGATATGGAGCAACTTGAATCAGACTTAGAAGTCACTGACAGTTTTGAAATGAGTAACGATGAAATTAGTTCAGCAGTCGAATACGGTTACAAGCGATTAGAAGAGCGGAACATGACTCCTATTTATTGAGAAAATCAGTCAGTTAAGACTGATTTCCACATAGGAGACCTATGTACTGATTCTACTGAAACCCCACTTGGTTAGAAGTGGGTGTACGGACTGTGCGACGGGCATGTCCAAACCACGCCGCATTAGAATGTAATAATATTCCGACTCGGCGTATGATTATACTATAGTAGAAGATGTTCTGTGTGAATAAACGGGTCTCGGCGGGAAGTACAATCGAAATGGGGGAGGAAATTGAAGCAAGCTCGATTGACGTTAATCGGGGAAATCGGATTCTGAAAGCAGTTACCAGTGGACCTGAAGCCGAGTTCGTCTACCTTGAGGGGCGTTTCACTCACGGGGATGAAATCGACGTTTCCGAGACGGCTGAAATTGTGGAGGTAGTTTCTGGTAATGGCATGAGCAATCCTGTAGTGCGTTATCTCGTCCCGACGAACGTCTACGAGGGGGATAGCTGATGAATCTCTCTGCCAAATCCATCGCTAAAGTCCGTAATCGTAACGGTGAGCCTGCTGAAGACCGACCTGAGTACGTGGAAGACGCCTTGTCCGAACCTAAGCGTCTCGGGTACAACAACGGTCTTCCCATAGTCGAACACCCATCTGAGCCGAATGACGTTAGTCTGAACGACGATGTTAGGCATCTATACTCTCACTATATTAGGAATGAAGACGTGTTGCTTCCCGATGCCAGTGACTTCCTAACAGAACTGTTCGATAGTGACCTAATCAACTCGATTGAAGACGCCTCGAATGAGTTGAATACAGACGAGAGTCTGATTCGCAAGGCCGTCGATTTGCATGGGGTTACAATCGAAGATACTTCGAGCGAACAGGAAACTACACAGTCGGAGTCGCTTGTCCTCCCGTCGGGCGAGTCTATCCCTTACAGTTTCCTATCCGACCCCCCGTGGAAAGACAGTCGTGTTCTCTGTCAACTCCTTGCGACGGACGGTCTTTCTATTGACGAAACAGCTACGTATCTTTCCGACCAGCTTGAGGAAGACGTTAGTTCGTCTGAGATTCGTAAGGCGTCTGTCGAATGTGGCTTACTCGAAGGGTCTGTTAACGACGACTCTGGTAGTAATAGTAACCTCTATACCTCACCGATGGACCGTAAAGGCCCTCACAATACCCACGTCGCTGGTTCTGGAAAGACGGCTTCCACGCCTTGGGATAACGGCGGTGGTGGTTCAGAGAATAATCCTTATAACTAACACCGTTATGTCTAAACTGAAACAACGCTCGGTGAAAGAGAAATTAGATGACGGTAGTTACGTGTTCGACCGTCAATCTCTCTGTGACAAAGAGGTGATTCAGTATATGGCTGGCTTAGTCGAAGAGGGGCTTGGTGTCGGCGTGACGCCCTTGAACGTTCAACAGGCTATTCAGCAGTATGAGACTCAGGGAGCTATCTGCCTCTATGAAGTTGCTACCAGTATGGACCATTTCGTATCAGAATACTCCTGTCCTAAAGATCGTTATTCAACTCGAATGGAGAACGAGATTCACCGATATGAATACGAACATTCGTAGGCCGTTCAGTGACCTACTACAGACGACACGAACCCGTTGTTCGTGTTGCTATTGTTAGGTCACTGAACGCGTTTCTATTCTAAGCCCCTCAGTGCGTTTCTAAGCGGCTTGAGTTAGATACGACCCTACCTACTTTCAATCAACTCAAACGGCTTAGAAACCAATCTGATACGTCTCAGAGCAATCTGGTACATAGACGAGACTGATTTCCCATCTCATTTTCTATAATAAATAAATCTCGAATCACCGATTAGACTCTTTCTCAGGCTCAGTATTTTGACGGTGAGGTATGAGTCTGTCATGCAGGTTCGTCTCTCTCGCACTCTGTTCCTCCACCCCCAAATATCTGACATGTTTCCCTATGAGGCTAATTTTGAGGGTGACAGGCCTTCTACCTACAGAATAGGATACTCGAACAGTAGACTAAATATGTAAGATAATTGATTAGTCTTTGTTCCCAAATAAGAACGGTTATCTTCGAGTCTGGTACTGATAACCCAGTTGTACCACAGACGAATACCGCGTAATCAGATACTTACAGAACTATCCGTCTGGAATAAACGTCAGTGACGTACCTATTCGAGCCGATCAGTCATTTTCCAAGCAACCAGTGACCTGAGGAAGTAGAGTGACCTACGATCTACCCAAGTCACTACCCCCGTCTCAGGTCACTATTCGGTGGTATCATCATAACCAGTAGAAATAATCATAACCAGTAGATATTAGATTATTCCTCGCGCATACGCCTGCGTCTAATAGATATTTTGGCGAATTTCACCGTCGTCTGTCGATTAGACTGTTAACGTTGTACCTACAGTGAAATACCGAAGACCGTGTTGGCCGTGTTGGCGCCGCTGGAGGCGACGAGGAAGCCGCGCGCGCCCGACTTTCCGGGCACCGCAGGGAGGACGAGCACCGTCCCGACGGCAGCGGAGACGCCGGGCAGGTAGCCCACGAGCGCCCCCGCGCCGGCGCCGGCGCCCGCCGTGCCGAGGACCGTCCGCCGGTCGAGCGTCACCGTCGGGTCCGACTGCGGCGGGACGCCCTCGCCGTCCAGCGCCTCGATCAACACCGGCGCCCCGAACAGGCCGGCAAAGAGGGGTGCGAGGACGCCGCCGACGGCCACGGGGCCGGTCGGATCGACGTCGAGGACGAACCACCCGAGGCCCGCGGCGACGGCGAGCGTCGCCAGGGCGGCGACCCGGCGCCGCCAGGTCGGTTCGGTGGCGACGAGGACGACGCCCACGACGGTCAGGAGGACCGGGAGGTGTCGGCGGAGCGTCGGGTAGGCGAGTTCGACGGCGCGGGTCAACGGGACGGCCACGGGGAGGGCGACGACGACGGCGAGACCGCTCCCGAGCGCCGAGAGCCGGAGCGCCTCCCGCCCGCGCCCGTCGAGGACGAGTCGGTGACCCGGCAGCGTCACCGCCGCCGTCGCGGGATCCGGGACGCCGAGGGCGAGCGCCGGCACCACGTCGAGGAAGGTGTGGACGACGCCGGCCGCGAGCATGGCGGCCCCGAGCGCGAGCGGCGGGCCCGGCAGGACGGGGACGACGGAGGCGAGCAGCAGCGCGAAGTTGTTGGCGTGCAGGCCGGGCGTCAGTCCGCTGCACGTCCCGAGGGCGACGCCGACCAGGGCGTACGCGAGCGTCGTGGCGCCGACGGGCGTTGCCATCCCGCGGGGGTGGCCGCGGCACCGGGTTTCAACCCTCGGCCGACGGCCGCGCGGCTACGCGGTCGGCGTCGCAAAAAACGGGGATCGAACGGGGTGGCCGACGTCAGCCGAAGAGTTCGCCGAGGCCCTCGCCGCTGGCCTCTTCGTCCTCGTCTTCCTCGGCGGCGTCCTCTTCCTCGGACTCGTCGGCGGCCTCGTCGGCGGCCTCGTCGCCCTCGTCGTCGTCCTCGTCGCCACCGGCGGCAGCGCCGGCGGCGCCCCCACCAGCGGCGGGCGCGGCGGCGGCCGTCTCGATGGCGTCCTCGATGTCGACGTCCTCGAGGGCGGCGACCAGCGCCTTGACGCGGGACTGCTCCACGTCGACGCCGGCGGCTTCGAGGACCGCGGTCACGTTGTCTTCGTTGATCTCTTCGCCGGTCTCGTTCAGGATGAGTGCTGCGTAAACGTATTCCATTGTTCTGAGTTATCCGAACATCGCGCCGAGGCCCTCGCCCGCGTCGCCGTCGTCGTCGTCCTCGTCGTCGGCGTCCGCGTCCGCGTCGGGGTCGGCGGCTTCGTCTTCTTGATCGTCGCTCGATTCCTCGTCCTCGTCGTCGGCACCCGTCGGTTCGGCCGGCGCTTCCACGCCGCGCAGTTCCTCCGGGAGCGCCTCGTCGTCGTCGATCCGTGCCGCGAGTGCGCGCACCTGGCCGTCCGCCTTGGCCACGAGGTCCGGCATCACGTCGGGGTCCTCGATGGCGGCGTAGAGGCCGACCGACTTGGCCTGGCCGGCCGCCGTGGCCAGCAGCGTGCCCGCCGTCCGGGCCGTCGGGTAGCTCGCGTTGACCGAGAGGTTGCGCGCGGCGGCCGCGGCCGACTCCACGTCGGCGCGGTACTCGTCGACGTCGATGGCGAGTTCGTCGGGTTCGAACAGGACGCCCTCCGAGTAGACCGCACGGAGGTCGAGCCCGACTTCCTTGGGCTCGATGCCCAGTTCGCTCAGGACGTTCGCGAGTTCGTCGCTGACCTCCTCGCCGGCCTCGAGGACCGTCGAGTCGGCGGTCACCTTGATCGAGCCGTCCATGATGCGGGCCTCCGCGCCCACCTGCTGGAGTTCGCCGACGAAGGGACCGGGATCGATCCCCGTGTCGCCCTCCGGGATCACGATGTCGTTGGGGGCGACCTCGCCCGCGTTGATCGGGGCGGGCGTCTTCGACGCTTCCAGTTGCTGGAACAGCCCGAACGGGTTGTCGTTGGTGCCGATGAGGGCGACCTGCCCCGAGACGTACTCGGAGAGGCCCTCGTAGCCCTGATCGACCTCGTCGAGCGCCCGCCGGAGGAGCGTGTTGCGGCTCATCCGGACGTCGGCGCTCCCGTGCAGGTCGCGGCGCATGTTCTGGAGCTGTCGGCTCGGAATGCCGGCGACGCCGACGACGCCCACGCTCGCGTAGGAGTCGATGAACTCGACGAGTTCGTCGACCTCCTCGCGTTTCCACTGCGGGATCGTCTCGGTTCGCCTGACGGCCTCGCTCTCGCTCATGCCTCTACCTCCACGGACGGACCCATGGTCGTCTTGACGTAGATGGAGTCGATGTTGAGCGGCCCCTTCTCCAGTGCCGCCTCGAGGCGGCGGACGATGACGTCGATGTTGTCCGCGATGTCCTCGGCGGACATGTCCTCCGCGCCGACGCGCGTGTGGAACGTGCGGCGGTCGCGGCTCCGGAGTTGAACCGTGTTCTTCATCCGGTTGACCGTCTCGACGACGTCGTCGTCGGGCTGGAGCGGCGTCGGCATCTTGCCGCGCGGCCCGAGGACGGTCCCGAGATAGCGACCGATATCCTGCATCATCGGCGCTTCCGCGACGAAGAAGTCGGTCTCGTCGGCGAGGTCCTTCGCGGCGTCGTCGTCGTCCCCGAGCTCTTCGAGTTCGTCGGGGCCGAGGACGTCGTCCGCCACCTCTTCGGCGCGGAGTGCGGTCTCACCGGTTGCGAAGACGACGATCTGGGTCTCCTGGCCGGTGCCGGCCGGCAGGACGACGCTCTCGTCGACGCGATTCGACGGGTCGTTGAGATCCAAGTCGCGCAGATTCACGGCGAGGTCGACCGTCTCGCGGAAGTTCCGCGGCGGCGCCTCGTCGAGTGCGCGAGAGACTGCTTGCTCTATTGTATCTGCCATCTTTCACCTCCGTAGTACGCTTGCGCTCCTACGGGTCAGTGAAACAGGCGGTGGCCTGTCTCATCGGAAGGTGGAGGAAGTCGGACTTAAACCCGTCGAAGCGTCGACAGGGCGGGTCCGAGGCGCCTACGCCGGCGACCGGGCCTCACAGACGTGGATTCGGTCGGCCGGGAACGTGAGCCCGCACTCCTCGCCGACGGCGACGGATCGGTCGGTGAAGACCTCGACCGTCCCGTCGTCGACCGAGACGGTGACGCGGCTGGTCGCGTCCTCCCGCACGACCCGGTCGACGGTCCCGCGCACGTCGCCGTCGTCGTCGATCCGCACCGCCTCGGGTCGGATCGCGACGACGCCGTTCGCGGCCACGTCGACGGCCGCCCGGATCGACGGGACGTCGTCGAGGTCGACGACGTTCGCTCCGGTGAACCGGGCGACCATCGGGGACGACGGCCGTTCGAACACCTCCTCGGGGGTCCCGACCTGGACGATCCCCCCGTCGTTCATCACGGCGATGCGATCCGCGAGCGCACGGGCGGTCGTCCGGTTGTGGGTGACGTAAACCGCCGTCACGTCCGCGAGCACGTCGGCGAGGTCGTCGCGGAGCGACTGCCGCGTGGGAACGTCGAGCGCCGCCAGCGGTTCGTCGAGCAGCATCACCTCGGGGCGGACCGCCAGCGCACGGGCCAGCGCGACCCGCTGTTTCTCGCCCCCGGAGAGCGTCGGCGGGTAGCGCTCGGTCAGCGACGCCACGCCGAGTTCCGCGAGCAGGGGGTCGGGGTCGCGCGTGTCGTCGTGATAGCGGCTCCCGAAGTCGACGTTCTCGCGGACGGTCATGTGGGGAAAGAGCGCGTAGTCCTGGAAGACGAAGCCGAAGTCCCGCTCCTCCGGCGGCGTCCCGCTCACCTGCTCGCCGTCGAGCGTGACGGGACCGTCGTGGGGGTGAAAGCCCGCGACGGTCTCCAGCAGCAGGGTCTTGCCGCTCCCGCTCGGCCCGAGGATCACGAGGCTCTCGCCGCGTTCGACCTCGAAGGCGGCGTCGACGTGGAACGACTCCGCGCCGTCGGCGGAGAACGTCGCCGACACGTCGGCCTGGAGCCCCATCAGACGACACCTCCGGTGGCCGAACTGTCGCTGGTGAGATACCGGATGACCAAGAAGATGACCGCCGACACGCCGAGCAGGATGAACGCGACGGCGCCGCTCTGTTCGAGCCCCCCGGTCAGGTAGGTGTTGTAGACGAAGACGGGCGCGTGCTGGGCGGTCACCTTCTCGCCTGCGGGTGGGTAGAAGAAGGAGACGGAGTAGGCGACGACGGCGACGGCGCCGAACTCCGAGACGGCCCGCGCCCACGCGAGGACGCCCCCGGTGACCATCCCGCGCACCGCGAGCGGGGCCGTCACCCGGCGGAACGTGTCCCAGCGGCTCGCGCCGTGAATGCGCGAGGCGTACTCCAGGCGGTCGTCGATGGACTCGAACGCCTCCCGCGTGGCGTTGACGGCGTAGGGCGCGCTCACGAACGTCATCGCCAGCACGATACCGATCATGCTTCCGAGGACCGAGACGTTGGGGAAGGCACCGCCCGACCCGAAGCCGAAGAGGATGAGGATGCCCGCGACGCTGTGGGGGACGACCAGCGGCAGGTCGACCAGGCTCTCGACCAGCTGTTGTCCGGTGAACCCCTCCGCGAACAGGTGTGCGAGCGGGACGCCGAACAGCAGGCTGACGATGGCGGCCAGCAGCGGCCCGTAGATGCCGAGATACAGCATCCGGTGGACGTCGGGATCGAGCGCCCGCTCCACGATCAGCGACGGCTGCTGGCGGGCGACGAACAGGAACAGCGGTAGGCCCAGGGCGATCATCAGGATGCTCCCCATCGTGGCCGCGGCCACGACGAACGAGTCGCCGTGGAGGAGATACGCCGTGACCGCAGTGCTCGCGATCATGAAGAACGCGTACCACGTCGGCCGGCCGGTCGTGTACGCACCCGTGAACGCGAGCGCCTGGACGGCGACGAACGCCACGGCCAGTGATCCCCACCCGACCCCGTCGAGGGAGAGTCGCGTCTCAGTACTCGTTGCCATTGGAATCGGGATTCCCGTTCAGAAACATATCTGTGTCGGAGCGGTCTGCCCCGTTACAGTTCCAGCGGGCCGAGGTTACTCTTCGCCGAGGCGACGTCCATCACGCGATCCGGGACGGCGTCCCGACCGCTCTGGGGAACGACGATGGGGTCGACCGGGACGAGACCCAACTCTTCGAGCACCGACTGGCCGGCGTCGCTGCCGAAGTACTCGATCCACGCCGCGCCCGCTTCGGGATTGGGGGCGACGTTCGGGACGGTCATTCCGTAGGCGATCGGCGCCCCGGTGAAGGTCCCACTTTCCGTCTCGACTTCCGCCTTCGCGTAGTGCTGGGCGTACTCGCTCGTCGCCCGCGAGAGGTCGACCTGGGGCTGGAGGTCGATGTAGGGCATGTCGTTGGTGCTGGAGATGGACTGGTAGTAGAAGGCGTAATCCAGCGCACCTGACTGAAGCTGACCTTGGAGCTTCGTCTCCGTCCCCGTCGGCACCGTCGAGTTCTCGCGGAGTGTCTCGTAGGTGGACTGGTCGTAGAGCTGGCTTCCCTGGAACGACTCGGCGCCGAGTTGCTGGGTCATGACCGCGCGGTACCCACCGGGGTCGACCGCCGGGTCCGAGTGACCGATGGTCACGTCGTCGCGCGAGAGGATCTCCCACCAGTTGTCCTTCGAGATCTCGTCGGCGCCCGGTGAATCCTCGCGGTACTGGATCGACATCGAGTTGGTCGTGAAGATCGTGTACCAATCACCGTAGTCCGGAACGATCCGGTCGCGGATGAGCCGGAAGTCGGAGGTGCCGAGGACGGACGCCCGCCGACCCTGCTGGGTGATCTTCTGGGTCGAGGCGACCGATCCCTTCGGCTCGCGGTTCACGTCGACGCCGTACTCCTCCTCGAACGCCGGTTCGGCCTCGCTGAACGCCGCTGCGAGGCTGCCGGCGTGGAAGATGGTCATCGACCCGTCGACTTCCGAACTGCTGCTGGTCTCCGTCGGCGTGTCCGTCGCGTCGCCGCCGGAGTCCATCGATCCCTCGGTCTCGGTGGCCGTCGCGGTGGCCGTCGCCTCGCCACCGCCGCCACCGCCACCGGAACAGCCAGCGAGCCCCGCCATGCCGGCCGCACCGAGCCCTTTCAGCACGTCACGCCGCGACCGACTCCGCACGACCTGCTTCCAGTGCTCGTACTGCTCTCGTTGTTTCATTGGTAGCACAACGGCGTTGTCTATTGTGGGACATAATGTCTTTGGATTTTTGCGGCCCCGTCGCGAGGGCGCTACCGATCGACCGACCCCTCCCTGCAGTGGGGGACGAGGGGGTCGACGGTACTGGACGCCGGCCGGTGCGGAGTGAGGGGTCCCGGTGCCGACGGAGAGCGATCAGTACACCAGTTCGCCGGAGACGAACTTGGCGGTCCGCTCGTCGGTCGGGTTCTCGAACACCTGCTCGGCCGGGCCGAACTCCGCGATGCCGCCGCCGAGGACGACGGCGACCCGGTCGGCGATCCGTTCGGCCTGGTGCATGTCGTGGGTCGCGATGCCGACGCCGATGCCGCGGTCCCGGGCCTCGAGGACCGCGTCCTCGATGAGGTCCGTGTTCCGCGGGTCGAGGTCGGAGGTCGGCTCGTCGAGCAGGAGGTAGTCGGGGTCGTACGCCAGCGCCCGCGCGAAGGAGACGCGTTGGGCCTCGCCGCCGGACAACGAACGTGCCTCCTGGTGAAGCTTCCCGTCCAGGCCCACGAGTTCGAGCGCCTCGGTGACCGCCTCGGGCGTCCCGTTCGACCCCACGACCGACCACAGTTCGTCGCGGAGCCGGTCGCTCCAGGGCTGGCGTACCCGCAGGCCGTACTCGACGTTCCGTTCGACGCTGGCGTCGAACAGGCTCGCCTCCTGGAACACCATGCCGATCCGTCGCCGGAGCGTCAGTCGCTCGTCCTCGGAGAGCGACCAGACGTCCTCCCCGTCGAGCGTGACGGTCCCGTCGGTCGGTTCGAGGAACAGGGCGAGGATGCGGAGGATCGTCGTCTTGCCGACCCCCGAGGGGCCGATGATCCCGACGACCTCGCCGGGGTCGATGGAGAGCGAGAGGTCCTCGAACACCGTCTCGTCGCCGAAGGCGTGGGTGACGTTCGAGAGCCGGACCATCACTGCATCGCCCCCTCGTCACCGAGTCGGACGACGATGGCGTTGACCGTCAGCACGATGGCGAGCAGGATCGCACCGATCACCATCGCGGTGTCGTACCGGCCCTGGCGTGCTTCCAACTGGATCGCCGTCGTCAGCGTCCGCGTGCTCGACACCCCGTCGGAACTGACGATGTTGCCGCCGACGATGAAGACGGACCCGACCTCGCTGATGGCGCGACCGAAGCCGGCGAGCACCGCCGTCGCGATGCCGTAGCGGGCCTCCTTGAGGACGACCAGCGCCACGTCGAGACGCGTCCCGCCGAGGACGTGAGCCGCGTCGCGGACGTTCTCGTTCACGCCCGTGATGGCCGCGAGGGCGATTGCCGTTATCGGCGGCGTCGCCAGCACGAACTGCGACATGATCATCGCCTCCTTGGTGAAGATGAGGTTCAGCGCCCCCAGCGGCCCCTGGTTCGACACGATGAAGAGGACGGCCAGCCCGACGACGACGCTCGGAAAGCCCATCCCCGTGTTGATCACCGACTTCACGAACTGCTTGCCGGGGAAGTCGGTGAATCCCATCACGATGGCCACCGGGAGGCTGAACAGCGTGCTGAGCGCCACCGCGGTGACGCTCACGTACAGCGAGACGTAGATGATGCTCCAGACGTACTGTTCCCTGAACGGGAAGTCGACGACGGCCGGAAGCTGTGCGACCGGTTCGACTGGCACGGTCACTACTCGGAGGAGTCGCTACTCCAGCCTTCCGGAACGTACTGCTGGAAGTCGGGATTCTCCGAGACGGCCTCCGGGAAGAACAGCTGCTCGCCGTTCATCGTGTAGTTCGAGATGGCGTCCTGCGCACCGGGGCTGGTGATCCAGCCGATGTACGCCATCGCCAGGTCGTAGTTGGCGTTCTCGTGAACGCCCGGGTTCACGGCCATGACCCCGTACGGGTTGGCGAGGATCTCCGGCCCGTCCTCGATCGGTCCCTGGACGAGGATGACCAGGTCGATCTCCGAGCGCTGTGAGATGAAGGTCCCGCGGTCCGAGAGGGTGTACGCACCCTGCTGGTTGGCGATGTTGAGCGCCTCGCCCATCCCGCCACCGATCTCCTGGTACCAGTCGCCGCCGGGGTCCGTGCCCGCCGCCTCCCAGAGGTTGAGTTCCTTGGTGTGGGTGCCGGAGTTGTCGCCGCGGGAGATGAACGTCGACTCCGACTCCGCGATGGCGTTGAGCGCCTCCGTCGCGGAACTCATGCCCTGAATGCCGGCCGGATCGCTCTCCGGGCCGACGATCACGAAGTCGTTGAACATGAGGTCCCGTCGGTTGATCCCGTAGCCGTTGCGCATGAACTCGTCCTCGAGTCCGCGGGCGTGGACCATCACGACGTCCGAGTCGCCGTTGCGGGCTGACTCCAGTGCCGCACCGGTTCCCTGCGCGACCGCGTCGACGGTCACACCGTACATCTCCTCGAAGTCGCCGTGAATCTCGCCGAGCAGTCCCGTGTCGTAGGTGCTCGTCGTCGTGGTCAGCGTGAGCGTCTCGCCGGCGACGCCAGCGCCGTCCTCGCTCTGGCCGCCGCCGTCGGTTCCGGAACAGCCGGCGATGCCTGCGAGCGCTCCGCCGCCGATCGCCGCGATGAACTGCCGCCGTTGTATCGACATAGACACAACCTTGGGAAGTATTTATAAAATAATTAACGGTCTGCGGGCCGCGACGGGGGACGATGCCTCCCGCCGGCGTCGTTCGGCGGGGGGAAAGCCCGGCGGCAAGGTCTTTGACGCCGGCCGCTGTACGTCGGGTATGGAGTTCTCGACCGAGTTCGACGCCCGCATCGGGCAGGGCGACGTGACGCTGACGGAGCGTGACGTCGTCCTCCTGCGGGCCATCGACGACCACGGGTCGATCAACGCCGCGGCGTCGGCGCTCGGCCGGTCCTACTCGCGGGCCCAGCAGCGGATCGTCGAACTGGAGACGGCCTTCGGCGACCTCGTGGAGCGCAAGCGCGGCGGCTCGGGGGGCGGCGGCAGTCGGCTCACCGACCGCGCGCGCGACCTCCTGTCGCGCTACGACCGGTTGCGAGCCGAGTTCAGCGGCGTCGCCGAGACGGCCGAGACCGTCCTCCGGGGACGGATCGTCGAGCGCGACGGGGAACTGGCGACCGTGGAGACGCCGGCGGGGGCCGTCCGGGCGCTCGTACCGGAGGCGGACGGCGAGGACGTCCGCCTCACGCTCCGGGCCGACGCGGTGACGCTGCAGGACCCCTCGCGCTCGCCCGATCCGGACCGCACCAGCGCCCGCAACCGACTGGAGGGGACGGTCCGCACCGTCGACGCCGGCGAGGCCGTCGCGCTCGTCACCGTCGACGTGGGCGACGAGGTGTCGGTCTCGGCGCTGGTGACGGTCGCAAGCGTCGAGAAACTGAACCTCCACCGTGGGACGACCGTCGTCGCCTCGTTCAAGGCGACCGCCACGCGGGGCGTGCCGTCGGCCTGATGCGGGTGATTGTAACTGTCTACCGGTGGTTCACCGGACCGTCTCGGCGAACCGCCGGTACTGACTGACAGTGACCCGTATTGGCTCCCGAAGCCTCCGCCGGTTCCGACAGGCGTATCGCCCGCCGGGCCGAACGCCCGCCCGTGACAGCCGACCTCTTTACGTCCCTCGAGCTTCGCGGCACCGAGATCCCGAACCGCGTGACCGTCTCGCCCATGTGCCAGTACTCCTGTGAGGGTCGGGACGGCCTGCCGACGGACTGGCACCACACCCACCTCGTCAGCCGCGCCGTCGGCGGCGCGGGCCTCGTCATGACGGAGGCGACGGCCGTCGAACCCCGTGGACGGATCACACCCCACGACCTCGGGATCTGGAGCGACGCCCACGCCGACGCCCTCGCCGACGTCACGGCGTCCATCCGGGCGAACGGGAGCGTGCCCGGCATCCAACTCGCCCACGCCGGCCGCAAGGCCTCGAAGACCCGGCCGTGGGAGGGGAGCCGACCGCTCGCGGGCGAGGACGGGTGGGAGACGGTCGCCCCCTCGGACGATCCGTGGCCCTACGAGGAGGGGGAGACGGCGACGCGGGCGATGACCGCCGCGGACGTCGACGGGGTGATCGACTCGTTCGTCGCGGCCGCGGAACGCGCCCGCGACGCCGGCTTCGAGGTGGCCGAGATTCACGCCGCCCACGGCTACCTCCTCCACGAGTTCCTCTCGCCGGTGACCAACGGCCGGACCGACGACTACGGCGGCGACTTCGAGGGGCGGACCCGCCTGCTCCGGGAGGTCGCGAGCGAGGTTCGCGAGGTGTGGCCCGACGACGCTCCGCTGTTCGTCCGCATCTCGGCGACCGACTGGCTCGACGACCGCCCCTCGTGGACCGTCGAGGACTCCATCCGGCTGGCCGACGACCTGGCCCCCCTCGGCGTCGACCTGATCGACGTGAGCGCCGGCGGGATCCACCCCGATCAGCGGATCCCGTCGACCGGGCCGGGGTACCAGGAGCGCTACGCCCGGCGGATCCGACAGGAGTCCGAGGCCGACGTCGCCGTCGGCGCCGTGGGCGGCATCACCACCGCCCAGCAGGCCGACGCCCTCGTCCGCAACGGCCGCGGCGACCTGGCCATCGTCGGCCGGGAACACCTCCGCGATCCGTACTTCGCGCTCCGCGCGGCCCGGGAACTCGACCGACTGGACGACATCGAGGTGCCGGTGCAGTACGACCGGGCGTTCGATAGTAGCGATTGAAAGTCATTGCACAGCAGATCGCAGTACTGCGTACGATCTGCTGTGCAAACAGTTTCAGTCGCTACTATAGCCGTCGGCCGCCACCTCCCGCGAGACGGCGCCGTCGGACCGCACGACCGCGTCCGGCGGACGGACCGCGACTTACAGGTCGGGCGACGGCGCGGCGAACTCGCCGTCGTCGTCGAAGGCGAGTTCCTCGGGGTCGGAGACGACGCGCAGGTCGTCGCGCTCCCGGGCGGCCTCGATCAGGGGCTCCGAGGCGTAACACCGCTCCAGACGCATCGTGTCGGTGACCCGCAGGACGCGCGCCTCGTCGCCGGCGACCGGGCCGATGGTGCCGAGGGCGCCCTGCAACCCGGCGCGGTCGTTCTCGACGACCGGCGGCAGGCGAACGCCGCGGACCGTGCTGGCCGTGATGGCGTTGATGAGTGCCTTCGGCCAGTCGAGGTTCTCCTTCACGTCGCGGTGGGCGAAGTCGGCCTGCCCCATCCCCATCGCGTTCCCCTTCGTCTTCTCGGTGAACCCGCGGAGGTAGATCCGCTTTACGTCGGGCGACTCCGGTTCGGGTTCGTTGATCGTGAAGTGCCGGCGGCCGGTGACGTTCGTGTCCATCCCCTGGCCGCTCACGTCCTTGCCGATCCGGTCGACGACCAGCACGTCCAGGTCGTCGAAGGGGAGTTTCGGCATCCGGTCGTAGGCCATCTCCAGGAGTTCCCGCTCGCGCTCCAGGAAGCCCGACGCGGGGACCCCCTCGATCAGCGTCGTGTCGTCGTGTTCGTCCTCGACGATGGCGACGCCGCCGGCGACGGGGAGTTCCTCGAGCAACTGGCTCGCGATCTCGGGGAGCATGTTCCGGAGGCTCCAGTCGACCGCCCAGTCGTGGGCCATCTTCGCCCCCTTCTGTTTCCCCATGCCGATGACGAGCATCTTCGAGAGGCCGCTCTCCACCTCGCCGCCGAAGTCGGTGTGGGGTTTGATCCGGTTGGCCATCACGATGCCGTCGGCGGCGACGGCGTTGGCGTCTGCGTACACCGACACGCCGCGTTCGGGCGTCTCGCCCACCGTCTCCACCTCCATCGTCGCGCGGATCTCACAGCCGACGGACTCCTCGCTCACCCCGAGCGTGTTCAGTTTCTCGCGCTGGCCCTCGGCGGTCGCCCCGCCGTGGCTCCCCATTGCCGGGAAGACGAAGGGTTCGTACCCCCGCTCGCGGACGCCGGCGACGACGCCGCGGACGATGGCCTCGAGGTTCGCGATGCCGCGGCTACCGGCGCCGATGGCCACCTCGCCGCCGTCGGGGACCGACGAGAAGTCGAGGTCGTAGACGGCCGTGGTGGCCCGGCTCTCGATTTCGGCGGTCGGAATGGGGTCGGTCTCCCAGACCTGTTCGATCACGCCCATTCGCGGGACGGCGACGTCGCCGACGGCCTGCCGGACGGTGTCCTCGGGGACGACGAGGGAGTCTGTCATACCGCGTCACTAGCACGGAGGGTGAAAAGAAACCCGCGGATCGTCGCGCCGAGTTACGCCGCCGCTTCGTCGGCGAACCGGTCGTCGTACTCGCCCTCGTCGATCCGGTCCTTGAACTGACGGGGGTCGTTGCCCTCGATGGTGACGCCGAGGGAGACGCAGGTGCCGACGACCTCCTTCGCGGCGTTCTTCAGGTCGTAGGCGAGCAGGTCGGACTGCTTCTGTTCGGCGATCTTCTGCAC